>NZ_FNYI01000009.1:0-123776 GCF_900108925.1 Arthrobacter sp. yr096 | reverse complement strand
CACCCAAATCCTGTCCCTGCCCGGCGGCGTCACCGGCATCGGCGACGCCTTCACCGCCCCGGGCTGGCGTGCAGCCCGCCCCACCGACCAGCACGACCCCTGGGCCGTCCTCGGAAACCCCACCACCCCCAACCCGGGCAGCCCTGGAGTTGCTAATGCGGGCTTCAGTAGTGTGTTGCCGTCCGGTATTACCCTGACCGCAGGTGGCGGGATCGATATCGCCGGGCTTGAATGGCTCGGTGCCAGGGCGTATGACCCGGCCACCCGGGGGTTCCTGTCCGCCGACCCCCTCGCCCCCGTCCTGGGAGCCGGCTGGGACGGTAACCCCTACTCCTACGCCGGAAACAACCCCCTCAACACCACCGACCCCACCGGCCTGCAACCCCTCACCGACGCCGACCTGAAAGCCTACGACCAGTCGGCCGGTAGCCATTGGGAATACGTCGTAGCGGGGCTGGCCGTAGCTGGTGGTATTGCTGCGATGTTCGTCCCGGGACTCAACATCATTGCTGCAGGAGCTATCGCCGGGGCACTTACTTCCGGTGGGATATCCGTTTTCTCGCAAAAGGCGCAGACGGGTGCTGTGGACTGGTGGTCCGTCCTGGGCAACACCGCAGTAGGCGCGGTAACTGGCGCTGCGGGCGGTGGCGCCGCCATGTGGACCAAGAGCATCCTTGCTTCCGCACCTGCTGGCCAAGCTGCCGCAGCGCTTGGAGTCAGTGCGGGTGCCAATGGTGCCATAGGTGCGGTCGCAAGCGGGGCTTCATATCTTGTTCAGAATGGCTGGCAAATCAAGAACGGGTGGGACTTCGCCGGCAAGACCGCTGGTGGTGGCCTGGGCGGCGCCGTCGGCGGCTTGGCCGGGCCCGCCGGCGGAACGATTGCAAGGAACATGACACTTTCGGCGAGTGGTTTTGGTGCAAAGGTTGGAACAGCGGCCATAAGCGGCGTCGGTGCGGGTGCGGGATCCATGCTGGAAAACGTTGTTGCTGGAGACCCGATTGACCCGGCTAAGGCCGGCGTAACGGGACTATTCGGTGCTGGTGCTTCAGGGCTGTCAAGCACAATAAGCGCAGGTGCTGCCTCGATGCCGGGCCGGCTCCCGAACCTTACCCAGAATGGCGTAGACACGCTGCGGCAGATGCCTTACTTCGCGCCTCGAACATGGAGCGGCATGATCAATCCCCATCAGACGAATACTGTAGGGCTGTGGAACGGTGGCCTTGCGGGTGGAGCCGTTGGATTCGGTGGGGATCTCTTCCAAGGCCGTCTTGGCTGGTGACAAAACGGATTCAAGAAAGTTGGTAGTTGTGGTAAAGAATCGGCGGAGTCCCTGGAAGGGCCTGCTGATCATCAGCGGGCTGGTGTTGTTGGCCACGATCTCTGTGATGGTTTTTGTGCCGAACGACAAGGTTCTGGTGGAGGTCGGGTCGTTACTTGCAGGTCTGGCTTTGGGTGCCTGCTTTCTTCGGTTTGGTGTACCCCGGCCCTGGATGGGTTCTGTTGTCCTGGTTTTGTTCGTTATTGTGTGGTTCATTTTGGGTGCCTCGGGGTATGCCTGGTTTGGCGGATTCCTTGCGGGAACGATTGCAGGCCTGGCTTGGGGGCGTGCTGCAAAGATCCGCACAGTGGCACCTACGGCTCCTTGGACGGTGGATAAGCGGGGATTTGGATCACCAGCGGAGGCCCGACGGGTGGCGGATGCCGCCCTGCGGTCCCTTGATGGGGCTAAACAGGGGCGATTGACGGTCGAGCACGGGTCAGCGCGTTTTGAAGTGGCGGGCGCTGTTGGCACCGGAATGGTCTGTCACCGGAATGCTGTTGCTGCTGATGAAGGTTCGTGGGCGGTGTTGGTCCATCCTGATGGGCGAACGGACCAGTCCGTGGAGGTTCCCATGGGTGGCATGAAGGGATTGATGCCTTCGTATTTGGTTCATGACTTGGACGCGGTCGCAGGGGCCCTGGCTGATTTTTTCAGCAACCCCAAAGCATCATCGTTTGGCCCGGAATGGCGGACTGGTGACGAGGCCGAGGCGACCCGGCTGACGGGGCGATAAATCCGAGGAACGACAATCAGTGCCATTTTCAGCGACAAACCTAGCTCTCATGTCTGATGGTGGCGAGCAGGCGGGATATTTTGACGAGCGAACAGAGTCTCTAAAAAACGTAGCCTGGGCAATCAGGGGAGAAACCGAGAAGATCACCCCGTATGTCCCGTTAGGGCCGACTGATCTGCAAGAGGCCCTATTGGAAGGAACGTCGAATGCCAGCGGTTAAGACGCATATACGAATTCTCACGGCCGCGACGGCCGTGCTCATGATGGGAATGACAATAACCGCATGCGCTGAGAAGGGGCCAAGCACGACAATGTCTGACGATGCGACGCCTGACAAGACAATCAGTGCCAGGGAAGGGCGGGATCGCGTGGTCGAACTCGTCATCAACGCCACCAAGCAGCTCGACGTCACCGGTTGGTGGCCCCGCAACGGCGTCGCCGGAGCACAGGAGTGCTCCCTCGGAAAGGGCGAGAAGGGCGCCAGCTATGGTTACGACCACTGGGCACCCCAAGGAATCGACCATATAGAGGACGCCAAACGGGTAGCCGAGTATTGGAAATCCCTAGGGATGACCGTACGCACCGTGAACCCGACAACACATCCGACCGTTTTCGCAGAGGGTGGTCCTGTCCTTCGGGCTGAGTTCGATACTGATGCATCTGACAAGTCGTACAGCGTTGGTGCCACTGCTCCCTGCTCGCCGGGAGACGCTCGGGAGCTCAACGTTGAAGATCAAGCCGAGCGGGATCACGGCAAAGTACTCCCCGGGGACGAAGGCGTTGTCGTTCGAAAAGACCCGCCGCAATAACTCCCTGTTGGTAGCGTTCTCCTTAAGCCTGAAGACGATATGCCGAGTCCGCGTTTCCTGACGATTGAGCAGGTAGCGGAGGAACTGGCGGCCAGTGAAGTTCAGATCCGCGCTATGCTCAAGACAGGCCAGCTCAAAGGCATACAAATCGTGGGTGCAACGTCTGGCGGATTGGTCGCCAAGACCTTGAAGACTTCTTCCTGGACGCCTACCGACAAGTCAGTGAACGAAACGCTGCAGGCAACATGGGTGAGGGCTAGAAGGCCGCTCTAGAGACTGGGATCACCAGCATCCTTGACCTCTAAAATACGTAGGCCATGCTGCCCACCGACACAAAGCGCAATCTTTGTCTCCCGGCGCATACACCACATGGAAGTTGCGCCAAGGCTACGCCGTGGGCGCATGTGACAATGCATCCGCGATGGTGACGTTGGCGTTTCGTCAGCATCTTGGTCAAAGGAGGCTTCGGCCCACACGGTTCATTTCGGCATTGAGTACATGCTCGACAGTCCGTTTGAACGTCCACATCCATTGGTCTATGCCCGTATCGGAGGAGGTTGTTGCTAAGGCGCGGTTATACCAGCTCTGCCTTTGCTGGGTTGCATCATCGATAACGAACTTCCCGTAGTGGGCTGTAGCGTTCCTGCGTGCATACCACTTGGTTACCGCATCATGAAGATCGGTAGCGGGAGAGGTCATGCTGGGCTCATTAATGAGGCCCGTTGAATCTGCATGGAGAATCCACGTCCCGCCGGTCTGGGGTCATGTCCCCATCGCTGATGTGAGGCGAACTGCTGTGCAGCAATGGGTTTCCGACTTGAGCGGGGCAGGTAAGGGAGCAACCCTAGTCATTCGAGCGTATGGGGTCTTGGCGGCGATACTCGATGACGCGGTGGCGGATCGTAGGGCTCTAAGTAACCCGGCCAGGGGGTGACGTTGCCGCGGAAGGTCAAGAAGGCTCATGTCTACCTGACCCATGAGCAAGTGCATGCGCTGGCGGACGCCAGCAAATACCCGGCATTGGTCCTTACATTGGCCTACTGCGGGCTTAGGTGGGGCGAAGCAATCGGGCTGAGGGTCAAGCATCTGGACATGCTTAGAAGGCGTTTCTTGATCGAGGAAAACGCGGTGCAGGTGGGGCGCCAAAGAATCACAAGCGCCGCGCCGTGCCATTCCCGCGCTTCCTTGCCGGGAAGCTAGCCATGCAGCGCGAGGGCAAGGGGCGCGAGGATCTGGTGTTCCCTGGCGAGAATGGGCATCATCTTCGGCTGGCGCGTGTCCACGAAGACAACATGAGTTGGTTTGCGAGTGCTGTGAATCGTTCCGGGATTCCGCGCATCACGCCCCACGACCTCCGCCACTCTGCCGCGAGCTTTGCCGTGTCTGCCGGCGCCAACGTCAAAGCGGTTCAAAAGATGCTCGGTCACAGCTCCGCGGCGATGACCCTGGACGTTAACGCTGACCTGTTTGATGGCGATCTTGACGCCGTATCAGACGCTTTAGATCACGCCGTTTCACAATCGGGTGTGGGCAAAGTGTGGGCAGACGCCTAACCCGAGCAAAACAAAAGGCCCCGCATCCCTCATAAACAAAGGGAAGCAGGGCCTTTCTCATTGGCGGTGACGGTGGGATTTGAACCCACGTTGGCTTTTACACCAAACAACATTTCGAGTGTTGCACCTTCGGCCGCTCGGACACGTCACCAACTGAAATAGGGTACCGGAGTTCAGCCCGGTTCCCCAAAACGAGGCCCCGCGGACCAACGGGAAGAACAAGACAAAGCACAGCCAACTTCCGTCCGCAGCGCCCCACCGATAGATTCGTAAGTACCATGACGATTTCGCGGGAACACGAACTAGAACACGAACACGAAGCCCACGCCTACTGGGTCACCGAGACGGGCGATGGTGAGCTGCGCTCCGAGACCATCGCCAAACCCCAAGAAGGCGAAGCCCTCGTCAGGACCCTGTACTCAGGCGTCAGCCGAGGCACGGAGCGCGTGGTCCACGAAGGCCGCGTCCCGGAGCGGGTGGCTGACCTGATGCAGGCCCCGCACCAGGAAGGCGACTTCCCGGGCCCGGTGAAGTACGGCTACCTGAACGTCGGGATTGTCGAGGAAGGACCGGAGGAATGGCGGGGGAAAACCGTCTTCACCCTGCACCCACACCAAGATTTCTATGTGATTCCCACGAGCCAACTCACGGCAATCCCAGAGGAAGTCCCTGCGAAACGCGCCGTGCTCACGGGCATCGTTGAGGTGGCCATTAACGCGCTCTGGGAAGCCGGGCCGAGGCTGGGAGACCGTGTCGCCGTCGTCGGTGGTGGTTTGGTGGGTGGCGTCTTGGCGACGCTCCTGCGGAAGTACCCGTTGGGACGCCTGCAGTTGGTGGATGCGGATCCGGAGAAGCGGAAGCTGGCAGCAACCATCAACGTCGACTTCGCCGAACCAGAGAACGCAAAAAGCGACAACGACATCGTCTTCCACTGTTCCGCCTCCAACGCGGGCCTCAAGCTGAGTCTCCAACTGGCCGGTGACGACTCGGACGTGATTGAACTTTCCTGGTTCGCGGACAAGGAAGTCACGCTGCCGCTCGGCGAGGATTTCCACGCCCGCCGCCTGAACATCCGTTCCAGCCAAGTGGGCGCAGTCGCCCTCCCGCGCAGGCACCGGCGCACCAACGCCGAGCGCCTCGAGCAGGCGGCCATCGAGCTGAAGGATCCGTTCTTCGACACCTTCCTGACCAGCGAGTGCCTATTCCGGAACCTGCCCACTACGCTTACAAAATTGTTCGAGCGGCCCGGCGGTTTCTGCCACGTGGTCGCCTACCCCCAGCCGGAGGATTAATACATGTTCAGCCTGACCGTCCGACGCCACTTCATGATCGCCCACAGCCTTCCCCGCGAGGCTTTCGGCCCAGCCCAAGGCCTGCACGGCGCCACGTTCGTAGCCGAGGTCACCTTCCGCCGCCCAAATGTTAACGACGACGCGATCGTCCTGGACATCGGTGCCGCCGGCGGCATCCTAGAGGAAGTACTCGCCGACCTGAACTACAAGAACCTGGACGAACACCCCGCCTTCAAGGGCAAACTCTCCACCACGGAGGCACTTGCCAAGCACATTGCCGACGCCATGGCCACCCGGATCCAGGACACCGCCGACGGACCGGCACTCAGCGGCATCGACGTCGTCCTCCGTGAAAACCCCGACGCGTGGGCAGGCTACTCGCTGGAACTCCCGGTCAAGTAAACCCGGTCAAGTAAGTGCAGATCCGATTCCTGGTCCCCGGTAATGTCCGGCACGGCTCCGGCGGGAACAAGTACAACGCCAAGCTCGCCGAGCATCTGACCGCCTTGGGTGCGGACGTCGAGACGGTAATCGTCGACGGCGATTGGCCTGTTGGCAGCCACACGGACAGGCAACGTTTCGCTGACATGCTCGACGGCGGCACAACAGTAATTGCCGATGGGCTGGTAGCGAGTGGGGCTCCGGACGAGATCTCCGGCGCGATCAATGCCGGTACCCAGGTGTGGATCCTTTCGCACATGGCGTTGGCGGACCACCCCGATCTTGAGGCAAAGGCGTTGGCTGCCGCCACGGGAATCATCTGCCCAAGCGCCCATGCAGCGGCTGAGCTTGAGACGAGGCATGGGACGCAGAGGATGGTCATCGCCGCGCCCGGGGCCGACAAGGCAAACCTCGCCGAGGGATCGCAACCACAGCATATAGTCGCCGTCGCGGCGTTGCTTCCCAACAAGAGCCAACTCGAACTCGTGGAGTGCCTGGCCACCCTGCAGGACGTGGAATGGTCCGCTGCCCTCATCGGCTCGGAGAACGCTGACGCGAGGTACGCAGCGGAGGTGAGGGCCGCCGTCGAGCATTACGGGCTGGAGAACCGCATCAAGGTGACAGGTGAGCTAACCGGCCCAACCATCGAAGCGCAGTGGCACAAAGCGGACCTCAGTGTCCTTCTCTCGCGCTCCGAGAGTTTCGGCATGGTGGTCACGGAGTCGTTGGCTCATGGCGTCCCGGTGCTCGTGCGGCAGGGGACCGGTGCCGTGGAAGCCCTCGGCCACACAGAGGCCGGCGCCGCGCTGGACCTGACGCAGGAAGGTGCCCTGACCGACTCACTCAAGCGTTGGCTCACCGACCCCACCCTGCAAGAGCTCTGGCGCAGCAACGCCCTCCGAGCCCGCGAACACCTCCAAGGCTGGGACACCACTGCTGCCACTGTCCTGAAGGCCCTGGCCACACCGGACGCAGGCTAAACCACAAAGTTTGCCGTAGCAGTAGTCGAGCAACCAGAGGGATCGAACGGGGGATCCCACTCCAGCTCGGCCGTCGTCTTTGCCAGTGGTGTGGAGGACCCCGTGAGGTAGACCGTTACTTCCATGGTTTTTGTGCCGTGGGCAATCCACAGGGGGTTGTCGGCCACCGCGGCGTGGCGCTTGGTGTCAGTGTCCGGGGTGTACACGCACGATTCCTGACCCGGACAGTTGACGGTGTACTCCAGGTTTTCCCACGACGTGCCGAGCCGGGAAAAATCGATACTCACGTCAGTTCGGCGAAGCATCGAGTCACAGGCTTGCTGTCCGCATCCCGTCACCGTGCCGGCAACCACCACGCCAGCAAGACAAAGTGCTCCCCACGATTTTTCGAGCATGGGCCAGTCTAAGCTCAGCCGCCGGCCGCGTGGGCAAAACGGTCGGAACTAGCCCGAACCGTACGGCCGCGTGATGGCCTCGAGAAAATGCCCGTCAGGATCACAGAAGTACATTCCGCGGCCGCCGTCATTGCGCTTGAACTGCTGCGCGCGGGAACGGGCAGGCGTAATGCTGTGGTGCGATCGCCCCTGCCGACTCCAGCAAGTCCAAGGTGACCCCGTTGTCCAACGGCACGGTGACGAACGACCACATGGCTTGCGGCCTCGGAAGCCCCAGGATGCGGGCCAGGAATTCGGCGGAACGTGTTTGTCCGTGGGGTAGACGATGGAGTGGTTGAACGAGACTGGCATTGCTACTCCCACAAAGAAGAGGATCAGGCCGGGCGATTACCCCCGCCGGGGACCCGGTGTGAGGCGAAGAACTCCTTGAGCAGGGCTGAGCATTCTTCCTCCCGCACGCCCGCGTAGACCTCCACCCAGTGGTTGAGGCGGCGCTCGCGGAGGATGTCGAACACGGACCCCACCGCTCCCGCTTTCTCGTCCCACGCGCCAAAAACGACGCGCGGAATCCGGGCCAGGACTATGGCTCCGGCACACATGGCACACGGCTCCAGAGTGACCACCAGCGTGCAGTCCTCAAGCCGCCAACCGTCACCGTCCGATCCCGCCTCCGCCGCGCGCTGGCGCAGCGAAGCAGCCGCTTGACGAATGGCCACTACCTCAGCGTGGGCCGTCGGGTCCCCGTGCGCTTCGCGTTCGTTGCGTCCGGAACCCAGCACGCCGCCGTCGGGCCCCAAGACGACCGCGCCGATCGGTACGTCGTCCGTTTTCAGCGCCAACCGGGCCTCGTCCAGGGCAAGGCCCATCCAGGCCATGTGGTCTGCGTGATACGGCTCGGTGGCGCTCATGTCTCAATGATAGTTTTGGGGGATGCGCACACTCGTCGTGGACCACCCGCTGGTCGCTCACAAGCTCACCGTTCTGCGGGATAAGAACACCCCTTCACCGGTCTTCCGGCAACTTACTGAAGAACTCGTGACCCTCCTGGCTTATGAAGCCACTCGCGAGGTCAAGACGCAGCCAGTTGAGATCGAGACCCCTGTCACCAAGACCATCGGTACGGCCTTCACCAAGCCCACGCCGCTGGTAGTCCCCATCCTGCGCGCCGGGCTGGGCATGCTTGAGGGCATGACCAAACTGGTACCCACAGCAGAGGTCGGTTTCCTGGGCATGGCCCGCGACGAGGAAACCCTGGACATCATCACCTACGCCGAACGCCTCCCCGAGGACCTCACCGGCCGCCAGATCTTTGTCCTGGACCCCATGCTCGCCACAGGCGGCACCCTGCGCGAAGCCATCAAGTTCCTCTTCAAGCGCGGCGCGTCGGATGTCACCTGCATCTGCTTGCTGGCTGCTCCGGAAGGACTGGCCAAGCTGGAAGAGGAGCTCGCGGACGCCAACGTGAAGGTTGTCCTGGCTTCCATTGACGAGAAGCTCAACGAGAAGTCGTACATCGTGCCCGGGTTGGGCGATGCCGGGGACCGCCTCTACGGCGTGGCAGGCTAAAGGGAGACCCCTACCGGTTTCTGCCGCGCGCCGCTAGCCTGTGGCGCATGGACTGGAAACTTGAACTGGTGTTTGTCCCTGTGTCCGACGTCGATCGCGCGAAGGACTTCTACGTCAACAAGGTTGGTTTCAACGCCGATTTCGATGAACGTCCCATGGACGGCATCCGCTTTGTGCAGTTGACTCCGCCGGGTTCAGCCTGCTCCATCGCCATTGGCGAGGGCTTGTCGGACGCCCCTCCGGGCTCCGCCCCAAGCCTCCAAGTGGTGGTGGCAGACATCAACAAGGCACATGAGCAGCTCAAGGCCAACGGCGTGGACGTCAGCGACGTCGATGTCCAGGACTGGGGCCACTTTGTGTACTTCGCGGACCCTGACGGCAACAAATGGGCGGTCCAGTACCTGCCGCAGCGCCCCAATGGCTGAGTAACACTTAGCCGTTACCCTGACAGCGTGCGGCAGGATGGAACCATGAGCCATCCTGCCGACCACGCCGAACACACCCTCCCGACAGAGACGCCGACGCTGACCGCCCGCGCCATCCTCTTCGACATGGACGGCACACTGGTTGATTCCACTGCGATCGTGGAGCAGGTTTGGTCCGAGTTCGCTGACCGCTACGGCTTGGACATCCAGGAGATTCTCCGGACCTCGCATGGCGTCCGTTCCGGCGACACGGTGCGCCGTTACGCTCCGGTGGGGGCCGACGTCGTTGCTTTGACTGCTGAGCTGGATGCCATGGAACGCACGCGGACAGACGGCGTGATAGCGATTCCCGGCGCGGCAGCGCTGCTGACCGCGCTGCCGGATGACGCCATCGCATTGGTCACCTCTGCCGACCGCGTACTCGCCGGCATCCGTATGCAGGCCGCTGGACTTCCCATGCCTGCCACGGCAGTCACCTCCGAGGCCGTTACCCTTGGCAAACCCCACCCGGAGGGGTACCTCAAGGCGGCCGCGATGCTGGGAGTTGACGCGTCCGACGTCGTGGTTTTCGAAGATGCCCCCGCCGGTATCGCTGCGGCGCGCGCCGCCGGAATGCGGACCGTGGTGGTTGGCGACGCCGGCCACCTCGAGGACGGCATGTGGCGGATCCCGGACTACTCGGCAGTCACGGTTGCCGCTGTTAAAGACGACGACGGCGGTCACCTCCTGACGCTCACCCTGTAACGCATTCCGGCGGGCACCGTCCGGCGTCACAGCTGCTGTCCGGCTGTACCGTTCCGTACTGTTCCATGCGGTGAACCGGGAGTAGGCTGTGCGCATGTCTGCGATGCCGGAGGCGTACGGTGCTGCATTGGGGCGGGCCATGGTGCACGCCGGTGATTGGCTGGCGTCGGTGCCTACTCGTTCAGTCCGTCCTTCTTCCGACGCCGATCAGGTGGCCAGGAGCATGCCGCCGAAGCTCCCTGACGAAGCCACTGATGCCGCCGAAGTAGTTGACCAGCTCGCTGCGCTGGCCGAGCCCGGCCTCATGGCGATCCAGTCGGGGCGCTTCTTTGGCTGGGTCATGGGCGGAACCTTGCCTGCCGCCATGGCCGCCGATTGGCTGGTCTCCGCCTGGGACCAGAACACCGGGCTCCGCTTCGCCACTCCGGCGGCGGCCGCCATCGAGGAATCTGCCGCCTCCTGGCTGCTGGACCTTCTGCACCTTCCGGCAACCGCGGACGTTGGATTCACCACGGGTGCCACCACGGCCAATTTCGTAGGCCTCGCAGCGGGACGACAGTACTTGATGGATGAGGCGGGTTGGGACCTGCAGGCCATGGGGCTCTCCGGTGCTCCCAGAATCACCACTTTCGCGGGGCGGGAACGGCACGCGGCCGTGGATCTGGCGCTCCGGTATCTGGGGCTCGGGGCCTGCGTACCCGTGGCTGCCGACGACGAAGGCCGGATTATTCCCGACGCACTGGCCGAAGCCATGGAGCAGCAGCCCGGGCCATCGTTGGTGTGCCTGCAAGCGGGCAACCTGCACTCCGGAGCGTTTGATCCCATGACGGAAGCCATTGCTGTGGCCCACCAGCGCGGCGCCTGGGTCCACGTGGACGGCGCTTTTGGCTTGTGGGCAGCCGTCAGCCCGACACTCAGGGAGCGGTTGGCAGGAGTGGAGGAAGCCGACTCCTGGGCCACGGATGCCCACAAAACCCTGAATGTCCCCTACGACTGCGGATTGGCCATCGTCTCAAGCCCTGAGGCACTCAGAAGGGCCTTCAGCATTCACACCAGTTACTTCATTGCAACGGATGCCGGGCCCGGGGACCCCTTTGAGAAGGTTCCTGAATTGTCCCGCCGTGCCCGCGGCATTCCCGTCTGGGCGGCCCTCCGGCAGTTGGGCCGCAACGGAGTGATTGCCATGGTGGAGCGGCTCGCTGCAAATGCCAGGGCACTGGCGGAGGGACTCGCCGCGATTCCCGGCGTCGAGGTTCTTAATGACGTCGTGTTCACACAGGTTTCCGTGAGCTTTGGCAGTGACGACCGGACCCACCGCGTCACGCAACGGCTGATGGCCGAAGGCGCTGTGTGGATGTCAGGCTCGTCCTGGCGCGGCCGGGAAATCCTCCGGATCTCGGTGAGCAACTGGACCACGGACGCCGGGGACGTTGCCGCGTCCATTGCTGCAGTCCGGCGGGCGTTCGAGGCAGAGCCGGAGGCATAGCCGTACGCCGTCGGGAGGGCTACTGCGCTCTTGCCTTCTGCAAGTACGCCATCAGACCAGCCAAGTCTTCAGAACTCCAGGGCAGGTCGGAGCTGATAGCCTGCTGGTTCTCCTGCCAGGCTGCCCGGGCGGCCACCTTGGTGTCTTCTCCGGAATGGAACATTGAGCCTGTTTCCTCCCAGGAACGTACCCATTCCTGCACCGCCGGATCGCTCACGGGAGTGCCGGCGCCGACGAGTAAAAGACCTTCATTCACCAAGGCTTCCCATTGCCTTTTTGCTTCCTCAATTCTCTCAACGCCCAGTTGTTCAGGGGTTGGCATAACTGGAGCGTCCAGACGCTCCAGGAGATCGTCCAAGCGATCTTGCAGGGCTTGGATTTGTTGGGCGTGCTGTTGAACGTGACGCAGCTGCCGGTCCAACAAGCTGCGCATTGATGCAAGGTCGTCGTCCCCGGACCCTCCCAACGCTTCCCCAATCCCGGCAAGGGGAATCCCCAACATCTGCAGTGCCCTGATCCGGTAGAGGCGCCGGACGTCGGCCTCGCCATACCTCCGATGGCCGGAAGGCGTCCGCCCGCTTGCTGACAGCAAGCCGATGTCGTCGTAATGATGAAGCGTCCGTACGCTGACCCCGCAGGCTCGTGCGAGTTCGCCAACACTCCACAGCCCGCTCCTGGTTGATCCCATGGGCACAACGCTAGATCCTCACGTGGCGTCAGGTGCAAGAGTCCTTCGAAACGCCAGGTATCCCAGCAAGTGGGCGGCGAGTGAAGCGCCAACCACCGCGGACCCCTCAAGCCAGCGGTCCGGCGTCGTGATGAACGGCAGGAGGATCAGCGCCCCGGAGCTGAGCAAAAGCGTGGTGAAGAACGTGAGGAATCCTGCGCGGTGGGGTCCAACGCGGCGGAGTCCTACCGCCCAGGTGGTGAACCCCAGGGCAACGAGGTTCGCCAGGAGAGGATCCACCACGGTGCGGGCCAGCAGGAAGACCACGGCGTAGGCCAACGTCCACGCCAGAGCCTGGGAGAGACGCCGGCCCAGTCCGCCTCGCCGGGCAGGAGCTTCCACCGCGAGTTCTCCGCGCAGCTCAGCGATGGGAACACGGCCAAGGTGGCGGGTCAGGCGAGCCATGCCGCGCAGGTCGGCAAGCGCGGTTCGTACGACGTCGACGCCTGAGTCAGGGTTGTCGGTCCAGTCGACGGGAACCTCGTGGACGCGCAGACCACAGCGTTCCGCGATCACCAGGAGTTCGGTGTCGAAAAACCAGCCGTCATCCTTCGTGTAGGGCAGGATGCGCTGGGCAACGTCCGCGCGGATGGCCTTAAAGCCGCATTGGGCATCGGAGAAGCGTGCTCCCGTGACAGCCCGCAGCAGGAAGTTGAAGCTGCGTGACACGAAACCGCGCAGAGGACTGCGGCTTACGCGCGAAGTCCGTGCCAGGCGCGTGCCGATGGCCAGGTCCGAATGGCCGGAAATCAATGGTGCCAGGAGCGGTGCCAAAGCCGCGAGATCTGTGGACAGGTCCGATTCCATGTAGGCAAGCACCGGTGAGGGCGAGGACTCCCAGACGTGGCGGAGGGCGTTCCCGCGTCCGCTTGCCTGGAACCGAACCACCACCAGCTCGGGAAACTCGCGGGCCAGGCGTTCTGCGATCCTCAGTGTGCTGTCGGTGCTGGCGTTGTCCGCCACTGTGATCCGGAAAGTGTGCGGGAAGGTGTCCGTCAGATAACCGTGCAGCCGGCGCAGGTTGCGTTCCAAAGAGACTTCGTCGTTGTAAACGGGAACAGTGACGTCAAGAACCGGAACCACGCCCTTGGTGTCAATGGGCAGCCGCCGGGTCTGCCGGTGCACAGCCGGCCCATCGTGCAGGTGTTCCAGCTGGGGAGTGGGCAACGCCGAGCCTCGCAAGCGCGCCGAATGGGTCTTTCGTGGCAAAGCGCTGGTGGTTGGATCTGTGAGCGTCATGCTTCCAGAATGGCGCCGCCGAATATGAGTGCTTTAGGCGGAAGCTGTGACCCCACTGTGAACCCGGGGGAGCGCCTGTGAAACACGTGAAAGCCGCGCCGGTTCCCACGATCCGCTCCAGTAAACACTGGTGCGAACGGCGGAATCCGGCGCGGCAATCAAACAGTCTGGCTTAGTACCAGTTGTTGGCCAAGTGGAAGGCCAGGGCGGCCGACGGGGATCCGTAGCGTTCCTTGATGTAGTTCAGGCCCCACTTGATCTGGGTCTGGTAGTTGGTCTGCCAGTCAGCACCGGCCGTGGCCATCTTCGAAGCAGGCAGGGACTGGACAATGCCGTACGCACCGCTGGAAGCGTTCGTGGCAGTGGTCTTCCAGTTGGATTCCTTCTCCCACAGCGTGTTCAGCGCGGTCATTTCGGCCGCGCTCCAGCCGTAGTTGCCCAGGATGCTGGCGGCGTAAGCCTTGGCAGCGGCGGGATCGTCAACGGCTTTGGGGGCGGCGGCAGCAGCTGCAGCTTCCGCAGCGGCGGCGGCAGCAGCGGCGTCGGCGGCTTGCTTGGCAGCAGCGTCAGCGGCAGCCTTCTCTGCAGCAGCCTGATCCGCGGCGGCCTTTTCGGCAGCAGCCTTTTCGGCGGCGGCCTGGTCAGCGGCAGCCTTCTCAGCTGCGGCTTTGTCTGCAGCGGCCTTCTCAGCGGCAGCCTTGTCGGCCGTAGCCTTCGCGGCTGCAGCCCGGTCAGCTGCGCTCTTTTCGGCGGCAGCATCCGTGGCAGCGGAGCGGGTGTTGCTGACCTGCGCGGCCGCCTGGGTCTCAGCGACCCGGCTGGCTTCGGGGAGGTTCAAAGCGGCGTTGGCGGCCGTTCCCAGCGATGCAACACCCAGTGCGGCGGCAACAACACCGGCGACAACCGACATGCGGTGGCCGGACTTACCCTGGCGGGCGGCGTTCTTGAGGATGGCCTGCGACTTGGTCAGCGGTGCGTTGTGTTCATCGCGGTGACGCGCGGAAGGGCGCGTCTGATCGTTAAATTCAGACATGTGTGGTTACCTCTCAGCGCCTGCGGAGTTAGCTGTCGGGTTCGGATGAGGTCATCCGGCCGCGCATCAAGCTGCGGCTTCACCCCAAGGGCCGGCAAAAAATGCCTTGGCCCGGAGACTCTGGGTCCCCCGTCTCTGCCTCGAATGAGAACGGAACTCCGGGAAGTGGCAGAGCTCGGCGCATCCCGGGTGTGGGCCCGTTAGGGGAGACCCACCCTTTCGACGGTACAGGAGGATTCCGCGGAAGTCACATTTAGGTAACAGAGATCACGATGCCGGTGAGTCGTCTTGCCGGATTCCTTATACGCGTTCGGTGCTGACTGCGGGGAGTCGAAGGGCGAACTCGGTGCGCCCTGGCCGGGACGTTACCTCCACGTTGCCGCCGTGCGCCTCCACGATGGATTCCACAATGGACAGGCCTAAACCAGACGTCCCCTCAGACCCTGATCTCGCGGCGTCGGCCCTGGCAAACCGGGAGAAGATCCGGCCCTGGAAATCCTCCGGAATGCCGGGTCCGTTGTCCGTCACGGTCACCACTGCACTGCCGTCGGCTGAGAGCATGACTCCGGTGACCACAGTGGTGCCGGCGTCGGTGTGTTTGCGCGCATTGGACAGCAGATTGGCCAGCACCTGGTGGAGTTGCGTTGCATCGCCACGAACGGTGATGGGTTCATCCGGAAGCTGGAGCTGCCAAATGTGGTCCGGCGCCATGACTTTCTCGTCACTGACGGTTTCGATCACCAGCTGGGTCAGGTCCACATCCGTGACCTTCACTGGTTGACCCTCATCGAGCCTTGCCAACAGCAGAAGGTCCTCCACCAGCGTGGTCATGCGTTCGGATTGGCTTTGGACCCGCGCCAAGGATTTCCTGCCGTCTTCGGTGAAGTTTTCCGTCATCCGCAACAGTTCCGTGTAGCCGCGGATGGCGGTCAACGGCGTCCTGAGTTCGTGCGACGCATCCGCCACGAACTGCCGGACCTTGGTTTCGCTTTCCTGCCTGGCCTCCAGAGCACTGGAGACATTGTTCAGCATTTGGTTCAAGGCATGGCCCACACTGCCAACTTCCGTTCCAGGATGGGCGGCCGACGGCGGTACCCGCACCGCGAGTGCCACCTCACCGGCGTCGAGGGGCAGGCGCGAAACTTTGGTGGCCACTTCGGAGAGCTGCTCCAAGGGCCGCATGGTCCGCCGGATAATGACGGTGCCGGCCAGACCAATCAGCACCAAGCCACCCAGTGACACCAGCACCATGGTCCACACCAGTGATGCCTCGGCGCTCTGTTTGTCCGCCAGCGGCAACCCGGTGACAATCACGTCGCCGTAGCCGGGGTCCACTGCCACCAGTCTGTAGTCGCCGTTGGACAGGGACCGATCCACGGGGAGGTCGCCCTTGGGGAGAGACAACAAGACCTGTTCATCCGCCGCGGAGAGGGAAACACGATTTCCTTGGGCGTCGATGAGCCCAGAGCTCCTCACGGTTGACCCGTCGATCCTCGCGTTCAGCGTTCCCGCAGCCTGGCCGCGCGCCTCCAGAGGATCCGGACGTCCGGAAGGGTTGCTGGGAAAGTTCGACGGCGGCCTGCCGAACTCCGTCGCGCGGCTGGACGCCTGCTCCAATTGCCTGTCGAGCTGTTTGTTGAAGACCATGTCCATGGACGCGTAACTGACCGCCCCTACTGCGCCGCAGATCGCTACCAACAGGGCCATGGCCACCAGAACCAAACGGGTGCGCAAATGCCATGTTGAAGGTTTGAGCCAACTGCGTTGGGAGGTTTTGGCCACGCCCGAAAGTGTGCTCAACGCCTAGTCCGCAGGCTTGATGACGTAACCGGCACCCCGGATGGTGTGGATCATGGGCGGGTGGTTCGCCTCGATCTTCTTGCGGAGGTAGGAAATGTAGAGTTCCACGATGTTGGCTTGGCCGCCAAAGTCGTAGTCCCACACGCGGTCCAGGATCTGGGCCTTGCTGACCACTCGTTTGGGGTTCTCCATGAGGTAGCGCAGGAGCTCGAACTGGGTAGCGGTGAGCGGGATATCCTCCCCGGCACGCGTTACTTCACGGGTGTCCACGTTCAGGGTCAGGTCTCCCACCACCAACTCCGCAGTGTCCATGGCTGCCACGCCCGAACGCTGAACCAGCCGGTGCAGGCGAAGGAGCACTTCTTCCATGCTGAAAGGCTTGGTGACATAGTCATCGCCGCCGGCAGCCAGGCCCACGATCCTGTCCTGCACAGCGTCCTTGGCAGTGAGGAACAATGCGGGAACCTCAGGAGCGAACGCGCGGATGCGGTTGAGCACCTCCACGCCGTCGAATCCGGGCAGCATGACATCGAGGACCAGAACATCCGGCCGGAAATCCTTGGCCAGTTTCACTGCCTCCGGGCCGTCTCCAGCTACCGCCACCGACCACCCCGCCATGCGAAGGCCCATGCTCATCAGTTCAGCGAGGCTGGGTTCGTCATCCACCACCAGAGCACGGATAGGTGAGCCGTCCGGGTGGGAGAGCTGGGGAAGGTTGTTGGTCATGGAGTGCGAGGAGGCCATGGGACAACTCTCCGTTCTGCTGGTTTGCCAGCGCTTTGCCCGTCCTGTGAGGACGCTGTGAAGTCAACACTAGCGAGGTGGGAGTCTGGAAACACGCGTATCCACAGGTCACAGGAGCGACTTCTCCTCAACACAGGCTCCCCACAGCAACGGGTCCGACGCTGAGGGGCGTACACAGACAAGAACGCGTCAACGGAGAAAATCATGAACGAACACAACCGCCCCTCCACGCCCCAGGGCAACCCGCTCCCCGAGCGGGCACCGGACTCCTCGGCGCAGCAATCCATGGCCGGCGCGGGATCGTCGTGGGCTTGGTCTGAGCCGCAGGATGGAGGGACCCAACCTCTCGCTGGTGAAACGATGGCTGGCGCTGCGCAGTCTCCTGAGATCGCACCGTCTCCTGACACAGCGCATTCTCCTGACACCCCTCATTTTCCTGACACCGCGCCGTCGGCTGGTTGGGGAGCGCCGCCGTCGGGCCATCAAGGGTGGACTCAACGGCAGCCCGGCAGGTCGAAAGCCGGTGTTCAAGGGCGCTGGCCCGTCAAACGGACGCTGGTGGTAGCCGGGGTGGCCGTGGTGGTGGTTGCCGGAACGGCGGCCGGCTTCTACGCGTTGGGAAGCGCCGGATCTGCGGACGCCGCCAATGTTCCTCTGGGCCAGACGGACGCCGGTGGGCTCGGCGGACAGCAAGGCCAAGCGGTACCGGGCCAGGGTGGCCTGGGCCAAGCCGGACCGGGGCAGATGGGCGGGAACCAGGCGCCCGATGGTCTGGGCATGGCAGGAGGGCTCAACGCAGCGGTCCATTCGGAATACGTGGTGCTCCGCAACGGGGCGTACGTGACCATGGCGGATCAGTTGGGGACGGTCAGCGATGTCTCGTCGAATTCCCTTACTGTGAAGAGCGAGGATGGCTTCACCCGGAGCTACGCCTTAGACGACGACACCACCGTGGCTCAGGGTGCCAGACAACGGGGCAGCACCGCCAGCACCCTCACAATGGCTGACGTGACGGCTGGCTCCTTGGTTCGGGTGACGGCCATCAAGGACGGGGATAACTACACCGCGGCGTCCATCAGGCTGACTACGTCCACCACGTCCGGGCAGGGCTCATCATCGTCCGGTCTGGGCTCCACCTCTGGTTTGGGCACCTCGTCCTGACAAGCAACGGCTGTTTCTACAGCTTGTAGCAGATTTTCGGCAGAAAATTAGCGAGGGAGACTACCTGCGATTGGACAACAACTGTTTCAGATCGTGAGATTCCGCGTGGGCGGTGTTCGCGGGAAGCGAGGTGCGCATCATGCCCCATCGGCCGAAGATTATTCACTGAATTGCAAATATTTCTTGCCGTCGCCGAATGAAATGGCGTTCATTTAGTACGTGCGTGGAATTGTGATTTGCGACACAATAGACCTCTACGTCTCAAAATGTGGACGGTTCGGCGCTTTGTTACTTGCGTGTTGCCATTGTTACGTTGCACACTTCCAATGTGAACAAGAACTCAACAGCACCTGCAGCCGCAGCAACCTGGCCCAGCACACCCGCTGGCCATGATGACCGCTGTTGTCGAATGCAAGCCTAACTTTCCACCCCAAGAAGTTTCAGGCATTCGCCCCCTAGCCCAGCGTTGGGCGCCCCTCCCCAAACTCATTGCGGGGACAACCAGCATTCGAAGCCGCGATGACGGCTATTCACTTTTGAGGTAAGCACTCCATGTCAGTTGCATCTGGATACGTCCACATCTCCGTCCGTAACGCCAACAAGGCAGCGTCGAACGCAGGGCTGCGCCCCGGATTCGGCAACCGCCCCGGCTACGCCCCCGCCCAGCAGGGTGCAGGCCAGCAGGCTCCCGGCTACGTTCCGCAGGGCTATAACCCCAACTCCTATGGCCAGTTGCGCGCAGTACCCACCGCCGAGCCTGCCCCCATGACGGCACCCACCCCGGTGATTGCCCAGTCGGACAGGCTGCGTCCCGTTGCCAATGACAACGTAGCCCGCGGCTTCGTGCTCTACATGGGCATTGACGAAGAAACCGCCGCTGCGGCCGGAACCTCCATTGCCAAGCTCGCCCAGGAAATCCGGGCCTACGCGCAGTCCCTCGTGACCGGCGCTGAGAGCTATGCCGCCGTCGCCGTCGCGCCTGCCGGGGCACCCGGGTCCGCCCTCGACGTCGTGCGTTCCACGTTCGGTGACCCCACGGTTGCCTCACGTCAGCGCACCGAAGCTGCCCGCCCCGCGCCGCAGCAGGAATCCCGTCCCTCCGGCGTCCTGATCGATCTGGCCCGCCGCGAAGTTCACCTGGACGGCGAGTCGCTGAACTTGACGTTCAAGGAGTTCGAACTCCTCAACTACCTCGTGGAAAACGGCACCCGCACCGTGGGCCGCGACGAACTGCTCGAGGGCCTGTGGCGCAACGCCGAAGAGGTGCCCAACGAGCGCACCATCGACGTCCACATCCGTCGCCTCCGCTCCAAGCTCGGACGCCTCGCCAACACCGTCCGTACGGTTCGCGGCCAGGGTTACCGTTTCTACGAGCACCCCGAAGTTATCGTCTGGGCCGCTCCCGAATACTCGATCTAGCAACAGCAGCAGAAAAGCGCCCGTCTCCGGTCAAGAGGCGGGCGCTTTCGCATTCCCTGCGGGACCCTGCCATGGTGGGCAGGGCGGATAGGGTTGGGGTATGAGCGACCATCACATCAAGCGTTTGGTGATCATGCGCCACGCCAAGGCCGATTGGCCCATGGGCGTGCCGGACCACGAGCGGCCCTTGGAGGAACGGGGTCACCGTGAGGCGCCACTTGCCGGCAAGTGGTTGCTCAAGCACGGCGTGGTGCCGGACTTTATCCTGTGCTCGTCCGCGCTCAGGACCCGCCAAACGTGCACCTGGGTCTGCGACGAGCTGGGGGACAAGGCTCCGACGCCCAAGCTCGAAGATGGCTTGTATGCCGCCTCCGCAAACCGCATGCTGACGGTCATCAACCACGTTCCGGACACCGTCACCACGCTGATGATCATTTCTCACCTGCCCGGAGTGCAGGATCTTGCCATGCATTTGGCTTCCCGCGACTCGGACCACGACGCTTACATGGACGCCGCCACCCGTTACCCAACGAGTGCGTTGACAGTAATGGAGACGGAGAAATCCTGGGCCGAGCTTGACGGGCAGGATGCGCGGTTGACGCACTTCACGGTGCCCCGGCCATAATCAGCGCCTGACCGGTCTGGGCTGCAGGGGCCGTTCAGTACTCGCTGGCGCCTGATGCTGAGCCGTGCCCGGGAGTTAGCTGCGGCATGCACATGCAGCGGATTTCGAAGACGGGCAGGCCCGCGGCTTCCTCGCCATGCCCTGTTGCGATCAGGTATTCGCCGTCGAACATGTACACCGGCAGCTGCGGGGCCATGTACTCGTTGTACCGGCTGGGGTAGACCCACTGACCCCGGATGTCGAAGGCCGGAAGTGCGTAGGGGTCGCGCCGGTTGTGGGCGCTCGGATACAGGCCGTCGTCGATCATGATGTAACTCACCAGGCCATAGGTGTGGTGGTGGTTCATGTCCGTGGGAAAGAGGATTGCTTCCACTGTTGGGCCCCTTCAGAGTTTCGACGACTGCGCTCCGGGCGGCGCAGGTAGCTAGGTAAGGTTAGCCTAAGCTAATAGCCTGCCGGGCGTCGAATGTTCCCCTGTGTGACGTTGATCAACCCCAGACGTAGATCAACCTCGCTGGGTGGGAAGCTCCTGGGTGGGAAATTCCTGGGTGGGAAGCTCCTGGGCGGCGATGTCCCGCAACAGGCGCACGGCCAGCCGGATGTTGGGGCTTGCCGTCATGGTCTTGCGGTAGACCACTCCCACGGAGCGCTGTTGCACGGGATTGATGACGGGGATCGCAACCACCCCCGCGGGAAGCGGCGGCCTGCCCAGCCGCGGAACCAGCGCCACGGCCACGCCCTGCTCCACCATGGCGATGTGCGTGGAAAAGTCGGGATCGTACACGCGGATATCCGGTACGCGGCCCAGTCCCGCGAAGATCTGCAGCAGGGCTTCGTTGCAGATAGCTCCCGCCGGCGTGCTGATCCAGGTCTGGTCCAGTAACTCTTCACGTTCGACGACGGCCCGTGTCGCCAGTGCGTGCGTGCTGTTGACCAGGACATCGGCTTGGTCGATACAGAGGTCCTCATGCACCAGGTTCTCCGGAATCACCAGCGGCACGGAGTTCCAGTTGTGCACCACAGCGAGCTCGGCCTCGCCGGAGGCCACTTTCTGCACGGCTTCGCGGGGATCCTCTGCCAGCACCGTAATGTCCAAGGCCGGGTGTGACGCCGCCAATCGGCCGAGCAGCGGCCCCACCAGGCCACGGCATGCGGTGGAGAAAGCAACCAACCTCAGCAGTCCTGAAGGTTTGGCCGGATCGGCAAGCAAGGTTGCCTGCAGTTCCTCGAGTTCACCCATGATGCGCCGCCCGTAGCCTGCCAGCGCAAGGCCCCGTTCCGTCAAGAGCACCCCGCGGCCGTTCCGCTCCAGAACAGCGACCCCGGTCTGCTTCTCAAGCTTCTTGATCTGCTGCGATACGGCGGACGGGCTATACCCCATCACATCCGACGCGGCCACCACGGATCCATGCTGTTCCACGGCGACGAGTGCCCGCAAAGCTGAAATGTCGATCATGAAGTAAATCTACGCGGTTTCATGCTGAAATCAACGCTGGTGCTTCAAGATTAAGAAGTCCAGAGTGTACTTGTGAACCTTCGCCACTCTGCCCTCGCCGTCCTTGTCGCCGTCCTCTGGGGCATCAACTTTGTCGCGATCGACCTGGGCCTTCACACCAATGGCCGGGAGGTGCCTCCGCTGCTCTTCGTGGCCATGCGTTTCCTGTTGGTCGTTTTTCCCTTCATCCTGTTCATCCGCAAACCGGATGTGGGCTGGAGGGCGATTCTGGGCGTCGGACTCTTCATGAGTGCCGGCCAGTTCGGGCTCCTGTACCTGGGCATGGCGCTGGGGATGCCGGCTGGACTGGCGTCGCTGGTGCTGCAAGCCCAGGTGCTGTTCACCATCCTGCTGGCCGCAAGATTCCTCGGTGAGAGGCCCAGCCGCCGTCAGTTGGCCGGCGTGGTGCTGGGCATCGCCGGCCTGGGTGTGGTGGCACTGGGACGCAGTGCCGTGGCGCCCGTGCTGCCGCTCATGATTGTCCTGGCCGCAGCATTGTCCTGGGCCCTTGGCAATGTGGTGGCCAGGCATTCGAAAGCTGCATCCGGTCTTGGCCTGGTGGTGTGGTCCGGGGCGGTAGTGCCGCTTCCCTTGGCGGGATTGTCGCTGGCGGTGGACGGCCCGGACATGGTGTGGGCTACGCTCTCCGACCTTCAGCCGGCCACCATCCTGAGCGCCATCTACACGGCCGTGTTCGCGTCCCTGATTGGCTACGGCATCTGGAACCGGCTGTTGTCGCTGTACCCGAGTTCCGACGTCGTGCCCTTCACGCTCCTGGTCCCGGTGGTGGGGATGACGGCTGCCTGGCTTGTCCTCAACGAGATTCCCACGCTGACCGAGATCATTGGCGGGCTGATCCTGCTCCTGGGAGTTGCCACCGCAGTGCTGGGGGCCGGACGGAAGCGTTCGGAAGTGACCGTTGCAGGGCCCGCTCTGCGGCTCTGAAGTCCCCGGAGGCACGCAGAGCGGGCCCCGCAACGTGGGCAGAGCGGGCCCCGCAACGTGGGCAGAGCGGGCCCCGCAACGCGAAGTTCAGCGCAGCGAGAAGATGGTCCGGTGCCAGTCCTTTTCGGTGACGCCATCCAGCTCAAACATCACGTGTTTCACCTGGGTGTATTCGTCAAAGGAGTACGCGGACATGTCCTTGCCGGAGCCTGACTGCTTGAAGCCGCCGTGGGGCATTTCGGAAATGATGGGAACGTGGTCGTTGACCCAGACGCAGCCGGCCTTGATCTCGCGGGTGGCACGCAGTGCCCGCTGCAGGTTGTTGGTCCAGGCTGAGGCTGCCAGGCCATAGACGGTGTCGTTGGCCAGCTGGATGGCTTGATCGTCGGTGTCAAAGGGGAGGACCACCAGCACCGGGCCGAAGACCTCATCCCGCACGATCTCCGAGTCCGGTGCCGCGTCGACTACCACCGTGGGCCGGTAGAAGGCGCCCTTTTCAAGGCCACCCTCGGCAGGAGCGTAGCCCCCAGCCACAATCTTGCTGTATCCGCGGGCGCGCTCCACCATTCCTGCCACGTGGTCCCGTTGTTTGAAGGAAACCAGCGGGCCCAGGTCGGCGCCAGTGTCCGTGGGGGTGCCCAGGACGATCCCCTCGAAGCGGGCAGCGAGCTTCGCCACGAATTCCTCATACACGCTCCTGTGCACAATGGCCCGCGTGGCGGCCGTGCAATCCTGGCCTGTGTTGATGAGCGAACCCGCCACGGCGCCGTGCACCGCGGCGTCCAGGTTGGCGTCGTCGAACACCACGAAGGGTGCCTTGCCGCCCAGCTCAAGATGCACGCGCTTGGCGTTGACGGCCGCCGCCTCCAGGACGGTGCGTCCAATGGCGGTGGATCCCGTGAAGGAGACCATGTCCACGTCGGGATGCCGCATGAGGGCGGCTCCCACGGTGGCGCCGTCGCCCACCACCACGTTCACCACGCCGTCGGGCAGTCCCGCATCGGTGAGCGCCTGCGCGAACATCAGCGACGTGAGGGGCGTGATCTCGGCGGGCTTGAGGACAATGGTGTTGCCGGCGGCGACAGCGGGAAGGATCTTCCATGCTGCCATCTGCAACGGATAGTTCCATGGCGCAATGGACCCCACCACGCCGATCGGTTCCCGCCGGATGGATGAGGTGTGCTGGGGGGAGTACTCGGCGGTGGCTTTGCCCTCCAGATGACGGGCGGCACCGGCAAAGAAGTCGATGTTGTCGATGGTTCCGGGAACGTCGAATTCCCGGGTCAACCGGAGCGGTTTGCCTGTCTGCGAACTTTCCACGCGGGAGAATTGCCCGGCGCGTTCCTCCATGATGCGGGCGAACTTCTGCAGGATGCCTGCGCGCTCGCCGGGCGCGGCGCGGGACCAGGCCGGGAAGGCGCTGCGTGCCGCTTCCACGGCCAATTCAAGGTCCGCCAATGACGCCAAACCTACCGTTTCCACTACCTCGGAGGTGGCTGGATTGATGACGTCGAGGTTTTGTCCGGACGTCCCGGACTGTAGTTTTCCGTTGATGAACTGGTGCATGGTGCCATGCTTTCCCTGCTGGGCGTCGGTGCCCGGGCAGTGCTGAATGAACGACGCCGGAGGTGCCGTTGTGCGGGTGGGGCAGGTTGCGCTGGGCTTGCAGTCCGTCAGATGCGGACGGTCACGAGTGCTTGCTTTCGCGTTCGGCGCTGTCCAGGATGGCTGCCAGGCCGGCATGGAACGCCTTGAGTGAATCGAGGGTCTGCAGGGCTGCGTGGTGTTTTTCGAGGAGCGGATGCCCGGAAATGCGAGTGAAGACCCGGGGGTTGAGCCAGGGATCGTGGCCTTCGGAGTCCGGGAGCCGCTGGATCTCCACCGCAATTCCGGCACCGAGAGCCAGGGTGTAGCTTTCCAGGGCTGCGTAGTAGTGCACCACGCGGTCCTCTGCCAGGCCGGCATCGGTGAGGCATTGCAGGACGAACTCGATTGCCTTCAGCTCGCCGGGGCCGTAGGTGTCCGTGGCAAAGGACTCGCTGCCCAGGGAAGGGTGTTGCATAAAGACCCTGAGGAGTTCATCGAGGTAGGCCTCCAGCCGGGCGCGCCAGTCGTGGTCGCGCGCCGTGGCCAGGGTGCGTTCCACGGACATCATGAACAACTGGTCCAAGGCTGCCCGTACAACGGCGTCCCTGTTACGGAAATGGCGATACACGGCGGTGGCATCGACGTCGAGTTCCTGGCCCAGCCTTCGGACAGTCAACCGTTCGCCGGGCTCCTGGCTGGAGATCCGGAGGACGGCATCAATGATGGTGGCTGGGTCCAATCGGGTGCGCCGGTCCGTTGACTGGGCTGGCTGCACCATCTGTTGTCCACCTTCCATGGGATCCCGGGATCTTTATCACCGTACATGATTCATGGTTTCCTCCTCTCGAGGACAAGTCAAAGACTTTGTCAGCGATGATGTCAACACTGTTGACTTAAGTGTGATCCGGCTCATAGTGTGTCTCGCAGAGTTGAATTTCCCCTCGAAAGGACTCGAACGTGCACGCAGAGATTTTGTTTGAGAACGGATGGGTCTACACCGGCAATGACGCCGGTCCTGTCCGGGCAAATGTGGCCGTGGCAGGCGGGAGGATCGTCGCCGTCGGAAGCCCCGATGACGTCGAATCCACTACAACGCCGGACACCCGCCGGGTTGACCTCCAAGGTCAACTGGTGGTCCCGGGTTTCCAGGACGCCCATATCCACCCCATCTTCGCCGGCGTGGAGATGTTGCAATGCGATCTGACGGAGGCCAGCACCGCTGAGGATGCCGTGGCGCTGGTTGGCCGCTACGCAGCGGAAAACCCGGACCAACCGTGGATCCTCGGCGCGGGATGGTCCATGGATCTTTTCCCGGGAGGAACACCTACCCGGGGCTTGTTGGATGCTGTGGTGCAGGACCGGCCCGTGTATCTCCAGAACCGCGACCATCACGGAGCCTGGGCCAATACTGCCGCGTTCGCAGCGGCGGCCATCAGCAGGGACACCCCGGATCCCGCCGGTGGACGCTTTGAGCGGGAGCCGGACGGTACTCCCGCCGGCACCGTCCATGAAGGTGCCATGGATCTCTTCAACGACGCCAAGCCTGCTTTGCCGTACAACCTCGCCTACCAAGGATTGCTCGCATCACAGGAATTGCTGCTTTCCCAAGGCATCACGGCATGGCAGGACGCCTGGGTGCCGATTCCCGAGGGCGGCCATGCCGACAACCTCAAGGTCTACATGGATGCCGCCAACGCGGGGGATCTCAAAGTCCGGGTCACCGCATGCCAATGGTGGGACCGGACGGCGGGCATGTCCCAGCTGGAGGCGATCCTGGAACGACGGAACACCGTCCGGGAGTCGTTCGACCCCCTGGTCCTCAATGCCAACACGGTCAAGGTGATGGTTGATGGAGTCGCTGAGAACTTCACAGCCGCCATGCACCACGTCTACCTGGACCACCATGGACACCACACTGACAACCGCGGCATTGAGTTCTTCGAGCCCGCAGAGCTCAAGGAATTCGTCACCGCCATCGACGCCTCCGGGATGCAGCTCCACTTCCACGCCCTGGGCGACCGCGCCGTGACCGACGCCTTGGACGCCCTCCAAACTGCCAGGGACAGCAACGGAGTCAACGATCACCGCCACCACCTGGCGCATCTCCAAGTAGTCCGCAGCGAGGACGCTGCCCGCTTTGCAGAGCTCGGAGCAGCAGCCAACGTGCAGGCCCTCTGGGCCTGCCACGAGGATCAACTGGACACCCTGACCCTGCCGTTCCTGGAACCGGGCGCCGAGGCGCGGCACTATCCCTTTGGTGAACTTGCTGCGGCGGGGGCACGCTTGGTGGCCGGCAGCGACTGGCCCGTCTCCACGGCCGATCCGATCGCCGCCATCCACGTTGCCGTCAACCGCACAGCACCCGGGGAAGACCTGCCGCCTCTCGGCCCGGAATCACAGAAGCTCAGCCTCCAACAGATCCTGAACGCGTACACGCAGGGAACAGCGTGGATCAACCACCTGGACGCGGAGACGGGGACCTTGGAACCCGGCAAACTTGCCGACCTCGCGGTGCTGGACGTCAACCTCTTCGAGCTTTCGCCGGAAGAACTGCACCGGGCGGTGGTGACGCAAACGTGGATCGGGGGCGAGTGCGTCTATGACCGCGCAACAGCCCGTCAGAGCCAGCCCTCCCCGGTGATGCAGTGAAGCCGCAGGCAGCGCGCGGTGCCGTACCGCCCAAACAGCGGACGACGCCGTCGCGCATCACAGCGGTAACGGTGGCCGCCGTCGTGGCCGGCTTGGTCCTGGGCGGCTGCGGCGTCCGGCCCGCCAGCGTGACGGACGCCGCCGGGGGAGCCAAGTTCACGTTGTCCGACTCAACGCCGGCACCCACCAAGGAGATCGACAACTTCAACTGGGCCATGTACGCGGAGCCGTTCTCGCTGGACTACGCCTATGCCTTTGACTACCCGGACAACACTGTCCTGTCCAACGTCTGCGAGTCGCTGTTCCGCTGGAACGCGGACCTGTCCACGTCTCCCGGACTGGCAACCGGAGTGGAGAACCCGGACCCGCTGACCTGGATCTACACCATCCGGCAGGGCGTGAAATTCCACGATGGCACCGAGATGACAGCGGAGGATGTCGTGGCATCCCTGAGCCGGCACGTGGACCCGGAAGTCGGATCCTTCTGGGCCTCCGCCTACCAAAACGTCGAGTCAATAGAGAAGACCGGCGACTACCAGGTCACGGTGACCACCACCAAGCCGGACTACGTGTTCAACGCGTCCCTGGTGGGAGCTACCGGGGTGGTGGAATCCGCCAAAACCCTGAAGGAAGCCGGCAAGGATTACGGCAACTCAAGCACCGGCGTGAACTGCACCGGACCCTTCACATTCGAGCAATGGGAGGCCGGGGAAAGCATCACCCTCAAACGCTTCGACGACTATTGGGATCCGGACCTCAAGGCCAAGTCGCAACAGGTCACCTTCAAGATGCTCCCGGACGCCACGTCCCGCATCAACGCCTTCCAGACCGGCGAAATAGACGGCGGCTTCGCGATTCCGTCCAACGCCATGGACATCCTCAAAGCCAACAAAGATGCTGGCTCGCTGTACTTCGGCAAGGACACCTCAGTCCAGAGCATGGTGTTCACCAACCTCGGCGGAACGTTCCAGGACGTCCGGGTCCGCAAGGCGCTGATGATGGCCATCAATCGTGAAGCCTTGATCAAGGCGGCCGAACAGGGCTACGCCTCCGGCACTGACGCCCTCACCACCCGGAACGTCTGGAAGGACGTCTCCACGGAAACTGCGGACGAGGCTTTCGACGGGTTGCTCTCCACGCCCTATGACGTGGAAGAAGCCAGGAAGCTCGTCAAGGAAGCAGGGGCGGAGGGCAGCAAGTTCGTCTTCGCCACTGCCTCGCTGAACGCAGCTTTCGACATCACGGCCCGGGCCATCGCGTCCGCGGCCAAGGAGATCGGCCTGGACCCTGAAATCCAGACCATGTCCAACGACAAATACACCACTCTCTTCTCCGACCCCGAGGCCCGCAAGAACGTGGATCTCATGGTGACGTCCTGGTACCTCTCCAGCACCGAGCCCTTGGAAATGTACAGCGTGCTGCGCACCGGCGATTTCAGCAACTACGGCGGCTGGAGCAACCCGCAATTCGATGATCTGGTCAACACTGCGTACACCGTGCAGGACCCCGACGCCCGGGGCAAGCTGACTGGCCAGGCCGCCAAGCTGGCCGCCGATGACGTGGTGTGGGGGCCACTCTATGAGACCGTCACGTCCATGTGGCTGGGCAAACGCATCACCGGTGCGGACCCGTCCATCAACTACATGTACTTCCCGTGGGCAGCCCAGATAGGAGGTCGCTGACATGGCCGTTATGGATCAAGCACAGGCTCCCGCACCCCCACGGGGTCCGGGCAAGCGAGCTGCCAACAGGGCAGCCGCGTTCATCGCAAAGAAGGTGCTCGCCCTGATGGTGACCCTGCTGGTCGCCTCACTGGCGGTGTTCTTCTCCCGGTTCCTGGTCCCCGGCGACCCCGCACGCTTCCTGCTGAGGGGACGCAGCCCCAAACCCGAAGCACTGGAAGAGATCACCCGGCAATTCGGCCTGGACAAGCCGGCCTGGGAACAGTACCTGAACTGGCTCGGCGGCATCCTGCACGGAGATTGGGGACGCTCGCTCACCTACCGCCAAGACGTCTCCGACGTGCTCCTCGGCAGGCTGCCCACCACCCTGCAACTCGTGGCGCTCGCCGCAGTGTTCATCACCGTCCTGGGCCTGTTTGCCGGCATACTGGCCAGCCTGAACAAGGGCTTCAGCGACCGCTTCATCCTCATCACCCTTACCGCCGCAGGCGCCGTGCCGCCCTTCGTGGCAGCCATCGCGTTGGTAGCACTCTTCTCCGTAGGACTGGGATGGTTCCCTTCCTTTGGAAGCGGCGACGGCGGCTGGGACCGGATCTGGCACCTCACCCTCCCGGCGCTCGCCTTGGGCATTACATACATCGCCATGGTGGCGCGGGTGACGCGATCGTCCATGAACGAACAACTCCTCCGAGAACACGTCGAAGTGGCCACCAGCCGCGGGCTGACCCGCGGGTCCGTCGTGGCGCGTCACGTCCTCCGCAACGCCCTGGGACCCATCCTCACGGTGAGCGGCGTGCTGGTGGCCGGGCTCCTGGTCTCCAGCGCCATCATCGAGCGGACCTTCGGCCTCTCCGGAATCGGGCAGCTCCTGGTGCAATCCATCGACAGGCTGGACTTCGCCGTGGTCCAGGCAATCGTCATGGTGGTGGTGGCAGCCTTCGTCCTGGTCAACACCGTGGTTGACCTTATCCAGCCCCTCATTGATCCGCGTATTGCGGCCGGAACGGAGTCCCGATGACGTTAGCCGTCCAATTGCCGCAGGCTGGCCTTCGCCGCTACGGCAGCCTCCTGTCACCCATGGCGTGGTCAGCGCTAGCCGTAGCCGCCGCCGTCGTACTTCTCTCAGTGTTCGCCCCGATCCTGGCGCCCTACGACCCCGACTATGTGGACCTCAACAACGTCCTGGCCGGTCCAGGCGCGCAACACCTGCTGGGGACCGACGCGCTGGGCCGTGACCTTCTCAGCCGGCTCATGTACGGCGGGCGGACTTCGCTCCTGGGACCCACCATCGTGGTGATCGGATCGACCGTGTTGGGCCTGCTGCTGGGCCTGGTTGCAGGCTGGTCCGAAGGCTGGCTTGGCAAGGTTCTTGGCCGGGTTTTCGACCTTCTCTTCGCTTTTCCCGCTCTGCTCATGGCCATGCTCGCCATCGCTTTGTTTGGCAAAGGCCTCTTGGCGCCCATCCTCGCCATGACTATCGCCTACGTACCGTACGTGGCCCGGCTGGCGCAGTCCTTGGTGGTTGCCGAGCGCAGCCGGCCCTATGTCCAGGCGTACCGGGTGCTTGGATTCCGGACGCCGTGGGTGGTGCTGGGCAGGGTGCTGCCCAACCTCATCCCCACAGTTGGTGCGCAATCAACACTGAACTTCGGTTACGTGCTGGCTGATCTCGCGGCGCTGTCCTTCATCGGACTGGGGGTTCAGCCGCCTACCAGCGACTGGGGAGCCATGATCGAGGAATCCCGGGGCGCGCTCCTGGGCGGCTACATCCTGCCCGCTTTTTGGCCCGCATTGGTGGTGGTCCTGGTGGTGGTGGCCGTCAACGTCATCGGCGAGGAACTTTCTGACCGCATCGGAGGAAAACTGTCATGACCCAGCTCCTGACGATTGAAGATTTTACGCTCGGTTTTCGGGACAGGCCGCCGCTGCTGGACAGCGTCTCGCTTCACGTGAACGACGGCGATGCGGTGGCCTTGGTGGGGGAGTCCGGCTCAGGCAAGTCCCTGACCACCCGGGCCGCACTGGGGTTGTTCCCTGGTGGCTCAGAGTTCTCCGGAACGGTGGCGGTGCAGGGCCTCGATACCCTGACTGCGAGCAAACAACGGCTCATGGAGCTGCGGCGCGGCCACGCGTCAATGATCTTCCAGGACCCCCGCGCCGGCATCAACCCGGTCCGGACTGTGGGGGACTTCCTCACGGAGACGCTGTTTCGCTTTGACGGGTTGTCCCGTGCCGAAGCCACCGAGCGTGCTGTGAAGCAACTCGAGCAAGTGGGGCTGCGCCGGGCCAAGGAGCTCATGGACCAGCACCCGCACCAGCTTTCCGGCGGCATGCTCCAGCGGGTGATGATTGCCGCTGCGTTGCTCAACTCGCCGGACCTGCTGCTCTGCGACGAGCCCACCACAGCCCTGGATGTCACCACCCAAGCCGGGATTGTGAAGCTCCTCCGCGAAGAACAGCAGTCGCGGGGCATGGGCTTGCTGTTCATCACGCACGACCTCAATCTCGCTGCAAGCCTGTGCGAACGCGTCTATGTGCTCCGTCGCGGCAGGGTGGTGGAGCAGGGTGGTACGCAGAACGTGTTCCTAACGCCCCAGCAGGACTACACCCGGCAGCTGGTGGAGGCCACCCCCGTCATCGACGTGGCCGGTTTGGAGGCACCAGCGGCCGCGGGTGTGCCCCTGTTGGAGGTTGCCGGTCTGTCCAAAACGTACCAACTGCCTCGCGGCGACGTCATCACAGCGTTGGACAATGCAGCTTTCACCCTTCCGGAGGGCGGTTCCTTGGGCGTGGTGGGCGAGTCGGGCTCGGGTAAATCCACCCTGGCCCGGCTGGTGGTGGCGCTGGAAACGGCCACCGAAGGCGAGCTCACCCTGCGAGGAGTTCCCCGGCCGCGCCGGGCATTGAAAGCCTCCGAGCGCAAGGTCCTGGCCAAAGACGTCCAGATCGTTTTTCAGGACCCCTACCTGTCCCTGGACCCGCGAATCCCGGTGGGCAACGCCGTAGCCGATGTGTTCCGGCTCCACCAGCGTCAAGGACGCAAGCAAGCCAAGGTGAGCGCGGCCGAACTCCTGGGCAGGGTAGGAATCGGACCGGAGCGCTTCGACGCGAGGCCGCGCGCGCTGTCGGGTGGGCAGCGTCAACGTGTGGCGTTGGCCAAGGCTCTGGCCGCCCGTCCACGGCTCTTGGTCCTGGACGAAGCCACCAGTGCCCTGGATGTCTCGGTGCAGGCTCAGGTGCTGGAACTCGTGGAGGAATTGCGGGAGCAGTTGGGGTTGACCATTCTTTTCGTCACCCATGACCTCGCCGTGGTCTCGCGCCTGTGCTCCCAGATCCTGGTGATGCATCAAGGACGGATCGTTGAACAAGGCCCCACGGCGCGGATCCTGGAAGACCCCGGGGACGAGTACACCAGGAACCTCATCGCCTCGCGTCCCCGGCCTTTGTGGGACGCCGAGCCGGTCACTGCCTGACCGGACAAGACCTCAGAAACAGGAGAATTTCCCGTGAACACCACCGTTTTCGAACGGAACGTCCCGCAACCCGCCGTCGTCGCGAAGGCCTTGGAAGATGCCGCCCACCGGCCCTTCTGGATCGACGACCTCAAGGGCTCGGCAACGCGCTACCCGCAACTCGACGGCGACGATGCCGCCGACCTCGTGATCGTCGGCGGGGGCTACACCGGACTCTGGACAGCCCTGCGGGCCAAGGAACGAGACCCCCGCCGGACAGTCATCCTGCTGGAAGCAGAGCGGGTGGCCTGGGCAGCCTCGGGCCGCAACGGCGGCTTCTGCGAGGCCAGCCTCACCCACGGCCATGAGAACGGCAAGAACCGTTGGCCGGACGAGTTGGAAGTGTTGGATCGGCTGGGCATGGAGAACCTGGACCGCATGCAGGAGGCCGTGGAGAAGTACGGCATGGACTGCGAATGGGAACGCACCGGCGAGCTCAACGTTGCAGTGGAACCGCACCAAGTGGCCTGGCTCCAGGAGGACGACAGCCCGGGGAGTGTCTTTCTGGACCAGGACGCCATCCGTGCCGAAGTCAACTCGCCTACCTACCTCGCGGGCCGTTGGCACCAGGATTCCGTGGCCATGGTCCACCCGTACAAACTTGGCCTTGAACTGGCCCGGGTGGTCACAGAGCTGGGCGTGCGCATCTTTGAGGGGACACGGGTTCGTGAGCTGAAGGATCACGAGCAGGGCGTCACCATCGTCACTGAACGCGGCACTGTGGAGGCCGGACACGTGGTCCTTGGCACCAACGTTTTTCCGTCGCTGCTCAAGCGGAACCAGTTGATGACGGTGCCGGTGTACGACTACGCCCTCATGACTGAGCCGCTCACTCCTGGGCAGCTGGAGTCCATCGGGTGGGGCAAGCGCCAGGGGATCGGGGACGTCGCCAACCAGTTCCACTATTACCGGATCACCAAGGACCACAGGATTCTGTTTGGTGGATACGACGCCCTCTACTTCTGGGGCCGCCGCGTGGACCAAAAACACGAGCACCAACCCGCGACGTGGGAGAAGATCGCCTCGCACTTCTTCACCACGTTCCCGCAGCTTGAGGGGCTGAAGTTCACCCACAAGTGGGCCGGACCCATCGATTCAAGCACGCAGTTCTGCGCGTTCTTCGGTACAGCGCGGAGGGGGCGGGTGGCGTATGCGGCTGGTTTCACAGGTCTGGGCGTGGGGGCCACCGCCTTTGCTGCCGATGTGCTCCTCGATCTCTTGTCCGGTCTGGACACGGAGCGCACCCGGGTGGAAATGGTCCGGAAACGGCCGTTGCCCTTCCCGCCCGAGCCGCTTGCCTCCCTGGGTATCAACCTGACGCGCTGGTCCATGGACCGTGCGGACCACAACCAGGGGAAGCGGAACCTCATCCTCAAAGCGCTCGACGCCGTGGGCTTGGGTTTCGACTCCTGACCCCCACCCGTTGTGGGGCCTGTTGTGCGTGTGTGGGTGTGGGGTTGGGGCGTAGGGCGGGCCTCGCATTGTGGGGGTTGTTAGCGCCTGGGGGCCGGCTTGCGTTGGGAGGAAGCGTTCGACGTCGGCCTCTTGGCTGCCGCTGCAGGGGTGCGGGGTGCCGCGGGACGCTTCGCGACGGGGGCCTTCGCTGCTATGGGCGCCTTGGCCGTGCTTGAAGCACGCTGTGATGTGGCTGGACGCTTGGCCGCTGTAACCGGGCGCGGTGTTGCCGGTTTGCGTGCCGACGGGGTTCGCTTCACAGCCGACGCGGGCCTCTTTGGAGGCGCCGGTGCCTTTGCACCAAACGATGGCACCACGGCACCGAGGAACATCACTCCCAGCGTGCCGACACCTGCCACCACGGCCAGGTAGAAGTAGATGTCCGAGTCCTGGGTGCTGGTGGCACTGCCCAAAGCGTTGGCGTCCTGGTTGAACGCGATGCCCCACATCCGCAGGAACGCGATACTGCACCCGATGAAGAGGCTCGTTCCCGCTGCGCCCAGAAGCACTACGAGGTAGCGCCGCCGGTTGAAGACCTGGACCAAGGAGGCCAAATAGCAGACCAGAACAGCACCCAGAAACAGGTAAAGGACTAGTTCTTCGAGCACCACAGCGGCGAGCACCAACAGCCCCAACGATACGAAGGCGGCCACCACCGCAAGTTTTCCACTGTTCCCCATGTGACGCATGAGGTTAATCATCGCCGACCAAGTGGCCGCGCCACGCCGTCGTACATTGCAGTTGCGTACCGTTGTGGGGCCTGTTTTGCGTGCCCAGGGTCGGGGGAGGCGTGTTGAGCGGGCCTCGCAACGCCTTTCCCTTGGTTGTGGGGCCTGTTTTGCGTGCCCAATGTCGGGGGAATCGGGTTGAGCGGGCCCCGCAACGCCCATCCCTTGGTTGTGGGGCCTGTTTTGCGTGCCCAATGTCGGGGGGGACGCGTTGAGCGGGCCCCGCAACGCCTATCCCTAGTTTGTGGGGCCTGTTTTGCGTGCCCAGGGTCGGGGGAGGCGTGTTGAGCGGGCCTCGCAACGCCTATCCCTTGGTTGTGGGGCCTGTTTTGCGTGCCCAGGGTCGGGGGAGGCGTGTTGAGCGGGCCTCGCAACGCCTATCCCTTGGTTGTGGGGCCTGTTTTGCGTGCCCAAGGCCCGGGGGAGGCGTGTTGAGCGGGCCCCGCAACGCCGATCCCTTGGTTGTGGGGCCTGTTTTGCGTGCCCAGGGTCGGGGGGAACGCGTAGAGCGGGCCCCGCAACGCCGGGCGCGGGCTACTTGATGACGTACCCGTGCATGATGGTCATCACGGCCGCGACGCTTTGTTCGCGGGTCCGCTCCGGGTTGTACGTCTGCCGATCGAGGCCCACCACAAAGATTGCTCCAAAAATGGCCGCCTCAAGGCTGCCGCGGGCAATGGTCTCATCAACCTTGTACCCGTCCGCGACGCGTTTCACCGCGGATCCGATGACCGCCAGGAGTTCAGCGCGGAGTTCGGCGAACACGGCACTCCATTCACCGGGCGTACGCCAGTTTTCGCTGACCCATAAGCGGGCGAAGGACGGGTAATCGTCCATGAACTCCATGGCCTGGCCCACCATGTTTTTCATGGACTCCAGCGGATCGCTGCTCTGTCCCTGAATGTCCTGGAGTCGGCCCAGCATGATGTCCACGCCGTGCCGCAGCAACTGGGCGATCAGGTCCGATTTGCTGCCGAAGTTGTAATAGACGGTCCCTTTGGACACGCCTGCGGCGGCCGCGATTTCGTCCACGGTCACGCCCGCAGCACCACGTTCGCCGATCAATTCCATGGACGCTTCAAACAGGCGTTGCTTGGTGGCGTTGGTGCGTTCCGGCCGGAGCTTCTTCTCTGCTTGGCCCGGACCGGCGGGCTCGGTGGTGCTCATACTGCGATCTCCGGCTTCAGGGTCTTGAGGGTCCACACCTTGTGCTTGCGGACGGCGAGCGTGGACAGCGCCATTCCCAGCAAAGTGTATCCAAGCAGGCCAAGGACCGTGGGCCAGATCATGCTGAGCTCACCGCCGTAGATCAGGTGCCTCATACCGGTCACCACGTAGCCCATGGGCAGGACCTCGTGCACCACATGCAGCGGCATGGGCGTGGTCTGCCACGGGAACGTACCGCCCGAGGAAACGAGCTGCAGGACCAGCAGGATCAGCACCACGAACTTGCCGGGTGTGCCCATGAGCGCCACAATGCCTTGGATGATCGCGCTGAATGCCATCACTGCGGCCAACATAAACAGCCACATGCCGATGGGATGTGCGGGGTTCAAGCCGAGGCCAAGGTTCACTACCAAGGTGAGGATGGTGGCCTGCAGGACCGAGACCACGAAGAACGGCAGCCAGCCTCCGACGGCGATCTTCCAGGCTGGAGCGTTCGACGCCAAGGCCCGCTGGGTGATGGGTCGCATGGCCTGGACCAGCATGAACACGCCAATCCAGAGGGCCAGAGTGAGGAAGAAGGGCGCCAAGCCGGCACCGTAGGAACCTGCCTTGGCCTGGGAGACGTTGTCCACGGCCACAGGATCGGCGATCACCTTGGACACACTGTTCTTCTGCTCATCGTTGGGGTTGGGGATGTCCCCTGCGCCCTTGGCAAGTTCCGTGGCCAAGGTGTGGGAACCGTCGGCTGCGGTCACGGCACCTGAGGCGAGTTGGCCCGCGCCGTCGTCCAGTTGGTGGGCGCCGTCGTCGAGCTTCACTGCGCCGTCCAGGGCAGCCTGTTGCCCGGCGGCCAGAGTGGACGCGCCCGTGTTCAGCTGGCCGGCGCCAGCGGCCGCCTTGGAGATGGCATCCGTGAGGGTCGGCGTAGCGGCGGCAAGCTTCGAGGCCCCGGCGCTCACGGCGGCGGAACCGTCCGAAAGCTGTTGGATCTTGGCGGCGTCACCGGAAATCTTTGCCTTGGCGTCGGTCACTGGGCTTGATGAAGCAGCCGCGTCGAAGTCGGCCAGCACCTTATCTGCCTGCTCCTGCGTCAGCACACCTGCAGTGACCAGCCGGGCGTTGGACTCCACCACACGGTTCCGGAGGCCCTTGTCTGCGGCTTCAAGCTGCCCGACGACGTCCTGCACTTTCGCGTTCAGCTCGGCGTTTCCGGCGGCTACTTGGGCGGCGCCATCGGCAAGCTTCTGGGAGTCAGCAGGCAGGGTGGAGGTCTTGTTCTTCAGTTCGGTGAGGCCGGAGCTCAACTGGCTGGCGCCGGTGTTGAGCTGCACCGCGCCGTCGCGCAGTTTGGTCTGCCCGGCCACGAGTTGGTCAGCGCCGGTCACCAGTTGGGTGGTGCCATCGTGGAGGGTAGCTGCGCCGTCACTGAGTTTCCCGACGCCTGTAGCGAGTTCCGAGGCGCCATCAGCCGCCTTCACGATGGACGCGTGAATGGTGCCGAAGCCGGTGAGGAGTTGGTTGGCGGTTTCCTCGCCCACCTCCTTGGCGACAGTGGAGTGCACTGCGGTGGTGAGTTTGTCCACGATGGTGCTCAGGAGGTAGTTGTTGGCGTCGTTGGTGGTGACGTGCAGCATCGCCTGGTTGGCGGCGTCGAAACTTCCGGGGGAGACCAGGTTGGAGGAGAAATCCTTGGGGATGCGGAGCGCGAAAGCGTACTCGCCCGTGCGGACACCGGCGTCTGCATCCTCCGCGCTGGAGACCTGCTTCCAGTTGAAGACATGGCCCTCAACCAGGCTGTCTGCCACCTTCTTGCCGGCCTGCAACTCCGTGCCGTCCGACGACGTTGCGCCCGTATCCTCCACCACCAGGGCAGCATCGATCTGGTTCAGGTTGCCGTACGGATCCCAGTTCGCGTAAAGGTACACGGCGCCGTACAGCAACGGCACCATGGTGAGGGCGAGGATGGTCAGCTTGGGCAGGAGCCCGCCGGTCATGCGCTTGAGTTCGGAGCGGGCAAGCCGCAGAACAGTCACTTTGCAGTCCTTTGGAGGTTTTCGGATTCAGGGTGGGCAGCGGCTTTGACCGCTGCGGATGCTTCGGGTTCGTTGGGCGCTTCGGCTGTTCCGGGGTCCGGCTGTGCGGCGTGCCTGGCTTTGGGCTCCGCATCGGCCGTTTGGGGCTCGACGGCGGCTGCTTGGGGCTCGACGGCGGCGGCCGGCTTGGGCTGGGCGGCCCGAAGTTCAGCTGGCGCGGGTTCGGAGGGCGAAGGTTCGGGAGGGTGCGCGACTGAGTTCCCGATCACCGCGGCGGCTCCGGTCCAGTCGTCCGGGAGGGCACCTACCACCGCGACGACGGCAAGCGGCCGTCCGGCGTCGGACGCCAATGCTTGCAGCCGGGGCAACCAAGCGGCGGGATCTGCGCTGTGGCGGTCCGGGGAATCGACCACCAGGAGGTCCGTGGCGGGATCTGCCAGGGCAAGCGCGGTGAGGAGTTCCAGGCGACGGCCGGCAGGAAGCTGTTCGATCCAAAGTCCGGCGATGTCCTCGAAGCTGTTGACCTTCAACCACGGCTTGCTCAGCAGCGCGCCACGGTAGCGGCGCGGGATCAGGGAGAGGTCCTCGGTGACGAGGTCCCGGACGCTGAGGTGTTGCTCAGGCTCATTGACGCCGGGGGAGTCCACCAGGGCGCTCGCGAGGCGGATCTTCTTGGTTTTGGTGGTGTTGTCCCAGCTGAGGACGCCGTTGCTGGGCTTCATGCGACCACTCAGGGCCAACGCCAATGCGGTCCGCTGGTCCTGGCCCTCTCCGGCAACAAGCAGGAGTTCGCCGCGACGGACCTGGAGTGACGTGGCCGGAAGGAGATCGTCCCGGCGGCCGTTGATCTGGAGTTGCTGTACGGACAGCACAATGAAGCCTTTCGCAGAAATGGTGTCTACGAAAAGTCTAACTGAACTGACTGGTCAGTTCAAATAGGAGTATTAGAGACCGTACTTTTCCAATAGGCGCAGCCACACCTCGCTGATGGTGGGGTACGACGGAACTGCATGCCAAAGGCGGTCCAAGGGGACCTCGCCAACAATGGCTATGGTTGCTGAGTGGAGGAGTTCTGCAACTCCAGGACCCACGAAGGTGGCCCCGAGGATCACCTTCCGGTCCTCATCAACCACCATCTGCGCCCAGCCCTTGTAGTCGGGGGAGTGGAGCTGGGAGCCGGAGACGTTGATGGGCAGTTCGACGCCCGTCACGTTCTTGCCCTGAAGGAGGGCCTGTTCCAGGCTCAGGCCCACCGACGCGACCTCGGGATCAGTGAAAACGACGCTGGGAACAGCGTGGTCATTGGCCGTGTGGGCATAAGGGCTCCACGGTTTTGGGGAGCCACTCAGCTTGCCGTTGGCCCTTGCCACAATAGCGTCGCCGGTGGCCCGGGCCTCGTACTTGCCCTGATGCGTCAGGAGCACTTTGCCTGCGGCATCTCCGGCGGCGTACAGCCACAGTCCGCTGGTGCCATCGCTGGCCGGGCCTTCCACCAGGCCGCTGGCGTCCGTTGCGAGCCGCAGGGGCTTGCCGTTCTGCGCCTCGACTCCAACATTCTCCAGGCCGAGGTTGGCCAGGGCGGGGTGCCGTCCAGAGGCGACCAGGAGTTGGTCTGCCTGGAGAGTCGTGCCGTCCAGCGTTACCCTTACCGAGCCGTCGTCGTTCGTTTTCACTGCCTCCACGTCCGTGTGAACGTGGACGTCGATTCCGTCTGCGCGGAGCCCTGCCAGCACCAGCTTGGCCGCTTCATCGGGATAGCTGCTCAAGAGGCGGCCCCGGGCAACAACGGCGACGTCGGAACCAAGGCGGGCAAACGCCTGGGCCATTTCGACGCCGGCCACCCCGCCGCCCAGGACCACAAGCCGCTTGGGGATTTCCTTGGCCGCCGTGGCTCCGCGGGTTGTCCAGAACGGTACGTCTTTCAGGCCCTCTATGCCCGGGATGGTGGGGGTGGAGCCTGTCGCGACCACCACGGCATGGTGTGCCTTGAGTGCATAACTGTTGCCATCGAGGCCATCCACCTGGACCTCGCGTGGGCCGGTGATTCGTCCACGTCCGCGGATCAGTTCGATGCCCGCGCTGTCCAGCCATTCAACCTGGCTGCTGTCTTCCCAGTTGTTGGTGAACCAATCCCGGTGCTTCAGGGCAGCCTCGGCATCCAGTACTCCAGTGACAGCCTCGGAGGCACCCGGGATCACTTGAGCCGCGTGCAGCACGTCCCCTGGCCGGAGGAGAGCCTTGGAAGGAATGCAAGCCCAATAAGAGCACTCGCCGCCCACCAATTCGCTTTCGATAATCACCGCCGTGAGGCCGCCGCGAACCACCCGGTCCGCCACGTTTTCTCCCACGGCGCCGGCGCCGATCACGATTACGTCGAATTCCCGCGAGCTCTCGGCAGTCATGTGAGAAGCCTACAACCGCTGCCTGCGCGTTGTGAGGCCCACTTTGCGGGCTTCGCGTGGGTTTTGGGGCGCAGAGTAGGCCCCGCAGCCCCATGCCCTGTCCATATTATGAGATACGTATCTCAAAATATGGAATAAGTCTCTAGGCTTCGATGCATGCGAGATGAACTGAAACCTTTTGTCGACTGGAGTTGGTGTGCCCGCAACCTCGGGCGGATTGTCCTGGTGGATACACGCTGGTACTTGGATGGCTCGTCGGGTGCGGACGCGTACCAGGCCGGACATCTCCCGGACGCAGTCTTTGTGGACATGGACAGATGGCTTTCCGGGCCGGCATCACCTGAGAAGGGGCGGAACCCGTTGCCCGATCCGGAAGTGTTTGCCCAAGGAATGCGGGAAGCAGGCATCAGCGATTCGGACACTTTGATCGCCTACGACGACGCCGGAGGAGTTATCGCGGCCCGACTGGTCTGGATGCTCCGATCCACAGGGCACAAGGCAGCGATTCTGGACGGGGGTTTCGGCAGCTGTCCTGGGAAACTCGCAAGAGAAATACCGCTACGGAGGACCGGGAGCTTTACTCCTAAAGCCTGGCCTGACCACCTGCTGGCAGACATTTCCGAAGCTTCCTCTGACGCGTTCCTCACAGTGGATGCAAGAAACCGTGATCGCTTTGACGGCCGCCAAGACCCTATCGATCCCCGTCCCGGACACATACCCGGCGCCGTGAACGTTCCATGCCGCGGGAATCTGGACGCCGGAGGTCATCTGCTCCCGGAGCTGCAGATTCGCGGGAACTTCGAGCACGCCGGAGTGCTGACCGCGCAGAACACCATTGCGTACTGCGGATCCGGAGTGACCGCGTGCCACAACCTGTTGGTGATGGAGCAGTTGGGAATGGGCAACGGCAGGCTCTTTGTGGGTGGATGGTCCCAGTATGGCCATGCGACGGACAGGCCCGTGGAGACGAAAATCCAGCCGGATGGCCGCTTGTGAGGCCTGCTCTGCGGGCTTGCGGGGGGTTTTGGGGCGCAGAGTAGGCCCCGCAACGCAGGGCCTACGCGTGCATGGCGCCCTTGAACCAGCCCGTAATGCTGGCCGGATGGGTGATCGCGGTGCCAACCACGACAGCAAACGCGCCGGCGTCCAGAGCTTGCCGGGCGTGGGCAGGGGTATGGATGCGGCCCTCCGCGATGAGTGGTTTGCCCAGGCCGGCCGCGGCGATCTGCTTCAATAGCTCCAAGTCCGGGCCATCCGTCTTGGGGCGTTCGCCGGTATAACCGGACAACGTGGTGCCGATCAGGTCTGCCCCCGCTTCCACAGCAGCAACGGCATCCCCAAACGAGCCGCAGTCAGCCATGACCAGTGCATGGGACTCCGAGTGGATACCGGCAACAGTGTCGGCAAGGGAAAGCCCATCGGGCCGTGAACGACGTGTTCCATCAATCGCCACAACATGCGCGCCCGCATTCGCCACGGCCAGGGCGTGCCGCAGCGTGGGGGTGATGAAGACGCCGTCGTGCCCGTCTTTCCAGAGGCCAATGACAGGAACTTCGACGGCGGTACGTGTGAACTGCACATCGGCCAACCCCTGGACGCGGATCGCCGCGGCGCCCCCGATGACGGCCGATGCCGCTACCTGGCCGGTGGTCCGGGGATCGCGCATGGGTTCGCCGGGGTACGCCTGGCAGGAGACGATCAGTTGGGAGCGGAGGGCTTCGAGGCCTTCGGGGGTGAGGATCATGATGTCTCCCTTTACTTGCGGACTACTCACGGACTACTTCAGGACGAGTTTCGCGGCGCCAACAATGGCCGCGGTATTGCCAAGGGTTGCCCGGACGACGGGTACGGAAACCAAGGGCGCCAGCAGTTCCTGGCGCAAGGCGAACTCCATGGGCTTCCACCAGAGCTCGCCGGCGTCGGCCAAACCACCGGAAACCACCACGGTTTCGGGGTCAAGAATGTTGATGAGTCCGCCCACGGCTTGCCCGGCGGCGGCCGCGCCGACATTGATAGCACGCAACGCGGCGGTGCGACTGTTCGCGGGACCTGCGCCAGCACCGGCGTCGAGCCCTTCAGCAGCAGAAGCCAGCGCAAAGACGCCCCGCGTATCCACCGCCTCCACGGCAGAACCACCAAAGCGCAGGAAAGCCTCGTAAAGGGCAGGCCCCGAAGCGATCGCCTCGACGTGTCCGGACCCACCGCAGACGCACGGCAACGGGACCCCATCAACGGCTGCCAACGGTGAAGCAAAGTGCCCCACATGACCACCCACAAAGCGGTGCCCCAGAACAGGCGAACCGTGCAGCACAAAGCTCCCGCCCACGCCGGTTCCGAACGCCACCATGAGCGAACTCGAGGATCCGGCGGCCGCGCCCAGCCAGGCCTCGCCGAGGGCGTGGGCGTGAACATCATTGACGGCGCGCACGGTCTGTACGGACGGGGCAGCGAGCGAAAGACGGGCAGACAGCCCAGCAACAAGCGAAGTCCCGGCCCAGCCACGAATCGCGTCGGTCGCAGAGACGACGGTCCCGGCAACAGCATCAATGACCCCGGCGGAGCCGATGCCGACGCAGGAAACTGACATTCCGGCGTCGGCAGCGCGCTCCACCAAGCCCGTGATCAGCGCAGCGGTGGCGTCGAGGATCGCTTCGCCACCGGCCCGGTTCAACGTCGGAATGGTCTCCGACATGAGCACTTCACCAGAGTGGGCAACAACCCCGGCGGCGGTTTTGGTGCCGCCGAGGTCAACGCCGATCACGTGGGTCTTGGAAGTCATGAAAACCTAGACCAGCCCGTTCCGCTCCAAAATTTCGCGGATCAACGCCGTCTCTTCGGAGTTCAGAGACAGCATGGGCTGGCTCATGGTGTTGGACTCGATGACGCCCATCACCTGCAGCGCGGTCTTGAACGCACCCAAGCCCGCGGCGCCGCCGGAGACGCGTCCGTTGGGGGTGTAGACGATCTCGAAGACGTCGGCGAGGCGGTCCTGCTCCCTTGCCGCGAGAGCCCAATCGCCGGCCTGTGCGGCGTCGAACAGGCGGCGGTAGCCAGCCGGATCAACGTTGCCGAGGCCTGGCACAACGCCCTGCGCGCCGCCCAGGAGCGCGCCGTCCACCACAACTTCGTGACCGGTGAAGATGTCGAAGTTGGGGATGTCCTTGGCTGCGAGGAGCAGCTGGCGGAAGGAAACGTCGTCGCCGGAGGAGTCCTTGACGCCGGCAATGACACCGTCGCGGCCGAGGCGGACCAACAAATCGGTAGGCAGTTTGAAGTGCGTGCGGACCGGAACGTCGTAGGCGAAGATCGGCTTCTCGATGGCGGCGTGGATGCTGCGGAAGTGCGTTTCGGTCTCCGCTGCGTTGCCAATGGCGTAGTACATGGAGGTGACCACGATCGCGTCGGCGCCGAGATCCACCACCTTGCGCGCTTCCTCGATGACGCGGGTGGTTGTCTGCTCGTTGGCGCCCACGATCAGCGGGACCGCTCCGGCGTTCGCGTCGGCGATGGTGGAGACCACCAGTTCACGCTCATCATTGGTGAGGTAGGGGACTTCGCCGGAGGAGCCCAGGACGAAAAGGCCGGACACACCGCCGTCGATCAGGTGCTTGGTGACGTTCTTCAGCGACGCGGTGTCGATGCTGCCGTCTGCGTGGCGGGGGGTGATGACCGGGGGGATGACGCCCTGGAACTGAGTGGACACAGAATTCTCCGTTGTTTGTAGCTTGTGAAGGGAAAAACTAGATGTGAAGCAGGCTGGGCGCGGCGCCCAGCAGCTTCTTGGTGTAGTCGTTGCTCGGGTTGTCGAAGACCTGCGCGGCTGAGCCTTGCTCGACGATCTTGCCGAAGTACATGACGCAGATACGGTCAGAGACGTACCGGACGGTCTGAATGTCGTGCGAGATGAACACCATGCCCAGGTTCAACTGGGTCTTCAGGTCCGAGAGCAGGTTCAGGACCTGCGCGCGGACCGAAACGTCCAGCGCCGACGTCGGCTCGTCCGCCACGATGATGTCCGGGTCCAAAGCCAACGCGCGGGCGATGGCAACGCGCTGGCGCTGGCCGCCGGAAACCTGCGACGGCGTCACCTCGGCTGCCGATTGCGGCAAGCCCACCAGCGCCAACAGTTCCTTGACCTTGGCGGCGCGGGAAGCAGCGCTGCCGATCCCATGGATCTGCAGCGGATCAGTGAGGATGTCCTGGATGGTCATGCGCGGGTTCAAGGCAGTCGCCGGGTCCTGGAAGACCACGGAGACGGAGCGGCCAAACTGCTTGCGCATGGCCGCGTTCCGCTTGATGGCCGGCTTTCCGTGGAACAAAACCTTGCCCGACGTCGGCGGCTGGAGTCCCACGAGGACCGAAGCAAGCGTGGACTTGCCGCAGCCGGACTCACCCACGATGCCCACGGTTTCGCCGCGGCTGATGGTGAAGTCCACGCCGTCCACGGCTTTGACGATGTTCGGACGGAACAGGCCACCGGTACGTGCATGGTGGTAGACCTTGACGTCCTTGAGCTCGATGACCGGCTTGCCGGTTGACTGACTCATTTCGCGTCCTCCTTCAGGTGGCTCGCCCAGTAGTGGTCGGCATCGTCACCGTTCGCCGAGGAAACCGAAGAAACCGCGGTGAGGACCAGTTTCTGGTGGGGATCGGCGTCGGGTCGCAGGGAGCGGGCCGCGAAGCGGTCACCCGTAGCGAAGTCGCGGGGAGACGGAACCGTGCCGGGGATCTGGTGCAGGCGGACTGCATCGGCTTCGATGGAGAGCACCGCGCCGAGCAATCCGCGGGTGTACTCGTGCTTGGGGTTCTGCAGGAGTTCGGAAGCCTGTGCGGATTCCACCACCTGGCCGGCGTACATCACGGTGATGCGGTGGGCCAGGGAGGCCACCAGGGCGAGGTCGTGGCTGACGAAAACCATGGCGAAGCCGAGTTGTTCACGCAGCTCGTTGAGTAGGTCCACAACCTGCTTCTGGACAGTAACGTCCAGGGCAGTGGTGGGCTCGTCGGCAACGACGATCTTGGGCGAACGGGACAGGGCCATGGCAATCAGGACGCGCTGGCGCTGGCCGCCGGAGAGCTCGTGCGGGTAGCTGGCAAGTGTCCGGACGGGATCCAGTTTCACCATTTCCAGCAGCTCGGCTGGGGTCTTGCGGCCACCGCGCTTGGTGAGCTGCTCCAGCTGGTCCTTGATTTTCATGGACGGGTTCAGGGAGCTCAGGGCGTCCTGGTAAACCATGGCGATCTGTTCTCCGCGGAGGCCCTCATAGGCCTTGACGTTGCTGTGCTTGGTGTTCGGATCAAGGAGTTCCTTGCCGTCGAACGTGATGGAGCCGGTCACCTGGGCGGTCTTGGGCAGCAGCCCCATCACGGCCAGGGAGGTGATGGACTTGCCACAACCGGATTCGCCCACCAGGCCCATGGTTTCGCCCTCGCGGACGGTGAAGGAGACGTTGTCCACGATCGCGATGTCGCCGAAGCGGCCCGGGAATCGGATGGACAGGTTCTTCACTTCAAGGACATTGCGGGCACCGGGGGAGACCTGCGGGAGGCGGTCGGTTCGCTTGGCTTCGATGGCTGCGAGCAGTTCCAGTTCGCGGTCCAGGAGGAGGTGCGGGTTGGCGGCGGCCAACTTCACGTCGGTGAGGACGGCTGAGGTTCCCGCCTCTGAAGCGACGCCGTCAGCGGAAGCTGCACGGACGCCGTCGAGCTCGTGTGCCTCAACAACGGAAGGTTGGGCAACGGAGGTTGCGACCTCGGTGTCCACGGCCACGGCAGCTGTGGAGCCGTCGTCGTCCTTTACTACAGGCGCACGGCGCAGTTTCGGGTTCACCATGGCGTCGGTGAGGCCTTCGGCCAGGATGTTCAGTGACAGTACTGTCAGCAGGATGGTGACACCGGCGAAGGTGGTGGCCCACCAGCCGCCGGAAAGGACCAGGTTGCGGCCGTAGGAAATGACGTTGCCCCAGGACGGAGCGGGGTCCTGAACGCCGGCGCCCAGGAAAGACAGCGAGGCTTCCAGGATGATGGCGTCGGCCACCATGACCGTGGCGAACACCAGCACGGGAGCGGCAGTGTTGCGGACGATGTGCTTGACCAGGATGTAGAAACGGCCTGCACCGATCACGCGCTCGGCACGGACGTAGTCTTCGCCGTACTGGGCCAGCACGTTGGCGCGGACCACGCGGGCCAGCTGCGGTGTGTAGATAATGGCGATCGCAATGATGATGGTGGGCACCGAGTTGCCGAATGCCGCCAACAGCACGGCGGCCAGGGCGATGCCGGGGAAGGCCATGAGGATATCCATGAGCCGCATGATGATCTCGTTCACGGACTTGCTGGATGTGGCCGCGAAGGAACCGAGAAGCGCGCCGGCAAGGATGGCCAGGGCAACCGCGCCAAGACCGATCATCAGCGACGACTGTGCGCCGAACAGGAGGCGGGAGAAGATGTCACGGCCCAGGCGGTCGGTGCCGAAGAAGTGCTCGGCGCCGGGTGGCGTGGCTGGAATGAACGTTTCCAGAGGATCGTGTGGGGCGATGACCGGCGCGAAGATGGCGGCCAGGACAATAACGATGAGGAAGAGCAGGGCGATACGGGAGCCCCAGGGCAGGGCCTTGAAACGAATGCCCGGGGCACTTAGCCGTTCTGCGAGCTTGCTGCGCATGAGCTATACCGTCCTGATTCGGGGGTTGATGAGCAGGTAGAGGAGGTCCACCACGATGTTCACCAGAACAAAGGTGACCGAGATGGTGAGCACCACGCCTTGGACCAGGTTGACGTCCAGGTTGGTGATGCCGTTGAGGATCAGCTGGCCCATGCCGGGCAGGGCGAAAATCATTTCAATCACGACGGCGCCACCCAGCAGGTAGCCGACGCGGAGTCCCAGCACGGTCACCGGGGTGACGAGCGCGTTGCGGAGGACGTTCTTGGAGACCACCTCGCGGTAGGGGACGCCGTTGCCGATGGCGGTGCGGACGTAGTCGCGGTCCAGTTCTTCCACCATGGAGGTGCGGACCACGCGGATCAGGGACGCTGAGACGGGGATGCCGAGGGCGAGTGCCGGGAGGGCCATCGAGTTGAGCCAACCGCCAAAGCCGGATTCCGGCGTCGCAATTCCGCCTGAGGGGAACATCGGGTTCTCACCGAGGGCGAACCACTGGATGAGCAGGATGCCGAGCCAGAACGACGGCGTGGCGATCGCGGCGATGGAGAAGACACGGACCAACTGGTCCTGCCACTTATCGCGATACAGGGCTCCGAGGATGCCGAACGCCAGGGAGAGGACGATCGCAATGAGGACGCCGAGGAAGGTGAGCTGGAGCGTCAGGGGGAACGCCGAGCCGATCATGGATGCCACCGACTTGGCCGGTGGGGTGGTGACGCCGAGGTCGAACTGCAGGAGCTTGCCGAGGAATCGGAAGTACTGCAGGACCAGGGGGTCGTTGAGGCCGTTGTCCTGGCGGTACTGCTGCTTGGCTTCTTCGCTGGCGCCGTCACCGAGGGCGGAGCTTGCCTGGTCGCCGGGAGCGGCCTGCAGGACGAGGAAGACGAGCAACGTAATGCCCAGGATCATCAATGGCAATGCTGCGAGTCTGCGGCCAAGCAAACGCAATATCGTGACCAATTTGTTCTCCGGTTGGTTGGGTGCTGCTTGTTGTGGGGCCTGCTCTGCGGGCTACTTGGGGGATTTGAGCCGCAGAGCGGGCCCCACAACGCGAAGGGGGCTTTAGGCAGTTCGTCCGACGTCGACGAATGACAAGCCGGTGGTGGGCAGGGGCTGGAAGCCGTTGAGCTTCTTCTCGTCCCAGGCGCTGGGAAGCTGACGGTGGAAGATCGGGTAGAGGGGGACTTCCTCGGAAACCATGTCCACGATTTCGCCCACGATCTTCTTGGCCTCATCGCCGGAGGCCTGCGAGCCTTTGTTCATGAGTTCCTGCAGCTTTGTGCGCTCGGGAGTGGTCCAGAAGGCGCGCTTGTCCATCCAGGTTGCGCCCGAGTAGAACCAGCTCAGCAGCAGGTCGGCGTCGTTACCGAAGACGGAGGGGTCGCCCGGGGCTGCCACCACGGAGAAGTCGCCCTTGCCCACTCGGTCGCTGTACAACGCACCGGACTGCAGGCTCTTCACGGTGACCTTGACGCCGGGGATCTTGTTCCAGGATTCGAGGATCAGTGGCGCAACGTCCTTGACCCAGGCGGTGTCCGTGGTGAGGAGTTCGAACTCCAGGTTGGTGACGCCGGCCTGCTTGAGAAGTTCTTCGGCCTTGGACGTATCGAAGCCGTAGACGTTCTTGGCCTTGACGTAGTCCGGGTGGCCTTCCTGGAAGTAGGAGCTGGCAGCCTTTGCGTTGCCGAACAGCGCCTTCTTGATGATGGCTTCCTTGTCCATGCCGTAGTGCAGGGCCTGGCGGACCAGTTTGTTGTCGAACGGTGCTTTGGCGCAGTTGAACATAAGGAACAGCAGGCCGAAGGACTGGACGGACTCAACCTTGACCTTGGACTTCAGGCCGTCGACGTCCAGGTAAGGAACGTCTTCGATCGCCTGAACGCGGCCGGACTGGACCGCGGTGACGCGGGCAGCGGCGTCGGAGAGCAGCAGCCAGGTCATGCCCTTGGCCAGTGCCGGCTTGGGGCCGTTGTAATCGGCGAAAGCTTCGAAGACGATCTTGTCGTCCTTGACTGCCGAGATGAGCTTGTACGGACCGGATCCCACCGGTGAAGCGTCGAAGGCCTTCAGATCGGTGGCGAGTGCCTTGGGGACGATCTTGACCACCGAGATGCGGGGGCCGAAGCCGGGGAAGGCGTACTTGAGGGTGAACTCCACGGTCTTGGCGTCCAGCGGCTTGACGTCCTGGATAAAGGGGATGAACTGCGAGAACAGGGACTTGTTGGCCGGGTCCATCACGCGGGTAAAGGAGAAGGCGACGTCTTCGGTGGTGACGGGGGAGCCGTTGTGGAACTTGGCACCGTCGCGGATGGTCACCTGGTAGGTGGTGTCGTTGACCTTCTTGGGGTCCGACGCTGCGAGGGCGTTGTACGGCTGGCGGGTGGCGGGGTGGAGCTCAATGAGGCCTTCAAAGATGTGCAGGTTGGCTGCCATCGGTGTGGCGCCGGAGGAGCTCAGGGGATCGAAGCCGGTGGACAGAGCGTAGGAGATGCCTGCCTCGATGGTGAGGTCCTTGTTGACAGCCGCGGTGTTGGTGGCTGTTCCGGTGGTGGTGCTGGCAGCGCCGCCGCACGCAGAAAGGGTTGCCGTGAAGGCGGCTGCTGCACCAACTGCGCCGCTTAGCTTCAGGAAATTCCGGCGGCTGGCGTCGTTGACCAGCGGCAGGCTGTGGATCGTCTTGCTCATAGGGTGCCTCACCATTCGCGTTTCGTGGGTTATCGGATGTAGGACGTCCGATGCTCGTAGTGAAACTGTAAGGGCGGTCACAACGGAACGTCAAGTGAGTAGCGGCGCCTGGGTCTCTGCCACGCGCTTGGCAGTTTGCCGGCTGCGGCCGGTCCGTGGGGGAAATCTCAGCGAATTCCCCTGACATACCTATCAAGGAGGTGGGACATCCGATATTGTATGTTGCGAGTCACTCAAGCTGTGGTGGGCACTAAGCTCGCCTCAATATTAACACCGCATCGTCCCGCAACCTCGTGGGCAGGTGCATCGGCAAGGAGAAAGCCATGACAACTTCCGGTGTGGTTCCGCAGGCGCGGTTCAGTGCACAGGCCCGGCTGCGTGCCCTGCAGTCGGACATTATGGAATTGATCCTGGAGCGCGAGCTCGAGGCAGGCGATCCGTTGCCCACCGAAAGTGAGCTCTCCGTGGCTCTTGGCGTCGGGCGCAATACGCTTCGCGAGTCCCTCAAGGTGCTCCAAGCCCTCGGCGTGATCGAAATTCGCCACGGCTTCGGGATGTTTGTGGCGCCCAGTAATTTCGACGCCCTTGCGGACGGACTCACGTTCCGTGGCCGGCTTTCCCTCCGGCACCAGGGCCTCGAGGCTTTGCAGTTGGTGGACGTGCGCCAGGCGCTGGAATCCGGTCTGATTGGCTCGTCCATTGACGTCATGACCACAGAGCAACTCGCCTCCATTGAAGAAGCTGTGAAGCAGATGGAGGAACTCGCTGCCGCCGGTGAAAACTTTGTAGCGGCGGACGCCGAGTTCCACCGCCGCCTTTTCGAGCCCCTCAACAACGAGCTCCTGATCAACCTCATGGGCGTCTTCTGGAAGGTCTACCGGAAGATCCACGTGGAGATTGGCCCCGGCAACGAGGATCTGGTCAAGACCGCCGCCATGCACCGCAGCATCTACGCCGCAGTTGCCGCCGGGGACAAGGCCTCGGCCTCTGAACTGCTCAACCGCCACTTCGATGGCATTCGTCGCCGCATCAGCGAGGCCGTGGGGGACTAAGCCTCCGCGCCTAACGCAAGGGGCCGTCGTCGTACTTTCCACGAAGTACGACGGCGGCCCTTCGCGTTCCCGGAGCGGCTCACCTGCCCAGGCGGATCCGGGCATAAAAATCGGCATAAAAAAGACCCGCACCGGCGAACCGGTGCGGGTCTTCATTTGTGCGCCCAAAGGGATTCGAACCCCTGACCTTCTGTTCCGTAGACAGACGCTCTATCCAGCTGAGCTATGGGCGCATTTCGCGTGATTCTCGGCGGTCTGTTTCTCTGACCCCCTCGAACCTCAATAAACTTTACAGAAGTTCATGAGAAGTTCCAAATCGAAAAGCTGTAATCTGCGCAACTAGACCGGTCTACGTGACCTTAGTCACTTAAATCGACCTTTTAGCAACCCTTCCCCTTGATTTCTAGCGGTTTTTGCTTTTAGACCACGCGGATGTCCGATGTCTGACAGCGGATTGGTCTGGTCCGCGGCCCCTATCGTTTAGGACACACCACTGAACCCGAGGAAGGGAACCGCAATGGGCGATCTGGCGCGACTGCCGCTGCTTGAGAAGGCACCTACTACGCATGCACGCCTGCTGGCCTGGGTTGAGGAAGTTGCCGAGCTGACTCAGCCGGACCGCATCCACTGGGTTGATGGCAGCGAAGCAGAAAACAAGAAACTCACCGACGAACTCGTTGAGGCCGGCACGCTTCAGCGGCTGAACCCGGAAACGTTCCCGAATTCCTTCGCGGCGTTCTCCGACCCCGCTGACGTTGCCCGCGTGGAAGAGCAGACCTTCATCTGCTCCGAGAACGAGCGCGATGCAGGCTTCACCAACAACTGGATGGCTCCGGCCGAGATGAAGCAGAAGCTGCGCGGACTCTTCGCCGGCTCCATGCGCGGCCGCACCATGTACGTCATTCCCTTCGTGATGGGTCACCTGGATGCTGAGGATCCGAAGTTTGGCGTCGAGATCACCGACTCCGCCTACGTTGTTGCCTCCATGCGTATCATGGCCCGTATCGGCACGGACGTCCTGGACCGCATCACCCAGACCGACGCCTTCTTCGTGCCCGCCCTCCACTCACTGGGCGCACCGCTGGAAGCCGGCCAGGCCGACGTCGCATGGCCGTGCAACACCGACAAGTGGATTGTGCACTTCCCTGAAGAGCGCTCCATTTGGTCTTTCGGCTCCGGCTACGGTGGAAACGCCCTCCTGGGCAAGAAGTGCTACGCGCTGCGCATCGCCTCGGTGATGGCACGCGACGAGGGCTGGCTTGCCGAGCACATGCTCATTCTCAAGCTGACCTCCCCCGAGCAGAAGACCTACTACGTCTCCGCTGCCTTCCCGTCCGCTTGCGGTAAGACCAACCTCGCGTTGCTGGACCCCACCATCAAGGGCTGGAAAGTTGAGACCCTGGGCGACGACATCACGTGGATGCGCTTCGGTAAGGAAGGCGAACTCCGCGCCGTCAACCCCGAGGCAGGACTCTTCGGCGTCGCACCGGGAACCGGCTGGGGCACCAACCCCAACGCCATGCGCGCCATCGCCAAGGGAAACAGCATCTTCACCAACGTCGCCTTGACCGATGACGGTGGCGTCTGGTGGGAAGGCATGACCGAGGAGACTCCGGCACACCTGACCGACTGGCGCGGTGAGTCCTGGACTCCGGACTCCGACGCCCCGGCCGCGCACCCGAACTCCCGCTTCTGCACGCCGATCGACCAGATCGACATGCTGGCCGAGGAATACTTCAGCCCCGAAGGCGTGGAACTGTCCGCGATCCTCTTCGGCGGCCGCCGCAAGACAACCATCCCGCTGGTCACCGAGGCCCGCGACTGGTCCAACGGCATCTTCATGGGTTCCACGTTGTCCTCGGAAACCACGGCTGCTGCCGCCGGTGCCGTTGGCGTAGTCCGCCGCGATCCCATGGCGATGCTTCCGTTCATCGGCTACGACGCGGGTGACTACCTGAACCACTGGGTAAACCTGTCCGCCAAGGCCAACCCGGAGCGTCTGCCCAAGATCTTCCTGGTCAACTGGTTCCGTCGCACGGCTGAGGGCGGATTCGCCTGGCCTGGCTTCGGCGACAATGCCCGCGTCCTCAAGTGGGCTATCGAGCGCCTCGAGGGCAAGGCTGACGCTGTGGAAACTCCGATCGGCTTTGTTCCGACCGGCGAGTCCATCGACCTCGAAGGCCTGGACATGACCCCGGCTGAGGTTGAGTCGGCTGTTCGCGTCGACCCCGAAGAATGGGCAACCGAGCTGGCGTCCATCGAGGAATGGTTCGCCAACTTCGGCGAGTCCCTCCCGGCGGCACTGCAGTCCGAGCTGGACGGTCTCAAGACCCGTCTGGGCTAGACCCCTTAGGAACAACGGCGTTCTTAAGTGAACGACGACGGCCCGTCACCTTTCGATGAAAAGGTGGCGGGCCGCCGTCGTTCCTTGCCTTAGTTGGCGAGCCAAACGTCAGGACCGAAAACTTCGTAGTGGATTCGAGTGGCTGGAATCCCGGCGCTGATGGCTTCGTCCCGGATCTTCTTCATGAAGGGGAGCGGCCCGCACAGGTACAGCGAGGCATGTGCGGGCAGGTCCACTTCGCGCAGTGACATGAAGCCTTCCTTAGAGCCATGCTGGGGATTTTCCAGCCACAACTGCAGCTCGGCGTTGATTTTCACGGCGTCGGCTGTCATCTGGTCGCTCAGTGCCCAGTTCTCCATGGCCTTGTCAGCATGAAGGACTAGAACTTTGCGGCGCGTGCCGGATTCCGCGAGGGAGCGCAGGATCGACGCCGTGGGCGTGCAGCCAATACCCGCGGAAGCCAGGATGACGGGACCATCCCCTTCCCTGAGGGTGATCTCGCCGTAAGGGTTCGAGATCTCCAGAATGTCGCCAGGTTCGACGCCGGCGTGCAGGGCGGTGGACACCTCACCGCCGTCGTTGAGCTTGGTGGTGAACACGCGGCTGTTGCCGGCGGTGCTCGAGAGCGAATACTGGCGAACCTGACGGAAGCCGTCCGGAAGTTGGACTTTGACGCTCACGTACTGACCGGGCTTTGCGTCTGTGACGGGGGTTTGGTCCGCGGGCTCCAACGTGAAGGTCATGGCGTCCGTGCCTGCTGGTTGCTTGGCGGTGACACGCCACGGAATCCACAATTTGCTGTTCGCCTGCGAGGCGTACAAGTCCTTTTCGAGCTTGATCAGGGCGTCGGCCATGAGCCAGTAGACCTCAGTCCACGCTTCGGCGATTTCCGGGGTGATGACTTCAGCGAGGTCAGCTGCAATGGCGGCAAAGAGATGCTCATGGACCACGCCGTACTGCTCCTCCGTGATTCCCAGGGAAGCGTGCTTGTGCGCAATGCGGGACAGGACCTTTTCCGGGAGCGTGTCCGGATTATTCACCAAGTGTGAGGCGAAAGCGGCGATGCTTCCGGCAAGTGCGCGCTGCTGATCACCTGAACGCTGGTTGGAGCGGCTGAAGAGTCCGTCGAGCAACTCCGGGTGAGCGGCGAAGAGCCGGCTGTAGAAATCTGCGGTGATGGCGCCGATCCGCGAACCGACCAGGGGGAGGGTGGCTTCGATAATGGGGCGGGACTTTTCCGAGAGCATGGTTCTCCTGGGTGTAGGTGCCGGACCTGCTTGGCCGGGAAATCAACGGCGATGATCTGCTCGCTAAATATCAGCATTTGAAATGCTTGTATTTACATCTCAATTTCTACACCCTGTAGAAGAGTTGTGCAAACTGGAGGAAGGCCGGCTAAGCCAGCCGCGCCGATGCCCTGAATTCCGGCCGGAGCCCGATGGATTGGAACACTGGGTTCATCTGGCGGGCATGGGGGAGTGAGGAGATGACCACGGAATCCAGCTCGCGGTAGAAGGCTTCCCTGGCGCGGTTCATTGCGTGGCGCAGCCCGCATTCAGTGATGAGCGGGCAATCCTTGGTGGGAGACTGGCACTCGGCTGGATCCTGCCGGCTGTCCAAGTGGCGCAGCACCTCGCCCACAGTGGCGCGTCGCCCGGAATCATTGAGCCGCGAACCGCCCAGCCGCCCACGTTCAACGTCGATGTAGCCCAACGCGCGCAGGCGAACCATCGCCTTGCTGACATGGTTATACGGTGTCCCCACGGCATCGGCCACCGCCTGGGTGGTCAGCAACGTGCCCTCAGGAGACGCAGCCAACACCATGATGGCGCGGAGGCTAACGTCTGCGAACGCGTTTATCTTCATGGGATCAGCTCACGGAGTAGGGGTCTAGTCCACCCAGATGGATGGCTCGTGGGTATCGGGTTCCATGGCAGCGAAGGTGAAACCATCGGCTGCTGGAACGTAGGGGATGATTGCGGCCCTGACACCGCCATCGCGATGCTCCGCTGCGCCGTGAATGCCGTCTGAGCCGTGTTCCGGCAGCGTGACGTCGCTGACGATTGCTATGGCTCGGAAATCGTCACGGCCTTGGCGAATCAGTTCGTGGAGGTCAGCCAGCATCTGCCCCGCATCTACCTGACCGTCTTCGTCTGGTTCGCCTGGAGTAACCATCACTATCCGGAGCTCGCCGTCGTTGGACAGGGTGATGCCGAAAGGAAAGAAGCCACCATTCTGTTGGATGTGCTCCTGCGCTGTCCCCAGGCCGGTCCCCAACGTTTCGCGGAGCTCACGGTCTTCAACTGATTCGCCCGGGATTGTCTCCGCGGCTGTCGGATCCGTCATACCCGCCAGCCCTATGCCCGGACCAGTGCGAGGACGCGGTCGCGGATCTTTTCCATGGTGGGCTGGTCCTTGGCTTCTGCGTTCAGGCGCAGGAAGGGCTCGGTGTTGGAGGGGCGCAGATTGAACCACCAGCTGCCGTCCTTCGCGGTGAAGGTGCTGCCGTCCATGTGGTCGATGTCGATGTCTTCGTTTTCGAAGTCCACGCGCACCCGCTCGACGGCGCCAACTTTGTCCTCGATCTCGGAGTTAATCTCACCGGAGGAGACGTAGGGCTCGTACTGGAGGCCCAGTTCGGAGAGCGGTCCGTCCTGCTCGCCAAGGGCGGCAAGGACGTGCATGGCAGCGAGCATTCCGGTGTCGGCGTTCCAGAAATCGCGGAAGTAGAAGTGGGCGGAGTGCTCACCGCCGAAGACGGCGCCTTCTTCGGCCATAACAGCCTTGATGAAGGAATGGCCCACGCGGGTCCGCACGGCACGGCCGCCGTCCTTCGCTACGAGCTCCGGCACTGCCTTGGAGGTCAGGAGGTTGTGGATGATCACAGGCGTTGCTTCACCTGCGGCCTGTGCGCGGGCGATCTCCCGGCGGGCCACCATTCCCGTGATGGCGGAAGGGGAAACGGGCTGGCCTTTTTCGTCAATGACGAAGCAGCGGTCAGCGTCGCCGTCGAACGCCAGTCCGATGTCCGCGCCGTGCTTGATGACAGCAGCCTGCAGGTCCCGCAGGTTTTCCGGCTCCAAGGGGTTGGCCGGGTGGTTGGGGAACGAGCCGTCCAGTTCAAAGTAGAGAGGAATGATATTGAACGGCAGCGCTGGGAGCAGCTTGTCGCCGAGGACCGCGGGGGTGGTCAGGCCGGCCATGCCATTGCCGGCGTCAACGACGATCTTCAACGGACGGGAGCCGGACAGATCCACCAGCTTGCGCAGGTACTCGGAGTAATCCTTCAAGACGTCATGGACGCCGATCTCGCCGCGGGTAGCCGCTGCCGGGATGGTGCCTGAGTTCAGGTACTGCTCGGCGAGGGCCTGGATTTCTTTGAGGCCGGATTCCGAGGAGATGGGCTGGGCGCCGGCCTTGGCCATCTTGATGCCGTTGTATTCGGCCGGGTTGTGGCTTGCTGTGAACGTTGCACCGGCGGCATTCAGGGCGCCGCAGGCGTAGTAGAGCTCATCGGTGGAGATCAGGTCCAGCAGTTGGACGTTGGCTCCGCGGGTAGCTGCACCGTTGGCAAAGGCCTGGCTGAACTCCGGCGATGAGGGACGCATGTCCCCGCCAACAAGGACCGTCTCGCCTTCGAGGCCCAGGACGTCGATGAAGGCAGCCCCCACGGCCTCGACGATTTCAGCCGTGATGGATTCACCCACGATGCCCCTGACGTCATACGCCTTGAAGGATGCCGAGAGGTCGAATGTCTTGTTCTGCTCGCTAGTCACGCGCTCAATCCTACTGTGGCAACGCAATTGGGCATGAACCGGGCTATGGGTTATGTGGATAATCGCTGTCCACATAGCAGGGTCTGCGGGTTATGGCTGTCAGGGGCGGCTGGAATACTGGGGTGATGGCCAACAACTCCCCGAACTTTGCCGTTTCCGTGCAATCGCCTACCGAAGAGCAGGCCCTGGCGTGCCTGCGTGAGTTGGTGGGGCACCCCGAAGCCCGGTTCCACGACGGACAATATGAGGCCATTGAGGCGTTGGTGGATGCGGGCCGCAGGGCGTTGGTGGTCCAGCGCACGGGCTGGGGAAAGTCTGCAGTCTACTTCGTGGCGTCGTTGCTGTTGCGCCGGCGGGGAGCCGGGCCCACTCTCATCGTTTCTCCGCTGCTCGCGCTCATGCGGGACCAGGTGGCTGCGGCTGCCCGGGCAGGCGTACGGGCAGTAGCCATCAACTCGGCCAATGCCCTCGAATGGGACACCGTCCTGGCCCAACTGGCCGCAGACGAGGTTGATGTCCTCCTGGTGTCACCCGAGCGGCTCACCAACCCGTCCTTCCGGGAGAACCAGCTTCCGGAGCTCATCCGTCGGACAGGGCTCCTTGTTATTGACGAGGCCCACTGCATTTCGGACTGGGGACATGACTTCCGGCCCGACTACCGGCGCATCGCTGACCTCATTGCCCAACTGCCGGCATCGGTACCCGTCCTGGCCACCACGGCCACCGCCAATTCCCGTGTGGTCCATGACATCGAGGAACAACTCGGTGCCGGAGTGCTCACCATCCGTGGAGCACTGGGACGGGAATCCTTGCGTTTGGGCGTCCTGACACTGCCCGATTCACGCGACCGCCTGGGATGGCTGCTGACCCACTTGGCGAACATGCCCGGCAGCGGCATTATCTACACGCTGACCGTTTCCGCGGCCGAGGACACCGCGCGGCTCCTGGCAGAAGCCGGTCACAACGTCCTGTCCTACACGGGGCGGACAGACCCCGCAGACCGGGAACGCGCTGAACAACTTTTGAAGGACAACGAAGTGAAGGCCCTCGTGGCCACCTCAGCCTTGGGGATGGGATTCGACAAGCCGGACCTGGGATTCGTCATCCATCTGGGCGCGCCGTCTTCGCCCGTGGCCTATTATCAGCAGGTTGGCCGCGCAGGACGAGGAGCAGCGAACGCAGACGTTTTGCTGCTTCCCGGCTCAGAGGACCGTGAGATCTGGCAGTACTTCGCCACTGCTTCCATGCCTTCGGCCGAGAAGGCCGATGCCGTTCTGAGCGTCCTCGGGGATGCGGGTGCGGCGTTGTCTACCGTGGCACTGGAAGCCAGGGTAGACCTCCGGCGCACCCCCTTGGAGCTTCTTCTTAAGGTCCTGGCCGTTGACGGAGCAGTAGAACGGGTTGGTGGCGGGTGGCGATCAACAGGGCGGCCATGGATCTACGACGCCGAGCGCTACGCCCGCATCGCCGAAGCCCGGGTGGATGAGCAGGACTCCATGGTCATCTACCAGGACACTGCCGGCTGCCGCATGGAGTACATCACCTCGGTCCTGGACGACGAAACAGCAGCAGCCTGTGGACGCTGCGACAACTGCGCCGGCCGATGGTTCCCCGTGGACGTGGCTGCCGCGGCCGCCGACGCAGCGGGCCAGACCCTCCGGCGCGCGGGAATAGCCGTGGAACCGCGCCTCCAATGGCCCAGTGGCATGGACCGGCTCGGGGTAGCGGTCAAGGGAAAGATCAAGCCGGACCAAAGTGTTTCCGAAGGCCGGGTCCTTGCCAGGCTCACGGACTTGGGGTGGGGCGGTGCGCTCCGCGAGCTGTTCGCTGCGGGGGCGCCGGACCAAGCGGTAGACCCGGCAATGTTGCAGGCCTGTGTTCAAGTCCTGCGCGAATGGTCCGGTGCCGACGGTGGAACTCCGTGGAGCGGAGTTGGCCGTCCGGCAGCAGTTGTCAGCATTCCCTCGAGGAGTAAACCGCAGGTGGTGGAGTCGTTGGCACAGGGAATAGCCGGAATTGGACGCATGCCATACCTGGGGCAGCTGCAGCCCCAACACGGAGGACCGACGGGTGCCCGCGGGGGAAACAGTGCCTACAGGCTTGCCGGCGTCTGGGACAGGCTTGTAGTGGGTCCGGAACTTGCCCAGGCGCTGGCGGGTATCGGCGGCCAGCCGGTGCTGCTGGTGGACGACCTCGTTGACAGCCGGTGGACCATGACCATCTCTTCGCTGGCCTTGCGTCAGGCAGGAGTGGGCGCCGTTCTGCCCCTCGCGCTGGCCCAAGCAGGGTAGAAGCGGGGTACGCCGGGTACAACAACGCAGGGTAGGAGACTGGGCAGAACCACGTCATGTTGTGATCGCTCCCACGCGTCGTCTATAGGATCGAGCAAACACGCCTGCTGCATGCTGCGGGCCACCAGCCAGAACTTGGACCGGAGCCATGAGCACAAACCCCAGCACCACGGACGTCGATGCGGCCAACGAATCCAGCTGGCGTCCGCGCCTGGCACTGCTGGTGGCCGCAACATTCTTCATGGAGTTCCTGGACGGGACCATCCTCACCACAGCCATTCCCAGCATCGCTTCCGATTTCCGGGTGGCTCCGGCGGACATCAACATCACCATGACTGCCTATCTGGTGACGGTCGCCATGGGCATCCCGCTCAGCAGTTGGCTGGCTGAGCGGTTCGGCGCTCGCAGGATCTTCTGTCTTGCCATTTCAGTGTTCACCATCGCTTCCCTGCTGTGCGCAGTGAGCACCGACCTGACGATGCTGACGCTCAGCCGGGTAGCTCAGGGTATGGGCGGCGCCATGATGGTTCCCGTGGGCACGCTGGTGGTGTTGCGAGGCACCCCGAAGTCCGAGCTTCTCCGGGCCACCGCGTATCTGGTGTGGCCTGGCTTGCTGGCGCCGGTCCTGGCCCCAATGGTGGGCGGAGCCCTCACCACCTTCCTGTCCTGGCATTGGATCTTCCTCATCAACGTACCCTTGGGCCTGGCTGCGTTCATTGCCGCGCTGAGGCTGGTTCCGCGGACGCAGTTCGATTCCAAGCGCTGCCTTGACTGGTTCGGGCTCCTGCTGACCACTCTCGGTGTGGGCGCGTTGGTGGTGGGATTGGAAACCCTGGGTGGCCATGCCTCCAACGTGCTTGCCGTTGTGGTGGTGAGTGCCGGCGTGCTGTCCCTGGCCGGCGCTGTCTGGTGGATGAGTAAGGCAAGAGTGCCGCTGTTCAACCTCAGTGTCTTCGGGACCAGAACGTTCCGGGCGACGTCCACCGGCGGTTTCATTTACCGGCTGACCATCAGTTCAGTCCCCTTCCTGCTGCCCCTGATGTTCCAGGATGGCTTTGGCTGGGATCCTCTGAAGGCTGGTGTGATGGTCGCAGCGGTCTTTGTGGGCAACATCGGGATCAAGCCGGCCACCACGCCCCTGATCAGGCGTTTTGGATTCAAGCCCGTACTTGTCTTTGCCTCGTTCGCGTCGGCCGTGACGTTCGGGTTGTGCGCCTTCCTCGACGCCCAAACACCAGAGCCTCTGATCTTTGCCTTGCTGCTGTTCAGCGGTGCTTTCCGATCCATCGGATTCTCCGCCTATGCCTCCGTGCAATACGCAGACATCGTCCCGGCACAGTTGCCCTCGGCCAACGCGATCTCGGCAACACTTGTTCAGTTGGCGGCCGCGGCGGGGATCGCGGTGGGTGCCCTGTTCCTGCGCCTGTTTGAGAGCACCCATCTCTTGGGGGCGGACCAGGTGGCGGCCTACAAGGGGGCGTTCATCGCCATGGCTGTGCTCATGCTGATCAGCACTGTGGACAGCCTGATGCTTCACCGGCACGCCGGAGCTGAAGTCAGCGGTGGAGTGAAGCGCACTTAAACGCAAAAGGTCCCGGTTCGAAAACCGGGACCAATTCGCGGAGACGGGGGGATTTGAACCCCCGGTGGAGTTGTGCCCCACACTTCATTAGCAGTGAAGCCCATTCGGCCGCTCTGGCACGTCTCCAATTGCTATTGCTAGCCCACCAAGGATACGCAGAACCTACGGCCCAGCGCAAAACGCAGCTATTCTCCCGCCCATTTCGATGCTTCGCTGCGGGATGAGCCGTTCGCACGGGCGTCCACGCAGGGAACCATCGAATCGGAGCCCGGGAGAATTCGGAGCCCGGGACAAACCGGAGCCCAGCAGAACCTGTCAGTTGCTCCCGGCCAGTGAACGCCACAGGAAGTGGTTGCTCCTGGCCTGCAGTGCGGCGGCCTGCCTGTTGTCCGATGCTCCGGCATGTCCGCCCTCAAGGGCCTCGTGGAACCAGACGTTGCGGATGCCCATGGCCTGCATGCGGGCCGCCATCTTGCGTGCCTGGACGGGTCCCACACGGTCATCGGACGTGGCAGTCCAGATGAAGGTCTCCGGATAATCCACGCCGTCGTGGAGCAGGTGGTACGGCGAGAAGGTGCTGATGAACTCCCACTGGGAAGGAACATCGGGGTCACCGTATTCGGCAATCCACGAATACCCTGCGGAAAGCCTGATGTAGCGGCGCATGTCCAGGAGGGGTACCCCGCAGGAAACAGCGCCGAAGAGCTCGGGGTACTGGGTGAGCATGTTGCCCACCAGGAGGCCGCCGTTGGAGCCGCCTACGCAGCCCAACCGGCGTCGGCTGGTCACTCCACGGGAGATCAGGTCCTTGGCCACCGCAGCGAAGTCCTCGTAGGCGCGGTGCCGGTTTTCCTGCAGGGCGGCGCGGTGCCAGGCCGGGCCGTATTCGCCGCCGCCGCGGATGTTGGCCACAACGTAGACGCCACCTCGTGAGTGTGACTCTGTGCCGTCGTCGGACGCGGCGCCCAGAGTGCGGCGTTCCAGCCAGGCCCGTCCTACCGACCCGCTGTAAGCGGGCGTGCGGGAGATTTCGAAGCCCCCGTATCCGGAGAGCTGGGTGGGGTTCTGGCCGTCAAGAACCAGATCCTTGGATGCCACTTGGAAGTACGGAACCTTGGTGCCGTCAGCAGAGACGGCGAAGTGCTGTTGGACCTCGTACCCGGCTTCGTTGAAGAACGACGGCGATCGCTTCACCACTGCGTGCTGGCTGGCCACGCCGCTGGACTGCTCATCCGGATCGCGGCCCAACGTTCCCCGTGTCAGGGTGGTGGGCGTGGTGAAACCGGTTGCGACCAGCCAGAAGTCGTTGCCGGCAGGGCCCAGGTCCTCGTCGTCCACGGCGTACGCATTGACGTCGTGCAAGGGAGGGCAGGCGTCCAGCACGGTAGATGCCCATCCGCCGTCAGGATCGGGAACGGACGGATCCAGCACCCGGATCTCGGAGGACACATCCCGGAGGAGGTTCAGCAGCAGGTAGTCCTTGGTCCAGCTCCAGGACTGCAGGGAGGTGTGGGCGTCGGGGGCAAACAGCACCAGCAATGACCTGGTCCCGGCCAGGTAAGAGTCGAAGCCGGCGGCCAGCAAGGAGCCTGCAGGGTGGACAACGCCGTCAACTTCCCAGTCCTTCTGCGGACGGAACAGCAGCCAGTCACGGTGGGCGCTGATGTTCACGTCCGTGGGAACGTCGATGGCCACCCACGAATCCTCGCGGAGCAGCCAGGTGCTCCGGTTGTAGAAGTCGATGTAATCAACAGCGAAAGTACGCTCGAATCCGGGCGTCGAATCGTGGGCCACCATGGCCAGCATGTGGTCCTCGGGGATTTCGAAGAGCCGTTCAGCGTCGGCAAGGGATTGGCCGCGGCGAAGCTTCACGCCCGTCCGTGCGTAGGAGGAGCTGGTGGCGGGCAGACCTTCGGCAGTGCTGGACACCAGCAGGGTGTCGGCGTCGAGCCAGCTGACGTTGCCCTTTGCAGTGGGAAGGTCGAAGCCGCCGTCCACAAAGGTGCGGGATTCGACGTCGAACTCGCGGTGGCGGTCAGCGTCGCCGCCGTCGGGGGAGAGCGAAACCATGGCGAGGCGGTATTCGTTGCCGTCCGAAGGGCGGAGGAATCCTGCGCCGTGGAAAACCCATTCAACACCTTCGGCGGCGGCGAGTTCATCGATGTCCAGCAGCACGTCCCAGACGGGTTCGTCGGAGAGATAGCTGTCCCACGAAGTCCGGCGCCAGAGCCCTTTGGGGTGGTCCTGGTCCTTCCAGAAGTTGTAGTAGTAGTCTCCGCGCTTGTTGACCATGGCGATGCGGTCAGTTGAATCGAGGACCTCCAGGATGCCGGCCTCGACGGCCTCGTACTCGGCATCCTGCAGCAAATCCTCGGTGCGCGCGTTCTGTTCGCGGACCCACGCCAGCTGTTCCTCGCCGTGGATGTCTTCGAGCCATACGTTTTCATCCGTGGGTTCGGGCGCGACGTCCGCTGCGTGGCGCGGCCCGGAGGCCGTCGCGGTGTCATTCCGGCGAAGGGGCGTCTGATCAGCTTCTGTGGTGGTCATGGCCCCATCCAAGCAACAGTGTTCAACGGTAAGCAAGTCACGCAGAAGTTAGGCTTGAGCGTGGCTACATCCCAAACCAACCGTGTTGCCCTGCTGGGGGCAGGCCCTCGGGGCACCAGCGTCCTTGAGCGGTTGCTCGCGAATTGGGCGGCGGAGCGCGTTGAAGGCAGCACGCTGCGTATTGACGTCGTGGACCCTTACCCGGCGGGTTCAGGCCACGTGTGGCAGCCGGAGCAGTCACGCCTCTATTTGATGAACACTCAGTCGTTTTACCCGACGCTTATCCCCGAGGACCCCAGGCTCGCACCGCCGCTGGCGGGTGGTTCGTTCGATCAATGGCGCGAGGCCCGGCGTCGTGATGGCGTGGGACTCAACGACGCCGAAAAGGCAGAGCTGGCGACGCTCGAGTCAGATAACTTCCCCAGCCGTGCGCTCTACGGCCGCTACTTGCGCCAAACCCTGGAAGGGTTGCTGGAACGGCTGCCCGATGGCGTCGAGGTCGCCTTCCACCGGACGCTCGCCGTTGCTGCGCGTCCCGCTGCGGACGGGTTCGACGTCGAACTCGCCAGCGGCGCGACGCTCACCGTCGGTTCCGTGGTCCTGGCGCTGGGCCACATCGAGTCGCGGTTGAATCCCGAGCAGCGGTCCTTTAAGAGGGCGGCCGATGAGCAGGGTTTGCTGTATTTCCCTCCGGCGCCACCGGCGGACGTGAACTGGCAGGGTGTGCCGGACAATGAGCCCGTGCTGGTCCGGGGCATGGGTTTGAATTTCTTCGACGTCATGGGCCAACTCACGGAAGGTCGCGGCGGAAAGTTCGTTGAGGCAGGCTCGCCGGGGGCAGGTGTCCTGGAGTACCGGGCGTCGGGTCGGGAGCCCAGGATTATCGCTGCCTCCCGCCGTGGCACGCCCTACCGGGCCAAGGCAGGGCTGGCAGGCTACTACCCCAGCAGCATCACCATGCGTTACTTGACCGAGGACGCCGTGGACCGGTTCCGGGCGGCCGGAATCCAACCCGGCTTCGATCACGACCTCTGGCCCCTCCTGCACCGCGACGCGCTGTGGGCCTACTATTCCACCCTGGCCCGGTCCCAACCCGCGGCCATCAAGGACCCGGCGCAGTTCCTTGCGGATCTGGAGGACGCCCTCCAACCACATGCGCATACCACCGCGAAATGGGAAAGCGATGTGGGAGACCTTGTTGAAAAGCACGTCGTCGCCTCCCGCCGGCTGAATCTCCGTGGCCTTGCCGCGCCGCTGGCCGGCCGGTCCTTCGCATCCCGGCGTGAGCTGGATGCGGCCATCACGGCGTACCTGGATGATGATGCGCGGCGATCGGCTTTGGGCGAAGCGGACCCCGTCAAGATGGCCATTGGTGCCCTCCATACCGGCCGGGCAATCCTCAAATCCGTGGTGGCTGACGGTGGTATCACCGACGAATCGTGGCTGGCAGGGCTGCGCGGCTGGTTCGAATCCTTCGTCGAAGGTCTGGCCAGCGGGGCGCCTGCGCTGCGTTCGGAACAGCTGGCCGCTTTGGCTCGTGCCGGCGTCGTAAGTTTTGTTGGACCGGACCCGAAATTCAGTGTGGACCGGGGCGCCAAGGTGTTCCGGGCCGTTTCGCCGTGGGTGGATGATGCGCCCGTTGAAGCCCGGACTTTGATTGAGGCGATGTCTCCCGCCAACCGCGTGGGCATCAACCTCTCGCCGTTGCTGGAGCAGCTCATGGCGGACGGGCTGGTGCGAACCAAGATCATGATGGGTGCCGAGGGCACGCCGATGCAGACCACTGGTCTGGATGTTGAACCGCACCCGTACCGGCCCTTGGCGGCCAACGGATCGGTCACCGAAAGAATGTACGTTCTGGGTCTTCAGTTGTCCGCCTCGCAGTGGGGAACAGCCATTGCTGCGGAAGCGAAACCCCGCACCGGGCCAGCCTACGCCAGCGGACAGCGGACCCTCCGCGATGCTGATGAGATTGCCCGTAGCATTCTGGCGCGGTAGCTCCACGGGGTTGCGGACCTGCCCCGCCTTCGTTACTGTGTGAGCTGCATCACCCCGTAGGTGGTGCGCGCTTTTGATCCGCGGCGGGAGAGTCCTGCCGGTACATCCCTTCAGGCGCCGTAGGAGCAAATCCTCCCCAGGAATCTCTCAGGCCCATGTACCGCCGCGACGAGGCAACTCTGGAAAGCAGCCCGGAACGCCGGGCTCACCGAAGGTGCAAGCAGGTCCATGCCTGCGGAAACTCTCAGGTCCATCTACAGAGCGGGGAGGAACCCGAATCTTGTGGCACCCTGTGCCGCCTGAACGATGGAGTTCCTTTGACGATTCAGCGCCCACCTTCCACTGGTAACGATTCACCGCATCTTGAGCGTCAGCTCAGCAACCGCCACATCCAGCTCATCGCCATCGGCGGAGCAATTGGAACAGGCCTCTTCATGGGTTCCGGCAAGACCATTTCCGCGGCCGGACCCTCCGTCATTTTCGTGTACATGATCATCGGCTTCATGCTGTTCTTCGTCATGCGTGCCATGGGCGAACTGCTGTTGTCCAACCTGAACTACAAGTCCTTCAGCGACTTCGCGGCAGACCTCCTGGGTCCTTGGGCCGGCTTCTTCACCGGCTGGACGTATTGGTTCTGCTGGGTGATTACTGGCATCGCGGACGTCATTGCGATCGCCGGCTACTCGCAGGAACTGTGGCCCTCGCTGCCGCTGTGGGTGCCGGGCCTGATCACCATCGGCATCCTTCTGCTCCTGAACCTGGCCACGGTGAAAGCATTCGGGGAGACCGAGTTCTGGTTTGCCCTCATCAAGATCGTGGCCATCGCGGCGCTCATCATCGTTGGCCTGTTCATGATTTTCAGCGGCTTCCAGTCCGAGGCCGGACCGGCCAGCTTCACCAACCTGTGGAGCCATGGCGGTTTCTTCCCCAACGAGTTCATGGGCTTTGTTGCCGGCTTCCAGATTGCCGTCTTCGCCTTCGTGGGCATCGAACTGGTGGGCACCACCGCTGCCGAGGCCAAGGATCCGGAGAAGAACCTGCCCAAGGCCATCAACTCGATTCCCATCCGCGTGCTCCTCTTCTACGTAGGTGCCCTCATCATCCTGATGTCGGTCACCCCTTGGACCCAGTTCGCTGCCGGACACAGCCCCTTCATCGCCATGTTCTCGCTGGCCGGCCTGGGGGCGGCAGCAACCATCGTCAACCTGGTGGTGCTGACGTCCGCCATGTCGTCGGCCAACTCGGGGATTTACTCCACGTCCCGCATGGTGTTCGGACTCGCCCAGGAAGGCGACGCTCCCAAGGTGTTCGGCGCCCTCTCCGGACGCAAAGTACCCCGCAATGCCCTGTTCCTGTCCTGCGTGCTGTTGCTGTCCGGCGTCGTCCTCATGTATGCCGGCCAGGACGTCGGCAAGGCCTTCGACATGGTGACCACGGTGTCTGCTGTGTGCTTCGTCTTCGTGTGGTCGATCATCCTGGCCAGCTATCTGGCTTTCCGGAAGCGTCGCCCGCACCTGCATGATTCTTCGGCGTTCAAGATGCCCGGTGGCGTGGTGATGGTGTGGGTGGTGTTCGCGTTCTTTGCCTTCGTGCTCTGGGCGCTGACCACCCAACCGGACACGTTGACGGCGCTCCTGGCTACGCCAGTGTGGTTCGTGATCCTTGGAGTCGCCTGGCTGATCCTCCGCCGCCGTCCGGCGCACCTGGCGCGGTACGCCGCCTTCCAAGCGGAGCTCAAGCGTGACGCCGACAGGGTCCGGGAGCCGGAACCCGCGAACAAGTAACTGTTCCCCACAGCACAAGCAGGGCCCCTCACGAAGGAACATCGTGAGGGGCCCTGCCCTGTTATGTCACAGTGAGGCTAATTAGCCCCTCAAGCATTTCTGGTACTCCAACCATGCGAAGGCGTACCGCAGCCAGCCCACGATGTCGTACCACTTGGACGGCTTCACCGGGGGAGTGCACTGCGGCGGGTTCGGGCCGCTTTCAGCCACCTTCACCAGGGCCTTCACCACCGTCCCGGATTCGACGGCGGTCAGCACCAGGGTGCCCGTGCCTGCAGAGGCCGCTGCGGGAACCTTGAGGTTCACCGTGGCCGCACCAGCTGTGACCGGGACGGAACCCAGTGCAACAGCCGCGCCCTTGCTGTCTACGAAGACGGCATTGAGCGATGCGTTTACCGGGCTTCCGATGGAGGTCAGGTTGAGCTTGGAGACGGCCAGCGTGATGGACTCTCCGGGCTTGACCTCAGCCGCCGTGGAGTTGGCCACGGCAACGGAACGGCGCGCGAAGTCCGGGGACACGGGCTTGTGCGCCTGCAGGTACTTGATCCACGCGTCGCGGTCCACCAGGCCGGTGTCCTTGGTGTTGCTGCCTTCTTTGAAGACCCGGAAGTTGTCACCGCCGGTAGCAAGGAAGCTGAAGGTGCCGATCCTGTACTGCCTGGCTGGATCAATCACTGCACCGTTGACCCAGATGCCGGTGATCCGGTCACCCGACGGGCGTGCGGCGTCGTAGGTGTAGTTGACGTTCTTGGATAGCCCCAGTTGCTGGTACGGGCGGCTGGGAACGGTGCCGTCCGGGTTGGTCTGCCACTGCTGCTCCAAGAGCGTCTTGACCTGCGCGCCCGTCAGGGACGTGGTCCAGAGGTTGTTCACGAACGGCAGGACCGCGTTGGCCTCGGCGTACGTGATAGTCCCGTCCGGTGCGTAGTAGAGCTCGTTGCGAAGGCCGCCGGGGTTGACGACGCCGATCTCCGCCGCTCCCAGTTCAGGCGCCTTGAGCGTGTCAACCAGAGAGTCCGCCACGAGGTTGCCCAGGGTGGACTCGCTCGCGCGGTCGTCCCGCTTGGGGGCGCCGCCGGCGGGGTCCGGGGTAAAGGCTGTAGTGATATCAGCCGTCACTGCACCCACCGGCTGGTTGCCGATCTCTGCAGCCTGTGCGAGGGCCCTGTCCACGATCGTCTTCACTGCCGCCACCCGCGGGTAGGCAGCAACAAGGCTTTCGGCGGTCTCGGTGGTCCGGTCCACCACGGCGGCCTTGTAGGCAGTCACTGTTTTGCTTGCCGTGTCCACCGTAAGGGTCACGCTGCCCACGTTCTCGCCATAGTTGCCGGTCTGGACGATGGGCCGGGTCTTGCCGGTGGGCTGGCCGATGGCATCAAGAATCGGGGCGTCCCAGGCGTACTCCTTATGGGTGTGCCCGGTGAAGATCGCGGCGACGTCAGGAGTGGTTTGGTTGACGAGCTTTGCGAACGGCCCACCGGCAGCGACTTCCTGCTCCAACGTGGCACCCTCGGGGGTGCCGGAAGCGGCGCCGTCGTGGTTTTCCACAATGATGAGGTCGGCCAGGTTTTCAGCCTTGATCTTCGCGGCCACCCGGTTGATGGCCTCCACAGGATCGCCGAACTCAAGGTCGGTAATTCCGGCCGGGGTTACCAATGACGGAACTTCCTGGGTGACGGTACCGATCACGGCTACCCGCATGCCGTTCATGTCCAGGACCTTGTACTCAGGCAGGACAGGAGTGGTGGTGCCCTTCTGGTAAACGTTGGCACCCAGGTAGGCGAACTTCGCGTTGCTCCCGCCGGCAACAACGCGATCCCGCAGGTCCGCCCAGCCGCCGTCGAACTCGTGGTTGCCCACAGCGGAGGCCTTCAGTTCCAGCGCGTTCAGGACGTCAATGGTGGGCTGGTCCTTCGCCACGGAGGATGCGAACAGCGAAGCGCCGATGTTGTCGCCGGCGGAGATGAAAGCGGTAGCGCCAGGGGCGGCGGCCGCACGGAGCTTCTCCACGGTGCCCGCGAAGAGCACCGTGTTGGAGTCGATCCGGCCATGGAAGTCGTTGATGCCCAGGAACTGCAGGTCAACAGTGGCCGGTGCGTCGGGAGCCAGGTTCAAGCCCACCACCACGGGATCGTGGTCGCTGGCACGGAACTCGTCCGCGGCATAGTAGTTGGTCACATTGTTGTTATACCTGCTGTATTCCAGCGCCACGGACTCCACGGAGTTGATGTTCCAGATGTCGGTTCCGGTCACCACTTTGTGGGCTGCGGGTGAGGCCAGGATGTGGTCCAGGGAACCCACCATGCCACCAAACAGGTAAGAGTGCTTGCCGGTACCCACTTCCAGGTCCGTGTAGCCGGCGCCCGTGAGGACGTTGATGGGATCTTCCTTGGAGTAGGCGTTGAAGTCACCGATCAGGAAGACCTTGTCCGTTCCCTTCGAAGCTTGAAGGTCCTTGGAGAAGGCCAGCAGCGATTCGGTCTGCTTGGTGCGGGCAATGTTCGAGGCGCCCTGACCCTTGTCCGTGTCATCCGGTGTTGCAGCGGAGCCCTTGGACTTGAAGTGGTTCACGATCGCGATGAACTTCTTGTCATCGTTCCCGCCCACCGGCTTGAAAACCTGGGCCAGCGGCTTGCGGGCACTTGCGAAAGCCACGGTGTCGTTGTGGATGATGGACTCGCCCACGGGCTCGGCCACAGCCTTCTTGTAGATGAACGCCGTACGGATCATGTCTTCATCGCTCAACGGGGGAGCGTTTGCGGGGGTCCGCACGTAGTCCCAAACACCAGGCGTCTTGACGTTGAGTGCTTCCACCAGCTTGGACAAGGCGTCGTCGCGGTTCTTCCCGAACTGGGCCGAGTTCTCGATCTCCTCAAGGGAAACGACGTCGGCGCCGGACTTGGTGATGGCGGCCACGATCTTGCTCTGCTGGCGCTCAAAATTCTCTGCGTTGGCAGCGCCGCGGGCGTTGCAGCCCTCCTTGACCGTAATCGGGTTGCCGTCGCGATCGGTGTAGAAGACGCACCCGGCCAGTTGGTCGCCGGTGGTGGGGAAGTAATTCAGCACGTTGAAGGAAGCCAGCTTGAGACTGCCCCCAACGTCAGCGGGACCCTCTGGCCGGGAAGCGGTGAAGCGTGCGGGCTGGACAGTTTCAGCGTTGCTGGGGCTCAGCGCCGTGAGGGGCTGGAACTTCCACGAGTTGTTGCCGTAGCCCAGGATGACATCGGTCCGGAACGTCGCGGGCGAGCCCACGCGAACGGGGTCCGACTGTGTCAGATAGGGCAACTGCTGGGCTTTGGTGGTGGCGTCCTTGAGGAAGTTCGTGGAGGCGCCGTCGTCGAGCTTGATCCCGCGCAGCGCGTTGTCAGCAACCACCGCGGCGTACTCCGGCGAGCCGTAGGAGGCTACCGCCGTCGGCTGAACCAAAGGCGAGGTACCGGCCGCCAGACCGATCTCACCGTACTGGTTCAGGGAGTAGTTGTCCGTGACCGTGAAGTCACCCTGAGGCGCAACGAGCATGCCTTCGAGGCTTTCACGTGCGGCCTCGTTGGCCGGCAAAGTGAACGGGGTGGACTTGACCTCGGGCGCGGCCTCGGTGAGCTTCTTGAACCCGGCAGCCTCGACAGTGAGCTGCGTTTGGTTGGCGAACTCGCTGACAGCACCGGTGAGTTCCACATAGTCGCCTGGCTGGACCGTTCCCGACGTCGTGGGTGAATAGACGAACACAGCGTCCGACGCCGTCCTGGCCGCCCCGGAGGTATCGCCGCCGCTTCCGGGGGTCTGGATGTAGTAACCGTTGAAGCCGCCGGTTGCGTAGACGGCAGTGACCTTGCCGCGTGTTGTCACGGTACTTCCGACGAACGGGCTGGCCGTACCGGTTCCCTGGATTTCGGCGATGGCCTTGACGCCGGGCTCCGGCTCAGGATCGATGGGCGGGGTTACGCCGCCGGACGGTGTGGGGGTGATGGTGGCGCTGAGACTGAAGTCGGCGGCGTTGGAGTCTGTGTCTGCGCCGTTGGTGCGGTTGAGGCTTTTCACGTCCGCGTTGCCCGTCGGTGCCGTGGCAACGGCCGTCTCAAACGTGTTGGAGGTGCCGTATCCCAGGAGGTCGGCGATGGCAGCGTTGCCCGTTACTGAACCTGCAGGGAGCGGCGAAACCGCCGTGCCCTGTTTGGCCAGGATGAGGGTGCCGGTGGTGCCGCTGGGGTTCAGTGTGCCGGTTGCCTGGACATCGGGTGTCGGCAGCGCCGGCGCAGTGGAGGTTCCGCTGTTGGTGGCCCCTTGAACAAGGAAGTAGCCCTTGGCGGGGATGCTTCCGTTCAGGGGCGTGATGCCGGTGGGGGCCGCGGTAGCCGTACCGGAGCGGTACTGCAAAGACCATCCGGCCAGGCTGACCGGCGCGTCCGAGGAGTTGTACAGCTCCACGAACTTGTTCTTGAAGGCGGCGCCGCTGCTGCCACCGCTGAGGTAGGCCTCGTTGATCACCACCGGCGAGGTGCCTGCCAGCGTGGCGGGCTGGTCCGCCGCCATGGCCGGAACAGCTGTCAGCGGGGCTGCGAGCAACCCGGCTGACAGGACTGTTCCCGCTAATAGTTTCCAGTGTTGTTGGTGCATCCGCTCTAACTTTCATTAGGGAGCCCTGTGGGGCCCTGTGGACGACGCCCACTCTCTTGTGAAGTGGACGCTGTTCCGGAAGTTACTCCGGTGTAAACCTGTAGCTGGGGCATAGCTGAACACGATGGAATGAATGGGAGGTGGACCGGTGGTGGCCGCAGGGTTCCGGCAAGGCCGGGGCTACCTGGCCGCGCCCTTAAGTGTTCCGGTGATGGAGGCGCCGGAAGTCCCTCCCGCAAGGCAAACGATCTCGCGGTCCCCGGCCGACCACGTTTCCCGGGAGGGATGGAAATACATCATTTCCAGCACGGATTCATCGAAGGCTTTGCCCACGAACGTGGCGAACTCGGCCACACAGTATTCCTCGGATCGGGTCACCAGGGCGGAGTCGCCGGGGTACGACGAATCCTCCAGGTCCTTGGTGGCAAATGCTTCGAGATCGTGGCCCTGATCGCACGGAATGACGGACACGTTGCGGAATTGCTCACCCTTCGGTTGCGCAATGCAGTCGCCGATTTTCACCTTGAAGACGTCCGCCACTGAAGACTCTGTGGGCTTGCCGGATTCGTCACGTTTGGCATCGCCACTGCTGATGAGGGAGCAACCCGCCAGTGCAATGGACACACAGCACAGCGCAGCGGCAGCCCTCAAGCTTTTTGAAAGGTGGAGCATTCTGGTCCTCATTCCCAGAAGGACCACAGTAAGCCGGACGAAGAGCCGGTCCTGTGATCAACAACGAGGGACCGGACAGGAGCCGCCGCCGGCAGATCCCCCAACGCCGGCAACGAGCGGATCCGTGCGGCCGCCCCTGGGTGGGAGGCGGCCGGACGTGACCCGGATTCGTGAAAGTCTAAGCCGTCTGGCCCAAGTCCTGGATCACCTTGAAGACTGCGCCAGTGGGATCCGACAGAGTGGCCAGGCGCCCGAACGGTGTGTCCTCTGCTGGCTGCATAACAGTTGCGCCCAACGCTGTGGCTTGCTCCACGGTTGCGTCCGTGTCCTCTACCGCGAAGTAGACGCTCCACATGGATGGCACTTGCTCGGGCAGGAAACCGGAGGCATCCATAATGCCGGCTTTGGCGTCGTCGCCCGCGCCCAGAGTGGTGTAGCGGAATTCCGGAGTGTCGCTCATGACGTCCGTGTTCCAGCCGAAGACCTTCTGATAAAAGCCGACGGCAGACTCATAGTCCTTGGAAAGAAGTTCGTGCCACGCGGGTGCGCCGGGTTCAGCGGCGACTTCGAAGCCCTTCATGTCACCAAACTGCCAGGCGCCGATGGAGGCCCCGGAGGAGTCGCCGTACATTGCCATGCTGCCTTGCTCGGGAACCTCCATGGGCTCCAGGTAAACCTGGCCGCCGTTGGCGGCAGCTGCCGCAGTGGTCGCCTGGATATCGTCCGTGCGCAGGTAGGTGGACCAGATATCCGGCATGGCACCCATGTCAGCCTGCTTCGCCATGATGCCGGCAACCATCCGGCCATCCTTGGAGGCGGTGATGTAACCGCCGTACTTTTCCTCGTCCCCGGTCTGGTACGTCCACCCGAATAGTGCAGTGTAGAAAGCCTTGGCCTTCTCAGTATCGGACGTCATCAGATCAATCCAGCACGGTGCGCCGGGGGTGATTTCAGGCGTGGGCATAGGTCAGGCTCCTGTGGTTGTTCCGCGGTGAAAGCCACGGCTGATGTCAGTGGTGTGGAGACAGACAGAACACTATGCGGGGGGTCTGACACTTTCAATGATCTTCCGGGTGTCAGTTCTCAGTTCCGCGGAGGGGCGCGGTCTGCGGACACAAAAATGCCCCGGGTCCTGGAACCCGGGGCATCTCTTTGGCGGAAGGTAAGGGATTTGAACCCTTGGTACGGGGTTACCGCACACTGGTTTTCAAGACCAGCTCCTTAGGCCGCTCGGACAACCTTCCTCGCCTAGTAGTGTTTCATAGGGAGTTGGCTGTTCCAAAACATCACGTCTTCCAGCCCCTGCCCCGGGTCTGGAAGACAAGCAAGAAACCGGGAGTTCGTCATGAAAGCCGTCTACATCTCAGAGCCAGGCGGGCCCGAAGTCCTCGAAATCCGCGAGGTCCCTTCTCCAGTGCCCGGCGAAGGCGAGGTGCTGATCGACGTCGTGGCTGCGGGGTTGAACCGTGCGGACGTCCAGCAGCGGAGGGGGTTCTACCCGCCACCCCCGGGCGCATCGGAAGTACCAGGCCTGGAGGTTTCCGGCCGCATTGCGGCCTTTGGTCCAGGCGTCACCAAAGCCTTCTCCGTGGGAGACAAAGTGGTGGCATTGTTGTCCGGCGGTGGCTACGCCCAGCAGGTGGCAGTCCCCGCGGAGCAAGTACTGAGGGTTCCCGACGGCGTGGACCTGATCACAGCTGCGTCCCTGCCCGAAGTTGCGGCCACGGTGTACTCAAACCTCATCATGACGGCGCAGCTGCAACCCGGAGAGACGGTGCTCATTCACGGGGCAACCGGCGGCATCGGCACCATGGCCATCCAGTTGGCCAAGGCGTACGGCGCCACAGTGGCCACCACAGCCGGTACTGACGAAAAAGTCGGTACCGCCAAGGCCTTCCTCGGCGCCGACATCGCCATCAACTACACCGACGAGGACTTCGTCGAAAGCCTCAAAGCCCACAACGGAGGCAAAGGCGCGGACGTGATCCTCGACGTCGTGGGTGCCAAGTATCTTGAACAGAACGTTGACGCCCTTGCCGACTACGGCCGGCTGATCATCATCGGCCTGCAGGGCGGCACCAAGGCTGAGATCAACCTTGGCCAACTCCTCAGCAAACGCGCTGCAGTCATCGGCACCGCCCTGAGGCCGCGGCCGGTCTCCGAGAAAGGCATCATCATGTCCGCCGTGCGCGAGTCGGTGTGGCCCATGATTACCGACGGAAGGATCAGGCCGTTGGTGGCCAAGTCCTTCCCGCTGGACCAGGTCCGGGAAGCGCACCAGTACTTTGATTCCGGTGAGCACGTGGGCAAGGTCCTGCTGCTCCTCTGATCCGTCCGACCAACCGCAGCGAGGAGCCATATGTCCATACGGCACAGCCTGCTGGCCCTGCTTCAGGACCAGCCGCGGTACGGCTATGAGCTGCGCGTTGAATTCGAGGACCGCACGGGTGCCGCGTGGCCGCTTAACATCGGGCAGGTCTACACCACGCTGGACCGCCTGGAGCGCGACGGCCTGGTCAGCAAAGACGGCGACGACGGCGGTGGGCACGTCATCTACAGCATCACTGACGCCGGGGCCCAGGAAGTGGTGGCCTGGTTCACGGGGGCGGTGGACCGTGGCAACCCGCCACGGAACGAGATTGCCATCAAGCTGGCGCTCGCAGTGACGCTTCCGGGCGTGGATACCTCAGCCGTGATCCAGTCCCAGCGAGAGGTGTCAGTCAAGGCCCTGCAGGAGCACACACAGGCTCGAAAGGCCGTCTCTGCCAACCAGCGTTCTGCCGACACAGCCTGGCTCCTGGTGCTGGATTCACTGATTTTCCAAGCCGAAGCGGAAGTGCGTTGGTTGGATCTTTGCGAAGCGCGCATGGTGCAAGGACAAGGCAACGGGGGAGTGGGCTAACCGCGCCCACCGCACCAGAGCCACCGCTTACCGCACGGACCCGGGCATCCGGCGTGGTCCGCGCCACTGTTTTTTGACCTCCTTGTAGCGTCCTCCCTGAATGTTCAGTGCCCCAAGGGCAGCAGTTCTCAAGGAGGAGACATGGGCAGAGCCCCTGACCAAGAAGAACTTGACCAGGAAGAACTTGACCAACTGGATCTTGATCAACAAGATCTTGACCCCGCGCAATCCGAGGAAAGGCTTGATTCCACGCTGCCCGCAGCGGCGGTGAAGGACTCCGTTCGCGAAGCCGGAGAACGGACGTGGACACCGGCGAAGATCGGCCTTTGGGTGGGAATCTCGCTGTTGGGAGCCGTGGCATGGTTCATGCTCGCCTTGGTTCGTGGTGAAACCGTGAACGCGATCTGGTTCGTCTTCGCCGCAGTGTGCACGTACCTGATTGGCTACCGGTTCTATTCCAAGGTGATTGAGCGTTATCTGCTCAAACCGGACGACCGCCGCGCTACTCCTGCTGAATACAAAGCGGACGGCAAGGACTACGTCCGCACGGACCGCAACGTGCTGTTCGGCCACCACTTCGCTGCGATTGCAGGCGCGGGTCCGCTGGTGGGACCGGTCATCGCGGCCCAGATGGGGTACCTGCCCGGCACCATCTGGATCATTATCGGCGTCGTTCTTGCCGGTGCGGTGCAGGACTATCTGGTCATGTTCTTCTCCATGCGCCGCGGCGGGCGTTCGTTGGGTCAAATGGCGCGCGAGGAACTCGGTGTCATTGGCGGCACGGCGGCCCTGGTAGCCACCCTGCTGATCATGATCATCATCGTGGCCATCCTGGCGCTGGTGGTGGTTAACGCGCTCGGCGAAAGCCCGTGGGGTGTGTTCTCTGTGGGGATGACCATTCCCATCGCCTTGTTCATGGGCGTGTATCTGCGCTTCATCCGGCCGGGCAAGGTGATGGAAGTGTCCATCATCGGTTTCGTGCTGCTCATGGCGGCCATCATTGGTGGCGGTGCCGTTGCTGGAACCGAGTGGGGTGCAGCGTTCTTCCACCTGGACAAGGTCACTATCGCCTGGGGCCTCATCATCTACGGTTTCATCGCCGCAATCCTGCCCGTGTGGCTGCTCCTGGCGCCCCGCGACTACCTGTCCACGTTCATGAAGATCGGCGTGATCGTGATGCTGGCCCTGGCCATCATCGTGGTGCGTCCGGAGATCAACGTCCCTGCTTTCAGCGAGTTCGCCGGCCGGGAGAACGGTCCGGTCTTCTCCGGTGCGCTGTTCCCCTTCCTGTTCGTGACTATTGCCTGTGGTGCCTTGTCCGGATTCCACGCGCTGATTTCATCGGGGACCACACCCAAACTGATCGAGAAGGAGAGGCAGACCCGCTTCATTGGCTACGGCGGAATGCTGATGGAATCCTTCGTGGCCATCATGGCACTCGTGGCGGCCATCTCGATCGATCGCGGCATCTACTTCGCCATGAACGCGCCACTGGCCCTCACCGGCGGAACTGTGGAGTCCGCGGCGCAATGGGTGAACAGCCTTGGCCTGGCCAACGTGAACATCACCCCTGACGTGTTGGCCCAGACCGCCAAGGACGTGGGCGAGGAAAGCATCATCTCCCGCTCCGGCGGTGCCCCAACACTGGCAGTTGGCTTGGCGCACATCATGCAGCAGTTCATCGGCGGGCCCGGCATGATGGCGTTTTGGTACCACTTCGCCATCATGTTCGAAGCCCTTTTCATCCTCACCGCCGTGGACGCAGGAACACGCGTTGCCCGTTTCATGTTGCAAGACTCCATCGGCAACTTCGTTCCCAAGTTCAAGGAGGCCTCATGGCGGCCGGGAGCATGGTTGTGTACGGCCATCATGGTGGGCGCCTGGGGTGCGGTGCTGCTGATGGGCGTCACCGATCCCCTGGGTGGCATCAACACGCTCTTCCCGCTGTTCGGCATTGCCAACCAACTCCTGGCGGCGATTGCCTTGGCCGTTTGCCTGGCCATCTGCGCCAAGCGCGGAGTGTTCAAGTGGTTGTGGATCGTGGCACTCCCGCTGGCTTTTGTAGCAGTGGTGACCATCACCGCCAGCTTCCACAAGATCTTCTCGCCCGTCCCGGCAGTGGGCTACTTCGCCAACAACCAGGCGTTCTCCAAGGCGTTGGCTGACGGCAAGACGGAGTTCGGGACGGCCAAGACGGTGGCGGCCATGGAAGCGGTAGTCCGCAATACTGCCATCCAGGGCGTACTCTCGGTCATCTTCGTAACGCTGAGCATCATCGTGATCATCACGGCTGTGGTGGCAACCATGAAGGCGATCCGTGCCGGGGGCGGAAGGAACAACGAGGATCCGCCCGTGGCCTCCAAGGTCTTCGCGCCCGCCGGACTGTTCCCCACAGCGGACGAGAAGGCCCTGCTCGCAGAGTGGAAGGCGCTGCCCGCGGAGAAACGCACCCAAAAGGCTGGCCAACACTCATGAAGACCGTAGCGCAGGGGCTTCGCGGGTTCGTTGCCTACATGCGCTCGCTGATGGGCGCTGATGCATACCAGCGGTACCTGGAGCACTTCACCTGTACGGGCCATGCCGGTCCTGCCATGACTGAACGCGAGTTCTGGCGGGACCGGATGGACCGGCAGGACAACAACCCCCAGGGACGATGCTGCTGACGTGTAGTTTCGCTACGAACGAAGTCCAAATTCAGGTTCCGGACGGGGGTTCGCGCACACCACATGAGAGTATGAACGAATGAGCGATCTGAACAACATTCAGCCCACGGATGAGGCTTCGGACGACACCCCTGTGGAGGGCACCACGCTGGACGGTGCCGCCCTGGACGGCACAACTGTGGACGGCGCTGCGCTGGATGGCACAACGCTGGATGGCACAACGCTGGATGGCACCGCGCTGAACGGCACCGCGCTGAACGAGGGGCCGGCGGCCGCAGACCAGTCTTCCGGGCCGGGGAAGTCCGGCAAGGACTCCAAACCCAAGGCAACAAACCTTCATGAGCTGGTGGATGAGCCCGCCAAGGTGATGCGGATCGGCACCATGATCCGTCAGCTGCTGGAAGAAGTTAAGGCCGCGCCGTTGGATGACGCCGCCCGCGGACGTCTCGCCGAGATCCATGAGCGTTCCATCAAGGAACTTGAGGACGGCTTGGCCCCGGAGCTCATTGAAGAGCTGGAACGGATCAGCCTGCCCCTGCCTGAGGACAAGGCGCCTTCCGATGCGGAGCTTCGCATTGCGCAGGCGCAGTTGGTGGGATGGCTGGAGGGCTTGTTCCACGGCATCCAGGCTGCAATCGCCGCCCAGCAGGCCGCCAAGGAACATGCCGCCGCGCAGCTCCAACTTCGTCAGCTTCCGCCGGGAACTGTCATCGCGCCCGGGATCGTCATTGGTGAGAACGGCCAGCCGCAGCGAGCAGCTGCGCCGGGCGCTCCAGGCGCGCCTCAGCAAGGCCGCACGGAAGATCCCGACCACGGCCCGGGCCAGTACCTCTGAGTCCGCACGTGGGTTTCTTTGGTGCCGTCCGGCAAGGGCGCAGGGACGATCTGGAACTTGGCAAGGGTCTGTGGCGTCGCGCCCACGACCGTTTCCACCGGGGGCTGGACCGGTACCACCAGGTCCTTGAAGGCGTTGACGATGACCAGCTCTACAACGAGCTGGTGCAGATCGCCAACGAACTCGCCGAGCTGTCGCCACGGGTCAGAACCATCTGCGTCGAGGCGCAAAAGCGTTCCCCAAGCGATGGCCTGGATGTTCCAGGGGCGCTTGCCGGGGTGCACAGGGCGTTGTCCAAAGCAGGAAACTCTCTTGCCACCACGGCGGAAGCTGCGGCCATGTTGCGGCTTGCCGTGGGGCCGGTCCCAGTGGGCGCGTTGTCTGTCCGCCGCCGGGCGGAAGCTGTTTTCGAACAGGTTGAAGACGCGGAGCGGCAGCTCAACGGCTAGGACGCAGTCATCAATGCAAGGCGTGCGCAACTACAGGCGTGCGCCTTTATTCCTCAGGGGCAATAAGTTAAGCGCATAGCTGATCTGCGTAACATTCCGCGCTTTTGCTGGGTTTGTGCTGGCAGGATGGCAGACATGACTTCGTCACCAACACTTACTTTCAACGACGGCAACACCATCCCCCAGCTCGGCTACGGGGTGTGGCAAGTTGAAGACGATGTAGCCGAAAAGGTGGTGCGCCAGGCATTCGAAGCCGGGTTCCGCCACATCGATACTGCCAAGATCTATGGCAACGAGGCCGGCGTAGGCCGAGCCATTGCCTCCTCCGGCCTGTCCGCTGAGGAAATCTTCATCACCACCAAGCTGTGGAATGCCGATCAGGGCTACGAGTCCACTCTGGAAGCCTTCGAGAAGTCCTTGGACCACCTTGGCGTGGAGACCCTGGACCTGTACCTGATCCACTGGCAGCAGCCCAAGCAGGAAAAGTACGTGGACACCTGGAAGGCCCTCATCGAGCTCAAGAAGCGCGGCCGGGTCAAGTCCATCGGCGTCTCCAACTTCACCAAGGAAGGCCTGCAGCACATCATCGATGAGACCGGTGTTGTTCCGGCCATCAACCAGGTTGAACTGCACCCGTTCTTCAACCAGGCCGAGTTGCGCGAGTTCAACGCCTCCAAGGGCATCCTGACCCAGGCGTGGTCCCCGCTGGGCCAGGGCGGCGAGCTCCTGGAGAGCGCCACCGTGGCTGAGATCGCGGCCAAGCACGGTGCTACGCCGGCCCAGGTGGTCATTGCCTGGCACCTCGCCATCGGTAACGTCGTGATCCCCAAGTCCGTCACCGAGTCCCGCATTCAGGAGAACTTTGCTGCCCTGAACGTCACTCTGGACGCCACGGACATCGAGGCCATCAACGGCCTGGACCGCGGCGCTGAAGGCCGCATCGGCCCGGACCCGGCAGTCTCCGACTTCGCCTGATCCCGAAAGCGTGGCCACGGTGCCCCGTACCCACCTTGGGTGCGGGGCACCTGCCGTTAAAGCCCGACGCCTAAAGCCCGACGCCTAAGGCCCGGCTCCTAAAGCCTGAAACCCAAGGCCCGACGCCGGCACTTGCCTCCGTGCCGCGGCGCACCTGAGTCCGTGGTGAAATTGATCGACCCAAACGGACGGAGTTGGCATGGTGGTGTTTGACGCGCTGGAGCGGCAGATCGTGGCCGCGCTCCAACTGGACCCGCGCTGTCCTTGGCGCAAGATGGCAGCAGTACTCGGCGAGGCCGAGCGGACTGTTGCCCGCCGGGGTTCCCAGCTGCTGGAGTCCGGCGCGGTAGCTGTGGTGGGCATCCGGCCGAGGCCGGCAGTGGTCCTGGTGGAGATGCGTTGCCTGCCCGGCACTGTTCGTGCTGCTTCCCACGCGCTGGCACAACGTGCCGACACCACGTTTGTTTACACCACCACCGGCACCGGGGACTGCGTGGCAGAAATACTCACCGAACCGTCACGGATGGGCGATGTGCTCTCCGATGAATTGCCATCCACCATCGGCTTGCGCGATTCCACCAGTTATCCCGTGCTCAGATACTTCCGGACCATCCGTGGGTGGCGGCCGGAGATACTCACCGCTGAGAAAGCCGAAGCGCTCCGTTCAACGTTGACGCAGGACTCAGGCATCCTGGTGCCGCGGCAGGATTTGAGCCGCCAGGACAACGAGCTGGTTGACGCTCTGTGCGCCGATGGGCGGATGAGCTTCGAAGCCCTGGGGCGCCGGGTTGGCGTTTCAGAAGCTACCGCCCGGCGGCGCAGCGAATGGCTCCTGACCAGCAACCAAGTCCATCTGCGGGCAATTGTTGAGCCCGCGTCCTTTGGCCTGGGAGTTGAGGCCCTGCTCTGGATCCGCGCATCGCCGCACCACGTTGAGCGCGTGGGAAGGAGCCTTGCCGAGCTGCCCACGGTCCGTTATGCCGCGGCGATAGCGGGGAACTACCAGATAGTTGCCGATGTCACTGTGGAGGACATGGCGTCCCTCTACCGCTTCATCACCGACTCGGAGTGGGCTCAAGAGGCCACCGGCGTGGACGTGTCCATCCTGCTGGATGCCCGGAAGCGCGGCGGACGGGTCATGCGCTCACCGTCGTAAGCGGTGCCGGCGTCGCCGCGAGGACAGGGGCGACCGCGGCGTATCCGGTCTGCTGCTCGAACGCGCGGCCGTAGCGGAGCAGCTGCATGTCGGTGTAATGGTTGCCGGCGAGTTGGAGGCCAATGGGCAGTCCGGTTGGGCTGAACCCTGCCGGCATACTAAGTACGGGCAGGCCGGTGGCGGACAGCAGGCAGGCAGACCGCATCCAGTCCAAGTACGTCTCCGAGGGAACGCCCGCAATGTCCGTGGGGTACCGCAGCGTTGCATCGAAGGGCAGGACCTGGGCGCAGGGACTGGCGAAGAGGTGGTAGCGGCCGAAGAATTCCTGGACGCTGCGTTCCAGCCGGCTGCGCGCGGCAGCGGTTTCAATGAGGTCCCGGGCGGTGAGGGCAAACCCCTTGTTGACGTTCCAGTGAACTTCCGGTTTGATGACGTCGCCGGCGCGCTTCAGGATCGGTCCGAGCCCGGCGGCGAAATCCATGGCGCGGGTGTTGCCGAATACCAGGTCTGCTTCGCTGAAGTCGGGAGTGGCTTCCTCCACGATCGCGCCCATATCCTCAAAGATCGCCAACTGCCGTTCCAGATGGTCCAGGATCCCGGCTTCCACGGGCACACCGATGCCAAAGTCGCGGGACCAGCCGATCCGGACGCCTCGCATGTCTGTCTCCAGATTGGACCGGAAAACCTCCGGATCGAGGCCTGCCGGATGCGGAACGCGGGGGTCGTTGCCCGCAGTGACGGACATGAAAAGGGCAATGTCCTCCACGGTCCGGGCCATGGGACCAGTCCTCCCCAGCCACGCGTAGGCGTTGACGTCGGACGGCATGGGGATCACCGCCGTCGACGGCCTGAAACCCACCACGTTGCAGAAGGACGCCGGGATACGGAGCGAACCGCCCATGTCACTGCCGTCGCCGATGCTTTGGACGCGGGAGGCGACGACGGCGGCAACCCCGCCGCTGCTGCCGCCGGCGCTCAGGGTGGGCGCATAGGGGTTGGTGGTGGTTCCGAAGAGGTTGTTGAAGGTGTGCGATCCCGCGCCAAACTCGGGAACGTTCGACTTCCCGGTGCTGACTACTCCGGCCGCCTTCAACCGCGCAATGATGAGGTCGTCGGCGTCGGGAACGAAGTCCCGCAGGGCAAGCGAACCTTGGGTGGTGCGCATCCCGGCGGTGTTGTTGGTGTCCTTGTGGGTCATGGGCAAGCCGTGGAGGGGCGGCAGTGCGTCGCCGGCGGCTGTGAGCTGGTCGGCGCGGTGGGCCAGGGCCTGGGCACCCTCCGGGTCCAGGGTCACCACAGCGTTGATCACGGGGTTTACCTCGGAAATGCGCTCCAGGTGATCGGCCAGTGCCTCCCGCGCAGAGATCTTCTTCTCCCGGATCGCTGCGGAAAGTTCGACGGCGGACAGCTCGCCAATGGTGTCAGGCATGGTGCTCCTTTGCTGGTTGCTACTGCCTGAAAGTGTGCCGGGTCACATCAAGCCGCGGAAGCCTTAACGCCGTCCAAGGCAAGCTTTGACTGAATCGGCCAGCTCCGCGGCTGATTCCGTCAGCTATTGTGTGTGATCCGGCTCATAGCAGAGGGTGTTGGTAACCCACTGGCCGATCTGGTCGTTGGACAAGAATTTGCCCCGGGACGCCACATGCCGCACAGCGTGGTTCGGACGCGGAGTTGCCGGGCCAACATCTGGGAGGTACCTATGCACCAACCCCTGGCTCTTCAACCACTCGCCCCCAACAGCTCAACCGACATCATGGCCATCGCCAACAATCCCGTCCTGTGGATCTGCGTGGCGGGCGTCTTCGGCGTCATCATCATCCAATCAGCCATCTTCATGAAAGCCGCCAGACGCGCTGCTCCTGCCGTGGACATGAGCACGCAGGACATCAGGACTTCCTTCCGCTCAGGCGCGGTCTCGGCCATCGGTCCGTCCTTGGCGGTATCGCTCGTGGCCATTGCCCTCTTGGGCCTCTTCGGGGCCCCGGCGGTCCTCTCCAGGATCGGACTGATCGGTTCGGCCGCCTACGACGTTTCCGCCGCGGGTATCGCGGCAGGTTCCATGGGCGCCAAGTTGGGCGATGCCAGCTACACGCAGAGTGTCTTCGCCGTGGCGTTCTTCGCCATGAGTATCGGCGGGGCAATGTGGATGCTCGCCACCCTGATCCTGACGCCACTGCTTCGAAAGGGCGATGCCAAAATCCGCTCCGTGAACCCAGCCGCCATGGCGATTGTGCCGGCAGCTGCACTGATCGGCGCCTTCTCCTGCCTCGGGCTTACCGAACTCCCCAAGTCCGGCATCCACATCCTGTCCTTCCTTGTCTCCGCGGCGGTCATGGGGCTGTGTTTGCTGCTCGCAAAGAGGCTTGGCAAGAGTTGGCTCCGCGAATGGGGCCTAGGCATTTCCATCGTCCTCGGCTTGAGCGCCGCGTACCTGGCCGTCGGTCCCGCCATCGGCGCCTGATACATCGGCGCCTGAGGCATCCGCATCTGACCGGGGGCCGGCCGCCGTCGTCATCCTCTGAGCACCACAGTCCTTGAGCACGAAAGGAACACCCTCATGTCTTCCATCACTTCCGCTCCCACCACCACCCACAGCAACGCCATGGCGGACTTCAGCCGCACCACCTCCCGCTGGGGGCAGATCACCATGATCGCCGGCCTGCTGATCTCCGTGGCCGGTCCGCTGTACCTCGTCTTCGCCACAGGTTTGGATATTGGCCCGGCACAGCTGTGGATCGCTTTTGCTGCCGTCGCTGCAACCTTTGGCATCATCTGGATCGTCGAACCACTGACGTACTACCCAATCCTGGGACCAGCCGCGATGTACCAGGCGTTCATGATCGGCAACATCTCCAACAAACTTCTGCCAGCGGCATTGATCGCCCAAACCAACATCGGCGCGAAGCCGGGCAGTAAGCGGGCCGAGCTTGCCGCCGTCGTTGCCATCTGTGGCGCCGCAGTGGTCCACCTGATCTCGCTGGCGATCTTCGTCGGACTCCTGGGCAGCTGGTTGATCAGTGTCATTCCACCGTCGGTATTGCTGGTCACACGCCTTTATGTGCTGCCTACGGTTCTGGGCGCCGTGCTGGTGCAGGCCATCGTGTCCATGAAGCAACCCCGCACCACGGTGTTCGCCCTGCTGGTCTCGGCCGTCGTCGTGTTCGTTGTGCTGCCGTTGGTGCCGTCGCTCGCCATGGTGTCCACGGCCATCGCCGTGCTGGGGACCATCCTGCTTGCCTGGTTCTTCCGCGGCAAGAACACCATCACCGAAGCGAAGCCCATCCACATCGAATAGCAGCACAGAAGAAGCCGCAGCCTCCGTATCCACCAGGAAGACAGGACCCATGACGTCAACAGCCACCGCTCTCCAGCTCGATTCCCACCAGACCACCAAGCTCCACTCCCTGTACCGGCACCTTCACGCACATCCGGAACTCTCCATGCAGGAGTTCGCCACGGCAACGTTGATCGAGGAGCAACTGGACGGCCTGGGCATTGAGCATTTCCGCTGCGGGGGAACAGGCGTGGTGGGTATCCTCCGGAACGGCGACGGGCCCGTGGTGGCCTTCCGCGCCGATTCGGATGGATTGCCCATTGAGGAGGCCACCGGACTGGAATACGCCAGCACGGACACCGGCACACTGCCCGACGGCACGGTGGTTCCCGTCATGCACGGGTGCGGCCATGACACCCACGTGGCCAGTCTGCTGGGGGCCGCGGAACTGCTTGCAGGGAACCCGGATGCCTGGGCCGGAACCCTGGTGTTGATCTTCCAACCCGGCGAAGAGACGGCAGCCGGCGCGCTCGCCATGCTCGACGACGGACTGTGGGACAAGGCGCCGCGTCCCGAAATAGTCTTCGGGCAGCACGTCATGCCGCGCCCGGTGGGCACCGTTGCGATTTCCAGCGGGCCGGTGGCCGCCATGGCGGATTCGCTCAGAGTCACCGTTCATGGCCAGCAGTCCCATGGCTCACAGCCACAGGATTCCATCGATCCCATCGTGATGGCTGCACACATGGTCACCCGTCTGCAAGGAATTGTGTCCCGGGAGCTGGACCCGCGGAAGTCCGCAGTCGTGACTGTTGGGACGTTCCATGCCGGTCTCAAGGAAAACATCATCCCGGCATCCGCCGAGTTCACCCTCAACATCCGCACGTTTGATGAGGACGTCCGCGGCCAGGTTCTGGCCGCCGTCCGCCGCATTATCGAGGCAGAAGCTGCCGCCTCCGGGGCTCCGAAGCCGGACATCGAGGAAATGTACCGCTTCCCGCAGTGCTTCAACGATCCCGACGCCGTCCCTCCCGTTGTGGAGGCCCTCCGGCTTGCGCTGGGGGCCGAGGCCGTTGACATCACCCCGCCCATGATGGGCAGCGAGGATTTCGGGCACCTGGGTACGGCCATCGGTGTGCCGTCCGTGTTCTGGATGTTCGGCGGCACGCCCGCGGCCGGCCATCAAGGCCCGGGTCCCGTGCCCGTCAACCACTCGCCGCTCTTCGCTCCCGAGCTGGAAGGGTCGCTGGCCGGCGGAGTTTCTGCAGCCGTCGCGGTCCTGATGTCCCGGTTGGGTGTGTGACGGCTGGCGACCGGGACCTCGTTGCCACCCCTGGCGGGCATGGTGGGCTGTGCGATGCCCGTTCCTGGGGTGTGCGGGAGGTCGTGCGGGAGCAATGGGTCCTAGGATGGCCCCATGGGGGAAATCGAAACGCTTTTTGACGGACCAGTGACCGGATTGCCGGCACCACTGTCCAGCACCGCCGTGGCCTATGCAACGGACCAGACGGACGGGAAAACTGTCAAGCACCTTGCCGGCTACGCGCCCTTCGTTGCGTTCTGCGATGCCTTGGGAGTTCCTGCCCAGGACCTGGCATCAAACGTTGAGCGGCTTTTCACTTTCCTGAAGCCCCATCTCAAGCAGATCGCGGAAGATCCGGAACTCAGCAACGCCGCCACGGTCTTCGTGGGGAACGTCATTGCCGCACTTCGGCCGGACGCATGCTGGTCAGTCATGCCGGATGGCTCCCGCGAAGCAGGGAACATGGACCTGCGAATCACTGTGGACCGCTTGATCGAAGGGCTGGGGGAGGCAGACGACGCCATGCTGGCTGGGCTTGTCACGCGCCTTTCGGAATGGTCCAGTGACGGGCCCGACGATTCACTGTTCCCGGAACTGCGGCCCGTTCCTGTCGTGGAAGCCCAGCAACACTTTGTGCGGCCGGATCTGCCGTCACGCGAGTACCACGGCGAGGATGGGCGGCCCATCAACTATGGGGACAGATGGGGCGCGGACAGCCCGCCCGAGGACTCGTACAGCGTGGACACACACCGCGAGCGCTTCGAAGGTCTTCATCAGGTGGCCAAGGCGCTGGTGGAGTATATGAACAGCACGTATGACGTTGATGTGAGCGTGGATCCCGCCCATGCTGCGGACCTGTCAGTGAATGCCGGCGAGGTGATGGAGGTTGCCCGCGTGACGCCACGGGATCCGTCAGCGGCGCCGCTGACATTTGTCTGGACCGCCTACCCCGGCGTGGTGGTCCATGCCGGGCTCCTGCATGACTTTCCCTTTCCCATCTGCGGTTGCGATGCGTGCGACGAGACAGTTGACAGCGAAGCCACACGGCTGGAGATGTTGGTGCTCAGTGTTGCTGCAGGAGGCTACGGCGAACGCTATCCCGTGGGCAGGGAACGCTGGGCCGAGTACTCGCTGACCGCCGTCGACGGATCGGGCAGCCAAAGCGGGAGGGGCCAGGTAGCGCTGGCAGGTGAAGGAGAACTGGAAGCTGCAGCGCAGCGTCTGGGCGCGGTCCCCGACGGCTGGAAACCCTGGCCGCTGAGGAAGAGTCCCAGCGCCTCGGACTGACCTGGCATCACCCAAACAAAAGCCCCGCTGGTTCAACGAACCAGCGGGGCTTTTTCTCTGAGCTTCCTATCAGAATCGAACTGATGACCTTTTCATTACGAGTGAAACGCTCTACCGACTGAGCTAAGGAAGCACCGCGTTCATCACCGGTTTCCCGGGCGATCACGCAAGACATAACTGTAATAGAGGCACCGCACCCGGGTCAAAACGAGCGCGGCGGCGGCCGTTGCGGGGATGTTCACCCGCCGGTCGGACCGGGTTCAGGCGGGCGTTTCCCTGCCGCCGGAAGCTAAGGAATCAATCGTGGCGGCGCATGTCGGCACGCAACAAGCCGAAGGAGCCGCTCAATGACCGGGGACGCATTGACCAGGGACGCCAGCCACGATTCCAGCCGGTTGCGGCTGGCGGTGGTGGACATGGTGGGCACCACCATCACTGACGATGGCCGCACCGAGCGGGCCATGTCCCGGGCCCTTGCGGAACACGGCATAGAACCCGGCAGCAGCCGGTTCGAGAGCATGCTGGGCTACGCCCGGGACACCATGGGCTTCTCGAAAATGACCGTCTTCAGCCACCTTTTCGACGACGCCGCGGTGGCCGCGAGCGCCAACAAGGTTTTCGAGAAGGCGTACGACGAAATGATCGACGACGGCGGCGTCCGCGCCATTCCGGGCGCGGAGGACGCCATCTTGTGGATGCGTGAGTCCGGTATGCAGATCTGCCTGGCCACCGGATTTGGCCGCCATACGCAGAACATGGTGCTGGAATCGCTGGGCTGGATGGGCTTGGCGGACCTTAGCCTGTGCCCTGCCGACGCAGGGCGTGGCAGGCCCTACCCGGACATGATCCTGACGGCATTGCTCGCACTGGACCTGGACGACGTGCGGGAGGTGGCGGTGGTCGGTGACACCAGCTCGGACATGCTCTCAGGTGTCCGGTCCGGTGCCTCCCTGGTGGCCGGAGTGCTGACTGGATCGCATTCCGAGGCGACGCTACGCGCTGCCGGCGCCACCGTGGTGGTGGATTCCATCAAGCAGCTCCCGCTTCTGGTGGAGAAACGCGAAGCCCGGCATCTTTAGCACTTCAGGCCGTCCTGCGGCAGCTTTCCGTCAACAAAGTAGTCGTCGACGGCGGTGCTGACGCAGGTATTCGAGCGGCCGTAGGCTGTGTGCCCCTCGCCTTCCCACGTGACGAGGGAGGCGTTTTCGAGTTGCTTGCGCAGCGACTGGGACCACTCAAGGGGTGTCGCGGGATCGCCGGTGGTGCCCACCACCACGATCGGAGCCGATCCGTCGTATTCCACCGGGGCCGGGGTGCGGGTGTTCTTGTACGGCCAGTCCTTGCAGTTGACCCCGCCGTAGGCGAAGAACGAGCCGAAGGTGGGGGAGTCCTGGATGAGGCGGACTTCCTCGGCCCGCATGCCCTCAGTGTCCGTGACCATCGGGTAGTCAAGGCAGTTAATGGCTTGGAACGCAAAGGCCGAGTTGGAGCTGTACGTGCCGTTGGGCTCGCGGTCGGCGCCCAGATCCGCAAGCCGCATCATTTGCGATACATCGCCGGAAAATGCGCCCTCCAATGCCTGCGTGAGGGCGGGCCAGCTTTGGTCGTTGTACAGCGGCAGGATCAGGCCGTTGACGAAGTCATTGCTGGTCACCAAACGGCCGTCCTTAGCGGTCTGGGGGTTCTGGTCCACGGCGTTGATGAGGTCGCGGATTTCCTGCACGCCGTTGTCCACCGAGCCGCTCAGGGGACACTGGTTCTGCTGTTGGCAGCTGGCCACGTAGGTGCGGATGGCACGTTCAAACGCCCGGGCCTGGCCGGCGGTCAGTTCCTCGTTGCTGATGGAAGGGTCCACAGCACCGTCCAGAACCAGCCGGCCCACGTTGTCCGGGAAAAGGGCGGCGTAGGTGGAGCCCAGGAAGGTCCCGTAGGAGAAGCCCAGGTAGGTCAGCTTTGCATCATTCACCACGGCGCGCAGGACGTCCAGGTCCTTGGCCGCACTGACGGTATCGATGAGGCCCAGCACCTCACCGGTCTGCTGGGAGCACTGGTCCGCGAAGGATTTGTTAAACGCCAGGGCTGCCGCGAGTCCATCATCAGTGTTCTTCCGGAACACCTTTTCGCGGGCAGCGTCACGTTCGGCGTCCGTCATGCAGGTCACGGGTGCGGAGCGGCCCACGCCCCTCGGATCGAAGCCCACAACATCGTAGTTGGCCTTCAATTTTTCAGTGAACAGCGTGTTGCCGGCATCCCGGACGAAGTCCACTCCAGAGCCACCCGGACCACCCGGATTGACCAGGACTGACCCCTTCTTGTTTCCGGTGCTGGGCAGCTTGATCACCGAGAGCGTGATGTCCCCGGAATCGGGCTTGGCGTAGTTCATGGGCACTTGGACTTTGCCGCACTGGAGGCCGTTTTCGCACGAGCTCCACTCCACGGACTGCGAGTAGAACTTCTCCAGGCCCTTGGGAGCCGACGCCGCGATGGACGGATCCACCGTGCTGGTGGACGGCTTGGCCGTAGGGGCCGGCAGGAAAGGAACCGTGCATGCGCTCAGGACCAGCATTGAGGCCAGGGCAAGGCACACAGCTAGGAACCCGGGGCGCGTCCCACGCCGTGCAGAGCCTTTGCCGGCAGCACCACCGCCCGCAGCAGGCTGGGCAGACCGGTCCCTTGAAGGGGTGTCGTCGGACCGGCGGGGTGCGGACTTCATGCATTCTCCTATTGCTGGATGAGGCTTGTGGCCATGGACTCTACCGCCAACAGTGGCGCAACGTTGGTGGTGGTGATACGGACACGGGCTTTGTTGATGGCGTCCATCCGGGCCAAGGTGGTTTCCGGGGTTGAACGGCCTGCGTATTCTTCGAGGTCGCCCGTCAGCTCAACGTTGACAAGTTCCACGGCGTTCCCCAGCTGGATCACCAGGACGTCCCGATAGAAGGACAGGAGATCCGTCAGGGTGCGGTCCAGTGAGTCCGTGATGGAGCGCTTGGCACGCCGCTTCTGATCGTCCTCCAGCTGCTTTACCTGGCTGCGCATGGAGGGCGGCAGCGTGCCGGACTCGGGGGCTCCGAGGCTGGCGAGCAGAGCGATCTTTTCCGCCGCATCCCGTTCATCGTTGGAACTGTTGGCTTCCTCGGTGGCGATCCTGACCAGCTTTTCGGCCATCATCACCGCTGCCGTGACGCCCCGCAGGCCCAGTGGAATGCGGACGGTATCCAAACGACGCTGCCGTGCGTCAGCGTCCCGCGCGAGTCGCCGGGCAATGCCGATGTGGCTCTGCGCCGCACGGGCTGCCGTCTCCGCGAGGTGGGGGTCGACGCCGTCGCGCCTTACCAAAAGGTCAGCGACGTCGGACGCCGGGGGAAGCCGCAGGCTCACCGGACGGCAGCGCGAACGGATGGTGACCAGTACGTCCGCAGGCGAAGGGGCACACAGCATCCAGATGGTGCGCGGCGTGGGTTCCTCGATGGCTTTGAGCAGCACATTGGTGGTGCGCTCGGCCATGCGGTCCGCGTCTTCCACCACAATGATCCGCCACCGGCCAGTGGCGGGACGGTCGCCCGCCTTGGACACCAGTTCGCGGGCTTCATCGATAGTGATGGTGACTTTTTCGGTCCGCACGAACGTCACGTCGGAATGCGTCTCGCCGAGGATCGTGTGGCATGCCGCGCACTCTCCGCAGCCGCGCAGGGTGATGTCATCCTGCTCGCAGTTCAGGGCTGCCGCGAAGGCTTTGGCTGCATTGGAACGGCCGGATCCGGGTGGGCCGGTGAAGAGCCAGGCATGGGTGAGTCCTGTGTCGCCCTGCGCAGCCTGCTTCAGTTGCGCGACGACGGGGGCCTGCCCCTGGAGGTCGTCCCAGACACTCACGGACGGACGCCCGGAACGCGGTCACCCAACAGCGATTGCACGCGCTCCAGAATCTGCGCGGCCAGCGAGTCAATGTCCGCGTTTGCCGGCAGCACCAAGTAACTGGACGGCGCTGCGGCAGCGAGGTCAAGGAAAGCGTGACGGATGGCGGAATGGAAGTCGTCAGGCTCGGACTCCAGCCTGTCCTCAGCGGCATCTCCGGCCGTACGGCGCTGGCGGCCGTCAGAAGGATCGACGTCCAGCAATACTGTCAGGTCCGGACGCAATCCTTCCGTGGCCCATTCGTTAAGGCTCAAAACACCCTCGGCGCCCAGCCCACGTCCGGCACCTTGATAAGCAACCGATGAGTCGACGTAGCGGTCAGTGATGACCACTGTTCCTTCAGCCAGGGCCGGACGAATGACCTGGGCGGCATGGGCGGCACGGGCGGCGGCGAACATGAGGGCTTCCGTGCGGGCATCGATCGTGCCGTGCCCGTGGTCCAACACCAGGGAGCGGAGCTTCTCGCCAATGGGGGTGCCGCCGGGTTCGCGGGTGCGCAGCACGGAAAGTCCCCGCGACTCAAGGGCGTCAGAGAGCCGGGCGGCCTGGGTGGACTTGCCCGCTCCGTCTCCGCCTTCGAAGGCGATAAATAGACCTGGACTCTGAATACTCACGCGTCTAGCCTACCGAGCTTCCCTGACATCAAAGGCGCGTAACGCCTTTCATCCACAGCCACGCCCCCGACTACCCTGAAACCATGAGCCTTTCCGATCAGCACGCTGCCGAATTGTCGCCGGAAACCGTTGTGGTTGCTGCCGGCCGCCCTGAGCGCGCCCACGATGAGCCGGTGAATCCACCCATCGTCTTGTCCTCCACATACTTCGGTACGGGCTCCCTGAGCGACGGGGACCGAGGCTACGGGCGCTACGCGAACCCCACCTGGGATCCGTTTGAGGACGCCTTGGCCAAGCTCGAGGGCGCCACCCTTCCGGGCCTGCTGTACGCCTCCGGCCTCGCAGCAGTCAGTTCAGCACTTTCCCTGGTCCCCGCCGGCGGCGTGTTGGTCATGCCCTCGCACAGCTACGCGGGTTCGCTGGTCATGGCGACGGAACTGGCAGAGAAGGGCTTCCTGGAACTGCGAACCGTGGACATCACGGACACGGACACCGTCAAGTCCCTCATCAGCCCGGAACAGGGCAAGAAGGCAGACCTGCTGTGGCTCGAAAGCCCCACCAACCCCATGCTCGGCATCGCCGATATCCGTGCGCTGACCGACGCCGCCCATGCAGCCGGCGCCATCGTGGTCACGGACAACACCTTCTCCACGCCGCTGGTGCAGCAGCCCCTCAGCCTGGGGTCCGACGTCGTTCTCCACTCGGTGACCAAATACCTGGCCGGCCATTCCGACGTTGTGCTCGGCGCCTTGGTGACGTCAAACCCTGAACTGCGCGCCACCCTTCTGCATCACCGGATCATCCATGGCGGAATCGCCGGTCCGTTCGAAGCCTGGCTGGCGCTGCGTGGCCTCCGCACCCTCGCACTGCGGATCGAACGTTCCCAGGCTTCGGCGGCAACCCTTGCCGAACGCCTCAGCGTCCACCCGCGTGTAGAAACCATCCGCTTCCCGGGTCTCCCCACCGATCCGGGCCACCAACGCGCCAAGGACCAGATGAAGGGCTTCGGGTCCATCCTCTGCATCCAGATCTCCGGCGACGACCACCGCAGTGGTGCCGACGCAGCAGACGAATTGGTCCGCGCGTTGCAGCTCTGGCTGCCCGCCACATCATTGGGCGGTGTGGAGTCCTTGATCGAACGCCGACGCCGGCACACCGCCGAGCCGCTGAGCGTCCCGGACAACCTGGTCCGCCTCAGCGTTGGAATCGAGAACGTGGAAGACCTCTGGTCCGACCTTGAGCAAGCGCTGAAGTCGCTGGACGGCTAGGCTAAAGGGCGTGGACGGAAAAATCTTGATCGCATATGTCACCAGCGGGGTCTACCTCATCCTTGGCTTGGTGGCCCTTGCCTTGGAACTGTGGGCCTTTGCGGACTGCCTGCGCCACAAGCCGACGCTTTTCGTGGCGGCTTCAAAGAGGACCAAGACCTTCTGGCTAGCGCTCACCGGTGTGGCCATGGCCATTGGAGCCTTGACCGTTCTCACAGGTGGCAACGGCCTGGGCTTGTTCGGCATTGTCGCTGTGACGGCATCCTGTGTCTACCTTGCCGACGTCCGTCCGGCGGTCCGTGAAGCCGGCAGCGGCGGAAACCGGAACGTCGGCCCGTACGGCCCCTGGTAGAGAGCACTCCTCCGGCGCCATCCTTAGTGGGGCGCCACAGCCTCCCACGCCACGGTGACTTCACCCAGACGCCACCGGGCGGGACCATCTTGAAGCGGCCACCCGGCGTCGTGCAGTGAACGGCACATACCAGTCCATCGCTGCCGGTTCCCGAACGATGCCAGCGGCGCAGCTTCCAGCCAGGCTTTGTCCATGGCCTGCAGGAACGCATGGATCGGTTCGCCCGGCACATTCCGGTGAATAAGGGCCTTGGGCAACCGCTCCGCCACCTCCGACGGCAGCTCGAAGCTTCCGAACCGCACCGAAAAACTGAGGCTCAAAGGGCGTTCGGGGTCCAACGCCACCCACGTGACCCGTCTGCCGATCTCGTCGCACGTTCCGTCGATGAAGAGTCCACCTGGGGCCAGACGTGACTGCACCAGCCGCCAGATCCCGGCGACGTCCGCTTCCTCATATTGCCGCAGCACGTTGAAGGCCCGGACCAGTACCGGGTTGCCCGGCACGGGAACTTCAAATCCGCCCACATGGAAGCTCAGCCCAGGCCGTTCCAACGCCTTGGCCGTCCGCACCCGCTCCGGTTCAATCTCGATTCCACAGACCCGCACATCGGGCCGCACGGCTCGCAAACGCTCGAAAAGTTCGACGGCGGTGGTCGGCGAGGCGCCATAGCCCAGGTCCACAACCAGGGGGTCGACGGCGGCGCGCAGCCGCCACGCCTGCGGACCGGCAAGCCACCGGTCCAGGCGGCGCATGCGGTTGGGGTTGGTGGTGCCGCGGGTGATGTTGCCGACGGGCTTGCCGCCCCGACTCCGGGGTGAGCCCACCCGTTCCGCTTTTTGCACCACGGCCACCACTTTATCCTGCAACGAGGGGTCACCAACGGCCCATAAACCGGGCTTCAAAGGGCCGAAGGTGACCCGCGTTGCTCTTCGTAACGCCCAGCAGCGCACCGGACTGCTCGGCTAGGATGAAAACCATGACTTACAAGCTGATTCTGCTGCGCCACGGCCACAGCGACTGGAACGCCAAGAACCTGTTCACCGGTTGGGTGGACGTTGACCTGAACGACCAAGGCCGCGAAGAAGCAGTGCGCGGTGGGGAACTCCTGGTTGAGAACAACATCCTCCCGGACGTCCTCTACACTTCCCTCCTGAAGCGTGCCATCAACACGGCCAACATGGCGCTGGACAAGGCCAACCGCGGCTGGATCCCCGTCAAGCGCGACTGGCGCCTCAACGAGCGCCACTACGGCGCTCTCCAGGGCAAGGACAAGGCCCAGACCCTCGCCGAGTTCGGCGAAGAGCAGTTCATGGAATGGCGCCGCAGCTACGACACCCCGCCGCCGCCCCTGTCCGATGACAGCGAGTTCTCGCAGGCACACGACGTCCGCTACAAGGATCTTGGTGACGCCCTGCCCCGCACGGAGTGCCTCAAGGACGTCCTGGTCCGGCTCCTCCCGTACTGGGAATCGGATATCAAGGAAGACCTCAAGGCTGGCAAGACCGTTCTGGTCACTGCCCACGGCAACTCCCTGCGCGCCCTGGTGAAGCACCTGGACGGCATCAGCGACGACGCCATTGCCGGGCTGAACATCCCCACGGGCATCCCGCTGGTGTACGAACTGGATGAGGACTTCCAGCCCATCAATCCGGGTGGTACCTACCTGGACCCTGCAGCAGCTGAGCAGGCCATCCTCGCGGTAGCGAACCAAGGCAAAAAATAAATCCTCCGCTGCTGCCGGGGCGACTGCTCGGTCGTTCCTCCCTTGGACGCAGTTCGCCCGCGGCACCAGCTGCGGCGCAGTTAAAGGCAGGCGGCCGGTCACCATGGGTGACCGGCCGCCGTCGTCGTTAATCCGGGGAAGGCTAGAAGCCCTCGGGCTGCCATTCGCCGGTCACCAGGTAGGTGACCTTGCGGGCAACCGAGACGCCGTGATCAGCGAAGCGCTCGAAGTAGCGGCTGGCCAGGGCGACGTCCACGGTGGTGGACGGGGTTTCGCTCCATTCCGGGGAAGCGATCGCCTTGAAGACGCTGAGGTGGAGGTCGTCCACGGCAATGTTGATCTTGAGGATGTCGCGGGCAACCTCAAGATCGCGGGTTTCGAGGAGCTCGATCACCTTGGCCGTGATCTCAATGTCGTGCTGGGCCATGGCCTTGAAGGTCTGGGTCAGCGAGGCGGGGATAACGGTGGCCGGGTAGCGCAGCCGCGCCAGCTGGGCCACGTGGCGGGCCAGGTCACCCATACGTTCCAGCGAGGCACTCATGCGCAGCGAACCCACGATCATGCGGAGGTCGCTGGCCACGGGGCCCTGCAACGCCAGGATGTCGATGGCGCGCTCGTCGAGGCTGTTCTGCAGGAAGTCGATCCGGGCATCTGCCGCGATGACGTCCTGGGCAAGATCCACGTCGGCGCCTTCGAAGGACGTCGTGGCCTTCGTGATTGCTTCGTGGACCAGCTTGGAGATCTCGATGAGGTCGTCACCTACCTGGGTGAGCTCCTCCTGAAAAACCTTGCGCACTAAGGCGTCCTTTCCTTGGAAATCCCGTTCCCATGGTGGGGGTCGGATTTCAAAACCATTGACAGTCCAACCAGTAACTGTGTCAGGACCCAGTGAACTGTTCGGCACCTTTAGATGAACGTTAGTTGAACCGTCTGCGTTTGGTGCCGGATCAATACTTTGCCGTGTTTCCACAGCATAAGCTGGACACGTGGATCCATTGCTCATAGGTGTCGTCGCAGGCCTCGTTGGCCTGTCGTTGGGCGTCTTTGGCATGCTCGCATTCAGGATCAGCGAGCGGCAGCGCAGCATTGTTGACCTGGATGTCACCGAGCCCCTGCTTCCTGAAGGTGCAGCGGAAGTGCTTGCCGTCGTCGGGCGTGCGTTTGTGGTGGTGGACGCAATCGATGGCGTGGTCCGCGCAAGTCCCGCGGCATATGCCTACGGATTGGTGCGTGGCCACACCGTGGTGCACAAGCAGCTCCTGGATATGACCGCGAAGGTCCGCCGCGATGGCGTGATCCTGGAGGAACAGTACGAACTCCCACGGGGGCCGCTGGGCAAGGGCACCATTGTTGTCCAGGTCCGGGCAGCCATGCTCGGCTGGGAATACATCGTGCTGTTGGCTGACGACCGCACCGAGATCACCCGCACCGAGGAGATCCGCAACGACTTCGTGGCCAACGTATCCCACGAGCTCAAGACTCCCGTGGGCGCCATCTCGCTCCTGGCCGAAGCCCTGGAGGCCTCGCCGGATGATGAAGAAGCCGTGCGCCGGTTCGCCAAGCGCATGCACAAGGAGTCCGGCAGGCTCGCTGCCTTGGTCCAGGACATCATTGAACTTTCCCGCTTGCAGGGCGCCAACGTGGCCCAGCAGGGCCACGCCGTGGACATCAACACCGTGATCACCGAGGCCGTAGACCGCTCGCAGCTGCCGGCGGAGAGCAAGAACATCCAGATCGTGGTGGGCGGGCATTCGGACTCTCTGGTGTTCGGCGACCGCGACCTCCTGGTGACGGCCCTGCGCAACCTCATAGACAACGCCATCCGATACTCACCTGAGAACACTCGGGTAGGTGTCGGCGTCCGGACACGGGAGGGCGTGGTGGCCATCTCCGTCACGGACCAGGGAGAAGGCCTGACCCCCGAGGACCAGGAACGCGTGTTTGAACGGTTCTACCGCGTTGATGCTGCCCGCTCCAGGCACACGGGCGGCACCGGCCTTGGGCTGAGCATCGTCAAGCACGTTGTTTCCAACCATGGCGGCGAGGTGACCGTCTGGTCCCAGCCCGGCCAAGGTTCCACGTTCACCATCCGCCTGCCGGAGATGGAAGGCCAGGACGACGACGCCGGCCTGCCGGCTCCCGCTGCCACGGCGGCTGCTTCCATCGAACGTCCGGCGGTACCTGCCGTCGTCGAACCGCATCACACGAGCCAACACGCGAGTGAAAAAACGGGTGCCAGCGGCGCCCAAGAGCAAGGAGCCAGCGCTTGAGCCGGATTTTGATAGTGGAGGACGAAGAGTCCTTCAGCGACCCCCTGTCCTATCTCCTGGGCAAGGAAGGGTTCGACGTCGAGGTAGTGGACAACGGCAGTGATGCCTTGGTGGAGTTTGACCGCAACGGTGCAGACCTCGTCCTCCTTGACCTCCAGTTGCCGGGTACGCCGGGCACGGAAGTCTGCCGCCAGCTTCGCCAGCGCTCCAGCGTCCCGGTGATCATGCTGACTGCCAAGGACTCGGAAATCGACAAGGTGGTGGGTTTGGAACTGGGGGCTGACGACTACGTCACCAAGCCCTACTCATCCCGGGAACTCGTGGCCCGCGTCCGTGCTGTGCTGCGTCGCCAGGGCGAGCCGGAGGAACTCATCACCTCCACCGTGCAGGCGGGTCCCGTCCGCATGGACATCGAGCGCCACGTGGTGAGTGTCAACGGTGAACAGGTGTCCCTTCCGTTGAAGGAGTTTGAACTCCTGGAAATGCTGCTCCGCAACTCGGGCCGGGTACTGACGCGCGGGCAGCTGATCGACCGCGTGTGGGGCTCGGACTATGTGGGTGACACCAAGACCCTGGACGTCCACGTGAAGCGGCTCCGCAGCAAGATCGAGCCTGATCCTTCTGCTCCGCGTTACCTGGTGACGGTGCGCGGGTTGGGCTACAAGTTCGAGCCGTAAGCCTCAGCAACTACGGCTGCTGCAGCAACTGCAACAAAGGAAGGGTCCCGCGTCGGCGGGACCCTTCCTTTGTATGGCTTGTTGCGTGCTGCCGGCTAGTGACCGGCTGCTGCGGACTCCGTGGGCGTCGCAGAGGACGTCGACGTGGAGGTTGGCGTCGGAGTCGGCGTGCTGGGCAGGTACTTGGCGTACTCGGGGAGCGTGCCGTCAACCACCGGTACGTTCACCGTGGCGGAGTCGGAGCCGCTGCGGATGGTGATGGGCGTCAGTCCACCGGGGATAACGCCTGCGGTGCTGAGAATGGCGGCATCGGTGGTGTCATTCAGGTACGTCTCCGAGTTGGCCTTGACCGGGATCTCGGTCTGGGCGCCGTTCGCACCACTCATGGTGAGGGTGGCATCGGTGCTGGAGGTGTTGAAGACGGCGCCGATAACGCGGCCGGGCTCGTTCTCGCCCGAGGCAACAATCAGGATGTTGCGCAACTGCAGCGAACCGAGATCTGCTTTGATCCCGTCCGATGCCGAGTACTGGTGGGTGGTCTGCTGGGCGTTGACGAATCCACAGCCGGTGACGGACAGAAGACCGACGCCGATTGCAGCCGCCGCAATTGCCAGCTTGCCGCGCTGGACAGGGTTCATCGCAGTATTGCGCACGACACCTACTCCTCAAGAGTCATTGGAACACTTTTCAGCCATAGCCTATCGGCAAACCCGCCAAAATAAGGATTCGGGAAGGCATTGTGGCGCAGTCAACTGCCGGGATCCGTCGCTCAAGTTGCTTGCTCCAAGCATCTTTCCCCGGTTTCGTCAAGAGGTTGGAGGAAGTCGTTTAAGGCCTTATTCCCTTTATTGGCGCGGCAGGAGAGCCCTCGCGATGCCAGTCGTATGCCTTAACCGTGATAGACTAATCTGCGGGAAAGGGGAAAGTCCACATGGTTTTTGAGGTCGGCGAGACAGTAGTTTACCCTCACCACGGTGCAGCAAAAATTGAGGAAATCAAGATGCGCACCATCAAGGGCGAAGAGAAGATGTATCTCAAGCTCAAGGTGGCTCAGGGTGATCTGACCATTGAAGTTCCAGCAGAGAACGTTGACCTTGTTGGGGTCCGGGACGTAGTGGGCAAAGAAGGCTTGGAGCACGTATTTGACGTTCTCCGCGCCGAGTTCACTGAAGAGCCTACCAACTGGTCACGTCGTTACAAGGCGAACCTGGAGAAGCTTGCTTCAGGCGATGTCATCAAGGTGGCGGAGGTCGTTCGCGATCTTTGGCGTCGTGATCACGATCGCGGCCTTTCCGCAGGCGAGAAGCGCATGCTGGCCAAGGCGCGGCAGATTCTGATTTCAGAACTGGCCCTGGCTGAAAAGACAGACGAAGAGAAGGCTGCAAGCGTTCTTGACGAGGTCTTGGCTTCCTAAGAATTGAGCCCCGGTGGTGCGAAAGCGCCGCCGGGTTTCTTTTTGCCCAAATACGGCCGCAGATACCTGGCAATCAGGGATGGTGGGCGCCTTCAAGTACTTTCCCAGTAATCTTGGGCGCATGAGTACTCCTTCCAAGCGCGCCGTCACGGCCGTGATAGTGGTTGCTGCCGGTTCCGGTGAGCGACTCGGCTACGGCATGCCCAAAGCCCAGGTTCCGCTAGGGGGCGAGTCCATCCTGATGCACGCCCTCCGCGGGGTGGTTGCGTCGGACGTTGCGCGGCAGGTCTGCATCGCCGTGCCCAAGGGGGACACGGAGCTCCGCGAACTGATCGCCGGGTTCACCATCGAACTCGTGGACGGCGGCCCGGAAATCTCAGTGGTCGACGGCGGTTCCTCCCGCGCGGATTCGGTCCGCGCCGCGTTGGCTGCTTTGGAAGACGGAACCGAATTCGTGCTCGTCCACGATGCCGCCCGTGCGTTGACTCCTGAACGTGTTTTCCAGCGGGTAGCGGAGGCCCTGGCCTCCGGCGCGAAGGCAGTCATCCCCACCTTGCCGGTGGTGGACACCATCAAGACGGTGGCGGAGACAAGCGGCGACGACGCCGCCATAGCTCCCGAACTCGTCACGGGCACTGCGCCCAGGGAGCATCTCCGCGCCGTACAGACCCCCCAGGGATTCGAGTTGGCCACCCTGCGCCGGGCCCATAAAGCTGCAGGCCTCTTCGATGACAAGCAATCGGCCGCCGTCACCGATGACGCCATGCTGGTTGAACTTCTCAACGTCCCCGTCCACGCCGTGCGGGGTGCAAGCCAGTCGCTCAAGATCACCACTCCACTGGACTTGATCATCGCCGAGGGCCTGTTGGAAGGCCCGCTGGGGATTCGTTGGGTGGAAGGCTGATGACGCACGCCATGATCCTGCCCCGCACCGGTATCGGCATCGACGTCCACGCTTTCGCTCCGGACGACGACCCACAACCCTTGTGGTTGGGTGGGCTGCTGTGGGAGGGGCAGCAGGGACTGTCGGGGCATTCCGACGGCGATTGCGTCGCCCACGCGGCTGCGGATGCGCTTTTCTCCGCCTGCGGCGTCGGTGATCTGGGCACACACTTTGGTACGGACCGCCCCGAATATGCCGGCGCCTCGGGTGTGACGCTGCTCAGCGAGGCCGCCCGCATTGTCCGGGCGGCAGGTTTTGAGATCGGTAACGTGGCAGTCCAATTTGTGGCCAACCGTCCCAAGTTCGGGCCGCGCCGTGAGGAATCCCAGCGGGTCCTGAGCGAAGCTGCAGGCGCACCCGTCAGCGTTACGGCCACCACCAGCGATGGCTTGGGATTCACCGGCCGTGGCGAGGGTATCTCCGCAGTGGCCACGGCCCTGGTGTACCCGGTCTCCGGACACGAGGTGGCCGCATCCGATCCGGGTCCAGCAAAGGGTGCCCCTCATGCGTAAGGCGCGTACCGGCGTCGTGAGTTCCGCACTGATGCTGTCCGCGGCCCTGGCTGCCGCGCTCCTGCTGGGTGGCTGTGCAAGGACGCCCAGGATGGACGTCAACGCCAGTTGCGGGTTCCTGAACGACGACACCTTCAAGCCCGACGGCAACCAGCAACAGCAGTCCAAACAGATCGCCCAGCACTATCACGAGATCGCGGACAAGCTGGCTCCGGAGATTGGTGATCCCATCAAGGAGATGGCCGCCATCATGGACCAAGCAGCCGCTTCCTCCCTCGGGGCCGCCACCCAGGAGCAGCAGGAGAAGCTCAAGGTCCAGTTCAACAAGATCGGCGAATACTGCAAGTAGGCAGGTCACGCCGCGTCATCGGCTAATCTGGAGCGGTGACCCTGCGCTTCTATGACACCGCTTCCGCCGAAGTCCGCGACTTCGTTCCCCTCGAAGACGGCAAGGCCAGCGTGTACTACTGCGGGGCCACCGTCCAAGGGATGCCGCATGTGGGCCACGTCAGGTCGGCCATCGTTTTCGACCAACTGACCCGTTGGCTCGAGTTCCGGGGCCTCAGGGTCACAGTGGTGCGCAACGTCACGGATATCGACGACAAAATCCTGGCCAAGTCCGCGCAGTCGTTCGGGCCCGACTGGGATGCCGAACCGTCCGCGCGCCATGCCGAAGAATGGTGGGCACTCGCTTACCGGTACGAGCAGGAATTCGAGAACGCCTACGAATCCCTCGGCGTGCAGCGGCCCACCTACGAGCCCCGCGCCACCGGCCACATCCCGGAAATGCATGCGCTCATCCAGCGCCTCATCGACCGCGGCCACGCCTACCCCGCACTTGACGACTCCGGGGACGTCTACTTCGACGTCCGCTCCTGGAACAAGTACGGATCGCTGACGCGGCAAAACATTGATGACATGCAGGGAGCGCCCGACGCCGACCCCCGGGGCAAGCGCGATCCCCGCGACTTCGCGCTGTGGAAGGGTTTCAAAGACGGTGAACCCGTCACCGCCAAATGGGAATCCCCTTGGGGTGCCGGACGTCCCGGATGGCACCTCGAGTGCTCGGCCATGGTCACCAAGTACCTTGGCCCGCGGTTCGATATCCACGGTGGAGGACTGGACCTTCGCTTCCCGCACCACGAGAACGAGATGGCCCAGTCCCAGGCTGCTGGCGACGGGTTCGCCAACTTCTGGATGCACAACGGCATGGTCACCTACGAAGGTGAAAAGATGTCCAAATCCATCGGCAACACTGTGAGCCCTGCAGAGATGCTGGAACTCGCCTCACCCCGTGTGGTTCGCTACTACCTTGGCCAGGCACATTACCGCTCCATCCTGGATTACCGGCCAACCTCCCTGCAGGAGGCCGCGGCCGCCGTCGAGCGCGTTGATGGCTTCATCCACAAAGCATCTTCCAAGGTGGGCACGGGCGCGTCAGACGTTTCCCCGCAGGCCAACATGCCCGCGGCTTTCATCGCGGCCATGGACGACGACCTCAATGTTCCACAGGCACTCGGCGTTCTTCACGACACCGTCCGCGCCGGCAACACCGCGCTGGCGTCCGGGGATGTGGATGCCGCGAAGGCCGCTCTCTACAGCGTCCTCTCCATGACCGAGGTACTTGGCCTGGATTCCGTCAAGCGTCCGGAAGCTGTCCAGGGCCGCGAACATGTTGCCCTGGAGGTGTTGGTGGAAGCCCAACTCGAAGCCCGGGCCACTGCACGGGCCAATAAGGACTGGGCTGCGTCCGACGCCATCCGGGACACGCTGGCCGCTGCCGGAGTGGTGGTCGAAGATGGTGCGGACGGCGCCACTTGGAGCCTCAAACGCGACTGACAAACCGGCTCTGCGGCCGAATTGCATTGGGTCAGTAGACTTGATTCCAGACTTACTCACAAAATCAAGGATGGAATCTCATGGCCAACAACGGTCGCCGGTCGGTCAAGCAGAAGAAGGGCCCCTCCACCGGAACCGGTGGCCATGGCCGCAAGGCCCTGGAAGGCAAGGGTCCTACGCCCAAGGCGGAGGATCGCACTTACCACAAGGCATACAAGAACAAGCAGCTGGCGGAACGCTCGGCCGCCAAGCGCGGATCTGGCACCCGTCCCGGTGGCGCCGGAGCCCGCTCCGGTCCCAAGGGCCGTGCAACGGAAGAACTGGTCACCGGCCGTAACTCCGTCGTTGAGGCACTGCGCGCCGGCATCCCGGCCAAGGCCCTGCACGTCGCCATCCGCATCGAAATGGACGATCGCGTCAAGGAGTCCCTGAAGCTCGCGGCAGAGCGCGGCATCCCGCTGCTGGAAACCGGCAAGCCTGAACTGGATCGGATGACCGAGGAAGCAGTCCACCAGGGCCTGGTCCTCCAGATCCCGCCGTACGAGTACCAGGATGCCTACGACCTCGCCGAGGAAACCCTCGCCAAGTGGAAGAAGGGGCACATCTCCAACGCTCCCATCTTCGTAGCCCTGGACGGCATCACCGACCCCCGCAACCTCGGCGCGATCATCCGCTCCGTCTCCGCTTTCAGCGGCCACGGCGTGATCGTTCCCGAGCGTCGCTCGGTCGGCGTGACCGCGTCCGCTTGGAAGACCAGTGCCGGCGCCGCTGTCCGCGTACCTGTCGCCCGCGCGTCGAACCTCAACAACGCCCTCAAGCAGTTCAAGAACATGGGCATCTACGTGCTCGGCCTGGACGGCGACGGCGATGTCTCGCTGCCTGATCTCACCGTTGCTACGGAACCGGTGTGCATCGTGGTGGGCTCCGAAGGCAAGGGCCTCAGCCGTTTGGTCCGCGAAAACTGCGACCAGATCGTCTCCATCCCGATCGACTCGGCCATGGAGTCGTTGAACGCTTCGATGGCCGTTGGTATTTCGCTGTACGAAGTATCGAGGCAGCGCGCCGCCAAGTAGCCCGGACGCTCTCTCACCTTTCGGGTGTTTGAGGGGGACGCTCTCTCACCTTTCGGGTGTTTAACGGGGACGCTCTCTCACCTTTCGGGTGTTTGGCCAGGACGCTCTCTCACCTTCCGGGTGTTTGGCCAGGACGCTCTCTCACCTTCCGGGTGGGAGGGCGTTTGGCGTTTCCGGGGAAGTGTCCGCCAGGTCCACCCTGGAAGATGACGACGGCCCTACCCTGTGAGAGAGGGTTGGTGCCAAACAAGCGATCGGTGAGAGAGGGTTGGTGCCAAACCACCGATCGGTGAGGGAGGGTCGGCTTTAGAAGTCGCGGCGGTTGGCCAGAACGGGGAGTTTTTGGCGGGCGTCATCAACCTCTGCGGGATCGATGTCGGCGAAGATCACGCCTGGCTCGCCTTCCAGGGCTTCAAGGACCTGGCCGAACGGGGATACGACGGCGGAGTACCCCACGCCCGTGGGCGCGGCACCTTTGGGTTCGATCCCCTGTGTGGCCGGATCGCCTTGGCCGCATGCGAGCACGAACGTGGTGGTATCCACGGCACGTGCCCGGGCCAGGAGCTGCCATTGCTCGGCCTTGCCCGGTCCTGATCCCCAGGAGGCAGAAACGATGTTCACCACAGCGCCACGTTGGGCGTTGGCCGTAAAGAGCGCGGGAAAGCGGATGTCGTAGCAGGTGGCCAAACCAAAGGTGACGCCACCGGCGTCGAACGTTACTGGTTCTGTTCCCGCCTCAACGGTGTCCGATTCCGCGAAGCCAAACGCATCGAAGAGGTGGATTTTGTCGTAGCTCGTTTCCACGCCAGGCCCCGTGGCCAGAAGCGTGTTCCGCACCCGCGGGGATCCGGAATCGGAGGGGCTGCCCGGGGTAAATATGCCGGCCACGATCACCAGCTGAAGTTCCTCGGCGAGGGATCGCACCCGGCTGGCCCACGGGCCATCCAAAGGCTCCGCTATGTCCAACAGGGAGTTCCCGAACGCACGCATCATCGCCTCGGGGAAGACTACTAACTCCGCGCCGCCGTCCTTGGCCTTCCGGGCGTACTCCTCCAGGAGCCGCAGGTTGTCGGCCAGATCCCGGCCGGTGATGACTTGGGCGAGTGCCACGCGCACCATAGAACCTCCTGTTGTCTCTGTTCCAGTATGCCAAGTAACGAAATCACTGCACCGATCGTCGTCACATGGGCGGTTGGCGCGGCACATACTGGGCGTGGAACTAAACTTGCAAGCAATGGTTATGCCTATTTTTGACACAGCAGCTGCCGTGGACGCCTCCCGGCCCCGGCCTCTCGGACTGAGCTCGCCCCAGCCCGGGCTTTCGGATGCCGGAAAAGCGCAGAACCATGATGTGAATGTGGCCGTCTTCGCACCGGACCTGGAACAGGTTGAGGTTGCTTTCCAGGCGCCCGGCGAACCGTGGCGCGCCCAGATCCTTCCCAACGTTGAGGACGGCGTGCACTTCGGGCTGGTGGGCGGAATGCCGCCGGGCACCCGGTACGGTTTCCGCGAAGCGCCGTCCGAGGGCGGTCTTCCCATGCCTGTTCCAGCGCTGGATTTGGACGACGACGGCGAACAACGGCTGTTGCTCGATCCGTACGGTCGCGCTGTGGACCAGCGGGGCGAGTTCCTGACGAGTGTGCACGTGGACACCGGCTTTGACTGGGGCGATGACCAAGCGCCGCGGACCCCGATGCGGACCTCGGTTATCTATGAGGCACACGTCCGTGGCCAGACGATGCTTCACCCGGACATCCCGGAGCACCTCCGGGGGACCTATGCGGGCATGGCTCACCCGGTGATGATCCAGCACCTCACAGAGCTTGGCATCACCGCGGTCCAGTTGCTGCCCATTCACTTCCACCTGGACGAATCGCACCTCCAGGATCTGGGCATGACCAACTACTGGGGCTACAACACGGCCGCGTTCTTTGCCCCGCATGCCGATTACGCCACGGAGGCTGCGCGCAACGCCGGTCCCCACGCGGTGCAGGATGAGCTCAAGGGCATGATCAAGCTCCTGCACGCAGCCGGCATCGAAGTGATTCTGGATGTGGTGTACAACCACACAGCGGAGGCTGGACCCGATGGGCCCGCCCTCAGCTTCCGTGGCCTGGGGGAGTCGCGGTACTACCGGCATGACGCCCACGGCCGCTACTTGGACACCACCGGCTGCGGCAACACCCTGGACTTCAGCGATCCTGTGGTGGTGGACCTTGCCTTGGATTCCCTGCGCTACTGGGTGAATGACTTCCATGTAGACGGCTTCCGCTTTGATCTGGCTGTGACTCTGTGCCGGGACGCCGGGAATACCTTTGATCCGGGCCATCCCTTCCTCCAAGCCATTGCCGAGGACCCTGTGTTGTCCGCGGTCAAACTCATTGCAGAGCCATGGGACGTAGGCTACGGCGGTTGGCAAACGGGCCGGTTCCCTCACGGCTGGTCTGACTGGAATGACCATTTCCGCGACGGCGTTCGGCGTTTCTGGCTGTCCGACCGTGCTGCCATCGAGTCCGGAGGCCAAGGCGGCTCGGTGGCATCGCTGGCTGAACTTATGGCCGGTTCCGCCAACCTCTTCGCATCTTCGGGACGCACCCGGCTGGCCTCGGTCAACTTCATCACAGCCCACGACGGCTTCACCCTCAAGGACCTGGTCAGCTACGACAGGAAGCACAACGAGGCCAACGGTGAGCAGAACCGCGACGGCCACGGAGACAACCGCAGCTACAACCACGGCGTGGAGGGCCGGAGCGAGAACGAGGCCATTGTGGCTGCCCGTGCCCTGTCCATCCGCAACCTGATGGCTACCTTGCTGCTGTCCTTCGGTGTTCCCATGATCACTGCGGGTGACGAACTCGGCCGCACGCAGCAGGGAAACAACAACGCCTACTGCCAGGACAACCCCACGGCGTGGCTGGACTGGAGCCGCACCCAGGAAGCCAACGCCATGTTCAGGACCACGCGTGAGCTTGTCAGGTTGCGCCGTTGGTTCCTGCGGCACCAACCCGAGAGCTTCCCCGGCAGCGCGAACGATGCCAGCCTGCAGTGGTTTGATGACAAGGGTAAGCGGATGACTCCGGCCCGCTGGAACGATCCCAATGTGCGCTCAGTGCAGCTGCTTATGGGCCACGAGGACAGTGAGATCCGTGGCCTGGTTGTGGTGAACGGCAGCAACCAGGACGTGAAAATGGTTCTCCCGGAGATCCTGAGCGAAACGGGCATCGGCAAGCGCATGTTTGAACTCCGCTTCACCACGTCAGTGCTGCATGAGCGCCGAAAGGGCGCATTGGTGGCCTCAGGCGAGCGGGATATCCTGCAGGCCAACACCATCAACATCTACCGCACATAGGCATTAACCCACAGGAGCTTTCCGCATGAACCGCAGCCGCAGCAAACTGGTGGCTTTCGCGGGGCTGGTGATCGCCGTCGTCGTGCTGGTGATCGCCATGGTGGGCGGCGGCTCGCTGACAGCCCCCTCCAGCGCGCCTCCTTCCGGCGTTGCGTCTTCCGGCGCTGGGTTCTCCAGCGTCCAGACCACGACGCCGGAGCCTGGCTCGGTCCCGACGCCGGCGGCCGCCGTTGCGAACCCTTCAACCCTGCCCACGATCAGCGCTGCCCAGTTGCCCAAGGAAGCCCGTCAAACGTTGGCGCTGATCGCTAAGGGTGGCCCGTATCCGTATGATCGCGATGGCGTGAACTTCGGCAATTTTGAGGGTCTCCTGCCCAGGAAGTCCGGCGGTTTCTACAAGGAATACACGGTGCCAACTCCTGGCGAGTCGGACCGCGGCGCCCGCCGGATCATCGTTGGCAAGGATTCGGCAAAGTACTACACACCGGACCATTACGAGTCGTTCATGTTCATCGTCGAAGACAAGTAGGAGCCCATGAAAATCTATTCCGCAGACACCTGGACCCTGGAGGAACTACAGGAGCAGATGTCCGATATCGGCCGTCGGACCGTGCTGGTCCCGCCGGCAACCACCAAGCAGGCAGTCCTGGAAGTTTTTGGACAAGTCCTCGATTTCCCGGAGTACTACGGGGTGAACCTTGATGCCCTGAACGATTCCCTCCACGATTACGCCGATGCTCTGTCAGAGGACGACGGCAGCCCGGTCACCATGATCTGGCAAGTGCCTGCTGCCTACCGCACAGACCGTTCTTTCGGCGTGGTGTGCGAAATCCTGCAAGACGCCGAGCGCTACGCCGGCCGCGACCTGGCAGTCATCGCAGTCTTCGAGCACTAGTCGCGCCGACTTCGTCCTCAGATGGCAAAGGCCAGACCAGGTATCTGCATTGACAGGTCTGGCGGAGTGCTGAGTCAGTATTCGTTCCAGGTGAGTCGGGACTACCCCCGAAATGCTTAAGTGTTGCATCGCCCCGAATCGTGACGCGACAAATTGTATATTTCTATGACTATTCCGATTATTTCAAAATATTGAAATTAAGGGTGTCGAGCGATACATTTTCGGTGAGGCATTTATGTGCCTCGTTACTTGCGTACTGGGGAGCGTGCTGAGTTATTTGCTCTCCTCATTGCATCAGCGAATATGAGGATCAAGAAATGAAAAAGCTCACACGGGCGGCTACTGTCGTCGCATTGTCTGCCGCAGCACTCTTTGCCGCAAGCCAGGAAGCGAACGCCAGCATTATGTACGAAAACAATAACTACGGCGGTGGATCCTACGGAGCCGACAACTCGACCTGGATGGGGTCGTTCGACAACAAGACCAGTTCGGTCAAGAACTTCGGCTACTACGTAACCTGGTGGCAGGACGTCAATTACGGTGGTGCCGGCTTTGGAAGCGCTAACGACTACAGCGCTCTGGGCTGGTATGTGCCCTTCCTTGGATCATGGAATGACAACATCAGTAGCTTCCATCGCGGCTAAGCCCAATCTCCTATTCGATAAAAGCAGGCTAAGCGCCACGATACTTTGATCTGCCGATCAAGTACCGGCAGGTTAGAGTTTCTTTTGGCGCGGCGCCCGGTATTCACATGAGGCGCAAGAAATGAGATTGGACGCGGAAAGTGTCGACAATAATTCCTGAACGAGGGTCGCGCTGGACAAGGTTCGTCGTGACATCACTTGCCGCAAGCGCAGCGTTGGCTATTTCATCGTGTTCTGGAGCTGCGGTGAATTCACTGACGCCGGACCCATCCGGAAAAGTGAATCTGGATTACCAGAACTCGATGATCGTGTTCCCGGTTGACGAGTACGGAATTTCTGCCCTTGAGCGCTCTCGTATTCTCCTTGCGAGGGAAGTCGTCATGACAACGTGCATGAAGAGATTTGGCTTCATGGATGATCCGACGACAGCTTATCCCAAGGCCGAAAACCGGAACTTTGGCGTGTGGAACGTCGAGCGAGTGAGAAAGTTCGGCTTCCGGCTCATTGGAGAAGACGCTCAATCGAACCAGAAACATGATGAGGCGGGCGCGTGGGGGGAGGCCAGGTATGAGTGTCTTGCCAGCGAAAAGAGCAAGATCGATGAAATCACTCCGCCTGACGAGCTGATGAACGGCGGCGCTGCAGCTGAGATCGCTTTGAAGAGCCTCAGTCTGGCGTCAGAAACTGAAGCTTGGAACAACGCCAAAGACGACTGGGACACATGCGTCTCAGCGGCAGGTTTGACGCCGGGACTGGACCCCGCCAACGCCAAGTGGTCGAGCCAGCAGTCTTTCGACCTTCAGGTGAGGACAGATCAGCAAAACCCGTCGACGTCCGACGCCGCGGAGGGTATCCGAATTGCGACGATTGAGGCCGAATGCAATCAGGCGGTCCGGCTGACCCAAACTCTCGGTGATATTCAAGCAAGTTACCAGTTGCCACTCATCAAGCAGAATGAGGCAGTTCTTACTGAGCTCAAGAAGAAGAGCCAGAAGTACGTGGATGCTGCTGAGAAGTTGCTGAAAGAGACGCAGTGAATGATGACCGGCCCCGGCAGGGAACGGCTACAGCTGTCGGGTTGACGCGACTCTCGCGACGTTGGCTGGTCTTCCTGTTGGCAATTACCGCGGTCTTGTCCGCGGGGGTGGGTCTGCTGGCCGGACGTGTCTTTGACCAATCTGAGATCATTCGGCCCGAGAACTCCATGGCCGAAATCCCCGTCTATGCAACGGTTGAAAATCGTACTGTCGATGACCGGCTTACATATTCCGGCGTCATTAAGGCCGGCCCGGCTGTGCCGATCCAGATTGATGTAGAGGGACAAGAACCGATGGTGGTTCGTCAGACGCTCAAGGCGGGGGACACGTTGGAGTGGGGTGACCTTGCCGGTGTAGTTTCCGGCAAGCCCTATTTTGTCCTGCCAGCCCCGCTTCCCTTGTATCGCGATCTCGCCCGAGGTGATGAGGGAGACGACGTCCTGGCTCTGCAACGCGCGCTGATGCAGATTGGATACCTTTCCCACGAATCTGGTCACCTGGACGGCGCAACCATGGAGGCTGCATCGTCATTCTTTGCCAGCGAAGGATTCACCTTGAGCAGCGGGAGAATCCCCTCCGGGCAAATTCAACAAGTCGAACCCGGAGCCACACCGGAGTCCCCGGAAACGGGCGACTCGATATCCCCTGCGGTGTCGATCCCGTTCAGGCAACTGATCGGCCTCCCTGTCGCCCGCGCCACCATCGTCTCAGCGCTGGGCATAGGGCAGAAAGTCACGGACCAAAGCCCCCTCGCCACGGTCCAGACCCAAGAGAACTTCGTAGAGTTTGTCGCAGACGTGGAGCAGGCTGGGTCTCTCAGGGTTGGGCAGGATGTCACCGTCAGGATCGCGGAGAAGCAAGTGCCCGGACGGATAACTGAGGTAGGTCCCTTTACGGATGCGGGGAATGGCCGACGGGCGGGAAATCCCGTGACGGTAGAGCCCACAGCTACAGCCGATCTTGCTCTATTGACTCCCAACCTAAGCGTTACCGTAGCTGGTCAGGGCAGTACGGCACAGGCTCTCGCAGTGCCGCTGTCCGGTATTCGACAGGATGCCGAAGGAACCTACGTTCTGAGTCGCCGGGGAGGCGATGGAGACTCAGGGGACCAGGCAATGCGTGTCCCCATAACCGTCCTTCGGTCAGGGGGCGGATTCGCCGCAGTCTCTGGGGAACTCAGCCAGGGTGACGAGGTCCGGATATCGTGACGATCCCGCGATCGGATCACCTCGCGCTCAGGGCGGAACCTACAGCCACCGGTAACACGTCGGCCATCAGCCTGGAGAGAGTATGGCGCACATATCCAGGTGCCATGTCTCCGGCCTTATCCGACGTCTCCTTGACCATCGGGTCGGGTGAGTTCGTGTCCATTGTGGGCCCTTCAGGCTCAGGTAAGTCGACTCTTTTGAACATCATGGGCTTGTTGGATAGAGCAAGCTCGGGGCGTCTCGCCATTCGTGGGCAGGCAGTCGAGACCGCAGCAGAGCGAAGCCTCGACGCGGTGCGCCTGCACCTGATGGGGTTTGTCTTTCAGTCCTCAAACGTCATTGGTGACTACAGTGTGATGAGCAACGCGGCCATCGGCTTGAGGGTTCAGGGTGTTCCTATGGACCAGCGGGCGTTGGCTGCCCTGGACGCCCTGAAATTCGTTGGGCTGGAACATAAGCGCAGGGTCCAAGCAAAATTTCTGTCGGGCGGCGAACGGCAACGGCTGGCAATAGCACGAGCCATTGCGACGCAGCCGCGGATCATCCTCGCCGACGAACCTACAGGCAATCTTGATTCCGAGAACAGCAGCCGCGTCATTGATTACCTTCGGAAGCTCAACTCCGAAGGTGTCACAGTCATAATCGTCACTCATGATGTGGACGTGGCGAACCAGACCGATCGCCGGATTGAGATCCGGGACGGTCGAATCACGGGTGACGTAAAAACCAAGTCCCCGCCAAGGCCGCAGTTTGAAGTTCCCGCAGTCCCGGAGCCCTTCAAAGCGTCAGGCCAGCAGAAGTGGGGGTCCCGCATCGCGTGTTCCCTGCTGGATGACTGGGGCGATGCGCTTACCGCACTCTCCGCCCGTACCCTCCGAACAATGCTTCTGATCCTCGCTTTTGCGATTGCCATTGGGGGCATGACGGGTGCCCTTGGAATTAGTTCGACAACTTCGAATGCCATCAACAACCGGTTGGCGATTGCGTCACAGGACCGGTTGTCCTTATCCGTCGGAGACGGACCTGCTGTGGTTCGTGATGATTTCGATGGGCTTCGTTCCGGAGTAGAACGGATGACACGCCTCCCTCATGTGGTCGGCGCATCCTATGTGTACTCAACGGTCCCGGCAGACGTACGCATCACACGAATCGGACCGTCCGATCCCGAGCCCGAAACGCCATTGTCACTCCATTCCTCGTCGAAGAGTTATTTCGAAGACTTCGAAATCCAGCTGATACCCCAGAACAGCCGCAGTGCCCTCGACGATTCACGAGCGGGTCCCCTCGCCGTAATCTCAACGAAGGCAGCAATTGCGCTCGACATACCGTACAGCAGGATCAACGGGCCTCCGGACGGGTCGAGCATATGGATCGATGACCGGCTGGTCCCGGTTGTTGGCGTCTTCGATCCCGGCCCACAATTCCCTGAGTACGCTAACTCCGTTTTCGTCGACGCCGGCATCATGCGGGCTGTCCCCAGGTCCGAGCTAAAAATTCAAGTCCGAACCGAAAAGGGCTTCGCCGCAGCGATCGCGCGAGTAGCTCCGCTGGCGTACTCGCCCAGCGACCCAGGGAAGGCAAGGGTGGATGTCACGGCCGATATTCAGTCGATCAGGCAGGGGGTCTCCAACGATCTCGGGTCACTGATCGCGCTGCTGTCGCTGGTCTTGATGATCTTGGCCGTCATCACTGCGGCTTCCGCAATGTACTTGACCGTTCAGAACAGATCGGCGGAGATAGCCCTTCGACGAGCGATTGGCTCAAGTCGATGGCTCATTTGCCGATCCTTCATTCTTGAGGGTCTTATCGTTGGAATCACAGCAGGTTCCCTGGGCGGCATCATCGGAAATGCCACCACGCTGTGTGTCTCGTGGATCCAGGCCTGGCCCCCCGTTTTGCCCCCGGAGCTATGGCTGGTGGGTCTCCTGCTGGGGGCAAGCACCGGCATCGTCAGCGCCATATACCCTGCCTGGGTTGCCAGTCGTCAAGACCCCGCAATCGCAATTCGCGGCTAGCAATCCCCTTCACGTCGCGAGTTAAGCGTCGCTGGCCCGCTTTCCCGTCCTTGAGCAATAACGGAAAAGCGGGCCAGCAGCGTTATACGGACTAGGCGTTCGCGATCAACCCAAGTTCAGCCTTCGACGCCAACGCGCTGTGCTTCGGGAACACGCGCACTGTGTAGCCGAACGAACCGGATCGGTTGATGACCAAGGATCCGTTGAAGAGATGACGGCCGTTGCCGAGGTCCTCAAGGGAGTCCAGTTCCGCCACCACGATGTCCTCAAGCTCGTCCGATTCTTCGGCGCGGCCGAAGGCGACCTCCACGGAGACGTCGTCCGGGGTGAGGCTGTTGAGCGCTACGTAGGCGTTGACTTGGAGGCTGTCGCCCACTTGGGGTTCCTCGGAGACTCCAACGGAGTCCACGTGCTCCACCACCACCTGCGGCCAGGCGTTCCGGACCTTGGTGGTCCAGGCGGCGAGTTCCTTGGCTTCCTTGAACGACTCGGCAACTGCCCTGCGTCCGGAAACGGCTGCCGGGCAGTAGAGGTCGTTGACGTAGTCGTGGAGCATGCGTTCCGCGGAGACTGCCGGGCCGAGGTTGGCCAGGGTGTGCTTGATCATGGAGACCCAGTGGGTGGGCACGGTCTCGCGGCTGGACTCGGAGGGTCCTGCAGCGCCGGCGCCCTGGGCCACCGTGGTTCCGTAGAAGCGCGGGGCCACCTGGGTTTCCAGCAGCTCGTAGAGGGCTGCGGCTTCGATGTCGTCGCGTTCCTCGGCGGAGGCGTTGTTGTTGGCGGTGGGGATGGCCCAGCCGTTTTCGCCGTCGTACATTTCGTCCCACCAGCCGTCCAGGACGGACAGGTTGAGCGAGCCGTTGATGGCTGCCTTCATACCGGAGGTGCCGCAGGCTTCCAGGGGGCGGAGCGGGTTGTTGAGCCAGACGTCGCAGCCCGGGAACAGTGTCCGTGCCATCGCGATGTCGTAGTTGGGCAGGAAGACGATCCTGTGCCGGACTTCGGGGTCGTCGGTGAAGCGGACCAGGTCCTGGATCATCTTCTTGCCTGCGTCATCGGCGGGGTGTGACTTGCCGGCGATGACCAGCTGGATGGGGTGCTTGGGATCCAGCAGCAAGGCCTTCAAACGGGCGGGGTCGCGCAGCATCAGGGTGAGCCGCTTGTAGGTGGGCACACGGCGGGCGAAGCCGATGGTGAGCACGTCCGGGTCCAGCACGGAGTCGGTCCAACCAAGTTCGGCATCGGCTGCGCCGCGCTTCTTCCAGGAGGCCCGGAGCCGGCGTCGAACGTCGTCTATCAGCTGGGCGCGCAGTTCCCGGCGGAGGCTCCACACGTCTTCGTCGCTGACGTTATAGGCGAGGTCCCAGCGGCCGAGTGCTTCGGCTTCTGCACCGAACTGGGTACGTGCCAGGGAGGAGATGCGCGGGTCAACCCACGTGGGTACGTGGACGCCGTTGGTGACGGAGGTGATGGGGATTTCGGAGTGGTCGAATCCCGGCCAGAGTCCGGCAAACATTTCGCGGGACACTACGCCGTGCAGTTTGGCCACGCCGTTGGCTCGTTGCGCCAGGCGCAGGCCCATCACTGCCATGTTGAAAACGGAAGGGTTGCCGCCGTCGTAGTTTTCGCGGCCGAGTTCCAGAATCCGGTCCGTGGGCACGGCGGGCGCCAGGCCCGATTCGAAGAAGTGCTTGATCTGCACGGTCTCGAAGCGGTCGATGCCGGCGGGTACGGGCGTGTGCGTCGTGAAGACGGTGGAGGCGCGACCGGCGGCGAGGGCTTCGTCCCAGCTGAGGGGGTGCTCGGGATTGGACATGGCTTCCTGGATGCGCTCAATCCCCAGGAAACCGGCGTGGCCCTCATTGGTGTGGAAGACCTCAGGCGCTGGAGTGCCGGTGAGTTCCTGGTAGACGCGCAGGGCCTTGACGCCGCCCATGCCCAGGAGGAGTTCCTGCTGGAGGCGGTGGTCGCCGCCGCCACCGTACAGGCGGTCGGTGATGCCGCGCGCGGCTTCGTCGTTGGAGGGGACGTTGGAGTCCAGCAGCAGCAGCGGAACACGTCCGACGTCGGCACGCCACACGTGCGCGTGAAGCTCGCGGCCGTTGGGCAGCGGCAGGGAGATATGAACGGGCTTGCCGGGCACGCCGTCTTTGGCCGGGTGGCGGAGGAGGGTCAGCGGCAGGCCGTCGGGGTCCAGCACGGGATAGGTTTCCTGCTGCCAGGCGTCCCGGGACAGGGATTGCTTGAAGTAGCCGGCTTGGTACAGGAGTCCGACGCCGATCAGCGGGACGCCAAGGTCCGAAGCGGCCTTGAGATGGTCGCCGGCCAGGATGCCAAGGCCGCCGGAGTACTGGGGGAGGACTTCGGTGATACCGAATTCCGGTGAGAAGTACGCAATGCAGGCCGGAGCGTCTTCGCCGAGGCCCTGGTACCAGCGCGGTTCGCTGAGGTACCGGTCAAGATCTGCCGCGGCGTGCTGCACACGTTCCACCACATCGGTGTTGTTGGCCAGATCCTGCAGTTGCTCGCGGCTGATCGAGCCCAGAAGAGCTATGGGGTCGTGCTGCGACGCCTCCCAGAGAGCCGGGTTGAGGCTCGCAAAAAGTTCCCGGGTGGGCCGGTGCCAGGACCAGCGCAGATTGGTCGCCAAACGGGCCAAGGGCCGGATGGGCTCGGGGAGGACGGTACGGACTGTAAACCTTCGAATAGCCTTCACGAGCGCCACACTAACTGACTGACATGGCAGTCGGAACTGCTTTGGGTTTCTTTTAGGTAAAAGACATCTTGCGTCGAGGAGAAAGGTCGTGTGCTTAGCATTCTGTGATTTTTGTCGCTAACGTCGTGCTTGTGACGAATACCGCGCGAACCATCACCGCCCTGAAATCCAAGACGAAAACGGACATCACCGACGGACTGCGCTTTGGCCGGTTCCCGATCACGGCCGTCCAGCCCGTGGTTGAAGGTGGCCGTTTCCCGGCGAAGGCCCTGCCGGGGGAGGACCTTGTGGTGGGTGCCACGGTCTTCCGGGAAGGCCATGACCAGCTCGGAGTCTCCGCCGTGCTGCTTGATCCGAGGGGCAGGGAGCGCCAGCGTGTCCGCCTTACCCCTGCAGAGGGTGAGCAGTGGAAGGGCCTGGACCGCTGGGAGGGCTTGATCACGCCGGGCGGCACGGGCGCCTGGTCATTCGTCATCGAAGCGTGGCACGACCGTTACGGCACCTGGCACCACAATGCCGAGGTGAAGGTGGCCGCTGGTATTGACGTCGAATTGATGCTCGCCGAAGGCGCCGCGCTCCTCTCCGGAGCAGCCGACGACGCCGCCCGCACAGGTGCGGACAAGCGCACCTTGCGTGCCGCTTCTGTGGTGCTGGCAGATACAAGCAAGACTGCCGAGGAGCGCCTTGGCGCCGGATTCAGCCCCGAGGTGCTTGCCGCCGTCGAACGTTTCCCGATCCGTGAGTTGGTGACCGTCTCCGAGCGCTTCCCACTGCAGGTGGAGCGGGACCTCGCCGGACGCGGTTCCTGGTACGAATTCTTCCCGCGCTCCGAAGGCGCCGTACTGGACCACTCAACAGGAGTGTGGACTTCAGGTAATTTCCGGACCGCAGCCAAGAGGCTCGACGCCGTGGCGGACATGGGCTTCGACGTCATCTACTTGCCACCCATCCATCCGATCGGGTTCCAGCACCGCAAGGGACGCAACAACACGTTGACGCCGGGGCCGCAGGACCCGGGTTCGCCGTGGGCCATCGGTTCCAAGGACGGCGGCCACGATGCCATCCACCCGGAACTGGGAACGTTCGAGGATTTCGATGCTTTTGTTGCCCGTGCCGGAGAGCTGGGCCTTGAGGTTGCCCTGGACCTCGCGTTGCAGGCTGCGCCCGACCATCCTTGGGTGACCTCGAACCCCGAGTGGTTCACCACACGCGTGGACGGTTCCATCGCCTATGCGGAAAACCCTCCGAAGAAGTACCAGGACATTTATCCCCTGAACTTTGACAATGATCCGACCGGCCTTTCCAAGGAAATTCTTCGGATCGTGCAGCTGTGGATCAGTCACGGTGTGAAGATTTTCCGCGTGGACAATCCCCACACCAAGCCTGTGTGGTTCTGGGAATGGCTGATCGGCAAGATCAACAAAAAGAACCCCGAGGTTGTTTTCCTCGCGGAAGCCTTCACCCGGCCGCCCATGATGCACGCCCTTGGCCGGGCGGGATTCCAGCAGTCGTACACGTACTTCACGTGGCGGAATACCAAGACCGAACTGGAGAAGTACTTCCTGGAAGTCAGCCACGAAAGCCCTGCGTTCTTCCGGCCTAATTTCTTTGTGAACACCCCGGACATCCTCACCGAATACCTGCAGTTCGGTGGGCCGGCCGCTTTCCGGATCCGCGCCGCGTTGGCCGCGACGGCAAGCCCGTTGTGGGGCGTCTATGCCGGATTTGAGTTGTACGAACACGTTGCCCGGCCGGGTGCCGAGGAGTACATCGACAACGAGAAGTACGAGTACAAGGCGAGGGACTGGGAGGGCGCAGCCGAGTCTGGCCGGACCTTGGCGCCGTACATCACCAGGCTCAACGCCATCCGCAGGAACCACCTGGCGTTGGGTGACCTGCAGAACCTCACCGTGCACCACAGCACGGATGACGCCACGATCGTCTATTCCAAGCACAAGACCTTGCCGGACGGCACCAAGGACACGTTGATCATGGTGGTCAACGTGGATCCGCACAGCACCCGCGAAAGCACAGTGTCCCTGGACCTCGCGGCCTTGGAGCTGGATCCTTCGGACTTCAACGAGGACGGCCGGTTCCGGGTGGACGACCTCATCAGCGGCCAGAGCTGGGAGTGGGGCGAGCACAACTACGTCCGGTTGGATGCCCACGTTGAACCGGCACACATACTGAGCATCCGGAGGCAGCCTTAGTGAGTTTTTCTCCGCAAAATCCCAGCCAGTACTTCACTCCGAAGAACACCTTCGAGTTGAACGCCCCCGGTCTCCAGCATGATCCGCACTGGTACCGCAAGGCAGTCTTCTATGAGGTACTGGTGCGGGCCTTTGCGGATGCCAACGGGGATGGTTCCGGCGACTTCCATGGGTTGATCGACAAACTGGACTACCTGCAGTGGCTGGGCGTGGACTGCCTTTGGTTGCCGCCGTTCTTCCATTCCCCGTTGCGCGATGGCGGTTACGACATCGCGGACTACACCTCGGTGCTGGACGAATTCGGCACCATCAGCGACTTCAAAAGGCTGGTTGCCGAGGCCCATGCACGCGGTGTCCGGGTGATCATCGATCTTCCGTTGAACCACACCTCGGACCAGCATCCCTGGTTCCAGGAGTCCCGCAAGGACCCCACCGGTCCTTACGGGGACTTTTACGTGTGGAGTGATACGGATGAGAAGTATCAGGACGCCCGCATCATCTTCGTGGACACCGAGGAATCCAACTGGACCTTCGATCCCATCCGCCGGCAGTTCTTCTGGCACCGTTTCTTCAGCCACCAGCCGGACCTGAACTTCGAGAATCCCAAGGTCGTTGAGGCCCTGTATGACGTCATCCGGTTCTGGCTGGATCAGGGGATTGATGGTTTCCGGGCTGACGCCATTCCGTACCTGTTCGAAGAAGACGGCACTAACTGCGAGAACCTGCCGGCAACCCATGCCTTCCTGCAGGACCTGCGCCGGATGGTGGACGCGAACTATCCCGGCAGGGTGATCATCGCCGAGGCAAACCAGCCGCCCCATGAAGTGGTGGAGTACTTCGGCACCGAAGAGGCCCCCGAATGCCATATGGCGTTCCACTTCCCGATCATGCCGCGGCTCTACTACGCCCTCAGGGACCAGAAGGCCGCGCCAATCATCCAAACCTTGAGGGACACCCCGGAGATTCCCAAGGGTGCCCAGTGGGGGACTTTCCTGCGGAACCATGATGAGCTCACCCTTGAGATGGTTCCTGCCGAGGAGCGTGCTGCCATGCTCGGCTGGTATGCCCCGGACCCGCGCATGCGCGCCAACATCGGGATACGGCGCAGGTTGGCTCCCTTACTGGACAACTCCCGCTCCGAGATCGAGCTCATCAACGCACTGCTGCTTTCCCTGCCGGGTAGTCCGTTCCTGTATTACGGGGACGAGATCGGCATGGGAGACAATATCTGGCTTGATGACCGTGATGCCGTGCGCACGCCCATGCAGTGGAACCCGGATCGCAACGCGGGTTTCTCCGGAGCGGATCCGGGCAAGCTGTACCTTCCGGTGATCCAATCCCTGGTTTACAACTACAGCATGGCCAACGTTGAAGCCGAAGCCGCGCATTCAGGGTCGCTGCTGCGGTGGACCCGGCAGATCCTCAGTGTCCGGAAGAACCACCCCGTGTTTGGCCTGGGCGGCTTCCGGCATATCGAAGCGGACCACGAAGTGGTGCTGGCATACGTCCGCGAACTGCCGGCCGGGAACCCGGAAGGGGAGGACGGCGAAAACATTCTCTGCGTCTTCAACCTCTCACAGCATCCCGTGGCCGCCACCCTTGACCTTCCTGAATTCGCTGGCCGTGGCTTGCGCGATATTTTTGGCGGCCAGCCTTTCCCGGCCGTCGGGGACAACGGTCACCTGACCGTGATGCTGGGCAGCCACAGCTTCTACTGGCTGCGGGTGCGTTCGGCATTTTCCAATCCCTCATCGCCTTTTACCCAGGCGATTCCAGTGGTGACCTCCAAAGGATGAGATGAGCAAGGAAAACTTGAACCCCTCCATTGAAGGACTTCTCCGGACCTGGCTTCCCGGCAAACGCTGGTTCCCGGTCAAGAGCCCCGACTTTGCGTTGGAGCAGGTGGGCGGTTTCAGCCTCCCGGTCTCCGGTGGCGATCCCGCGTTTGAGGTGGTGTTGCTGGCGGTCACCTACCGGACGGCCGACGGCGGTCCCCGGACTGACGTTGTCCAGGTTCCATTGAGTTACCGGAGCCAACCGCTGGTTGAAGCTCCCGGCGCTTTGGTTGGTGAGCTGACGGATGATTCGGGCCTGCAGCTGGTGTACGACGCCGCCTACGATCCGGACTTCATCACCGCCTGGCTGGGGCTCATGCGCAGCGAAGGTACCGTCGCTGGCGCCCGAGGGCACCTCACGCGTGGCCGCGTCGCCCTCCCGGAAGACCCCACGTCTGTGAAGGTGCTTTCCGGCGAGCAGTCCAACACATCGGTCATCATCGACGACGGTGATTCGGCAGCCATCGTCAAGATTTTCCGTGTGCTGGCACCGGGCAAGAACCCCGAAGTGGAGCTTGGTGCGGCACTGACCGCTGCCGGGACCACCGAGGTTCCCGCGACGCTCGGTTGGATCACAGGCTCATGGGACGTACCGGCGTCGGACGGTTCCGCGGCCGCCACCGGCGAACTGACGGTGGCACACGAGTTCCTCGTGGGCGGCCTGGATGCCTGGCGCCTGGCTGTTGACGCGGCCGCTTCGGGCAAGGACTTCACCGCTGAGGCCCGCGGGCTCGGGGCCGCCACTGCCACAGTGCACGCCAGGCTCGCGGAAACATTTGGGGTTCTGGACGGCCAAACGCAGGGCCCGGACATCATGGCGACTGTGGCCCGGCGCATGCGCCAGTCGTGGGCTGAGGCGGCCTCCGCCGTCGGACCTTACGACGCCAACCTCGACCACCTGCTGGCGGCCCTGGACCCCCTGGACGTTGGGCAGCTGCAGCGCGTTCATGGCGACCTCCATCTGGGACAGATTCTCAGGGTGCCGGGTGCTGACGGCCAGCCGGGGCGGTGGGCCATCCTGGACTTTGAGGGCGAGCCGCTCCGCACCATTGATGAGCGCAACACACCTGATCTTCCCCTACGTGATGTCACGGGCATGCTCCGTTCCTTTGACTACGCCGCCGGAGCTGCCACGCGCGAGAATTCGGACGTCACCGTGCCTGAAACCTGGGTGGACGATTGCGCGACGGCGTTCCTGGAGGGGTACAGCGAAGTCACCCCGGGAACCATAGACCGCCGCTCGCCGCTCTTTGTGGCATTGTGGCTGGACAAGGCTTTATACGAGGTGGTTTACGAGCTGCGGAACCGGCCTGACTGGCTGGCGATTCCGGTGATGGCATCGCGAAGAATCCTCGACAACACAAGCCGCGGCAAGCATGCGGCAGCTACAGCGGAAGGTAATGACATGACTGGCTCTGCACGCACCGAACGGCCCCGAGTTCCCCTGCACGTGGACTCCGAGACCTTGGAACGCGTGGCAGCGGGCGCTTACCACGCGCCGCACTCCGTCCTCGGCGCACACCTGGACGACCATGGCCACGTCACCATCCGTACTGTGAAGCACCTCGCGAAGTCAGTGGTTGTTGTGACCGAAGCCGGCCGCACCGACATGACCCATGAGTCGCATGGCGTCTGGACCGCGGTCCTGGAACCGCTGCAGGCCGGCCACGTGCCGGACTACCGTTTGGACGTGGTGTACGACGCCGAACCCGTCACCATCGACGACCCCTACCACTACCTGCCTACCGTAGGTGAAGTGGACCTGCACCTGATCGGCGAGGGTCGCCATGAGCGTCTCTGGGATGTGCTGGGGGCGCACGTCCAGCATTACCGCTCCGCACTGAGCGACGTGGACGGTGTCTCGTTCGCCGTGTGGGCGCCGAACGCGCAGGCTGTTCGCGTCAAGGGCGACTTCAATGGATGGGACGGGCGCTCGCACGGAATGCGCTCGCTGGGTTCCTCCGGCGTCTGGGAACTGTTCATTCCGGGCGTTGTAGCAGGGGCGTGCTACAAATACGAGATCCTGACCAAGGCCGGGCACTGGGTAGAGAAGGCTGATCCTCTGGCCTTCGGTACTGAGGTACCGCCGCTGACGGCTTCACGCGTGGTGGATCCCAGCTACAGGTTCAAGGACGCGGAGTGGATGAGTGCCCGTGCACAAAGGGATCCGCACAACTCGCCCATGAGCGTCTACGAAGTCCACTTGGGCTCGTGGCGTCTGGGGCTTGGCTACAAGGAGCTGGCCAAGGAACTGGTGGAGTACGTCAAGTGGCTTGGCTTCTCGCACGTGGAGTTCATGCCGGTTGCAGAGCACCCCTTCGGTGGGTCATGGGGCTACCAGGTGACCTCCTACTTCGCGCCTACGTCGCGGTTCGGTCACCCGGATGAGTTCCGGTTCCTGGTGGACTCGCTGCACCAGGCCGGAATCGGCGTCCTCCTGGACTGGGTACCCGCACACTTCCCCAAGGATTCCTGGGCGCTGGCGCAGTTTGATGGCCAGCCGCTGTACGAGCACTCGGATCCCGCGCTGGGAGAACACCCGGACTGGGGAACCCTCATCTTCGACTTCGGCCGCAGCGAGGTCCGGAACTTCCTGGTGGCCAATGCACTGTACTGGCTTGAGGAATTCCACATCGATGGCCTGCGCGTGGACGCTGTGGCCTCGATGATTTACCTGGACTACTCCCGTGAAGAAGGGCAGTGGAGGCCCAACAAGTTCGGCGGCCGCGAGAACCTCGAAGCCATTTCCTTCATGCAGGAAGTCAACGCCACGGTGTACAAGTCCCACCCGGGTGCCATCATCATTGCCGAGGAATCCACCGCTTTCCCTGGCGTCACGGCTCCCACCAACCACGGCGGGCTCGGCTTCGGCCTGAAGTGGAACATGGGCTGGATGCATGACTCCCTGAAGTACATCTCCGAGGATCCCATCAACCGCAAGTGGCACCACGGCACCATTACGTTCTCCCTGGTCTACGCCTTCACTGAGAACTTCCTGCTGCCCATCAGCCACGACGAAGTAGTTCACGGCAAAGGCTCCATGCTGCGGAAGATGCCCGGTGACCGGTGGCAGCAACTGGCCAACCTGCGTGCCTTCTTCGCCTACCAGTGGGCGCATCCGGGCAAGCAGCTCATCTTCATGGGCACTGAATTCGGCCAGGAAGCGGAATGGTCCGAACAGTACGGACTGGACTGGTTCCTTGCCGATATCCCTGCTCACCGGGGACTCCAGTTGCTGATCAAGGACCTGAACCAGGTGTATTCGTCCACGCCGGCCCTCTATGAACGCGACAACGAGGCCGGTGGTTTCCAATGGATCAACGGCGGGGACGCCGATCACAACGTCCTCACGTTTATCCGCTGGGATCACCAAGGCAAGCCGTTGGTGTGCGCAGTGAACTTCTCCGGCGGTCCCCACAAGGACTACATCCTGGGTGTTCCGGCAGCGGGGGACTGGGTGGAGGTGCTGAATACCGACTCAGAAAGCTACGGCGGCTCGGGAGTGGTCAACGCCGGAACCTTGAAGGCTGCCGCTCCAGGGACAGATGGTCAGCCGGCCGTCCTGACCGTAACGCTTCCGCCGCTCGGAGCTTCCTGGTTCGCGCCGGCTGAGTAACAGCCGGGGTTAGGAGGGTCTGAAGGCTTGCTCTTCAGGCCCTCTTCCCTTTGTTTTCGGGGTTTTTGCTCGGCGTAGAGGGTGTGTCGTTCACCGGTTTTGCCATCCCGGGGAAGTAGGGGTATAGTTAGTACCCGCGCTGCTCCACGAGTAGAGATCGCAAGCTGACAAGATACCGCAAGGAAAAATCAAGTCAAGCATGCCGATTTGACTCGAAGGAAGCTAGCCGGTAAGCTTGAAAAGTTGCTCCGGAGCGATCCAGCGAAGGCTGGTGGTACTGCTTCGGAATAGTGACCTGTTGTTTGAGAACTCAATAGTGTGCCAAGTTTGTTGATACCGATTGTTTTTTGATTGGTTGAAATTATGGCCGGATTGTCGCGCACCCCCGTGTGTGGTGGTCTGGTTTTCAGCTGGTTTCGAATTTTGTGCAGCCGTGTTTGCCGTTATTTCCGGTGGGTGTGGTTGTGTCTGTTTGATTTGTTTTACTTCAACGGAGAGTTTGATCCTGGCTCAGGATGAACGCTGGCGGCGTGCTTAACACATGCAAGTCGAACGATGATGCCCAGCTTGCTGGGTGGATTAGTGGCGAACGGGTGAGTAACACGTGAGTAACCTGCCCTTGACTCTGGGATAAGCCTGGGAAACTGGGT
>NZ_FNYI01000005.1:394826-489379 GCF_900108925.1 Arthrobacter sp. yr096 | reverse complement strand
AGGGCGTTCATGGAAGGCCGGTTGAGTGAGGAGGATTTGGACGGGTTCCGTCAGGAAAAGTCCAAGGAAGGCCACGCCCTGTCCTCGTACCCGCACCCGCGGCTGATGCCGGACTTCTGGGAATTCCCGACCGTGTCGATGGGTATCGGCCCGATGAACGCGATCTACCAGGCCCAGTCCAACCGGTATCTGCAGAACCGTGGCATCAAGGACACCAGTGACCAGCAGGTCTGGGCGTTCCTGGGTGACGGGGAAATGGACGAGCCCGAGTCCCGTGGCCTGCTCCAGCTCGCCGCGAACGAGAACCTGGACAACCTGAACTTCGTGATCAACTGCAACCTCCAGCGCCTGGACGGGCCGGTGCGCGGTAACGGCAAGATCATGCAGGAACTCGAAGCGTTCTTCCGCGGCGCGGGCTGGAACGTGATCAAGGTCGTCTGGGGCCGGGAATGGGACACCCTGCTGGAGAACGACACCGACGGGGCGTTGGTGAACATCATGAACGAAACCCCCGATGGTGACTACCAGACCTACAAGGCCGAATCCGGCGGGTTCGTGCGGGAACACTTCTTCGGTAAGTCCCCGCAGACCAAAGACATGGTCGCGGACTTGAACGACGAGCAGATCTGGGGCCTCAAACGCGGCGGGCACGACTACCGCAAGGTCTACGCCGCGTACAAGGCCGCGACCGAATTCAAGGGCAAACCCACCGTGATCCTGGCCAAAACGGTCAAGGGCTACGGCCTGGGCCCGCACTTCGAGGGCCGCAACGCGACCCACCAGATGAAGAAACTGACCATGGAAGACCTCAAAGCCTTCCGTGACCACCTCCGCATCCCCATCAGCGATGACCAACTCGACGCGGACCTCTACCGGCCCCCGTACTACCACCCCGGCATGGACGCCCCGGAAATCAAATACCTCATGGAACGCCGCGCGGAACTGGGCGGATTCGTACCCGAACGGCGCCGCAAACACACCGAGGTAGTCCTGCCCGAGACCAAATCCTACGAAGTAGCCAAACGCGGCTCCGGGAAACAACAAGCCGCCACCACCATGGCCTTCGTCCGGCTCCTCAAAGACCTCATGCGGGACAAAAACTTCGGCGCCCGGTTCGTGCCCGTCGTCCCCGACGAATCACGCACCTTCGGGATGGACGCGTTCTTCCCGACCGCGAAAATCTACAACCCCAAAGGCCAGAACTACCTCTCCGTGGACCGCGACCTCGTCCTGGCCTACAAAGAATCCCCCGCAGGCCAACTGATCCACCCCGGCATCAACGAAGCCGGCGCCGTCGCAGCGTTCACCGCCGCCGGGACCGCCTACGCCACCCACGGCGAACCCCTGGTCCCGATCTACGTGTTCTACTCCATGTTCGGCTTCCAACGCACCGGAGATTCCTTCTGGGCAGCAGCGGACCAAATGACCCGCGGCTTCATCATCGGCGCCACCGCAGGACGGACCACCCTCACCGGCGAAGGACTCCAACACGCCGACGGACACTCCCCCATCCTGGCCTCCACCAACCCCGCCGTGAAAACCTACGACCCCGCCTACGGCTACGAAATCGGCCACATCATCCGCCACGGCCTCGAACAAATGTACGGACCAGACGCTGACGATGACAGAAATGTCATGTACTACCTCACCGTCTACAACGAACCCATCACCCAACCCGCGGAACCGGAAAACCTCGACCTCAACGGACTCCTCAAAGGCATCTACAAACTCGCAGACGCCCCCACGGGAGAGGCCAACCGACCCACCGCGAACATCCTCGCCTCCGGCGTGTCCGTACCCTGGGCCCTCGAAGCAGCACGGATCCTCAACGAGGACTGGGGAGTCGCCGCCGACGTCTTCTCCGTGACCTCCTGGAACGAACTACGACGCGACGGACTCGCCGCCGAAGAACACGCCTTCCTCAACCCCGGCCAACCCGCCCGCACCCCGTTCATCACCGAACAACTCAAAGACACCACCGGACCCGTCATCGCCGTGTCCGACTACATGAAAGCCGTCCCCGACCAAATCCGCCAATTCATCCCCAACGACTTCGCCTCCCTCGGAGCAGACGGCTTCGGCTTCTCCGACACCCGCCAAGCCGCACGCCGCTACTTCAAAAACGACACCCACTCCATCGTCGCCAAAACCCTCCAGTTGCTGGCGGCGAGGGGCGAAGTGGAGGAGGGCGCGCCGTCGTACGCCATTGACCGCTACAAGCTGCTGGACGTGAACGCCGGCACCACCGGCGGAGCAGGCGGAGACGCCTAAACAACCCGCACAAACGACAGTTGGCGGCAGTGTTCGTGAAGAACACTGCCGCCAACTGTCATTTCGCTGGGTTTCGCTGAACGGGCATCAGGTGCCCAGGTTCCGCCTGTCGACCACGAAGCCTGTTGCCGCATTCTCGCGGACTGCGTTGATGCCGGCCACAACGGCCTTCAAATTCGGGAACTGTGGCGACACTGCCACAACCGTGCCGTCCTCGGCCGTAAGCCGGAATCGGAATGAGTTACTACCTGCTTTGAGAATCTCGAAACTACCCGCCATTTTCCCCTGTCCTCACGCGTCGTTGCGTACCCGAGCTGACTGCATAACTCCCACACCGACCCTAACGGCCATTGAGGGACACCAAAAGCCCTACTGATCGGTAATTTACAACCGATATCGGTAGATCTCTTCGAAAGCATCCAAGGAGCTAGAGACCGCATGGAACCCCGCGCGTATCGTGAGGATATGACTGACTCCGGCATGGCCCCAGTGACGGGCGTGCTGCTTGCTGCGGGCGCCGGCACCCGCTTGGGCCGCGGCCCCAAGGCGCTGCTCCCCTTCCGCGGCCGCACCCTGGTGGAGGTCCTGGCCGATACGCTCTTCGACGGCGGCTGCCGCGAGGTTGTGGTGGTGCTGGGAGCCGAGGCCGAACATGTTCGAAGCGTCACGGACCTGGGCACGCACGTGGTGGTGGAGAACGAAAAGTGGGCCAAAGGAATGGCTGGCTCCTTCCGCGCCGGAATCGACGCCGCAGCACCGGGCAACAGCATCATGGTGGCCTTGGTGGACCAACCGGGTTTAACCCCGACGGCGGTCAGCAGGCTGCTGGGCAGCCACCACCCCGGTCGGGTCACGGCGGCCGCCTACCCTGACGAGTCAGGCCACCTGAAGCGCCGGCACCCGGTGATTTTCGACGTCGGGCTTCGATCCGAAGCGGCCGCAGCGGCCAATGGCGACACCGGAGCGCGTTCGTTCCTCAAAGCGCATCCGGGGCTGGTTGATCTGGTGGACTGCAGCGACCTTTGCTCCGGCGAAGACCTGGACACCAAGGATCAACTGCATCTTTTGGACGGATAACGGCGGGTACATTAGGGTCCATGATCCGCATCGCACTTGATGATCCCGCACGCCCTGATGTCCACCAGCTCCTCAGCGAGCACTTGGCCGACATGTTCGCAACCTCTCCGGCCGAGAGCGTACACGCCTTGGACCACTCCGCTTTGTCCCACGAGTCGATCACGTTCTGGACAGCACGCGAGGACGGGGTTCTGTTGGGATGCGGAGCACTGAAGAAGATCTCCAGTGGTCATGCCGAGATCAAGTCGATGCGCACAACAACCAGCGCGCGTGGACGTGGCGTGGCAACTCTGATGCTTGAACACATCGTGGCCGAGGCCGCCCGGCTTGGTTACGGGCGCCTGAGCCTGGAAACGGGCACCGAAGACTACTTCGCTCCCGCACGCCGCCTGTATGCACGGCACGGATTCACGGAATGCCCGCCGTTTGCCGACTACACGCTGGACCCAAACAGCGTGTTCATGGAGCTCACGGTTTCACCCAAGTAGCTGGCATTAGTGGTTGTTCCCAGGGCTGGGAACAACCACTAATGCGAGTCAGTTGGGGATGAGGGTGCGGTCCCGGAGGGCCAGGTAGATCTTGTCCCGTGCGATGGGCAGCTCGCCAAAGCGGATGCCTGTCGCGTTGCGGATGGCGTTGGCCAGCGCAGGTGCCACGGGATTGAACGGGCTCTCACTCATGGACTTGGCACCCAGCGGTCCGGTGGAGTCGTTGGTGGTGGCGAAATAGACCTCGCTCCTGGGCACGTCCGCAAAGGAAGGAATGTGGTATTGCCGCAGGATATCCGTGGTGACCCGCCCGGTGTTGTCCACTTTCACTTCCTCGTACAGCACCGCACCCAGCGCCTGCGCAATGCCGCCCTCGATCTGCCCACGGCACTGCCGCGGGTTGACCACCACGCCGGCATCGGCAGCCTGCACGCTTTGCAGTATTCGCAACTCGCCCGTCCCCGTGTTCACGGCGACCCGGAAACCGTGGACGTTGAACGCCACAGACCGCGGCGTTCCTCCCCAGTTCCCATCAGTGGCGAGCCGCACGCCTTGGAGCCGGGCGGCGTCGACGATGTCCGTCAGCTTCACTGTGCGATCGCCGCACTGGACAGCTCCGTCCACCAAACGGCAGTCCGCCAAGGCGGCTCCCGTCAGGGAGGCAGCGACCGTCTGTATCCGGGTGGCGAGCTCCAGCGCCGCACCCAGGGTCGCCTTGCCGGCCACCACGGTTCCGGCCGAACCGAAGGCACCGGTGTCATGCTCTACGAGGTCGGTATCCGACTGGCGCACAGTCACCTTGGACGCAGTGGTAGCCAACGCAGTGGCGGCCAACTGCGCGTGCACCGTGGTGGTGCCGTTCCCGAATTCGGCCGTTCCGACGTCGACGGCGAACCTTCCGTCCGATTCCAGGCTCACCCGGGTATAGGCGAAGTGGCCACGCGGCGGGACGGTGTCGATCATGGACAGGGCCGAGCCCTCCCCCACGACCCAATCAGGCCCAAGATCGTCCAGTCCGGCGGCACGGTACCGCTCCTTGCCACGGGCCAGAGCATCGCGCACCAGGGCCACGCACTGGTCCAGGCCATAGCTTCCGTAGTGTACGTCTTCCTCGGGCTCGGGCGTGGTGGAGAGCATGTGATCCCCGGGACGGACCATGTTCTTGAGCCGGAACTCCAACGGGTCCATGCCGATACCCACCGCCAGCTCGTCAATGGCTGACTCGATCGCGAAGATCATCTGACTCAACCCGTAACCGCGGAAAGCGCCGGCCGGAACAGTGTTGGTGTAGACGGCGTGGGCGTCCACCTTCTTGTTCACGCATTTGTACACAGCCAACGACTCGCCGCAGCCATGGAACATCACGCCGGGAGCGTGGTTTCCGTACGCGCCGGTGTTGGTCAGGACATCCAATTGCAGCGCCGCGAGATAGCCATCCTTGGTGGCGCCCGCCTTGAGCTTGATGGTGAAGGGGTGACGGGTAGTTGTGGCAATGAACTGCTCCGTGCGGGTGAACTCCACCTGTACCGGGCGGCGGAGTTTCAGTGCTGCGAGGGCCACCAGATCCTCTGTGAGGACCTCCTGCTTGCCACCGAAGCCGCCGCCAACCCGGCCGGCCACAACGCGGACGGTCTCCGGCGGAAGGTTGAACAACCGGCTCAGCGTCCGCTTCACCAGGAACGGCACCTGGGTGGAGGAACGGACAATCAGCCGACCGTCCTCGTCCAGCCAGGCAATGGAGGCGTGGGTTTCCATAGCGACGTGCTGCACACGTTGTGTCTGATACGTGTGCTCGTGGATGAAGTCGGAGGCAGCAAAGCCATCGGCAACGCTACCCAGCTCCGCATGCACTTCTGCAACCACGTTCTGGAGCGGCCTGGAAATCCTGGACGCTTCGCCGTCCTTCTCACCGTGAATTGCCGGGGCTCCCGGAAGGATGGCCTCTTGCGGAGTGAATACCGGTTCCAGAAGTTCGTACTGGACCGCCAATGCCCGGGCTCCGGCCTCCGCTGCACCGACGGATTCGGCCACGATTGCTGCAACCCGCTGCCCGATGAAGCGCACCACGTTGTCCAGGACCCGGGTGTCATCGGGATCGTCCGTGTAGTTCTCGTGCTGGGCAGTGGAGAACAATTGCTGCGGTGCATCCTCGTGCGTGAACACCGCAACCACGCCAGGCACAGCAAGCGCCGGCGCCTTGTCGATGGACACGATCCGGGCATGCGCATGCGGCGAACGCAGGAGCTTCAAATGCAATAAGCCAGGAAGTTGCTCCGCTGGAACGTCCAGGGTGTACCGGGCGGTTCCGGTCACCACGGCATTGCTGGCGAGGGCGGGTACGTTGTCGCCGAGCTGGCCGGGGGTGGCTTCCACGGCAGGCGTTTCAGCGGCTGCGCTCGGGGTTCCCACAACGGCCTGTGACTGCGCCCCGGAAACGTCAGCTCCGGCGTCGTGCTGGTGACTGCTGCCATGGCCACAGACGGCGTCCGCGATGGAGCGGTAGCCGGTGCAGCGGCACAGGTTGCCCTTGAGGTTGCGGGGCAGGTTGGCGCGTTGCTCGTCGTCGAACGTGGCGGCCGTCATCATCATTCCGGCCGTGCAGAAGCCACACTGGAAACCCTGGCCCTCGCTGAACTGTTCCTGCACAGGGTGGAGTTCCCCATCCTTGGAAAGTCCTTCGATGGTGGTGACGGCTTTGCCCTCGGCGCGGACGGCGGGGTAGATGCAGCTGTGGACGGGCTTGCCGTCGACGTGGACGGTGCAGGCTCCGCAGTCGCCGCCATCGCAGCCCTTCTTAACGCCGAAGTTGCCCTCTTCGCGGAGGAATGTGCGGAGGCACTGCCCGGGGCGGGGCGTGGCCTGCGAGGCAGCTCCGTTGATCTCAATTGCCATTCGGGGCCTCCTTCTGCTGGATGTTTGATGGTTCTGGCTGCGCGGACGGTTGCGGCGACGTGGCGTGAGGCGGCCAGAAATCGCCGGACACGTGCATGGACTCACCCAGCAGCTCCGCCCTGATCTCCTCGGCCAGCTTGAACGTCATATCGCGGCGCCATGCCGGGAGCCCATGGATGTCGTCGTGGTACAGCGGCCAGGGAATGGAATCGCCGACGGCGTCAGCCAGCGTCCCGGCGTCGGGAACCTGCCCCGCGGGGAACCTCAGCTGCACGGGCCTTTTGGTGGACGCGGTCACCGTGATGACCAAGGTACCGTCGGGATCGAGGCGCCCGATCAGCAGCACGCCGGAGCGTCCCAGGTTGCTCAGGGACAAGCGCCGGAAGGCGACCCTTGCGGATAGCGCGGTGGCTGGCAGGTGGATACTGCGGAGCAAATCCCCGGGTGCAAGGGCAGTCTGCATATCGCCAGTGACGACGTCCGCCACCTGGACTGTCCGGCTGCTTCCGTCCGGGCTGAAGATGGTAGCCACGCCGTCGAGTCCTGCGCAGAGTGAGGTCATGGGTCCAGCCGGGAGGCCGGTGCAGATATTGCCGCCCACCGTGGACATGTTCCAGATCTTGAACGAGGCCACGAACGAGTCGCAACACGGGCGGATCAGAGCCAGCCCGGGCCATTCGCGGGTGGCTGCTTCGTTGGTTTGTGGCAAGGCGTAAAGCTCGGCGACGGTGCAGGTGGCGGCGAGTTCAAGGCCGTCATCTGTCACGGTGATGGCGGGCCAGTTGGCCTCGCCCAGGTCCAGGAGGCGCTTGAGGACGGTGCTTCCGTAGGAGAAAAGGACTGTGCCTCCAGCGAGCCAGGCGTCGCCGTCGCGCCAAAGGGCAGGGTCCGTGGTGGGCACCACGGCCTCGATGGTGTTCATGTCCATGGGTCCTCCTGAGTGAGGTATTGGGGTACTTGTTGGACCGGCGCTGGATGAATGGGGCCGGTGGTGTCTTTGAGGGAGGGGAAGCCGCCGATGATGGTGGGTTCGACTTTGGAACCAGCTTTGGTACCTGCCTTGATACCGGCCGCGCCGCGCTCCGCCACGATTTCGGCCGTGATGGAAACTGCTACCTCGGCCGGTGTCACGGCTCCGAGGTCCAGGCCGATCGGCGAATGCAACCGTTCCAGCGCTTCCGGAGTTGTCCCGGCGGCAAGCAGGGCATCAACCCGTTGACGGTGGCTGCGACGCGATCCCATGGCGCCGACGTACGCGAGGTTGAAGCGCAAAGCTGTTTCCAGCAACGGGATGTCGAACTTGGGGTCATGGGTGAGGACGCACACCACTGTTCTGTTATCGATGCGGCGTGCTGCTGCCTCAGCCTCCAGGTAGCGGTGGGGCCAGTCGGTGACCACCTGATCGGCCCCGGCGAAGCGGCTTTGCTGTGCGAAAGCGGGCCGGGCATCGCAGAGGGTGACGTTGTAGCCGAGGAGTTTCCCGGCGGGGAGCAACGCGGCACCAAAGTCGTTGGCGCCAAAGATCAGCATCCGTGCGGCCGGCAAGCGGCTCTCAACAAACAAGGTGATGGGCTCGGGCTGGGTTTCATCTTCCTGGCTCTCGGCAGCCCACCTGTCGGTGGTGACCCAACCATCAATGCATTCCTCCGGCGGGGCCAGCCGGACCAGCCCTGCACGTCCGCCTTGGAGCAGCGGTTCAACCTGGGCAGCGGCGGCGAAGAGGGTGGCGGGGTGGTCCCCCACCAATTTGGCCAGCTCCTCTGATTCCATGGCGCGGAACCGCACAGGATCATTGATGACAACTACTCCTCCACCGGCACCCAGCCTGCGGATAAGTGCCACAGCCGCGGGGGCTTGGGCCTGGTCCTTGGTGGGCGGCTGTCCAGTAAAAAGGGAAAGCTCAGGCGATCCAGCGCCCAGCGGCTGGATATGGACTTCCAGTTCCCCTCCACAGGTGAGTCCGACGGCGAACGCGTCCTCGGCACTGAAGCCGAACGACTCAAGGCGCGGGCCGCCGTCGCGCATGGCTTCCAGTGCCGCCTCAACGACGGCGCCTTCCACGCAGCCTCCGGACAAGCTACCCAGGATTTCGCCATGTTCGGAGACCATCATGGAGGTCCCCATGGGCCGGGGCACAGAGCCGCCGGTCCCTACGATCGTGGCCACGGCACACAGTTGGCCAGAGACCGCAGGCCGCCAGCTGCCCAGTGAAGGCATCAGATCCAGCATGGCAACACATCCTTATTCCAGGTGTCCCGGCCAGGTGGCCCGGCCGGAGCAGTGCGCGATCTTGCCTCATATTCTCATTTCCAGAGGTTGTTGAGGGGTAGTCGCGGCTTATCAGTAAAAGTTCAATGGCTAAGAGTTCATAGGAACGGGGGCAAGGGCTTCATCTCCCTGCCCCCGTTCCCTGACGGAGCGCAAGGACCCAGCCGCCGCCCGCCGTCGTGCCTGTTCACAAGGGACGACGACGGCGGACGCCTATTCGTGCGGTGGGTTCCGACGGACCGTCGATCGGAGTGCCGGTTGTGATCCCGCCGGCGCGGGGTGGGGCTCCGGGCTAGACGCCCATCAGGGCGTTGATGGGGCCCCGGGCGAAGTAGATGATGAAGCCCACCGTGACCACCCACATGAGCGGGTGTACCTTCTTGGCCTTGCCCGACGCTGCGCTGATGACGGCGAAGGAGATGAACCCGACGCCGATGCCGTTGGCGATGGAGTAGGTCAACGGCATGGTGACAATGGTGAGGAACGCAGGGAGCGCGATGGAGAACTTGGTGAACTTGATCTCGCGGATCTGCGCCATCATCATCGCGCCCACCACCACCAGTGCTGCCGCAGCTACTTCCAAAGGCACCACCGAGGTGAGCGGGGTGAAGAACATCGAGCCCAGGAACAGCAAGCCGGTGACCACTGAAGCCAAACCGGTGCGGGCTCCTTCGCCGATGCCTGCCGCGGAGTCGATGTACACGGTGTTGGACGAACCGGACGTTGCGCCACCCACCACTGCGCCCATGCCTTCAACAATGAAAGCGGACTTCAGCTTGGGGAACGTACCGTCCTTGTGAGCCACGCCTGCGCTCTTGGCCAGGCCGGTCATGGTGCCCATGGCGTCAAAGAAGTTGGTGAACACCAGCGTGAAGACCAACATGGTGGCCGCCAATCCACCGATCCTGGCGAATGAGCCGAAGAGATCGAACTGGCCCACCAGGCTGAGGTCCGGAACAGACACCAGCTGGCTCGACAGGATGGGCACGTTGAGGTGCCAGCCGCCGGGGTTCTGGGCGCTGCCGGGGCCGATGTGGAACACTGCCTCGACGACTGCGGCAAGGACGGTGGTGGCGACGATGCCGATCAGCAGGCCGCCCTGGATCTTGCGTGCCACGAGGATACCCATGGTCAGCAGTCCGACGATGAAGACGAGCGTGGGGATGGAGGTGATGGAACCATCGTTGCCGAGCTGAACCGGCGGGCCGCCTGCTGTGGGGCGGACAAAGCCGGAGTCCACAAAGCCGATGAAGGCGATGAAGAGGCCGATGCCTACGGTAATGGCGGCCTTGAGCTCCTTGGGTACTGCCTTGAAAATCGCCGTCCGGGCGCCGGTGGCACCGAAGAGGACAATCAGGATGCCGTTGATGACCACCAGGCCCATGGCTTCTGGCCACGTGACTTCCTGGATGACCGCCACGGCGAGGAAGGAGTTGATGCCCAGGCCGGCGGCGAGGCCGAAGGGCAGATTGGCCACGAGGCCGAATACGATGGTCATGACGCCGGCGGTGAGGCCCGTAACGGCACCCACCTGTGCTGCGGAAAGCCAGCCGCCCGCCACGTCAACCGGAGCGTTGTCTGCCGAGAATCCACCCAGAATGAGTGGGTTCAGGATGACGATGTACGCCATGGTGAAGAACGTGACCAGGCCGCCGCGGAATTCGCGGGCCAAGGTGGAGCCACGCTTGGAGATCTGGAAGAACTTATCCAGGAAGGAATTCGACGCCGGGGGCTTTTTGTTGCCATCGGCCAGGCCCGTTGCCGTGTGCTTTGCTTGTGCCGCTGTGGGCTCTGCACTCTTTCCGCCATTGGGGAGGAGTGCAGCCTGCTTTTCAGCGGAATTGTCCAGGATTGTCATGTCAGCCACCGGGCCCTAGTAATCAATCCTGGAATCAAGCGTGTTCCATGTGTTGAACGGCTGGAGGGCCGCCGGAGCCTGGGGGTCGCCCAGTTCCAGCTTGGCTACCGGCATCAGCGCGTCCCGGTTGTCGTTCTCGAAGTACTCGTAGAAGACGGCGTCGTCGAAGCCGACGGATGCGGCATCGTGACGGTCTGCGGCAAAGAACACGCGGTCAACGCGTGCCCAGAGTGCGGAGGCCAGGCACATGGGGCACGGCTCGCAGCTGGTGTAAAGGGTTGCTCCGCTGAGATCGAAGGTTCCCAGTTCGCGGCAGGCGTTACGGATGGCCGTGACTTCTGCGTGTGCCGTGGGATCGTTCGTGGCGGTAACGCGGTTGACGCCTTCGAAGGCTCGTCCGTCCGCGGTGACAATGACGGCGCCGAAAGGGCCACCACTGTTGAGGACATTGGCTGTTGCCAGCTCAATGGAGGTGGCCAGGAATTGCTCGGCCGTGACGGTTGTACTCATGTTGCGACTTCCTTAGTGCTGTGGAAGCCAGGTGACCGTTCGGGGGCGCTACAAAAAGGAGCTCCAGTTAGCTTGGTTACCAGGCTTCAGCATGTGCGATGAAGGTTAAGTTGCGCCTGGTAGATAGCTTCCCGAGGTCCGGGTGCCCGCCTTTGGCAGTTAGAGCGTAGCACCACGATTGTGAGCCGCGCCATAGTTTTTTGAAAATTTAATTTCGTCATACGAAATTAGTTAATTCAGCAGGACGATCTTGAACCGGCACCGGACTGATGCCAAATGTGACCGGGATGCGCCTGCAGGCGTTGACTGCCGCCGTCGAGCATTTTACGCTTTTTGCACCGGACGCCTCAGGTGTACCGGCAACCTGGATCAGCAGACAGGGCCTAACTGAGCTGGAACGCGTACACGCCGACCAGACAAGGAACCTGTCATGACCCCTCTTTGGATCAAGAACCCGCTGGGTATCTTCACCGCAAACGACCTCGACGCCGGCGGCGGCCTGGTTGTTGCTGACGGAAAAATAGTGGAGCTGGTGCCTTCGGGCGGGCAGCCCACTTCTCCCGCAACCGTTTTTGACGCGTCCGGGCATGTGGTTCTCCCCGGGCTCATCAACACGCACCACCACTTCTACCAAACGCTCACCCGCGCCTGGGGACCGGTGGCCAACGCGCCGTTGTTCCCCTGGCTGCAGAATCTCTACCCTGTGTGGGCACGATTGACGCCCCGGAGCCTGGAACTTGCGGTGCAGGTTGCGCTTGCAGAATTGCTGCTTTCCGGCTGCACCACGGCCGCCGACCACCACTATCTCTTCCCCGACGGCATGGAAGACGCCATTGACATCGAGGTAGCCGCAGTCCGCCAGATGGGGATGCGGGCCACGTTGACCCGCGGTTCCATGACGCTGGGAGAGGACGACGGCGGGCTGCCGCCCAGGACCACGGTCCAGTCGCCTGAAGCGATCCTTGCGGACAGCGAGCGGCTCATCCGCAAGTATCACGAAACCGGTGACGGGGCAGTTGTTCAGATCGCGCTTGCCCCGTGTTCGCCATTCTCGGTGACCAAGGAAATCATGGCCGAGAGCGCCGCCATGGCCGAACGCTTCGACGTCCGGCTCCATACCCATCTTGCCGAAACCATCGACGAAGAAGACTTCTGCCAGTCCATGTTCGGGTTGCGGACCGTGGACTACCTTGAATCGGTGGGCTGGCTCGGATCCCGCACCTGGCTGGGCCACGGCATCCACTTCAACGACGAGGAGATTGCCAGGCTGGGAGCCGCGGGCACCGCCGTCGCACACTGCCCCACCTCCAACATGCGGCTTGCATCCGGGACCGCGCGCGTCCTGGAACTTGAGGCAGCGGGTGTGCCCGTGGGACTCGGGGTGGACGGATCGGCGTCAAACGATGCTTCCAACATGATCCTCGAGGCACGGCAGGCACTGTATTTGCAGCGGCTCCGCTACGGCGCATCCGTTCCCGTGGAGCGGGCGCTGGGTTGGGCGACGCGTGGATCCGCTGCGGTTTTGGGGCGTTCTGACATCGGGCAACTGGCTCCGGGGATGCAGGCCGATCTGGCACTTTTCAAGCCTGACGAGCTGCGTTTCTCCGGCAGCCACGACCCCGTAGCTGCATTGCTGCTCTGCGGCGCCGACCGTGCCGACCGTGTGATGGTTGGCGGCGACTGGAGGGTAGTGGATGGTGCGATTCCGGGGCTGGACGTGGCCGGGCTGATCGCCGAGCACTCCGCCGCCGCGCGGAAGCTGGTGGCTGGGTAGGTTCAGCCCTCCTTCGCGAAATCGCCGGAACGCGCCCATTTCACAGGGAACGTTCCGGCGAATTCGCACTGTTCCGGCTATCTGGTCGCCTTAGATCGCGATCTTGTAAACGTGGTGCGTGTACTCGTTGGCGAACGAGTCCGTGAACTTACCGTTCTGCACGGCGATGGTCCGGTTCTCCCCAACAACCTCCACTTGCGTGCCAGTGATCCCAGCAGGAAGCGTGAAGGTCTTCGAACCCGTAGAACCGTTCAATCCGATGCCCGCAAAGAGGTATGCACTGCCATCCTTGGCTTTCAACATGGTGTCGGTTCCTGCGGCGCCTGCATTCCACACATAGCTCTGCGTGTTGAGGACAGGTGCCAGAGCCTGGATACCAGCGAGGGCGGCCTTGATCTTCGCCTTGCGGTCAGCCGGCGCCTGCACCAAGGAATACGTCCCGAACCCCGACTGGCCGTTGTTGTTGTGCTGGAAGATGCTGATCCCGCGCGCCTCATGGATGATGCCGGACCACATGGCGCCCTCCATCTGCTCGGGCGTGATGGTCCGGTCATTGGAGGCGTTCAGGAACGGCCTGGCGGACTCAACGAAAATCCAGTTCGGGTGGATGCCCGGTGCCGACTGGAACGTCCGCATCTGATCCAACTGCCAGCCGTAGGCCGCTGACGTGGCCGTCTTTGCGCCCTGCGGCCATGACGGAGTCCGGTTCAACTCATCCTGGAGATCAGCCCGTGTGTACATGTAGTTGTCCACGGATGCAGCATCAACGGCCGCCATGAACTCATCCATGAGTCCCGGCGCCCAGTACGTGCCAAGGATGCCCTTGGAATAGTTGGCGAAAGCGAACCTGCCATCGTTGAACCCGCGGATCTGCGCCACCTTGCTCGTCATCTGCTGAAGGTTTGCCGCGTACGTGGAGCCATTGCAGCCCAGCCCGAGCATGTCGCACTCGTCGTAGGTGTCCCAGCCGACCACGCCGGTGTTACTGCCCACTTCGGTACGTGACCACTCCGTGCCGGCGATGACCAGCATGCCCGTGTTGGTAATGGACGCCATCGTTGAACCGTCGTGTTCGGCGTTCTGGTAAACGTTCACGCCAATGTCCTTCAACTGGGCGGCATGCTCAGGTTTGCCGTAATAGACACTGACCGGGAACAGGTTGGGGTTGTTGAGCCTTGCCGCTCCAGGGAACTTTGCCCAGTAGGCAGGCCCGCCATCCCAAGGGATCCTGGCCAGGTTGGTGAGGGTGCCCGTGCTCGGAGGTGGCGTGGGGGTTGGGGTCGCCGTCGACGTAGGCGTGGGCGTCGGGGTTGGCGTTGGGGTTGGGGTCGCCGTCGGACTAGCACTCGGCGTCCGCGTCGGCGTCGGGGTTGGGGTCGCCGTCGACGTAGGCGTGGGCGTCGGTGTTGCACTCGGCGTCCGCGTCGGCGTCGGGGTTGGGGTCGCCGTCGGACTAGCACTCGGCGTCCGCGTCGGCGTCGCAGTACTTGTAGCCGTTGGCGTAGGACTTGCCGTTGTTGCAGTCGGCGTGGGCGTTGGTGCTGTGACAGTTTCCGACGGCGTCGGCTGGGGTGTCGGCGTTGTGCACCCGGCTAGAGCCAACGCGATCACCGCCCCAAGAGTTGAGACCTTGAGTTTCATAGCATGTGTTCCTTTGGGGTAGCAGCGAAATGAGAGCTGCTGCGGTACCGGCCCCCAGACCAGTTCTTCCGTCACCCGCATATGCAGGGTTCCAGCCAGGACATTGCCTGGCACGACGCGGCGATACGCGTCGGATTCCCGTTCAGTTCCGGTGCACCGCCTGTAGACGGCGTTCGTCGAGCGAGAAGGCGCAGCCCGTGTCCGGTCAGGGCCGCAGCGGCCCTTGAAGACCCGGAGGGTGGCCGCTTGCCCAGCTTACGTGAAGCCGTAAGCACCCTACCGTTTGTTACGTAGGTCACATTTTGGCCATTTCGACGACTTACTGCGGGTTAGGCCGATGGCACGGCACAGCTTGCAGCAAGCCCCCGAATCGGTTTTCTCCACATAGGCCATTCCCCGCCTTCTCCTGCGTCACGTCCCAACCGAGGCTTAAACCATGGTGAACAGCAACCGGGGCAAGCTCCCCGCGGGAATGAATTTATGGCGGACCAGCGAGCTCCATGAACTCGGCTTCAATGACAGAAAGATTGCGGCCCTGATCCGAGAAGGCCAGCTGGTCCGACTGCGTCGAGGCTGCTACATCCGCGGCAGCACGTGGATGGCCCAAAAGCCCTGGGTCCGCAGTCGGCAACTAATTGCGGCTCATGCCCACGGAACGCTGGCGACGTCGGCCGGCGGATTGATCTACAGCCACACCTCAGCCGCACGCCTCCACGGGCTGTTTCTTTGGGAAGTAGATGACCGGGTACACGTCACCACAGTTTCCACGGCGTCACCTACCTCCCACGGCCTCGATGTCGTTCCACACACGCGCGCACTGGCGCCCGGTGAACTGACATACGTGGACGGCATGCCGTGCACCTCCCTTGAACGTACCGTTGTGGACTGCTGCCTCATGCTGAACTACAAACAGTCCTTGGTGCTGATGGACCACGCCCTTCGCTTGGGGGCCGACGCGGGAGTGATCCGGCAGATCTGCGGGTCTTTGGCCGGACGCAACGGAGTTCTCACGCTCCGCCGGGCCCTGGAGAATGCGGACGCGCGATCCGAGTCACCCGGTGAAACCCTGACCCGTGAGCTGCTCCAGCGCTTGAACATGGAACCCCCCGAGCTCCAAGTGGAGGTATCGACGACGGAGGGGCAGTACAGGCTGGATTTTGCTTGGCGGGAAAAGAGGGTGGCCTTGGAGTTCGATGGGAAAGTGAAGTACTTCGACTACGCGCCCGCCACCGAGGTGATCTACCAGGAAAGGCAGCGCGAGAAGGCACTCATGGCGCAGGGCTGGAAGTTTATCCGGATCAACTGGCAGCACCTGATCAGGGAGCAGGACTTCAAGACGAGTGTGCTGCGGGTCTTGCGGAGCGCAGAGTAGTCCCCATTTCGGGGTCTCGCCGCGTGAAGTGCCGCGCGCACGGCATTGGGTGCAGCGAGGCGTCGAAATGGGCGCCAGGGCGGACGCGCCGAGAAAGCGGAAAGGCGGGCAACACCTCCCCAGGTGTCACCCGCCTCGTTGGCTCTGTTGCGCAGAGTCCGCGCCCCTTTGATGCAGGGTCTTAGGGGCGCTGCCGGCCGAACACCGGGAGCGCGCGCAGCCAACGGGAGAACCCGCCGGCCTTGCGGTCGCAGTCGGCCGGAATGTAGAAGTCCGGATCTGTTGCACCGAACGGCAGGTACAGCTCCTGACCCGGTGCCGGGAATTCCACGACCTTGTTCGTATCCTTCGAGTCCATCTGTTTCCTCCTCTTTCTAGTGCAGTCAGTTTCCGTACTTCGGAAAACTTTTATTGTTATGTGGAAAGTGTAGGCAGCTCAGAAACGAAGCGTCAAGACCTCCGTCAGAGCAAAACGAGTTGCCCCGGTCACATTTGGATGGTTCATAACGATCCTTGGGAACCCGTATACATAAGCCGAAACCATGCGCTACTCTCGAATGAGTTCGTGGCGTAGGTCACGTAACCTGAGAGCAGCAGGCAGGGTCGTAATGAGCTGGCATCCATGGATGCTGGCTCTTTTTTGTTGGGTCAGCTCCACCAGAAACGCAGTGGAAACACGCGCTTAATTTCATTGATGGAACGTAGGTTCCACCTCACAGAAGTTGGGATATGACCATGAGCAACAACATCGTCCTCGGCGAAAACCAGTACGGCAAAGCAGAAGTCCGCGTCGTCAAGGTCACTCGGGATACGGACCGCCACCACATCGAAGACCTGAACGTTACCTCGCAGCTGCGCGGCGACTTCCAGGCCGCACACCTCGAAGGCGACAACGGCCACGTCGTTGCCACCGACACCCAGAAGAACACCGTCTACGCGTTCGCTCGTGAAGGCGTCGGCTCACCCGAGTCCTTCCTCCTGCGCCTCGCAGACCACTTCACCGGCGGGTTCGACTGGGTTACCGGCGGCCGCTGGGAAGCCGAGGCCTACAGCTGGGACCGCATCCAGGCCCACGGCGAGGGACACGACCACAGCTTCGTCCGCAACGGACAAGAGGTACGTACCGCCGTCGTCGTCCGTGATGGCGCAACCACGCACCTGATTTCCGGCCTCAAGGACCTGACCGTCCTGAAGACCACTCAGTCCGGCTTTGTCGGCTACCCGCGCGACAAGTACACCACCTTGCCGGAGACCACCGACCGCATCCTGGCTACCGATGTATCCGCCCGCTGGCGCTACAACACCAACCTGGACTTCGCCGGCACGGACTTCAACAAGAGCTACGAGGACATCAAGGCCCTTCTCCTGGAAGGCTTCACCGAGAACTACTCCCATGCACTCCAGCAGACGCTGTTCGACATGGGCAAGAAGGTCCTCGAAGCACACAGCGAAGTGGACGAGATCAAGTTCTCCATGCCCAACAAGCACCACTTCCTGGTTGACCTGAGCCCGTTCGGCCTGGACAACCCCAACGAGGTCTTCTTCGCGGCTGACCGCCCGTACGGCCTCATCGAAGCCACGGTCCAGCGCGAGAACATCGACGCTGCACCGGTTGCCTGGAGCGGCATCGCCGGCTTCTGCTAAGCCGCCCCACAGCACTAAACCGCACTAAACCCGCACCACCTCAAGGGTTTGTGTGCAGGTCCCCCCAACGGCGCCCCGTAAAGGCCGGACCTGCACACAAACCCAACCCAAAACAACCTAAAGATTTGTTAGCCAGACACAGTTAGCCAGACGAAGACGTCTGCCATGAACCCAGAAAGTCTGCCATGAACATCAAGAAGAAATCCCGTCCTGCGAATACCACCTCGCCCCAGAAGCATCAGTCGGAGCGGCCCGAGGATAAACGGCTTTCCATCGGAAGCACCTTCGCCTACGGCTTCCAGCACGTCCTCACCATGTACGGCGGAATCATTGCCCCGCCGCTGATCATCGGAGCAGCCGCGGGCATGTCCTCGCAGGACATCGGTCTCCTCATTGCCGCTTGTTTGTTTGTGGGTGGCCTGGCCACCATCCTGCAGACGGTTGGTATCCCGTTCTTCGGCTCGCAGTTGCCCCTGGTCCAGGGTGTTTCCTTCGCCGGCGTTTCCACCATGGTGGCGATCGTCCAGGGTGGCGGCGGAATCCAGGCGGTGTTCGGCTCAGTCATTGTGGCATCGCTGATAGGTTTGGCGATCACTCCCCTGTTCTCCAAAATCATCAAATTCTTCCCACCGGTGGTTACCGGCACCGTGATCACCACCATCGGCCTGACGCTGATGCCGGTGGCCGCTAACTGGGCCATGGGTGGCAACGCCAAGGCCGACAACTACGGCAGCATGGCCAACATCGGACTCGCAGCGGCAACCATGGGTGTTGTCCTCCTCCTGAGCAAGGTTGGCAACGCAGCCATCTCCCGGCTCTCGATCCTGCTGGCCATGGTCATTGGCACCATCATCGCCTTGATTGCCGGTATGGCTGACTTCTCCAAGGTTGGCCAGGGCGACATCGTCGCCTTCCCCACGCCCTTCGCTTTCGGCGCTCCGACCTTCGAGATCGCCGCGATCATCTCCATGCTCATCGTCATCCTGGTGACCCTGACCGAGACCTCGGCCGACATCATTGCCGTGGGCGAGATCGTGGACACCAAAGTGGACTCCCGCCGCATCGGCGACGGCCTCCGCGCAGATATGCTCTCCAGTGCCATCTCCCCGCTGTTCAACTCCTTCACGCAGAGCGCCTTCGCCCAGAACGTAGGCCTCGTGGCCATCACGGGCATCAAGAGCCGCTTCGTGGTCAGCGCCGGCGGCCTCATCCTGGTAATCCTTGGTCTCCTGCCGATCCTGGGCCGCGTTGTGGCAGCGGTTCCGACGCCCGTCCTGGGCGGCGCCGGCGTCGTGCTCTTCGGTACGGTGGCAGCCAGCGGTATCCGCACCCTGGCCAAGGTTGAGTACAAGAACAACATGAACCTGATCATCGTGGCGGCCTCGATCGGCTTCGGCATGATCCCCATCGCCGCCCCGAAGTTCTACGACCAGTTCCCGTCCTGGTTCGCCACGATCTTCCACTCCGGCATCAGCTCGGCGGCCGTCATGGCCATCCTGCTGAACATCCTCTTCAACCACTTCAAAGCCGGTAACTCGGACAACCAGTCCGTATTCGTCGCCGGTACCGACCGGATCGTCAGCGAAGAGGACATCAAGTGCCTCAGCGAAGGCGACCGCTTCGAAAACGGCAAGCTGATCGACGCCGACGGCAAGGAAGTTCCGCTCAAGACCTCCAGCGCGTCAGAGCACTAGCACCCTTCCGCACATGACAGGCGGCAGTGTTTCCTTGGGGGACACTGCCGCCTTTTGTCGCCTGGGGCGGAATGCTCGCCCCACCGGGGAATGTACGACGCCGGCACTCACCTTCGCGCGTGCGGTTACCCTGGTGCGCCCCCAGTATCAGGAGCCGCCGTAGGATCAGGCCATGACGGAACAGCCCATGTCCAACCACGTGCCTTGCTTCCACTCACTGGCCTTCGGCGAGATCCCGAAGCCGGACTATGCGGACGTTTGCCTTGCCATCCTCCCGGAGGGGGCTGGCACGGACCCCACGGAATGGGCGGAGCGGCTGTTCTCTTTGGAGTCCATGCCCCGCTGGGTGGCCGGGGCAATGGGCTTGCGTCAGGCACTGGTGCCCTTGATCGGCATTCCCAAGGCGCCTCGGGACACCTTCAAAGTGACGGCCCAGTCAGGTGAGGAAGCGCTGATCTTCGTCCGGGACAAGCACTTGAACTTCGCGGCCGCCGTCGGCGTTGATCCGGTGAGCCGACTGATCAGGGTGACTACCGCCGTCGAGCTTAAAGGGTGGCGCGGGAAACTGTACTTTGCCGTGGCGCGGCCCGTTCACCCGATGGTGGTGAACGCGATGCTGAAGAAGGCCACGCGCTCAAAGCCTGCGCCGAGGTAGCAGAAACGCCCATGTCCTAAGACATGGGCGCTAAGTGCCAACTGGGCGGAAGCGAACAGAAGAGCTAGTTCTGGTTGAGCTCCGCGGAGATCGCCATGGCTGCTTCACGCAGCATAGGCACGGCGCGGTCGGCGAAGCTCTGGTCAACGCGGGTAATCGGGCCGGAGACGGAGATCGCCGTGGGGGTGGGAGCGTTGGGCACCGCCATGGCGAAGCAGCGTACGCCGAGCTCCTGCTCTTCCTCGTCAATGGAGTACCCGCGTTCGCGGATGAGCTTGAGGTCTGCCAGCAGGGAGTCGATGTCCCCGATGCTCTTGGCGGTGGGAGTGGGCATGCCGGTGCGGGCCACGATGCCGCGGACAACCTCGTCGTCCAACTGGGCAAGGATGGCTTTGCCCACGCCGGTATCGTGCGTGTGGGCGCGGCGTCCCACCTCGGTGAACATGCGCATGGAGTGCATGGACGGGACCTGGGCCACGTAGATAACCATGTCGGAGTCGAGGACGGCCATGTTGGAAGTCTCCCCGAGGCGTTCCACCAGGGTCTTCAGCTGCGGACGCGCTACGGCACCGAGCTGTTTGCTGGCACCTTCACCGAGGCGGATCAGGCGGGGGCCCAGGGCGTAGCGGCGGTTGGGCAGCTGACGGATGTAACCCAGCGATACCAACGTGCGAAGCAAGCGATGGATAGTGGGCAAGGGGAGGTCAGTGGACGACGAGAGCTCGCTCAAAGTGACGTCGCCACCCGCGTCCGTGATCAGTTCCAGCAGTTCAAAGACGCGCTCAACGGACTGCACGCCTCCGGAGGCTTTTTCAGCCATTCCCTTGTCTCCAATGACTCAGATTCCGACAACTCTTATCCGCATCGTGAAAAGAATTGCTTAGAACACCCAACATACAGCACAACCCGCACCTGCGCGATGACGCCAAACATGACCAAGCAAGGGGTTGTGTTTCCACTTTGTAGATAATAATATCCATAATACGAAAACATTCAGTTTGGAACGGCGGCCCGGGAACGGGCCTAACAGGAGGAATTTCAATGGCGAATCCGAGCCCCGGAAACTCGATCACCCTGCGCGTCGCCGCACCGTCGAGCTTCACCGCTACCAGCGAACTGGCAGCAGCCGTCGGCGCAGCCGGTGCAGCAATCACCGCGCTGGACGTCACGGAATCCCACCACGAGACGATCGTTGTTGACGTCACCTGCAACACCACCGACGACGACCACGCGGCCCGCGTCAAGGACGCGCTCAACGCCCTCGACGGCGTCACCGTCCAGCACGTCTCGGACCGCACCTTCCTCATGCACCTCGGCGGCAAGCTCGAAGTTGTCCCCAAAGTAGCCCTGCGCAACCGTGACGACCTCTCGCGTGCCTACACTCCCGGCGTCGCCCGTGTTTGCCTGGCCATCGCTGAAGACCCGGCCGCTGCCCGCAACCTCACGGTCAAGCGCAACACCATCGCCGTCCTCACCGACGGCTCGGCCGTCCTGGGCCTGGGCAACATCGGCCCCGCCGCTGCCCTTCCCGTAATGGAAGGCAAGGCCGCGCTGTTCAAGCAGTTCGCCAACGTTGACGCCTGGCCGGTCTGCCTGGACACCCAGGACACCGAAGAAATCATCATGATCGCCAAGGCCATGGCCCCGGTCTACGGTGGCATCAACCTCGAGGACATCGCCGCACCGCGCTGCTTCGAAATCGAGAACCGCCTCCGCGAAGAACTGGACATCCCGGTCTTCCACGATGACCAGCACGGCACCGCAATCGTCACGCTCGCTGCCCTGGTCAACGCCCTGCGCGTGGTGGACAAGAAGCTCTCCGAGGTCAAGATTGTTGTTTCGGGCGTCGGCGCTGCCGGCTCGGCCATCATCCAGCTCCTCAAGGCCCAGGGCGCGCAGCACATCATCGCCGCAGGCCGCTCCGGCGCCATCCACTCCGGCGAAGAATACGGTGACGAGCACCGCAGCTGGATCGCCGCGAACACCAACGAGGAAGGCTTCTCCGGCACACTGCACGACGCCCTCAAGGGAGCCGACGTCTTCATCGGCGTCAGCGCCCCGCACGTGATCGGCGAGGAGCAGGTTGCTTCGATGGCTGAGGACGCGATCGTCTTCGCCATGGCCAACCCCACCCCGGAAATCGATCCTGTTGTCGCTTCCAAGCACGCAGCAGTGGTTGCTACAGGCCGCAGCGACTTCCCGAACCAGATCAACAACGTGCTGGCATTCCCGGGCTTCTTCCGGGGCCTGCTGGACGCCGGAGCATCGGACATCACGCCGAACATGCTGGTGGCCGCAGCCGAGGCAATTGCCAACCGGGTGGCTGACGATGAGCTCAACGCGAGTTACATTATCCCCAGCGTCTTCGATCCCCATGTTGCCGCCGATGTGGCCAGTGCCGTAGCAGCAGCTGCGCACGCCAACGCCGCCAGCGCACTCTAGAACAAAGGAATCCGCTCACATGGCTATTACAGTCACCGATCCCCGGCCGATCGATCGCGCCGAGGAAATCCTCACCCCCAAGGCACTGGCCTTCATCGAGGAACTGCACAAGCGCTTCGCCGGAACCCGCAACGAGCTCCTTGAAGCCCGTAAGGTCAAACGCCAGAAGGTTGCCGACACCAGCCGCCTGGACTTCCTCCCGGAGACCCAGGAAATCCGCGACGGCGACTGGAAAGTCGCCGAGGCACCGGCAGCTTTGCAGGACCGCCGCGTTGAGATGACCGGCCCGGCAACCCCGGCCAAGATGGCCATCAACGCCCTGAACTCCGGCGCCAAGGTGTGGCTGGCAGACCTCGAAGACGCCAGCACACCCACGTGGCCCAACGTCATCGACGCCATCCTCAACCTCCGCGACGCCGCCCAGGGAACCCTGAGCTACACCTCGCCTGAAGGCAAGGAATACCGCCTCCGCACGGACGCTCCGTTGGCCGTTGTAGTGGCCCGCCCCCGTGGCTGGCACATGGAGGAACGGCACCTGCTGATCGACGACGAACCCGCCGTGGGTGCGCTGGTGGACTTCGGCCTGCACTTCTTCCACATCGCCAAGCAGCTCCTCCTGAACGGGCACGGCCCGTACTACTACCTGCCCAAGATGGAGAGCCACCTGGAGGCACGCCTCTGGAACGACGTCTTCGTCTTCGCACAGGACTTCCTGGGCATCCCGCAGGGCAGCATCCGCGGCACGGTTCTCATCGAGACCATCCCGGCCGCGTTCGAAATGGACGAGATCCTCTACGAACTGCGCGATCACGCTTCAGGCCTGAACGCCGGACGCTGGGACTACCTCTTCAGCATCATCAAGTACTTCCGTGATGCCGGCGAAGAGTTCGTCCTCCCGGACCGCGCAACCGTGGCCATGACGGCACCGTTCATGCGCGCCTACACCGAACTCCTGGTCAAGACCTGCCACAAGCGCGGCGCCTTCGCCATGGGTGGCATGGCCGCCGTCATTCCCAACCGCAAGCAGCCGGATGTCACCGCCGCAGCCTTCGACAAGGTCCGCGCCGACAAGACCCGCGAAGCGAACGATGGCTTCGACGGCTCCTGGGTGGCACACCCGGACCTGGTCTCCACCTGCCGCGAAGTGTTCGACTCCGTGCTGGGCGACCCTGCCAACGGCGGTAAGAAGAACCAGCTGGACAAGCAGCGCCCCGAGGTGAACGTCACCGCCGAACAGCTCATCGACGTCGCCTCCGCCGAAGGCCACGTCACCGAAGCAGGCCTGCGCCTGAACCTGTACGTCGCGGTCGCCTACACGGGCGTCTGGATCTCCGGCAGCGGTGCCGTTGCCATTCACAACCTCATGGAAGACGCCGCCACTGCGGAAATCTCCCGCTCGCAGGTATGGCAGCAGATCCGCAACAAGTCCGTCCTCGCGGACACGGGCAACACCGTGACCCGCGAACTCGTCACCCGAATCCTGGGCGAAGAGACCGAGCGCCTTCGCATCGAGTTCGGCGATGAGAACTTCAAGGCGTACTACGAGCCGGCGTCCAAGCTGATCGAGGACATCTGTCTGTCCGACGATTACACGGACTTCCTCACCACGCCTGCGTATGAGCTGGTGGGCTGAGATGGGTTCATTCTCTTCATCTGATTTGGCTCACATCGAGTCCCAGCTTGCGGCGACCGACCAGTTGCTGGACCGCAACTACCCCGGCGACGACGGCTCACGCCAGCCCATCCACACCGTCTACATCCCGGCTGACCGCTTCACACCCACCTTTGTGGCAGATTGGGGCGCGCAGGCACTCGCCACGGCAGAGGCGCACGGTGGCCTGGAGAAGCTCGGTCAGCTGCTGGGCCAGGAGTCTCACCTGGCCGCCGCTGTTGCCGAGCGTGTGGCCGCGAAGCTCTCCGCGGAACCGATCGAGGACCTGCGTTTGGACTTCGAAGACGGCTACGGTGACCGCGGCGACGAGGCAGAAGACGCCGACGCCGTTGCTGCCGCCAACGCTGTTGCCGCTGCAGTAGCTGCCGGAACCGCCCCGCCGTTCATCGGCATCCGCTTCAAGTGCTTCGAAGCCCCTACCCGGGCCCGCGGCCTGAAGACGTTGGATCTGTTTGTCTCCACGTTGGCTGAAGCCGGCGAACTCCCGGCAGGACTGATCCTCACGCTGCCCAAGGTCACCACGGTGGCCCAGGTACAGGCCATGGACTTCGCCGTGTCCCGGCTTGAGGAAGTCCACGGTCTTCCCGCCGGCCGGCTTCGTTTTGAGGTGCAGGTGGAAACCCCGCAGCTCATCATCGGTGCTGACGGAACCTCGCCAGTGGCGCAACTCCCCCACGTCGTCCCGGGCCGCATCAGCGCCCTGCACTACGGGACCTACGATTACAGCGCCTCGCTCGGAATCTCCGCGGAATACCAGTCCATGGAGCACCCGGTGGCCGACTTTGCCAAGGAAGTCATGCAGCTCGCTGTCGCCGGAACGGGCATCCGTCTCTCCGACGGTTCCACCAACATCATCCCCGTGGGCGATGCTGTGGAAGACGCATGGAAGCTTCACGGCCGCTTGGTTCGTCGCTCCCTGGAGAACGGCTACTACCAGGGCTGGGATCTCCACGCCGCCCAGCTCCCCAGCCGTTTCTCGGCGTCGTACGCTTTCTACCGCGAAGGCCTGCCCGCCGCGGCCCTGCGCCTCCGCAACTATGTTGAGCGCACCGAAGGTGGCGTCATGGACGAGCCCGCCACCGCCCGCGCGCTTGCCGGGTTCGTCCTCCGCGGCGTCCAGTGCGGCGCAGTGGGGACCGACGAGGTCAAGGCGCTTGCCGGCGTCGAACTTTCACAGCTGACCGCACTGGCGCACCCGCGGCTCGCGCAACCGACTTCCCACTGATAGGAGCATTTCGCATGGGCAAGTACTACTACCCACAGGGCGGCCTGCCGCCGCAGACCCAGCTGACCACCGAGCGGGCCATCGTCACCGAGGCTTACACGGTGATCCCCAAGGGCGTCATGACGGACATCGTCACCAGCAACCTGCCGGGCTTTTCCAACACGCGCTCGTGGATCATCGCGCGGCCGATCTCCGGCTTCGCCACCACGTTCTCCCAGCTGATCGTGGAGATCGCACCGGGCGGCGGGGCACCCAAGGCCGAGTTCGAATCCGGCGTTGAAGGCGTCATCTTCGTCACCAAGGGCCAGGTCAACCTGACACTCGACGGCGAGCTGCACCACCTCGAAGAGGGCGGCTACGCCTACCTTGCCGCCGGAGCAGAGTGGGGCCTGGAGAACGTCTCCGACGACATCGTCTCCTTCCACTGGATCCGCAAGGCCTACGAGCGCCTCGAAGGGTTCGAAGCAAAGTCCTTCGTCACCAACGAGAAGGACGTGGAGCCCACCTCCATGCCGGACACCGACGACGTTTGGAAGACCACGCGCTTCACGGACTCCAGCGACCTCGCCCACGACATGCAGGTCAACATTGTTACCTTCCAGCCCGGCGGCGTAATCCCCTTCCCGGAGACCCACGTCATGGAGCACGGCCTGTACGTCCTGGAAGGCAAGGCCATGTACTTGCTCAACAACGACTGGGTTGAGGTGGAAGCCGGCGACTTCATGTGGCTGCGCGCGTTCTGCCCGCAGGCTTGCTACGCCGGTGGTCCGGGCGAGTTCCGTTACCTGCTGTACAAGGACATGAACCGCCAGGTGAAGCTCACCTAGGTCTGTTGCTTGCGCCGAAATCGCCGGAAAGCTGCCAGTTCGCTGGAGCTATCCGGCGATTTCGTCGTTTTCCGGCGAACTCAGCGGCGGCGGCCCACAGCGAGTCCCGCCCAGAACGCGAGGACCAGCAGGCCAAGGACCGTCACGGCGAGCCCGAGCTGCGTCCCTTGGCTGACCATGGTCACACCGTTCCCCATGAATACCGTGTCGCTCAGCGGCGCATAGGCGAAGAAGCCGAAGTCCGTGCTCTGGTTGGTCCAAGCCACGATCACGCCCACTATCACGGCGATCAGGCCCAGCAAAGGCACGACGACGGCTGCCGGTTTCCGTGCTGGCTTGGGTGTGCTGTGTTCCCCGGATGCGTTCTGATTCCCTGATGCGTTGTGTTCCCCCATGCGGCCGAGTCTAACCTGCGGGTCCACCCAACTGAGTAGCAGATCAGGCCGTTCCCAGGCGTCAAAACGGCTTGATCTGCGAGCTACTTGGGTTTGCCGGGCCCGCCGGCGATTCTGTACGACTCCTGCAGCAGCTCGTCGAGCTCTTCCACGTCGATCTTCTCCAGCCGGATGAGCATCAGTTTCGGGGACTGATCGTGATGCGGCGTCCAGAAGAACGTGTCCGGTTCCATGGCTGCGAGCGCTTCGCGTTCGTCGGTTTTCACGGTCCCCACGCCTTCCTCCCACATGCGTGCCATAAGGGACTTGGCGAACCACGCGGGCTGCCCCCAACTGGGCCGCTCAGTCACGCCGGGCATGCCCAGGCAGATTCTCCGGACGTCCTCTTCGGTGGCCATGGATTCACTGTGGCATTGGCCAGCCGCCAAGAACAAGACATGCCGGGCAGCCCGCCGCTAGGCTGGGCCAATGTTGACCATCGGCAGCACTGTCCTGGGCGTCAATGACATTGCCCGCGCCACCAGTTTCTGGCATGAAGCGCTGGGCTATGTTCCCCGCGAGCCGGGCGACGACACCTGGGTGATCCTCGTTCCGGCGTCCGGTCCCGGCCCGCAGCTCGCCCTCATGCTGAGTGAAACACCCGCCCAGGAACATCCCCGCATTCATCTGGACCTCTATGCGGACGATCAGGACGCTGAGGTGGAACGGCTTATCGCCCTCGGTGCCCGGCACGTCGACTGGGACATGTACCCCGAGGAGCCGGACTTCGTGGTCCTCGCGGACCCTGACGGCAAGCGCTTCTGCGTGATCGACAAGGGTCCGCGGTAGCACCGCCGTCGGGGGCTACTTGCCCATGCCGAGCGTCAGTCCCTCGGTCAGGCGGCGGCCCAGCCATACGTAGATGATGAGCATCGGCAGGACCACGATCACCAGCCCTGCGAACAGTCCACCCCAGTCGGCTCCCGAGTAGGTCTGCTGCTGTACGAAGGAAATCAGGGCCACGGGCAAGGTGTATTTCTCGGTGGACTGAAGGAGCGTCAGGGCCAGCAGTGTCTCGTTCCAGTGCGAGATGACCTGGAGGATGAAGGCGGTGAGGATTCCGCCCTTGGCCAGCGGCAACGTGATACGCCAGAACGTGCCGAACGCCGTGGTTCCATCCAGCGCCGCGGCTTCTTCCATTTCCAGGGGAAGGGAACGGAAGAACGCGGTCAACAGGAAGACCGTGAAGGGCATGGAGACGCCGATGTACACCAGGTTGAGCCCGATGATGCTGTCCGTCAGGTACACCTTGTTGAGCATCACGAACAGCGGGATCAGGATGACCTGCGCCGGAATCCCCAGGCCCAGGATGAAGTACAGGCTGAGTCCTTGCGTCAGCTTGTTGTCCACGCGGCTCAAGTAGTAGGAGCACGGCGCGGCGATGGCTACCGTCAGGACCGAGGAAACCACCGTGGTCAGCAGGCTATTCCATGTTGCGACGGCGAAGTCCCCCACTGTCCAGGCACGGACAAAGTTTTCAAAATCCAGCGACGTCGGGACGCCCCAAGGGTCATCGAGAATTGCCCGGGTATCCCTGAAAGCCTGGGCCACCATCCAGACCAGGGCTGCGATGCTGATCGCCACCACCATCCACAGCAGCGTCACCCCAATCCCCCGGAGGATGCTGCGCTCGCCGCGCAGTGCAGGGCTGACGCCGCGTCCTGCCCTCCTGCGGGTGGTCAGGGGTGCCAGCAGTTTGTGTTCGCTCATGACTTTTCCTTTAGAACTCGACGGCGTCGCGACGCATGGCGCGGCGCAGCAGGACAACCAGGACGGAGATCAGCGCCAGGGACAATACGGCAGAGGCTGTCGCAGCCCCGTAGGCCGGCGTTGATTGTCCCGAGAAGGCGTTGACGTAGGTGTACACGGCTGCGGTCCAGCTCTGCGTTGGCGGCACGCCGGCACCTGAACTGCCACCGAAGACCCAGACGATCTCGAAGATCTTCACTGACGAAATGGTCCACAATACGGCGCAGGTGCCAAAAACGTCCCACGTCAGCGGCAGGATCACGTAGCGCAACCGTTGAAAAGCGGATGCCCCGGCCAGGGCGCAGTCTTCGTAGTAGTAGGGCGGAATACGGTCGACGCCGGCCATCAGGATGGTGGTGAAGTAACCGGTGGTGGTACAGACCAGGGTGACCATGATGAGCGGGAAGATGTTGTCCTGCGCCAGCCACTTGGGCGGATCGGTCACTCCAAGGGGCGCCAGGAGGGTGTTGACCATTCCTCCTGGATTGAAGATGAAACCGGCCAGGACACCGAACACCAGCGCGTTGATGAGGTGGGGGAAGAAGATGACGTTGCGGGCAATCTTCTTACCGGCCATGTCCCTGAGCACCAGCGTCAAGGCAAAAGCCAGGACGAAGATCGCGGTCCCCACCACGAAGAGCAGAAGCAGGGTGTTGCCGAATGACGACAGGAACAACTGATCCCGGAAGATCCGGCCGTAGTTGTCCAGCCCAACGAACTTCATGGGACCCGAGCCCGCCCATTTGTGCAGGCTGATCCATACGGCTCCCAGCGCGGGCACGATGAACAGGACCGTGTACAGGACGAAAGCCGGACCGACGAACGGGATCAGCAGCTTCTTGCGCTGCACGTCGATGGAGCTCCCTCCAGGACGGCTGCCGCGCTGCGACTTACGAGGCACCGGCTTCCGGGACTCCGGACTGTGGACGGGCGCACCGCCCGTCCGGGGCTCCGTCAGGTGGAGGGTCATCAGCTGTTGTCCTTCCAGTACTGGATCTGGGCAGCCTTCATCTTCCCGATGAACTCGTCGGCAGAGGTCTTCCCGAGAAACAGCTCGTCATCCTTGGGGAAGAACACCTTCTCCATGAAGCCGGGGAAGGTCACTCCGTCGTTTTGCAGGTGCGTTGCCGGAGCCGCGTCAATGGCAGCTTTGACGGACTCGACGGCGGGAGCAACCGGTGCGTCCGGCCGTACCGGCAGCACTTTGGCTTCCGTTCCCAGGGCATTCTGATACTTGGAATTCAGCATGAATGCTGCGAGGCGCTGTGCGGGGACCTGGTTCTTGGACTTTGCCGGTACTGCAAAACCGATGAAGTCCACACGGGCGCTGGCTGGATTGTCTCCCATTGCCGGGAATTGGAAGGACGAGTACTCGAATCCGGGGGCCGCATAGGAGCCGGTTTCGGTTGGGGTCCATGATCCGTTGAGAATGAGGGCAGCGTCGCCGTTCGCCCAAAGCTGCTGCTGGGCAGGGAACTTGCTCGCGTTGTAGCCGCTGTTGAGGTATCCACCCTTGACCAGGGTTTCCACCTTCCGGGCTGCCTCGAGCACCGCGGGATCGTCCCATCCTTCACCGGACTTGTCCTCAACAAGAGCCTTGAAACTGCCGGCACCCTTGAGCCGAAGCAGCGCTGTCACAAACCAGGTGGAGTTGTAGCCGGCAATGTCACCGTCCGCCGCGATGGGAGCCGATCCACTGGCCTTCAGCTTGTCCAGGACTTCAATGAATTCATCCCACGTGGCCGGTGGTTTGGCTTTGAGTTCAGGGTGCTTGGCAGCATCAAACCAGATGCCATCCGAGCTGACGCTGTAGGGAACCATCCACGGCTGCCCATCTTCGCCCTTGAAAACACCATTGCTGGTGAACTTCTCCGGGATCACCGAGCTGACCGCTTTGCCGTCAACCTCGTAGGAGTACACGGACGTGAGCGGGCTGGCCTGTCCGGTCTCCCCGATCACGGGCGCAAGCTTTGCGAAGGTGCCGTCCACCAGGTCCGGGACGTTGTTGGTGTTCAGCGCGGGAACCAGTTTCTCCGTGTTGCTGCGGCCCTGCCATTGAACGCTGACGGTGGCTCCGGTCTCTTTTTCGAAATCGGCGATGGCAGCGGCGATGACCTTCTGCTGAGGCTCACCGTCTTTCCACATGGACCAGTAGTTGATGGTTTGCCCCGAAATGGAGCCTGAAATGTCCACGGCCTCGGCAGCAGTGGAGGCGTCTGTGGCTCCACCGCATGCTGTGGTGGACAGGGCAAGTGCTGCACCCAACAGGGCGGCCAGCGGGCGAAGATGACGGGCTGTTTTGCCCATGGGAATCACCTTTCAAGTGAGGGGGAACCGGCCGGATGCGGTTCAGTGAGACGACTCTCACAGCCCGTGAAAGCAGGATTCAATGAGTACTTCCGAATGAGTCGCCATCGGTTTCCCACCCCCGGGCGGGGTGTCTAAGGCCGAGCCCACAGTTCACCCCGATTAGGCATTTATTCCTTCCCTGACGCTCCCCAACAATCAAGGTGATCCGCGCGGGCAGGCAGTGTCCGCGCTTCGGCTCCGAGCTAAAGAGGGAAATTGATACGACTGGGAATCATTGGCGCCGGTGCCGTGGCACACTTCCATGCTGAATCCGCCGGACGGATCAGCAACGTCCAACTGGCCGCCGTCTGCGACCTGCGACAGGAAGCGGCCGAGGGGGTTGCCTCGCACTGGGCTGCCCAGGTCTATACCGACTATGCGGCGATGTTCCGCGAGGCCGGACTGGACGCAGTGATCATCAATACCCCGCACGCGCTGCATTTGGAGATGGTGCTTGCAGCAGCAGAACACGGACTGCACGTCCTGGTGGAAAAGCCCATGGCCACCACTGTGGCCGACTGCGAGCGCATGATCCAGGCCTGCCGCGACGCCGGGGTGGCCTTGGTGATCGGACAGATCCAGCATTTCCTGCCGGAGAAGCTCGCCGCCGAGGACGTGCTGGCCGGCGGCGAGCTTGGCCGGGTCTTGATGATCCGCGACTACAGGACAACCGATTACCGTCCCGGCACCCGTCCGGAGTGGTTCTTCAGCGAAGCCATGGCCGGCGGCGGGGCACTGATGAACATCGGTGGCCATTGCCTGGACCGTTCCCTCTGGTTCGGCGGCGCACCGGTGGAATCCCTCCACGCCTCCACCCTCAAACGCTTCGGCGTTCCGGTGGAAACGGACGGCACCATCTCGCTGATGCTCCGCAACGGCGTCCACGTCAGCGTTGTAGTGGTATCCGACGCCACCCAGCGCATGGACGAGGTCCTGATCGTGTGCGAACACGGCACCATTTCCTGCAGCCCCCATCACGGAACGCTGGTGCGCAGCAATGGCACCACCCGCACGGTCTGGGAGCCACAGCCGGAGGACATCCAAGAGGGCTTCTACCTGCAACTGCGGGACTTCATCAAAGTGTTGGACGGCGGAACTCCAAAAGTCAGCGTGGAACACGCCCGCCACATCGTGGAAGTAGTCCTGGCGTCCTACGAGGCAGCCAAGCGCGGCAATCCTGTGGCCCTCGACCCGTCCGGCGATGCCACCCGCGCCGAACGGGTCCTGAGCGAGGTCCCCTAGGAGGCGGGGCCGGCTGCGCCGGGACCGTCTGCGGCAGGGCCGGCTGTGGCCGTGCCGTCCCAGTTGGGTGGGGTGAAGGCCCCCAAGGGATCATCCAGCACGGTAGCAGTCTGGCCTGCCCCGGCCACGGGAAGCCAGCTTCCCTCCAGTCCGGGGGCCGCATGACGATGGAACCACTGCTGAAGTTGGGCCCTCATGCCGGAAACACGGACCGCGTGCGCGGGTTCATTGACGAGGTTGACGCGTTCATCCGGGTCCGCCACAAGGCCGTAAAGTTCGTGGGGACCGTGCGGGTAGCGGTGCACGTACTTCCATTCCGCGCTTCGGATCATGCGGACCGGGCCGTATTCGTCAAAGACCACGACGGCGCGTTCCCCCGCAGCGTCCGGCGCCTCACAGCCGTCGGGGTACTCACCAGTCCTGTCGCCCGCAGCGTCCAGCGCTCCACCCCCGTCGGGGTACTCACCAGTCCCGTCGCCGGCGGCGGAGGGCCGGCGGCCGGCGTCGGGGTTCTTAGCGGCGCCATGACGCGCATCGACCGGAACCACGCTCAACAGCTCCGCGAAGGAGCGCCCGGGGCCGCGTTCGAAGGGCCGCGCGTCCAGGCCCGCGAGTTCCAGGACCGTGGCGGCCGCATCATAGGCAGACAGCAGTTCCGTGAGGACAGTCCCCTGCTGGATGCGTCCAGGGAGCGCGAAGATCGCGGGGACTTTGACGGAGGAGTCGTAAACGTTCTGCGGGAAAGTCCCATTACCCTTGCCCCAGATTCCGTGGTGGCCGCAGTTGAAGCCGTTGTCGCTGCTGAAGATCACCAGCGTGTGGTCGTCGATGCCCAGTTCTTCCAGTCGCCGCAGGACGTCACCAATCCCTGCATCCATGGCGCTCACCGCCGCGAAGTACCCCAGCAGGGCCGCGCGCACGTCACCCTCGCCGCCGATCGGCACACCATCCACGGTGGGGGTCCAGGGGTGGAGTGGCTCCTGGGGACAGCTGCTGAAGGTGCAGTCGCGGTAGAGATCCTCGAATTCGGGCGGATGCTGGCCCTTCCACGGTTTGTGGGGTGCGGTGTAGTTGAGGGCAAGGAAGAAGGGCTCGGGTTCCTTCGAAGCTTCGTCCAGGAAGTCCAAGGCGTCGTGGGTGATCGCGTCCGTCAAGTACTCGGTGACCAACTCCCGGTGGCTGGTGCCGTCGTCGAACCTGTACATCACGGACCGGTCATAGGGACTGCCGCCACCCTCCAGCGCAAACCAATGGGTGAAGCCTTTCCTGGGAACATCGTTCGCTCCGAGATGCCATTTGCCGGAAAGACCCAAACGGTAGCCGGCATCAGCCAGGGCATCCGTGAACAGGGGTTGCCCCTGCAGGTAGTCCACGGCTCCCGGTCCCGTTTCAATGCCGGCCAGGTAGTCGTGGACGCCGTGGCGGGAGGGGATATTTCCTGTCATCAGGCTGGCGCGTGCCGGCGAGCAGACGGGCGACACGCAAAAGAAGTTCTCCAAACGCGTTCCCCGGGCCGCGAGGGCATCCAGATTTGGAGTCTGGATCTCCGTGTTTCCGGCGCATCCCAGCGCCCAGGCGCCTTGGTCGTCACTCAGGATGAAGATGATGTTTGGCTTTTCATTGAACACCCTTCATTGCTATCCAGCCCCGAAGCGAGGAATCAATGAGCATTCCCCAATACCTTGCATATGCAGGAAATTAGTATCTAAATACTCCCTAGACTTTGGTACAGGATGGGAGTAATCGTCCGTTCACAGGTGGAGTTTGATCATGCCAAGGAAGAACCCGCAGACCGTCCATGCTGAGCCTGCCTCGGCGACCGTCCGCGATACCGCCAAGCAAAACCTGAAGTTCCAAAACCTCAGCGACAACCTGCGCCGAGGCATCCTGGCAGGGACGTGGGCCGTGGGAACCAAGCTGCCCACCGAGCAGCAACTGTCCCTGGACACCGGGCTGTCCCTGACCACGGTGCGGCGGGCGTTCGAGGATCTGGTGGACAAGGGGCTGGTGGTCCGGCGGCAGGGTGCCGGGAGCTTTGTCGCCGCGCCGCAGCGCTCGCAAAAGCGCTCCCGATACGTGATTGGTGTCCTGCTGCCGGACACCCAGCTTTACTACCCACAGGTACTGCAAGGCATCGAGGAACACCTGTCCTCCCGCGGTGCGAGCCTGCAGCTCTCCACGTACCACTATGACTTCACCCGGGAAAACGCCAGCATCGAATTTCTCCTGGATGCCGGTGTGGACGGGCTCATCCTGGTGCCGACACTGACCGGTTTGGACAATCCCCAGCAGCGGGTGGCCGAGCTCATGGCCCTGCCCGTTCCTGTGGTGCTGCTGGAGCGTAGCCTGGATGATCTGGGGCCCGGCGACAGGACCGAACACGTCTGCTCGGATCACCAAGGCGGCGCTTACGACGCCGTGATGCACCTTCACCGCTTGGGTCACCGCAAGATTGGGCTGCTCACGCGGGCGAACGAGGCCGCGCGCAGCAGCAACCCCACTCAGGCCGCGGTGATCGCCGGCTATGCGGCCGCCGTCGAGGCTTTGGGGCTGGACACCTCTTTGCGGTTGAACAGCGGCGGGCATCACCGCATGGCGTTCAGCGCCACCAAGCCGGAGTGGGAAGCTGACCAGGCCGAGCACATGTTCCAGCTCCTCGCGGGCAGCGGCGCGACAGCGGCTTTGGTCTTCGGTGACCGGGAAGCTGCGCTGTTGGAAGGGGCCGCCGCGAGGCGAGGCATCCGGGTGCCGGAGGACCTTGCTTTGGTTTCCTACGACGACGAAATGGCGGACCTCGCTCAGATCCCCCTCACGGCAGTCTCCCCCGCCAAGCATCGGCTGGGCGTCATGGCGGCCGACGTCCTGCTGCGCCGGTTGACCGAGGGCGATGCCTGTCCCCTATATCAGATCCGTTTGCGGCCAAGGATTGTGGTCCGTGATTCCTGCGGGGCCAAGGTGGTCAGCCCTGTCTAGCGCGTTGTGAGGCCCGCTCTACGCCCCCAACACCCGGGATAGCGCGCAGAACGGGCCCCACAACGGGAGGTCTAGCGGCGGAGTTTCACCACCCTGGCCTGACCACTGAGTCCGGCCATGTCCAACGTCAGGGTAGTTTTGCCCGCGGCGTCCGTTCCCAGCGTGCCCGCACCTTCCAGCACGCTGGACCAAGTGCCCTCAGGCAGCGTCAACGTGAGGCTGGCAGCCTTTTGCGTTGGCTCGCTGACAGCCAGGGTGAGGACGTTGCCGTGCCGGGAGAACACCACGCACGCGGGGCCCGATGCGGCAAGGTCGCCTGCCGTTCCGGGCTTCCAGAACGTTGCCGCCGTAGTTTTCTCTGCCGTGAACTCCACCGACTGCGCCGTGGCATCGTTGCGGATCACCACGTGCTTGTTCCCCTTCGCCAGCTTGCTGCACTCCTTGGCCGAGACCCCGGGGGCCACCAAGTACGCGTAGCTTTGTGGCCCTCCACCCGCACCGTGATCCACGTAGATGGTGGCGAAGTTCCGTTGCTGCACGGTGGTACTGCCGTTGATGTTTACTCCCGACCAGCTTCCGGAGCGGCTCTCCCGGAGCACCGTCAATGGGGAGGAATCCAGTACGGCGTAGCCACCGAATCCTTCCAGGTGGACCCAGCGATCGTCACTCAGCACAAAAGCGTTACCGGCCGTTTCCGCGATGGTGCCCGACGCCGTCGTGAGTGCATTGGTGCCTTGGTGGAGATTGCGGTGGTCGACGATTGTTTCCACCCTGGCTCCGGAAGCAGTGGCTATGTCCGCACCGAGGCAGACGGTGACATCGCCGCTGACAAACCAGGACTTCCGCGCCGACAGGCCGGTTCGGCCGGGACCCACCAGGTGCTGCCCGACGGCGGCAACCTCACCGAGCGCGGCAGAGCCGGTCCACTCGTTGGCCGGCACGGCCGCGCCCCATTCACCTTCCACCTTGTCCGGCAAAGGCGTGGTGTCCACGGTGGTGCCGGGGAGGCGGTTGTAGTTGACGGTGGCCCAAAAGGCGTCGTCGTACTGGCCGAGGTCCGCGGTGTGGAAGTAGGTCATGCCTGAACCTGTGTGATACCCACGGTTGTTCTCGCCGTTGCCGCATTCGTACCAGGCGATGCGGTTGCTGGCCATGGACAAGGACAACGCCCAGCCGCTCCCGCGATGAATAGTGCGGTCCATGGCCGGGAAGAGGCGGTGGCCCGCGGACTCCGGCACAGGCGCAACGCCGGCCGCCAGCAGTTCTTTGACCAAAGCTGTCCGGGGAACGCTCGCCCCGGACAGGATGGGGCGGTAAGTGTTGCGCGTGATCCAGCCCGCGCAGAGGCCCCGCCAGCGGATTGCCGTGGCGCTGTCCATGGCTCGGGCCAGGAGCAGGATGGCTTCAATACTGGTGGCGGCGAGGTCATAACCCGTGTTGGCCTCGCGGCTGACGCTCCGGCCGCGCACCGAATCGGCCATGGCTCCGTTGATGATGAGCGGCGCAAACGATCCCTCTACGGCGTCGAAGAAGATGCTGCGGGATGGGTCGGAGACCTCGAAGCCTGTGCCGCCAAGCAGTGCAAACAGCTTGGACAGGCCGTTCAGCAGCACAACCCCATAAGAGCCGGTGTACGGCGTGGTGCTGTGCTGGATGAACGAGCCATCCCGGAAGATCCCGTCGCCGCTGGTGACGTATTGCCACACTTGGCTGAGGCCGGCGATGGCGTGCTGGAGCTTGGGAGTGTCCTCTCCGGCCAAGGACCGGATGATGATTCCCTGGCACAAATCCACGCGGTTTGCCCCCACCGAGGTGATCTTGCCGCGCTTGGGCGGGAACTGCAGCCACGGATCAGGGACAAAATGATCGATGGCTGCGGAGTAGGCCTGGATCTCAGCGGCGGAGAGCTCGGCATGAAGCAGGACCATGGCGTCGGCCAAAGCCCGGGGCACACCGATTTCCCACGACCACCAGTTGCCCACTTCTTCCTTGGTGTGGTTGTAGCAAAGGGTGTTGGCATCAGCGAGGCCGACTTTGATGTCCGCCAGTACTGAGGCATCCCCAAACACAGCGGCTGTGGGTGTGGCCCAGGCCGTAGCAAGCTGGGACAGACGCGTATACGTGGTAACCATCTCCGCGTCCTTGGCGAAGGACAGATCCGTGAACACCGATGCGCGGCCGGGTGCCCTGTTGAGCTTTGCCAGGGAGTCAGCGGCTTTGTTGTTCAGGGCGGTGATCGCCGCGGCGAAATCTGCGTCGCCTGATTGGATGACATTCCGGCCCGTAATCTGGTCCACCCAGCGGCTGCGCAACGCTGCGAACTCCGCGGCATCCGGTGCGGTTTCGGCCCAGGCATTCTGGGCAAACATGGAGCTGACCACTGCTGCGAGGGACAGGGCACCGGCGCCCTGAAGCAGGGTCCTGCGGGGAAATTGAAGTGACAAGGAGTTGCTCCTAACACTCGTGGACGGACCTGGTCCGGCGTCTTTTGGCCGGGGTCCTCCACTGGCTTGCGTTGTAGTCAACGCGAGATGGAAGGGAGGAATAAAGCAGTACCTTGTTACGTCCACGGCTGCGCGGGGCTTAGGCGAGACCGCGGGAATGCTGCGAGATCGCTGGTGGTGACCGGGGGTATTGGCACGTTTCCCGCGAACTCGGCGCCCGGGGCCCTTCGCCTTGCCCCTTGGGTAGAGTGCTGAGCATGGATGACAAAGCGATGTTGCTCGGCTATTTGCGGCTCCGCAGGGCGGACCTGCTCGGAAAACTGGACGGCCTGGGCGAGTACGACGCCCGCAGGCCCCTGACGCCCACAGGCACCAACCTGTTGGGCTTGGTGAAGCACGTGGCAAGCGTGGAGTTGGGGTATTTCGGGGAGACCTTCGGCCGGCCCAGTGGACTCGATCTGCCGTGGTTGGCCGATGATGCTGAACCGGATTCCGATATGTGGGTGCCGGTCACTGAGACCCGCAAACAGATCCTGGAGCTGCACCATTTCTCGGCCAAGCACAGCGACGAGACCATCGAATCCCTCCCCTTGGATGCGCCGGGTGTGGTGCCCTGGTGGTCTGAGGAAAAGAAGAACGTCACGCTTCACCAGATCCTGGTTCACATGTGCGTCGAGACAGCCCGCCATGCGGGGCATGCAGACATCATCCGGGAGCTCATCGACGGTTCCGCGGGACAGAGACCCGGCGATCCGAACATCCCCAGCCGCAACTCCGAAGAATGGGCAGCCCACCGGTATCGCATCGAGGAAGCAGCCCGCGAGGCCGATCGCCGCCACTACTGAACCTTCACAGCCCACGCATATGTTGGGCAAACCTCCGGCGTAGCCTTGCTCCGTAGAAATGAGGAATGACTCCTCCACAGACTGAACACCGTAAGGGCGGCCGGACACGGCGCGTCGTCGTCTCCGCCGTTCTGGCGGTCACTCTCTCTGCCGGGGGTGCCGCAGCCTGGGCCCTCGACCGATTCGTCATTCCGCACGCGCAGATCACCAATGTCTCGGAATACGAAGCCAGCCAGGCCGGAACAACCACGACCACGGATGAGACGTCCGCTGACACAGCGGCGAGCGCCGTGGTCACCGATACCTCCTACACCTCGGGCGACACTGGTGTCACCATCTCCACGGTGACCACCGGCAGCGGCGACGACACCGTCACCTACTACGTTGCCGACGTCGTGCTTGACGACGCCACCACCCTGAAGTCGGCGTTCGCCGAGGACACGTTCGGCGAGAACATCACGGAGAACACCTCCGCGATCGCCGAAGACCACAACGCAGTCTTTGCCATCAACGGCGACTACTACGGCTTCCGGGACACCGGAATCGTGATCCGCAACGGTGTGGTGTACCGGGACGAGGGCGCCCGCCAGGGACTCGCCTTCTACAAGGACGGCACCGTCAAGGTGTACGACGAGACAACCACCACTGCTGACCAGCTCATTGCGGACGGTGTGTGGAACACGCTCTCCTTCGGACCGTCGTTGTTGGACAACGGCCAGATCGCCTCCGGCATCGAGGACGTGGAGGTCGATACCAACTTCGGCAACCACTCCATCCAGGGCGAGCAGCCGCGCACGGCCGTGGGCGTGATCGATGAGAACCACTTGGTGTTCGTGGTGGTGGACGGCCGCAGCCCTGGTTACAGCGCCGGCGTCACCATGACCGGCCTGGCGCAGATCATGAAGGATCTGGGCGCCACCACCGCGTACAACATCGATGGCGGCGGCTCCTCCACCATGTACTTCAACGGTTCCCTGGTGAATAACCCGCTCGGCGACAACAAAGAGCGCGGCACATCAGACATCCTCTACATCGCCCAGTCATGATCATCCTCATACCGGCGTACGAGCCGGACCACCAGCTCATCACCCTCATTCAGAATCTTCAGGAAGCTGATCCGTGGCTCACCATCGTTGTGGTGGACGACGGCTCCGGGCCTGACTACCAGGACACGTTCGACGACGCCGCACGGCTTGGGTGCCATGTCCTCAGTTACGACGTGAACGGCGGCAAGGGCCACGCGCTGAAGAGCGGCTTCGCGTTCATCGCTGAGCGCTTCCCCGGCCATGACGTGGTCTGCGCTGACAGCGACGGACAGCATGGCGTGGCCGACATCCTTGCCGTTGCCGACCGTGTCCGCCATGTGACGGCATCGATGGTCCTGGGCTGCCGGAACTTTACCGGTGACGTCCCTGCCCGGAGCCGGTTCGGCAACACGGTGACGCGGTGGTTGTTCAGGCTTGCCACGGGCCAGCGGATCACGGACACGCAGACCGGGCTCCGCGGGTACAGGGCGGACATGATCCCCTGGCTGCTGTCGGTTCGCGGTCAGCGCTACGAATACGAGCTCAACCTGCTGTTGGAGGCGAAACAGGCCGGCTACGGGATCCACAGCATTGAGATCGCCACCGTCTACCTGGACGATAACTCGGGATCACATTTCCGCCCCGTGGCCGACTCGATCAGAATCTACGCGCCGCTGCTGAAGTTCCTTGGCTCGTCCTTGTCAGCGTTCGCGGTGGACACGGTGATGTTCCTGGTCCTCCTTGCCTCCACAGATTCCCTGCTGATTGCAGTACTTGGTGCCCGCGTGGTCAGTGCGTCCGTGAACTTCATGGTCAACCGGCGCCTGGTGTTCGAGCATGGCAAGGACACCTCGTTCCGGGCAGCTGCTACTGGATATGTGGCGTTGGTGCTGGTCCTGTTGACTGCCAACTACGCCGCGATGTGGACCCTCACTTCCTTGGCCGTCCCCGACTTGTTGGCCAAGCTCGTCACTGAGGTGGCCCTGTTGGGAGTCAGCTACGCCGTGCAGCACCGGTTCCTGTTCGTCCGCAAGGGACATGACGCGTCAACGGAGCGGCCCCTGCCAACTGAACCGGCCGCCGTCGAAACACACATCCCAGCCTTGGTCCCGGCACAGTTTCAACACAGCCTCACCGGGAAAAGTGGAGATCAATCCCCCAAGAGATTCCGGAGTAACTGATGAACACCATCATCCTCATCGCGGCAGACCTGGCCGCCATCACCATTTTGACGCTGGCCCTCTACCTCCGCCGGCACCGGCGCCGTGACCTGGTGGTTTCCTACCTTGGCATGAACGTCGGCGTCCTGGCCGTTGCCACGGCGCTGTCCGGTTCGGCCGCGGGTGTTGGCTTGGGACTTGGCTTGTTCGGTGTTCTCTCCATCATCCGGCTCCGGTCCACGGAACTCGCCCAGCACGAAGTTGCCTATTACTTCTCGGCGTTGGCGCTGGGCCTGATCGCGGGCATCGGAGTCGAGCCGCTCTGGCTGACGCTGTCCCTGATGGCCTTGGTCCTGCTGGTGATGTTCGTGGGCGACAACCCCCGGGTCCTCCCGGCCTACCGTCACCAGACCGTGGTGCTGGACCGGGCCATCAACAACGAGCCCGAGCTCTATGCCCGGCTGGAGGAAGTCCTCAACGGCACGGTCCACTCCGCCACTATCCAGGAGTTGGACATGGTCAACGACAAGACGATTGTTGATGTCCGGTACGCAGTCCGCCCCGCCCACCAGGATCTGTCCCAGCCACGGCACGCACAGCTTGGCTTCGACCAACCCGCCGGCGCACTGTCCCCGGCCCCGCAGGAACTGCCCACCCAGTCCGCGCAGCCAGCACCACAGCAGTCAGTGCCTACCTCGGCCGGTGTCGCATGAGCCGCATCGACGCCCAACCGATCATCCCGCAGCTGAGCCAGCTACCCGCCGTCGGACTTGAAGAACTCACCACGGAGGCCGCACTGCTGACCCGTGTGGACCGCAAGTATCTTGTTCCGTCGGCCACGGCACGGCGGATACTCACCACTTTCGGCGCCGAAGCCCGGGTCCTGGAAATGGAAGGGAAGCGGACCTTCGACTACGACTCCGTTTACTTCGACACCCCCGGTTTGGACAGTTACATGCTGGCCGCCCATGGCCGGCGCCGTCGGTTCAAGATCCGCACACGAACCTATGTGGACAGTGCCGTGAGCTTTTTGGAGGTCAAGACCGAAGGCGCCCGTGAGGCCACGGTCAAGGAACGCATCCCCTACGAGTTGTGCGACCGCGACCGCTTGACCGACGAAGGCTTGGCCTACGTCAACGAGACCCTCGCGGCCACCATCGGCGATGTCGCGTTCGGTCCGCTGGAGCCGGTCCTGTCCACCCGCTACGACCGCACCACCCTGTACCTCCCCGAATCCGGGAGCCGCGCCACCATCGACTCCGACGTCACCTGGCAGGCTCCTGACGGCCAGCCGTGGGTTCTGGACAATGCGGTGGTGGTGGAGACGAAATCCGGCTCCGCCCCCGGCCCCTTGGACCGGCATTTGTGGGCGCACGGGGTCCGGCCGTGCCGCATCTCCAAGTTCGCCACCGGCATGGCCGCCCTCCACCCCGAGCTGCCGGCCAACCGCTGGAACCAAACCCTTCGGCGCAGGATGCCCCTTCGCCCCCTGCACTGACTTCCCTCCGCTGACTTTCCCTCCAAAGACTCCCTCCACAGACCAAGGAATCAACCATGCGCTCCTTCCGCACGTCCCTTTCCGTTGCCGCCGTCGCCTTGGCGATCTCCCTTGCCGGCTGCTCCACGGCTGCCACCAGCTCAACCTCCACCGGCACCACGTCCAGCACCACCACCTCCACCCAGCAGGCCGTCACCGCCGCCACCATTGAGGAAGACACCCACTACGACAGCGACGACCTCACGTGGGATACCGCTGATGAAGTGGCCATCAGCCTGGCCGACGGCGGCAGCAAAGTGACGTCGTCGTCCTCCACCGGTGTGGCCGTTGACGGCAACACCGTCACTATCAGCGCCGCCGGAACGTACCGCCTCAGCGGCTCACTGGCAGACGGGCAGATCGTGGTGGCCGCCGGCGAATCCGATACCGTCCGGATCATCCTGGACGGCGTGGAATTGGGCAACTCGTCTGGCTCACCGTTCGTGGTGAAGAGCGCGGACGAGGCGATCGTGTATTTGCAAGATGGCAGCACCAACACCCTGACTGACGCCACCACCTATGCCGACCAGGGCGACGACGCTCCCAACGCAGCGCTCTACTCCATGGCCGACCTGACCATCGCCGGCTCCGGTTCCCTGACTGTCAACGGGAAATCCAACGACGGCATCGTTTCCAAGGACGGCCTGGTGATGGCCGCCGGCAAGGTCACCGTGGACGCTGTGGATGACGGCATCCGCGGCAAGGACTACACGGTGCTGTTGGATGGCGCCTACCAAGTTACTGCTGGCGGGGATGGCGTGAAAGCTGACAATGACACTGACGAGGGCCGGGGATGGCTGCTGGTCAGCGGCGGATCCCTGACGGTCAACGCCGGGGATGACGGAGTGAAAGCCTTCAATACGCTGACCGTCAGTGGCGGGACAGTCACCGTGGCCGAATCTGAAGAAGGATTGGAAGCACAGCACATTGCCATCACCGGCGGAGACGTCACTGTCACCTCCCACGACGACGGTGTGAATGCCTCCGGCGGTTCCTCCACTTCTGCGGATACGGGCGCTGCCGCTGGCATGGGCGGGCCCGGCGGTGGCGGGATGGGTGGTGGCGATACGGTGGGCGACTACACAGTGGACGTCTCCGGCGGAACGCTCACCATCAATTCCGAGGGCGACGGCCTGGACTCCAACGGAAACGCCACCATCTCCGGAGGCACCGTGGTGGTCAACGGTCCTACCAATGATGGCAACGGTGCACTCGATGTGAACGGTGATCTCACAGTCACAGGCGGAACGGTTGCAGCGGCAGGGAGCGCCGGCATGGCGGTGACACCCGGAACCTCGTCTACGCAGTCGGGCGTTCAGCTGACCTTCAACTCGTCCGTTTCGGCAGGCACTCCGGTGCACATCGTTGACTCGTCGGGAACTGTGGTTGCAACGTTCGTGACCACTAAGAGCATCGCGTCCCTGGTGTACTCGTCGTCAGCCATCGCCGACGGGGCAACGTACACCGTGTACACAGGGGGCAGTGCTGAGGCGAAGGCGGGCGTCACCGCCGGTTCCATCGATGGTGCAGAGGAACAGGGAACAGTCACTGCGGGCCAGTACAGCCAGGCTCAGGGTCCCGGACGCCGCTAAATTTTGTGGCAGACGAAATTCTGCTGGATCATCGCCCAGTTCACTCGAAGGAGACCTCGGAAATCCAGGGATCTTCAAGAGGGAGCAGGCGGATGATCCAGCAGAATTTCGCCACAGGAGGGGAACTTCGTTGACACACCCGGCTTCTGGTTCCTAGGCTTTCTGCTTGTTAGCGCTAACAAAACCCCGAGGGATCATTCATGAGCCACGCTGTGCCCGCCAAGTCCCCCATCTTCCGGGATCCGATCGAGGACGGCGCCGCGGATCCCACCGTGATCTACAACCCGCACGAGCAAGCGTGGTGGATGATCTACACCAACCGCCGCACCACCGTGCCGTTCGAGGACGGCCTCAGCTGGCTGTACGGTTCAAAACTGGGAGTCGCTTCCTCCGTTGACGGCACGCACTGGGACTACCGCGGAACTGTTCAGGGCCTCGATTTTGAGTGGGGGCACAACACTTTCTGGGCGCCGGAAATCTTTGAACACGCAGGAACCTTCCACATGTACGTCAGCTACATCCGCGGCATCCCTGCCCACGGCAACCCGCATTCCATGGAGATCCACCACTACACCAGCCCGGATCTCCTGGCTTGGACCCACCATGGCGTAGTTCCCCTGAGTTCCAACCGGGTCATCGATGCGTGCGTGCACCAACTCCCCGGCGGTGGCTTCCGCATGTGGTTCAAGGACGAAGTGCACGGCTCCGAAACCTGGGCGGCGGACAGCGCAGACCTCCATGACTGGACCGTTCGCGGGCACCTCCTGACCACTCCCACTGGCCACGAAGGACCCAATGTGTTCCAGCTGGGCGGTTGGTACTGGATGATCGTGGACACGTGGGCCGGGCAGGCGGTGTACCGTTCCGGGGACCTCGACTCGTGGGAGCAGCAGGGAACCATCCTGGCCGGGGCTATTGGAGAAACCTTCCGCCGGAGCGACGACGTTGGTCCGGGCCTCCATGCCGATGTGGTGGTCAATCAGGGCCGGGCATGGATCTTCTACTTCACCCACCCGGACCGCACGGACGGGAGCCATCCGACAGTCCAAAGCCGGCGGTCGTCGATCCTCGTGGCCGGGCTTACTGTCACTGACGGGGTCCTGCACTGCGATCGGGACGCGGACACCCGGCTGGTCCTGGGCCAACCATCGTAGGCAAGCTCCCCCAAACTTGATGCGAACTTGAGCAAATCGAAAAGGTTCCTTGATATAGCGGCGCGACGCTGGAAGCAGTCGAAGGACCAATACCGAGGGGCTTCGGCAACGAATCTCAAGTATGAAAGACATCGATGTGGGGGACGCAATGGAGCAGTCATCAGCATTAACCGAGGTGGTGTCCGTTAAGGGCATCATCCAGGACCAGCACCCCGTGGATTTCTACGCACTGGGCGTCGCAGGATGCATCGACCGGCTCGCTGCACCGCTCCGCCTCAACGGAGTGAAAGTGCACTGGCACACCCCGCATCACGGCATCGAGATCTCATCCTCGGCCGCCGCGCTGCTGTATCACGTGGCGCAGGAGACGTTCAGCAACACCCTCAACTACGCCAACGCCAGCGAACTCACCGTCCGGCTTAACGCCGTTTACCACGGTATCCAACTGACCATCGCGGATGACGGCGACGGCTTTGAAATCCACGCGGCCCCCAGCGGCAGGCGGCATGGCTTTGGGCTGTTGCTGATGTCCATTGCAGTGCACGACGCCGGCGGGACCGTTGACATCGACTCTGCGGTTGGACAGGGCACCAGTGTGAGGGTGACTCTGCCGCTGGATTGAGTCCGATTTGGGACCTTATTTGGGCTTCGAACCATGGCCCAACCGCGCAGCCAGACGTATTCTGTAGCTACTTTTCAGCCTGACATCCCGACGGAATGGCACGAAAATGGCGCACAACAAGGGTCCCAAGCTTGGTCTCGGCAAGGTCCTTCTACGGGTCTTCGGGTACTTTTTCATCAGCATTCTCTGCGGGGTGCTGATCTCCGGACTGGTGGTGCCTGTTGTTGCATTCACCAGCACCACTGTGGGCGGCTCAATCGGATTCTATGAGAGCCTGCCGAGCCAGCTGAACGTCGATTCCCCGTCACTTTCCAGCACCGTAGTTACAGCGGACGGCCAGCACATCGCCACGTTCTACGCCGAGAACCGGGTGAAGGTTCCACTTGAGCAGATGTCTCACTTTATCCGCGAGGCAATCGTAGCAATCGAGGACAACCGCTTCTACGATCACGCGGGCGTGGATGCGCAGGGCATCATCCGCGCGCTGAGTTCCAACCTGACCAAAGGAACGCGGCAGGGCGCCTCCACGCTGACGCAGCAGTACGTCACCAACGTGCTCAACGAGTCCCGCCTTTCCGAGGGGCGCCCCGAGGATGTTGTGCTCAGTGGCCAAAAAACCATGGGAGACAAGCTTCGCGAGGTCAAGCTCGCCTTGGAACTGGAAAAGCGTTTCAGCAAGGACCAGATCCTTGAGGGCTACCTGAACATCGTGTTCTTCAACCGCAATGCTTACGGTATCGAGGCCGCATCCAGGTACTTCTTCAGCACGTCCGCGAAGGACCTGACCCTTCCTCAAGCGGCGCTCCTTGCCGGCCTGGTCAATGGGCCGAGCATCTACGATCCGACGGTGGCTCCTGAGGGGGCGCTCAACCGTCGCAATCTTGTGCTGGACCGGATGCTGGAACAGGGAAAGATCACCGCTGTGGACCATGGGGTTGCGGTGGCAACGCCCATTGAACTGAACATCACCCCGTCCTTGCAGGGTTGCGCGGGCGCCGCCATTGCCACCTATTTTTGTGATTACGTCTCCCACCTGATTCTCAATGACGACAGGTACGGCTCAACGCTCAATGAACGTGAGCGGCTGCTCTACCGTGGTGGGCTGACCATCACCACCACACTGGACAGCAGGCTTCAGGCCGCAGCGCAGGCCCAGGTGGATGCCTCGGCCGGGGATAACCCGGACAAATGGGGAGCCGCCATGACCACAGTTCAACCGGGCTCGGGCAAGATCCTGGCGATGGCCCAGAACACCGTCTTCGTACCCCAGGAAGGGAAGTACGACACTCAGCTGAACTTCAATGTGGATGCCAAGGACGCAAACGGTTACGACCTCAACGGAGCCGGAGGATTCCAGCCCGGATCCACCATGAAGCCCTTCATCTACGCCGAATGGCTCAACGAAGGCAAAAATCCAACCGCGGTGGTGGATGCCTCGCGAAGGGTCTACCCGGTTGGCTTTCCATGGCGTGATAGCTGCGGCAGGGTATTGGGCGGCTACAGCACCGCCCAGAAGAACGCCAATTTGGGCGCTGACGACGACCTGCAAAACAACGATGCCGGGTATTACCGCGCCATGCCCATCAACTACGGCCTCTACAACTCCATTAACACCGCAACATTCGCCACGGCAGCCCAGCTGGACTTCTGCGGCATCCAAAAAATGGTGGATACCGTGGGCCTGCACAGCGGCCTGGACAACGCTCCGGTGAACATGCATCAGATCGGCAACTTGCTCGGTTCCATCGGCGTGGCCCCACTGATCCTCGCGAGCGCCTACGCAACCTTCGCAAACGACGGCACGTACTGTGCACCGATTGCCATTACGGAGATCAAGGATTCCCAAGGCAGGCAATTCGAGGCCCAAAAGCCGGAGTGCCGGGACGCCGTGAAACCGGCCGTGGCCCGCGGCGTGAACGCCGTCCTGCAGGACGTCCTCAAGATGGGCTCCGGCGTCTACATCAACCCCAAAGTCCAGAGCCAGGTCCCTGTGGCCGCCAAGACCGGTACGTCCAATAACAACGGGGCCACGTGGGTTGCCGGCTACACCACAACCCTGGCCACGGCGTCGTTCTTTGGAGACACGACGGCGGGACAGCAGCGGGCCGGTCAGAACGTCACCATCAACGGGAGGTTCTACAAGTCCTTGGACGGCTACATGATCGCCGGCCCGCAGTGGGCTAATTACATGATGGAAGCTACGGCCCTTTACCCCAGCGGGCCTTTCGCCGCTCCTGCTCCGCCGCCAGCACCGGCCCCGGTCACACCCGCACCTGCTGTGCCTCGGCGGTAGCCGTGTGGTCATCCTCGTAGGTGGACACGCCTGCGAGATCCCTTCCCGCGATGTAGCCGAACGTCAGCGCCGGGCCGAGGTTGATGCCGCCTGCCGGGTAGTGGCCGCCCATGACGTTGGCTTGGTCATTGCCGGCGACGTACAGACCGCCTATCACCTCGCCGTCGTGGTTAAGGGCCCTGCCGCGGCCGTCGGTATCCAGCCCGGCGAACGTCCCGAAGCTGCCTGGAACCACACGCACTGCGTAGAACGGCCCTTTTTCGATGGGGCCCAACGACGGGTTCGGCTGGTGCCGCGCGTCCCCGCCGTAGCGGTTGAAGGCGGTCTCACCACGGCCGAAGTCGGGGTCGACGCCGGCACGTGCGTTGGCATTGAACCTCGCCACGGTGTGGCGCAACCCAGCCGGATCGATGCCACATTTCGCGGCCAGTTCCTCGAGAGTCCGGCCCTTGATCAGGTAACCGGAGCGAAGGTAGGGGAACAGCGGAACGGGCAGCGGCTTGGCCATCCCCAGGGGGAAGCTGCGGACAAAACGGCTGTCCGCGATTTGCCAGGATTCCACGGTTTCGCCCTCAGGTGTGGCGGCCAGGAGTGCCTCAACATAGTCGTAGTAACCGTTTGCCTCGTTCACGAACCGCTTCCCATCCGCCCGGACGCCGATGCTGCCCGGTTTCGCGCGGTCCATGATGTGCGGGAACACCCCGGTGCTGCCATCGCGGTAAGGCACCAGCGATACCGGGCACCATGCGGCCGGTGACTTCACTGCGGTGGTAAAGCGTGCACCCACGGATTGGGCCAGGGTGATGCCGTCGCCGTTTGTCTCCCCCGGCGCCAGGGTCCAGTGCTCACGGCCCGTGGGCGTCTTGGGGAACAGCTCCTTGCGGCGCTGCACATCGTTGGGGAAGCCGCCAGAGGCCAGCACTACTCCGCGGCTCGCGTTGATCTGCAGGTCCCCTTCCGGGGAACGCACGACGGCGCCTGTCACCTTGCCGTTTTCGTCCTTGAGCAATGCTGTGGCCGGCGTGGAAACGCGGATGTCCACTCCGAGATGGTCCGCGGATTTCAGGAGCCGGCCGGTGAGGGCGGTGCCGTTGACCAGCTGCATATTGCGGCGGTGGACCAGTACGTCCAGGAGGTGGAATCCGAAGCGCCAGCCCGCATGGAAGAGTCCTTTGAGGTTGCCTTGCGACGCCGACAGGAACTTGCTGAGGTCCGGGCCGGCCATGATCCCCATCCCCAGGAACGAGGTTTCGTAGAGCTGGTGGCGCATTCTGGCGCGCACGGCTGGCCTGATGCTGCGGGCGTTCAGCGGTTTGGGGCCCACGGAACGGTTGCCCGTGCCGGCTCCGGGAAGCTTGCCGTAGATGTCGTTGATCTTGCTGCCGGGTACGAATTGCAGGGACGTCTTTTCATGGAAGAAACCCACCATGTGTGGGGCAGCTTCGAGGAAAGCATCCACTTTGTCGGCCTGGTAGTGGTCGCCGAGGACCTCGCGAAGGTACGTCCGGAAGGTATCTTTGTCCTCGCTGACACCCTCGGCTTTCGCCAATGGGTTACCCGGGGCCCACGCCCAGCCGCCGGACCAGGAGGTGGCGCCGCCGCACACACTGGCCTTCTCCACGACGATGACTTTCAGGCCGTGGTAAGCCGCAGTCACTGCAGCTGCGAGACCTCCGGCTCCTGAGCCAACTACCAGGACGTCGCAGTCCGCGGTGGGAAGTGGTGAAGTGCTGGTCATCGGTTGCTCCCGGTAAGTGCTGCGGCGTTGTTTGCTGATGTTACAAGGACGGAATCCGCCGCCGCTTTGAGGTGTTTGGCCCACGCCAGTTCGCCACGTGCGGCCGCTCTGCTGTTTGACGGTGTTTCGACGCTGACGGGGATGTCCGCAGGGAATGCCGCCACGAGGGCTGCGAGGCCGAATTCGCCTTCCCCCGGCACACCCCGTTCCGATCGGGATTCGGTGATCAAGGCCTCCCTGCTTGCAGGCGCGGCGGCAGGCCCATCGCAGAGTTGGATCAAGGGGACCAGGTCCGCAGCAGCTTCGAGTTCAGCTGCAGTGCCGCCGAAACGGTTGACATGGAGGGCGTCAACAACAATCCTGCAGCCCGCCCGCTGGGCCAACTTCAGTGCTTCAGGGACCGAGCGGACGGTTTGGTAGGCGATGGGTTCCAAGGTAGGCATGATGCCGTATGCCTTGCCGTCCTGTGTCATCTGCGCGAGGTGCTCTTCGAATCGGCCAAGGTCCGGATCTGCGCAGGCCACGGTAAGGCTTGATGCCCCCAACGCTTGACCCGCCTCCATCATGTGCAGCCAGGCTTCGCGCTGATCCTGCCCGTTCTGCAGGCCAGTACCGTCCAAGAGAAGGAACTCGATGTCTTCCACCGTGATGCCTGTATCGGCCATCCGTTCCAGAGTTTCCTTGAGCATCGGAGAGCCAGGCTGGAGGTTGTATGGCCGCTCGGTGGTGGTGACAGGACGGACGCGTGCTCCGATGAAGTCGAAGCCCGCCTGTGCCGCGATGCCCACCAAATCCGGCGGTGCGGTTCCGACGAGGGAGAGCTGGGCGATGCCGAGCCGTCGCTTTTGAGTGGTCACTTTCGGGCTCCGTTCAGGGTGAAGTCATGCTGGGTGTCGGCGAGGTCGCTGGAATGCTGCGAGTTCGCCGGAACTCTCGGGCGGTCTGACACCGTTCCCGCGAACTCGGCGGCGGGGAGGTCGGAAGCGGGGGTGAGGGCCAGGGCCGCTGCGATACGTTGGGCAGCGTCGTACCCGCTCTTGACCGCGTTGGACACGATGGCAGCTGTGGTATCGACGACGGTCCCGGCCAGTGCGACGGGCACCGACGCGGCGACGCTGAGCTCAGCTTCCCTTTGCTCCAGCGTGAGCGGACCGTCCAAGGGAAGCACTGATCGTGACACCAGCAACTCCCCCGGCGCTTCAACCCACTGGTCCTCAACACCCGCCTGACTGATCCGGACCCTGCTGCACCCAAACTCCCCGGAACCGTCAGACTCCCCAGCTCCGTCAAACTCCTCGATGGTGCTGGACAGGAAGATCCGTACCTTCGGGTTGGCTTCAAGCCGGGGTACCGCGAGGATCTTGGCCCGGCGTCCGGACTCCGGAGCCAGGGCTTCCTGCGGCCCGACAATCAGCACAGCAGTACCTCGTGCAGCAAGGGTGTCGGCCACGCTCATGGCCACCGAATCAGCACCCCAAATTGTCACAGCTGCCGGCACACTGGCCGCAGCCTCCGGCACACTGCCCACGGAACCGGGCGGGCCGGCGTCGAGATTTTCCGGATGCACTTCCAGAACCTCCGGGTGGGCGGTGAGCCAGTCCCGGATGTCAGAGACGCGGGGTGAGTCGCCGCCTATGAACCCTGGAGAGGGCCTGCGGCCACCTGTCGCAATGACCACTGCGTCCGCGGTGAAGTCACGGGCCAGCTTGCCGGCGTCGGACGTATCACCGTGGGCCGCCAACCGGACCTCCACACCCAGGCGTTCGTTTTCAGCCCCAGACCACTCGGCGAAGCGGTGGAAGTCCGGCGTCGAGTTCATGCGCTCGGCCAGGGCGAACTGCCCACCGGGCCGGACGCCGTGGTCCATCAGCGTCACGCGTGCACCGGCTTCGGCGAGTTCTCGCGCGGCGGTGAGGCCGGCCGGGCCTGCACCCACCACGAGTACCCGAGATGCCGGGCGAACGGCTGGCGTGGGAACCGGGACTCGTGAACGCCCAACCGCCGGGTTGACGGTGCAGGTGACCTGACCGAGGCCAAGGTTGTCTATGCACACGTTGCACGCGATGCACGGCCGGTAGCGGTCGCCGCGCAGAACGCCACCAACAAAAGCGGGGTCCGCGTGGATGGCGCGGGCCAGGCTGACGAAGTCGCAGGTGCCCTGGGACAGGACTTCCTCGATGATTTCGGGGCTGTTGAGCCGTCCGGCCATACCCAGCGGGAGTCCGAACTGGCGGTAGGCCTTGGCGTAGTCTGCAAGGATCCCGGGCTTCCACTCCCCTGACTGGACGATCCATTCGCCAGCGTCGTAGCTGCCCGCGGAAATGTCCAGGAAGTCGAGCTTCTCCAGGTGGGCTTTGGCGATGATGGCCACTTGCTGCTCAGCGCTGATGCCGTCTGCCGGGCCTTCCACTACCGAGACACGCATGCCCACGATCGTGTCCGGAACAGCCTGCCGAACGGCGTCGATGACCAGGTTCATGAAGAACTCCGGCGCCGCGAACTCGTCCGTTCGGTGGTTCGAAATGGGCGACATGAACTGGTGGATCAGGTATCCGTGGGCACCGTGCAGGTTGATGACGTCGAATCCGGCGGCAACCGCGCGGCGGGCCGCAGCCCCATAAGCTTCCACGAGTTCGTAGCACTCGGCGGCGGTGAGTTCCCGCGGAACCTCACCACCCGCCGTCGGGCATGGAACCGGCGACGGCGCGAGGTTCTTGAAGCCCGAAACTGCCGCTTGGGCGGTACGACCGCCGTGATTAAGTTCGACGGCGGCGAGCGCACCTTCTGCGTGCAGTGCATCGGTGAGTCGGCGGAGACCGGGGATCATGTCATCGGTGTGCAGGCCGAGTTGGTGGGTGCGCCCCTTACCATCGGCGCGGACGTAGGTGGCCTCCGTGGTGACCATGCCGAGGCCGGCCTTGGCGCGGGTGACGAGGTAATCGGTGTATTGCTCGGTGATAAAGCCATCCGTGGTGCCGTAGTTGCGTTCCATCGGGGCTGAAGCGAGGCGGTTGCGGAGGGTCTTGGGGGTACGTCCGTTGCGACCCAGGGTCAGTGGAGTTGCTGCTGAAGGGTTCATGGTTAGCCTGCCACTTTCTCGCGGCTCCGCAGCTCGGCAATAGCTGCGTGTGCGGGCTGAACGGGTGCGAAACGCACGGGTTCCCCGGTTCGTGAGGACTCGTAGACGGCGAGCAGTATCCGCAGGGATCTGAGGGCATCCTTGCCCGTAATGGCCGGTTCCGTCCCGTGTTCCAGTGCCTGCACAAAGTCCTGCACCTGCAGTTTGTGGAACGGGATCAGCTGGCCGTTAATGATGGACAGATCGACGTTCGGTTCCACGCCTTCCGGGTGGACAGGCTCGACGACGATTCGCTCGCCTACTGCCCACAGGTCCAGCCGGCCGTCGCTGCCTTCTGGAAACTCCGTGAGGGAAGCCGAAGCCCCTGTTTCGCCGGTGATGCGGAGCTGGATCCCGAGGTTGGGTGACACCGCGGTGGAGGCCTCCAGCGTCGCCATGGCTCCGGACGCGAAGGTGATCACCGCCGTCGCCGAATCCTCTACTTCTATGTAATCGCCGTGTCGGTAGGTGTGGACCTTGCCGTAGACCTCGGCGACGTCCCCCAGATACCACTGGAGCAGGTCTATCTGGTGGACGGCCTGGGACATCAGGACCCCTCCGCCGTCGCTCTCCCACGTGCCACGCCAAGCATCCCGGTTGTAGTAGTCCGGGGCGCGGTGCAGCATCACCGAACACTGGGCCATGATCGCCTTGCCCAGCGTGCCGTCGTCGATGGCGGTGCGGATCTTTTGCGAGGCAGGCCAGAAGCGGCGCTGGAAAAGTACCCCCAGCTGCACCCCGGCCTCCTCGCAGGCCGCCACCATGCGCTCGGCCGACTCCAGCCTGGTGGCGATGGGCTTCTCGCAGAGTACATTCACCCCCGCCGCAGCAGCTTTCAGCACCACATCCTCGTGCGTGGGATGCGGAGTGCAGACGGAAACAATGTCCAGGCCCAGGTTCAGGAGCTCCTCCACGCTTGTTACCGCGTGCGGCACTCCCCAAGCCGTGGCTGTGGCTTGCGCCTTGTCCGGGTCGACGTCGCACACGCCTATGATCCGGACATTATCCAAGGCCCGGAAAGCCTCCAGGTGGTTGCGGGAAATGGCGCCGCAGCCCGCGATTCCAACGCGGAAAATACGGGTTGCCGGAGCTGAGGGAGTCATGGGGGTATCCAACTTTCGGACTGGGTGGTTGCTGGGTCTTGCTTGGTTGCTGGGTCTTGCTCGAGTGCTGGGTCTTGCTTGAGGGCTGGTGGACGGCAGGGTGCTGGCGGCTCGAAGTGGGTGCCGGCCAGGTGCCGGGCGGCTGGGAGGTGCCGCCCGGCGTCGTGCTTTAGCTGTTTACCTGCGCGCTGCGCGGCTTACCGAGGTCCTCCAGCGGGACGTTGTAGGTCTCGCGGGCTGTCATGATGGCGATCGCAGAAGCCGCCAGGCAGAGGATGGTGAAGCCGGCCACGGGCATCCAGCCGTTGGGACCGGGCTGTGCCAGCAGCGTTGCGATGGCCGGTGCGAAGCCGGCCAGGATCAGGCCGATCTGGCTGCCGATCGCCATCCCGGAGTAGCGGACCGCGGCCGGGAACATCTCCGGGAAGAACACAGTCCACACACCGTTCCAGCAGGAGTAGAAGACCGTCATGTTCAGGAAGCCGAACAGGAAGATCAAGGCGATGTTCTGCTCACTGATGGCCCAGAAGTATCCGACGGTGGTCAGTGCGCAGCCCAGGGCTCCCACCAGCAGGACCTTCTTCCGGCCGATGCGGTCCGAGATCATTGCGGAGATGGGAATGGTCACCATGGAGAGGCCGATGGTCACAGCGTTGACGGTAAGCATGAGGGTTCGGTCGATGCCCACGGCCGGTCCGGTGGCGTAGGCCAGGGCGTACACCGTGAAAGTGGTCTGCATAACCGAAAAGAGCATCACCACGCCAACACGCAGGACGTCGCGCCATTGCGTCTTCAACACTGCGACGGCGGGGATCGCTTTGGGTTTGTTGTGCTCCACGATCTCTTCGAAGACCGGGGGCTCATCCAGGCGGGTCCGGATCCAGTAAGCCACGGCGAGGACCACTACCGAGAGCCAGAACGGTACACGCCAGCCCCAGCTCAGAAGCTGTTCCTCCGGCAGAGCCGCCAACGGAATAAAGACGATGGTGGAGAGCACCATTCCCGAGGCGTAACCAGTCATGACGAAGCTGGTGAAGAAGGCACGGCGGCCTTCCGGCGAATGCTCCATGGTGAGCGTCGAGGCGCCGGCAGCTTCGGCTCCGGCGGAGAATCCCTGTGCCAGCCGGCCCACCAGCAACAACGCCGTTGCCCAGTAGCCAATCTGCCCATAGGTGGGGAGGAAACCGATGCCAATCGAGGCGACGCCCATGATCACCAGAGTCACCATCAGTGCCTGCTTACGGCCAATCTTGTCGCCGTAGTGGCTCATCACGAGCCCACCCAGAGGCCGGGCGAGGTAGCCGACACCGAACGTAGCCATGGCTCCAAGCAGCGCTACCACGGGGTCGCCGCCCGGGAAGAAGATCTTGGGGAAGATCAGCGCTGCGGCCGTGCCATAGATGAAGAAGTCGTAGTACTCCAAGGTGGATCCGAGGAAGGAGGCGAGTGCCGCCTTCTTCGGCATTTTGACGTGTTCAACCGGCGCTGCCGTGTTGTTGACGTCGGAGGGCGAGTGCTGCTGCACGTATCCCATACTGTCTCCTCATTGAGTGCCGCGGGAAGGGGCACCGCCATGGTGCCTTGCCCGGCAAAGAATTAGATGAGGCCCGGATCGCCGGCTGCCGCTTTGTTGTGCAGCCCATCCGGTGGCCGTTGATAACGACTCCGGGATATGTGCTCCAGATCACAGGCGATTGTTCCTCTGGGATCGACTGTAGGACTCAGGTCACACGCTGAGGGGACTCTTCCCGTTGAACGGGATATTGGACTAAGCAGGCCCGGCCGGAGACAACCACGGACGCGAGCCGTACGGACGGCGTTCAGCTCCCATGGTGCGTGAGAGGCCGCGGCCTGCGGCCACCAGCACGGGCAAAATCAGCCCCGCGTCTTCATCCACAGAAGGCACGACGACGGAAATGGCACCTATGACGGCTTGACCCTGGCCAAACACGGGCACGGAATAGGCCGTGTTCTCCGCAACAAGGACCCCTACCAGCCGGGCGTAGCCACGCTCGCGGATCAAGGCGAGGTGGCTGCGGATCTTCGCGGGATCCGTTTCCGCGGCGGGCGTGGTCTTTTCCAACTGCCTGGCCAGGAAGCGGTCCTGGACCCAGCCCGGCATGTGCGCCATCATGGCCATCCCGGAGGAGGTGGTGTGGATGTCCAGGCGGCCGGCTACCTCGGCCAGGTTCATGACGGTTCCGTGCCTGTCCAGACGCTCCAGGTACAGCACGCTGCCGGTTTCCACATCCGGAATTGACAGAGCCACATGCTCCCGGACCGCCGCATGGACACCCTCCAGGAAGGGCAGCCCCCGGCGCCTGAACTCCTCCAGCGGATTGCTTCGAGAGGCCAGCTCCCACATTTTCATGCCAACGCCGAATTCACCCGACGCGTTGCGTTCCAGGAGGCCGTTGGCCGCCAGGTCCATGGCCAGCCGGTGCACGGTACTGCTGGACATCCCGGTCATCCGGACCAGCTCCTTGAGCGGAAGCCAAGGCTGACCCTTGGAGAACGCATCCATGATTTTTACAACCCGCTCAATGACGGACTCCCCCGACGCCGAGTTTGCCACGATGCCTCCTTTTGATCCCCCGGCTCTTGCCCCGGCCACCCGGACCTCCCGGCCGCCACGGCCACCCCGGCCACCCCGGCGTGAAACCCAATATAGCCTTGCACTGGACTCGGAAAATCTGGGAGGCAACGTGGAACTGCGGCAAATTGAGGCCTTCCTGGCTGTGGCCGAGGAATTGCATTTCGGCCGTGCAGCGGAGCGGCTCCGGATGGCGCAATCGCCACTCAGCCAGACCATCAAGAAGCTCGAAAAGGGCCTGGGTGCGGCGCTCTTTGAACGCAACACCAGATCCGTCACCCTCACCACGGCAGGCCATTCACTCCTGCCGCATGCCCGCAGAATCCTTGAAGAAGTGGACCTGGCGCAGAGGGCGGTGAGTGCTGGTTCCGGGACTGTCTATGGCAAGCTCGCCATCGGTTTTTCCGGGGCGTTGAACCACACCACGCTCCCACCGCTGACCCGCGCTTTACGCCAGCAGTACCCGCAGCTGGAGGTGAGCTTGCACGGCGGATTACTGACCCAGGAAGCTCTTCAGCAACTGGGCAACGGCGCACTGGACCTTGCCTTCATCGGTCTGCCGGTGGACGCCCCGTCCTTGGCCACCCGTCGGATCGCGACCGAACGTTTGGGCGTCACTTTGCCAACGGATCACCCGCTTGCGGCCCGGTCTTCGGTGGACATCAGCGAGCTTGCCGGGGACCCCTTCATCACCATGCCCGCTGCCCAGGGATCCACCCTGCGGGAAGTCACCCTATCGGCCTGTGCTGCCGCCGGTTTCCGCCCGAGGATCAGCCAGGAAGTAGCCGACCCGTACACAGCGCTCTCCTTGGTGGCCAGCGGCGTGGGGATCAGTCTCATGCCGGCATCGATCGAGGGAATCATGCCCGCCGGCACCGTTTTTCTGCCGCTCGACGGCGACGACGTCCTGCTGCTCTCCGGACTGGCTTGGAACCCGGGAGCTTTGACCCCGGCGCTCCGGGCAGCACTGCTGCTGGCCGAAGAAGTGCTACCCACGCCCGCCATCTAGTCATTATGTGAATTTGGCACATAGTTTTTGACCAACTAAGTATTGGACAAGATCTAATTGCGTGCCCAGCATTGAGGAGAGCCCCACCCACTCAATGAAGAGGACAACCTCATGGCCACTTTCGCTGTTACCTACGCCTATTCAGAATCCACGTCCGCGCGGCGGGACACGGTCCGCCCGTCTCATGTCGAGTTCCTCAAAGCCCAGTTCGACGGCGGTCGCCTCCTCAAGAGCGGACCTTTCGGTCCGGAGGAAACTCCCGGCGCCCTGTTGATCATTGCCGGGGATTCCAAGGCCGACGTCGAAGCGCTCATGGACCAGGACCCGTTCCATGAGGCCGGGCTCATCCAGGAACGCACTGTGCGCCAGTGGAACATCTTCTTCGGTGCCGAGCCTGTGGTGCAGGACGCTCAGCCCGCGGGCCAAGCTACGGCGCAGGTCTGAGGTCCCGGAATGCTGTCCGCTGTCACCGTCTCCAAAGAAACCATTGAATTCCGGGACTCCCCTGCGCCCACCCTTCAACCAGGCCACGCCCTGGTCCGGGTCCACAACGTCACCCTCTGCGGCACCGACCTCCACATCTGGGAGGACGACTACCCCACCGATTTGCCGCTCATCCAAGGGCATGAATTTTCCGGCATCGTGGAGGCACTCGCACCAGAGGATGCCCATCATTTCAGCGTCGGTTCCCGGGTGTCAGTCAATCCCATCATCTTTTGCGGCAAGTGCCGCCCGTGCCTGACGGGCCGCTATAACGTCTGCCAAAACGTGGGTTGCCTGGGATGCTACTCGGACGGGGCACTCACTGAACTGATCAGCGTCCCCCTGGACAAGCTCTGCCCGGTGCCGGACGAGCTTCCGCTGGACATCGCTGCCATGGGAGAACCCGCGTCCATCGCCATGCAGGCAGTCAACCGCGGACGGCCCCAGGCCGGGGAAACCGCGCTGGTGCTGGGCAGCGGTCCCATCGGTTTGTTAGCCACGCTGTATCTGGCAGAACTCGGAGTCACCGTGGTCTGCGCCGATACCGAGCAGCACCGCTTGGACCTCGCCGTCGAATTCGGCGCCACTGAGACCCTGCTGGTCACCCCTGGCACAGACTTCCCGGACACACATCAAGGACCTCGGTTGGCTGCACTCACCGATGGCTACGGGCCCCAGCTGGTCATCGAGGCCACGGGCGTTCCGTCCTCGTTGGAGAATGCCATCAGGCTGGTGGCCAGTGCGGGAAGGATCGTCCAAGTAGGCATTTCGCCCAGGCAGGCGAACGTTTCCATGAAGGACATCCCTTACAAGGAACTGGACATCATGGGCAGCCGCATGAGCCTGAACCTCATCCCGGACGGCCTCGCATTGCTGGCGCGCCACCCCGGGCAGGCCCGTGCTCTCATGACCCACCGTTTCGCCTTCGCCGATCTTCAGCAGGCCTTCCGTCTGATGCAAGGACGCACGGAGAAAATCGGCAAGATCCTCATCGGGATGCCGGCAGGAACCACCGCATGAGCACCCCTATCCTCACCGCACCCGAGCAACTCAACGCGAGCTACGACGTCGTGATCATGGGCAGTGGCGCAGCAGGGCTGGTTGCTGCCGTCCGCGCAGCTGATGCCGGACTCAGCGTCTTGGTTGTTGAAAAGGCGGCCCTGCTGGGTGGCACGACGGCGGCCGGCGGCGGCGTCATGTGGGCACCAAACAACCACCTCGCCCAGGCTGCAGGGTACCAGGACAGCCATGCCGACGCCGTCGCTTACCTCTCGGAGGCGGCCGGGCACGTGATGACCGCCGGGGAGATCGAATGGTACGTGTCCACAGCGCCGCGGGCCGTGGAGTTCCTCAACGTGAACACCAAGGTGTCCATGATTCCCATCGCGCGGCCGGACTACCACATGGAATGGAAGGGGGCCGCGAACGGTGGCAGGGGTCTGGACAATAGCGCGTTCGATCCGCGTGCATACCCCGGCCTCTCTGAGCTGATCCGGCCATCGTCCTATTTCCCGCTGCTCACCATGACCGAGCGCGATGAACTCAACGGTCGCGCTGCCGACCCATCGTTGCTGGAACGCCGGGCCTCCACAGGTATCCGGACCATGGGTGGTGCACTCGTCGGGAGCCTCCTCGCGAGCGCTGTGGACCGTGGCGTTCACATCGTTGCGGCCAGTCCTGTGGAGGAATTGTGGCGCACGGATGCTGGATGGCAGTTGACCCTCGGCGGAACCGCGGCCGGAGCGCACGTGGCCGCGACCGCCGTCGTGATTTCCTCCGGCGGCTTCGAATGGAACCCGCGGCTCCGCAAAGCTTTCCTCCCCCACCCTGTGACGCCCATCAGTGCACCGTCCAACGAAGGCGACGGCCTGGAACTCGGACTCACAGCCGGCGCGGCTGTGGAGGACATGTCCGCAGTGTGGGGTGTCCCCGTTATTTCGACGGCGGCCCATCAGTACGACGAGCGGCGGTCGGGCCGTATGGGGAACGTGGAGATGACGCTTCCTGGGTCCATCACAGTGAACAGCGACGGGCGCCGTTTTGTGAACGAGGCCCTCAACTATCACGATGCCAGCAGGGTCTTCGCGTCCATCAATCCACACACCGGCAGGCAGCAGAACAATCCTGCGTGGTTGGTGTTCGACGCGAAGTACCTCGGCAAGTACCCGGTGGCCGGTTCGACGCCGGGCTTGGCATCCGAGTGGATGGTGTCCGCGCCCACGTTGGAGCTGTTGGCCCAGGAAGTGGGCATCAATCCGGCCGGACTCGCTGGCACGGTTGCCCGGTTCAACGCCGACGCCGCAGTGGGCGTGGACACCGAGTTCGGCAGGGGTGCCACTCCGCAGGACTGCTTCTTGGGCGATGCCGGGAACACCCCCAACCCTTGCCTGGCGCCCCTGATGGCGGCACCGTTCTACGCCGTTCCCATCCATGCCGGGGTGCTGGGCACGTCCGGCGGGCTGGCTACGGACTTCGACGGGCGCGTGCTGGACCATCGGCAACAGGTGATTCCGGGACTCTATGCGGCGGGCAACGTTTCAGCCGGGGTCTTCCGCAACAACTATCCCGGCGGCGGCGCAACCCTGGGCTCGGCGATCACGCGTGCCTTCGCGGTGGGCGAGGACCTGGCGGCCCGGCTCACGTAGCCGCACCTTGCGGGCACGAACGCCCGACGGCGACTTCCGCCGTCGGGCGTTCGCGTTGCCAGGCCCACTCCGCGCCCTAATTCAAGCGCCAGGCCCGCACACCAGGCCCCACAACAAACCCACCCCCACAATGCCAGGCCCACTCCGCGCCCCATTTCAAGCACCAGGCGCGCACACCAGGCCCCACAACAAACCCACCCCACAATGCCAGGCCCACTCCGCGCCCCATTTCAAGCACCAGGCCCGCGCACCAGGCCCCACAACAAACCCACCCCCACAATGCCAGGCCCACTCTGCGCCCTATTTCGAGCGCCGGGGGCGCAAAGCGGGCCCCACAACAAACCCACCCCACAATGCCAGGCCCACTCCGCGCCCTATTTCGAGCGCCTGGCGCGCAAAGCGGGCCCCACAACAAACCCACCCCACGTTGCCAGGCCCACTCTGCGCCCTATTTCGAGCGCCAGGGGCGCAAACCAGGCCCCACAACACACACCCCCACAATGCCAGGCCCACTCTGCGCCCTATTTCGAGCGCCAGGGGCGCAAACCAGGCCCCACAACACACACCCCCACAATGCCAGGCCCACTCTGCGCCCTATTTCGAGCGCCAGGGGCGCAAACCAGGCCCCACAACACACACCCCCACAATGCCAGGCCCACTCTGCGCCCTATTTCGAGCGCCTGGCGCGCAAAGCGGGCCCCACAACGAGGGGGCTAGCGGGCGTAGCGTTCCGTGAAGTTCCTGAGCACACGCATGGGCTCCGTCACGGATGATTGACGGGCGGTCTCGATGAGGTCGTCAGCTGTGTGCGGAGGGAAGTAGCCGGCGTTCTTGTAGATGTTGATGCGCGTGATGAGACCGTCGGCATCCAGTTCGGGGTGGAACTGTGTTGCGTACAGGTTCTCCTTGATCCGGAACATGTGAACCGGGCATGCCGCCGAACTCGCCAACAGCACCGCGTTCGGGGGCAATTGGCTGCATGCCTCTTTGTGTCCGACGAAGGCCTCGAACGTGGGCGGGACGCCCTGCAGCAACGGGTCGCGCTGCCCGTCCGAGGTCAACATGATGTCGGTTGCCCCCACGGGCTCACCAAAACGGCGGTCAATGACCGCTCCCTGATGCACGCCCAAGGTCCCGACGCCGTAGCAGGCGCCCAGGAACGGGAAGTCCTGAGCCACGATCCGGTCCAGCAGCCCTGAGAGTTCCGCCTCAACGCGGATCTGGTCTGCGCTCTTTTCCTCCACAGGATCGCTGGAGGTGTAGGGGCTGCCGCCGACGATCACGCCGGAGTAGTCGGACAGCTCAAGGGGCGGCAGAGGCTCGGATTCCAGCCGCAAACGGACCAGCTCCTCCGGTTTCAGGCCGCAGTACCGGAGGTAGGCCTGGTACTCGTCATCGGCTGCGGCGTCTTCGGCGCGGGTGGCCAGCAAGAGGAAGGGCTTCACAGGCCCAGTCTGCGCGAGGAATGGCTGGCGTACAAAGTGTGTTGCTAGCGGGAGGGGGTTTCTGACAGAGACTCCCTCCCGCCGCCGTGGCCACTTAGCGTTGTATGAACCCCCTTAAACAGCACCCCCCGAGCATGACCCATCCCTGAGGAGCAATCTTTGAAGCCGGACCCTTTGGTCGTCGGAACACCATCACCCGAGGCGACGCCTGCCCAAACGCAGCAACCGAAGAAGATCCCGTGGGGCGGGCTTCTTGTCCTGGCCGCCGCGGGCTTCACTGCGGTGACCACCGAGCTCCTGCCCTCGGGGCTGCTCCCACAAATCAGCCGTGACCTTGGAGTTGAAGAGTCGGCGGTGGGTTCGCTGACGGCGGTCTACGCGGCCATCATCGTCTTCACCGCCCTGCCGTTGTCCCGCTTCCTGGCCGGACGGGTTCCCCGGAAGACGCTCCTGATCGCGACGGTGCTCGCCTTTGCCCTCAGTAACGTCCTGCTTGCCCTGAGCCCCACGTTGGGCTGGGCGATTGGGGCAAGGCTCCTTGGCGGAATTGCTCACGGCATGTTGTGGTCCAGCATGGCACCCTATGTGGCACGCATTGTTCCCGCGCACTCCGTGGGCAAAGCCATGGCTGTGGTGTTCAGCGGCAACAGCATCGCACTGGCCGTGGGAGCGCCCATTGGTACGTTGATGGGCTCCCTCATGACCTGGCGTGCATCGTTCCTTGTCCTTGCCGGTGTGGGTGCGCTGCTGGCTGTGTTGGCTTTCTGGCTGCTGCCCGGAGCGCACGACCATGCCAGCCAGAAGACTCCATCCCTGCGCGCAGCCATGAAGCTGCCCGGAGTGATCGCTGTGGCCATTGCCTGGCCGCTGTTGCTGCTGGCCCACTTCACGCTGTTCACCTACGTAGCGCCGTTCCTGCTCGCGTCCGGGTTGCCGGAATCCGCCACCAGCATCTCCCTGTCGGTGGTGGGCATCGCTTCCTTGGTGGGCATCTGGATTGCGGGCATGACCGCGGATTCCCGTCCACGTGCGTCGGTGATTGCCGCCGTCGTGCTCTTGACGCTTGCCTTTGCCCTGCTGCCCGCGCTGGGCGGCACGTGGGTGGGCGCGTTCGCGCTGATGACCCTGTGGGGAATCGCGTTCGGTGCCGTGGGGATCTACAACCAAGCGGCCATTCTCCGTGCCGGAGGTGAGCACAAGGATGCTGCCAATGGCCTCACGGTGGTCACCATCCAGCTGGGCATTGCTGTCGGAGCAGTGTACGGTGCCTTTGCCCTCACCACAGTCGGGGCACAACTGGTGCCGCTGGCGGCCGCAATCCCCACGGCGATCGCGCTGGTGATCATCATTGCCAGCAGGCGCGGCGGTTACCCTGCTGGACCCCGGGAGAAGCGCCGTTAACATTCCCGAAACACGCCAGTGACGTGATCTTCACGAACCAGGGATTTCTGTAACTTTCCTGCAACTTAGCTCTTCTGAGTCGGAAACATAGCTCACCGAATATTGATCGGGGGGCTAGCGAGGGCCGGACATATCCAGGCCCGTTTCGGACAGGCTTGATCAGAAGGGAACGCAGGTGGAGATCTCTGCGCAACACGTCTGGCTGATGTTGTCATCGGCAATGGTGCTATTCATGACCCCGGGCCTCGGCCTGTTCTACGGCGGCATGACCCGCGCCAAGGCTGCGCTCAACATGATCATGATGAGCTTCATCTCGGCGGGCATCGTCGGCGTCGTGTGGGTCCTGTGGGGCTACTCGATGACCACCGGCGACGGCTTCCTCGGCCTGTTCGGCAACCCCTTTGCCCACTTCGGCCTGCAGGATCTCATCGGTTCACCGGACCTGATCAAGGCAGGCTTCGCGGCAACGTTCGCCATCATCACCGTTGCCCTGATCAGCGGCGCAATCGCCGACCGCGCCAAGTTCGGCGCCTGGGCAGTGTTCGTCCCCATCTGGGTCACCGTTGTCTACTGCCCGCTGGCCTACATGGTCTGGGGCGGCGGGCTCATGAGTGCCGGTGGCGCGCTCACCGAGATCTTCGGACAGGTCATCGACTTTGCCGGTGGCGCTGTGGTTGAAGTCAGTTCCGGAACCGCCGCTTTTGTCCTCGCATTGATCGTGGGAAAGCGTCACGGATTCGCCAAGGACCCCAACCACCGTCCGCATAATGTCCCGTTCATCATGATCGGCGCGGCAATCCTGTGGTTCGGTTGGTTCGGTTTCAACGGTGGCGCCGCCACAACGGCTGAGCAGGCCGGCCTCATCTGGGTCAACACCCTGGTTACTCCCGCAGCGGCCATGCTCAGCTGGCTGGTGGTGGAGAAGGTCCGCCACGGACACCCCACGTCGCTGGGTGCAGCGTCCGGTGTGGTTGCCGGCCTGGTTGCCATCACTCCGTCCTGCGCCAACATCACCCCGCTCGCCGCACTGGGCCTGGGGCTGGTTGCCGGCGCTGCCTGCGCAGTGTTCGTGGACCTCAAGTACAAGTTCGGTTTCGACGATTCCCTGGATGTGGTGGGCGTGCACTTCGGCGCCGGCGTCATCGGCACGCTGTCCCTCGGCTTCATCGCGTTCCCCCAGGAGGGTGTTGCCGGTGGTCTTCTCTACGGTGGAGGCCCGCAGCAGCTCATCGCACAGACCGTTGCCGTGCTGGTGACCATCGCATTGTCCGGCCTGGGCACCCTGGTCATAGGCCGTGCCATCCACAAGACCATCGGTTTCCGCGTCACTCACGAGCACGAAGTCACTGGTGTGGACCTCACCCAGCATGCGGAGTCGGCCTACGAGTTCGGGCTCACCGCCCACGGGCACTTCCGGCAGCAGCAGGCGCACCTTTCCTCGCTGATCAGCAGGAAGCCTGCCCCTTCCACTTCCGAGGAAGCCCGGTCCAGCGCCAAGGAAGACAGCTTCGCCTGACATCACCCCAAAACCAGAGCAGCCGACGGTGGATCGATAGTCCCACCGTCGGCTGCTGTTATGTTGCGGCCAAATTCTGCTGGATCATCCGCGCGCCCAGCAATTCCAACCCTCTGGATGGCGGGGTTTTCCGGTGACGAGGTGGCCGATGATCCAGCAGAATTTGTCATCCCGTGCCGTTCCAGATCCGCTGCCACCACGTCCGCTTGGCCACCGGTCCGGTTTCTGGCTCAGGTGGAGCCGCGGCGGACCTGCGATTGCGCCACCGTTCCAGCTCTGCGTCCACGTCACGAAGTTTGGTGATCACGGGTGGGCCGCCTTGTAATTGCCGACGCGCCTCGATCACGCGTTTGTTGAAGTCCTCAAGGATGTCCCTGACCTGTTTATCGGTGTATTGCTGGTCCAGCTTGGCATCGAGGTCGGCGTCTTCGATTCTGAGCAGGATGGCAGGTGGGCCGATGCCGCTGAGGCGTTCGCGCTGGATGAGGCCCTTGACCCACCAGTCGGGGTCGTAGTGTTCCCCCAGCCCGGGGATGGGTTTTCCGGCGTATTTGAGGTTGTCGAACTTGCCCTGGTTCATGGCATCGCGGATCAGGTATTCAACACGGGCGGCGTCGTCCACTTTGCGGCGCTTTTCCCGCTCTTCGGCGTCCGCGGCCTCAAGCTCAGCGTCTTCTTCCGCACTCCCGCCCCAAGACCGCACTGCCCGCAGTTCGGCACCGCGTTCAAGCCTGCGCCTGAAGGCGTTGTTCCCGGCATTCATGTTCCGCCACCTCCTCGCACCTCAGCACGCGCCTGCCGGACATCGTGGTTGTGAATCCGGGTATCCGCGCGTTGCTCCACGTGGGTCCCGGGCCTCCACCACCCACTTTAAGAATGAAACAGCCCCGACACGCCGTCAAAGAGGAGTGTCGGGGCTGTTGTCCCCCCCATAGTGGGTGGCGGCGGCCCACAGTCGGTGACGGCCGCCCACAGTGGGTGGCGGCCACCCACAGTTGGTGGCGGCGGCCCGGGCGGGACTAGGAGCGAAGCGCCATGCTCGGATCCAAATGCTCGATGCCCTCCGGAGTCACCAGGACCACCCGTGCCGAGGCGATGTCGTAGAACAGACCGGTGGCCTGTACCCGACCGGAGGCAAGGGCCGGTCCCGTGACAGGGTGCTCTTCCAGCTTCCGGAGCTGCAGCGCAACATTCACCATGCTGAGCTGATCCAGGTTGCTGTATCCCTGGGCTTCAGCGGCCAAAGCCACAGGATGGCCTGCCAGCAAAGCGGAGTGGCTTGGCCGCGCATGCTCAAGCCAGGAATCGAAGCCGGCACCAAGGGCGGGTGCAGAACCTTGGGCGTCAGCAATCACGGCCTTCATCGCACCGCAGTTTGAGTGGCCACAGATCACGATCGAATCCACGGACAGTGCCTTGACCGCAAAGGACAGCGCAGAGTCGATCGACGCATCGCGGCCATCGCTGCACACCACATTGCCGATGTTCCTGAGGGTCAGGAGATCACCGGGGCCACTGCTGGTGATGAGGTTTGGGTTGACCCGGGAGTCGACGCAGGCCACGAACAGCGTGTCCGGGTTCTGGCTTTCGGTGAGGTCCTGTACCAGGGGGCGGACCTTGTCCGCGTGCCGGCGATGGTATTTGTCGATGCCCAGGAGGATCGAGCGCAGTGGCAGCTGCCCGCCGTCGTCGTCCGCTGTTGGGCGGTCACTGGACGGTAACCAGGACGTGCGCGGCGGAAGCGGGAATTCGCGCGGGTCCTGTCGCTGCGGGGTGTTGTCCTCGGCGTCCGTGAATGCGGTGGTTCCGTGCTCTTCCAGAACCACCGAGGCGCCGGTGTTGCGGTGCTGCTTCTGCCAGGCGACCAACGCTTCGCGGAAGGCATGGTCAAGGTAGTCGGCGTTGAGTTCCACTACAGCGTCCTGGCCTTCGGGAACGGAGTGGAGGACGCGGTTGAGCCGGGGCAGCGCGAAGAAGCTGCATGATCCGGCGATGGTGACGCGCCACGGGAGACCCGGGCCAGCGGGCGCATGCGCGTGGATCTGCGTCCGGAGCACGCGCCACAGCACGCAGAGGGCCGCGAGCGCCAGGCCAATCATCACGCCTTCCAGCAGGTTCAGGACCACCACGCACACCAGGGTGACGCTGTAAACCAGGAGCTCGCCGGTGCGGAGGCTGGTGCGGATATCGGCAACCTTGATGAGCTTTGCCCCGATGACCAGCAGAAGGCCGGCCAGCACGGATAAGGGAATGAGCTGGATGAGCCCGGCGAACAGAGCGGAGAACACCAGCACCCAGACGCCGTGGAGGATGGCGGATGTTCGGCTGGCGGCACCCGCTTCAACATTGGTGGCGCTGCGGACGATCACGCCGGTCACCGGCAGGCCACCGAGCATGCCGGATACCATGTTGGCCGAGCCCTGGCCCACCAGTTCACGGTTGAGGTTGGTGCGCGAGCTGCCGTGCATTTTGTCGACGGCGACCGCTGACAGGAGCGATTCGATGCTCGCGATGAGTGCCACCGTGATGACGGCCATGCCCGCTGCACGCCAGTTGCCATCGGGCAGGCTTGGCAGGGCGATTGCGTCGAAGATGGAGCCGCTGAAACTGATGCGCTCCACGCCCGGCGCCACTGCAACGGATACAGCCGTTACCGCGACGACGGCGGCCAGCGGTCCGGGGACTTTCCGCACCGCAGAAGGGAGGTACTTCCACGCCAGAAGAATCGCCACCACGGCCAGGCCCAACAGCGCCGAGTGCAGCTCGACGTTGGTAATGGCCGCTGGCAAGGCGGTCAGGTTTTCGACGGCGGACCCAGCAGCCTGGCCGCCGAGCAGCACGTGGATTTGCTGCAGGATGATGGTGATACCGATGCCCGCGAGCATCGCCTTGACCACCACAGGCGACACTGCCAGCGCGGCCCGGCCTATGCGGCTGACACCCATCAGTAATTGCACGACGCCGGCAGCGGCCGTGATGGCGCACGTTACCGCCCAGCCGAATTCGTCGACGAGACCGGCAACGACGACGGTCAGGCCGGCGGCGGGGCCACTCACCTGCAGTGGGGAGCCACCCAGGCTGCCTGCAACAATGCCGCCGACGGCTGCGGCGATGAGCCCGGCCATGACAGGGGCTCCGGAAGCAGCGGCGATGCCCAGGGAAAGGGGAAGTGCGACGAGGAAAACTACAAGGGAGGCGGGAAGGTCCGCCCCGAGGTTGCTGAGGAAGCTTGGCCTGGAGGTACCTTTTCCCGGGTTCTTACCCGGCGGGCTGTGCGAGTCGGTGGGAACGGTAGCGGAATCATTGGGTTGCGGCATGAGTGATCCTTGGGCTCGGGAATGCTGACCCTTCAAAGCTACGAAACTTGTCACCGTTAATGACAATAGGATGTGACAAGCATGACAAAAGCTGTGAAGATGCGCTTCATGTTGAGACCTACGGGAACTTTCATGGGGGTGGAGCGCGTTGGGGAACAGGCGCTCCGCCACAATGATCGCGGTCCGCGGGACCGGCAACATAGGCTGAACCCATGAACCAGGAAACCCGCACGGCCGGAGAGCACAGCACCCGGGGCGCCTACGTCACAGGCAGTGAATTCACCCGGGACACCAATTACATCGAGGACCGGATCACCCGCGACGGCACACCAGGACCGCAGGGCGAGCCCGGCTGGCCGGTGGAGGCCGGGCGTTACCGGCTGATCGCTGCCCGGGCATGTCCGTGGGCCAACCGGACCGTTATTGTCCGCAGGCTCCTTGGCCTGGAGGACGTCATCAGCCTGGGCCAGCCCGGTCCCACCCATGATGCACGGTCTTGGACTTTTGATCTGGATGCCGACGGCAAGGATCCCGTGCTGGGCATCGAACGGCTGCAGGAAGCCTTCTTCCGCCGGTTCCCGGACTACCCGCGCGGTATTACGGTTCCCGCAATCGTAGACGTCCCCAGCGGGGCAGTAGTGACCAACAATTTCCCCCAGATCACCCTGGATTTCTCTACAGAATGGACCGCATTCCACCGCCCCGGGGCACCGCAGTTGTACCCGGAACACCTGCGCGAGGAGATCGACCAGGTTAACAAGCGCGTCTTCACCGAGGTCAACAACGGCGTCTACCGGTGCGGTTTCGCCGGATCACAGGAAGCCTACGACGCCGCCTACACCCGGCTCTGGAACGCCTTGGACTGGCTTGAGGAACGGCTCAGCGGGCAGCGTTACCTGGTGGGCGACTCCATCACCGAAGCCGACGTCCGCCTCTTCACCACACTGGCACGCTTCGACGCGGTGTACCACGGACACTTCAAGTGCAACCGCAACAAGCTCAGCGAAATGCCGGAACTGTGGGGCTACGCGAGGGACTTGTTCCAGACGCCGGGCTTCGGGGACACCATCGATTTTGTGCAGATCAAACAGCACTACTATATGGTGCACGAGGATATTAACCCCACCCGGATTGTCCCCGCCGGCCCGGATTTGTCCGGCTGGTTGACCCCGCATGGGCGGGAATCACTGGGCGGCAGACCGTTTGGCGACGGCACTCCGCCGGGACCTGTGAAGGCCGGAGAGGAAGTACCTGCCGGGCACGGCGCTGCCTGAAAGAACCAGCCGCACCTCCCCCGGCACAACGGCCGCACGCTGCCTCACTGGCCGCAGGCCCGGTACAACGGCCGCACACCGCTTCAGCGAACAGCCAAAAGGTACGACGACGCCCCCTCCTGCCGTCGTCTGTTCGCCATTGGTGCGCACACACTAAGGCTCCTTAGTTTAGGCTTGGCTTCATGAGCGACACCGCACCCCAGCCCGTCCGCATCTCTTCCGAACCCGTCCAACTGCAAGCGCTCGAGCCCGTCCTTGAAAGAGTGCGGGCAGCAGTAGGCGACGTGCCGGCACTGCTGGCCATCTCCGAGGACATCGGCCACACAGCTCCGCATCCTGGCGAGGGCAGCACCGGCAAGCTCTGGGAACTCCTGGCCTCCGTCACGGCCGTGGATGTGGCCGCGGGACGGGTGCTTGAACCACATCTGGACGCGGTGGCGATTCTCGCCCAATCGGGCATAGGGACGAACCCAGAAGGGGCTTGGGGAGTTTTCGCCGCGGAGGGCCCTGGGCTGAAACTTGAAGCCAAGCGGGACCACGCCGGCAATTACCTGCTCAACGGGTCCAAGCCGTGGTGCTCGCTCGCTTCACATTTGCAGGGTGCCGTGATCACGGCCCACGTGCCCGAGGACAACAGCAGGACCGCTTTCGCCGTCAACCTGAAAGACTCCGGGGTCTCCTGCGAAACTCCGCCATGGACAAGCCGGGGGCTGCGGGAAATCCCCAGCGGTACCGTTCACTTCGACCATGTTCCAGCGACACCCGTTGGCGGCGCCGCCTGGTATTTTGAGCGCCCAGGCTTCGCATGGGGAGGCATGGGCGTGGCAGCATGCTGGCTGGGCGGAGCCGTGGCCGTGGCACGCGACTTCAGGGCCGCGCTGGCGAAAGCTGCAGAAAACGGCAGGGAACCGGACCAGATCGCCCTTGCTTCCCTCGGCGAGGTGGACAGGATCATCACGTCCGTCGCCGGATATCTCGCCCAAACAGCAGAACGGATCGACGCCGGGGAGCTGTCCGGCTCCAGCGCGAAAAGCTCCAGTGTCGACGGCTCCAGCGTGGACGGCTCCAGCCCGGACGGATCAGCGCCGGAGAGCTCCAGCGCCTGGAGCGAAGCCCTGCGCGTCCGCGGCACTGTTGCCGCCGCCGTCGAGCGCGTCCAAACGGTGGTGACCAGGAATCTGGGTCCTGGACCCCTGGCTTTCAACGAGGTGTACGGAAAACGCATGGCTGACCTGTCGCTGTACATCCGGCAGCACCACGCCATGCGGGATGACGCCCAACTGGGTGCGCTGACTCTGAAGGGAGACCGGAGATGGTGACGTTCTCGCACACGGACACGGGTACGGCCGAGACGGCATGGGCCGCTTCCGACGTGACCGCCCTTCCGGAGTTACCGCTGGACACGAGCGAGCTGCGTGCCATGACCTTTGTTGTGCTGGCCGCACACCCCGACGATGAGACCCTGGGGGCCGGCGGCTTCCTCGCCACGCTGAACTCGGCCGGAGCCACAGTGAAAGTGCTGCTGTGCACGGCAGGTGAGGCCTCGCACCCGGACTCGAAAACCACGACGCCGGAACAACTTGCCGCTGTGCGGCTCGAGGAGTTCCACTCGGCAGTGTCCGGGCTGGTTCCGGGCTCCACGTGGCGCTTCCTGGAACTGCCGGACGGGCAACTGGCGGCACATTCGGCGAGCATCGCTGACGCGGTGCGCGAGGCGGCGTCGGGGCAGCGGGCCGAGGACGTGGTGATCGTGGCCCCCTACCGTTCGGATGGCCACACGGATCACGACGCCCTTGGCACTGTCGCCGCGGAAGTCGCAACAGAAGGCGGCCATGGCCTGCTGGAATACCCCATTTGGTACTGGCTGTGGGCAGGACCGGGGGACAACACGTGGAAAGACTGGGTTCGCGTGCCCCTGAGCCAGGAAGTTCAGCAAGCCAAGGCGGCCGCCATGCGCGCGCACGCCTCCCAAACAGAGCCGTTGTCAGAGCATCCGGGCGACGAAACGCTGTTGTCGGAGACGTTCCTGCAGCACTTCGAAAGGCCTTGGGAAACGTTCGCCTGGCATCCTCCAAAGGCTGGCTCCAACACCTCAGCAGATGCCGGGCGGATTTTTGACGAGGTCCACTCCAGGGAAGAGGATCCTTGGAACTATGCCACCAGCTGGTACGAGCGACGCAAAAGGGCACTGACCCTGGCGGCCCTCCCTGACGAATCCTATGAGTCAGGGCTGGAACTGGGCTGTTCCATCGGCACACTCAGCGAAGAACTCGCCCAGCGTTGCCGGCATTTCCTCGGAGTGGATGCCAGCACCGCGGCCCTGGTTCACGCGCAACGGCGGCTCGCGACGTTCCCGTCGGCAGAGGTACAACATCTGACGATGCCGCATGAGTGGCCCGATGGCACTTTCGACCTCGTGGTGTTGTCCGAGACGGGCTACTACCTTTCACCGGAAGAACTCACCGAACTCCTGGCACGGATTCAAACATCCACCCGTCCGGGAGGGACGCTGCTGCTGTGCCATTGGCGGCACCCGATCTCCGGCTGGACGCTCGATGCCGAGGCGGTCCACACCATGGCCCGCAGGCAACTCGCGTGGCCCACGCGTGGACTGTACCGGGAGAAGGACTTCATCCTGGAGGTCCTTGTTGCTCCGGACGAGGCACCATGACCATGCCGGATCCACGCACCATCATGAGCGTTGCGGTGGTGATGCCGGCCCACAACGAGGACCGGCACATCGGCTCGGCACTCGTGGCACTGAAGACGGCCGCCGATGCCCTGCAGCAGGAGCACCCGGAAGTACCGGTTTCAGTTTCAGTAGTCCTGGACAGCTGCACGGACCGCTCGGCGGACATCACCGCCGCTTACGTCGCGGGTGACTCCCGGTTCGGGGCCGTCAATGTGGAACTGCGAAGCACGGGCGCCAGCCGCGACTTTGGCATTCGCGCCTCCCTGGACGGCCTGCCCGCAGAGGAGACCGCGAAGATCTGGCTGGCCACCACGGACTCAGATTCCACCGTGCCGGAGCAGTGGCTGGTGCGTCAGGTGGAGCTCGCCAACGCCGGAGCCGATGCCATCCTCGGATCCGTTGAGCCCGACCCCGGGGACGTGGAGCCTGCCATTCTGCGCAGGTGGCTTGAACTGCACCCGTTCGTCGAGGACCATCCCCACATTTATGGGGCAAACCTGGGCATCCGCGCCTCCGCCTATCTCGCTGTGGGTGGCTTTCCCACATTGCGGGCCCATGAGGACCACGTCCTGGTGGATCGGCTACGTAGCCACGGTTTCGCCGTCACTGCAACGGACACTACCCGCGTGGTGACCTCCGGGCGGCTGCAGGCCCGGGCACCGGAGGGATTCGCGGCATATCTCCGCGCCTTGGGCGCCGAACTTCCGGCAGCAACCGGCTAGGGCGCCAAGACTTTTTCGACGGCCGCAATCGCAGCCGCGGTGATCGCTTCCCTCTCGCCGGACCCCTCCACGGTCAGCAGGATCCCGCGCTGGGAGTAAGCCATCACCACGGGCTGTGTCTCGTCCCGATACAACTCCAACCTGCGCTGAATCACGGTCTCGTTGTCGTCACTCCTGCCTTGTTCCCGGGCTCGCCGGAGCATCCGGGCAACCAGTTCGTCATCCGAGGCAGTCAGCGCGAGGACAACTTCCAGGGGCTTTCCGCGAACCGCAAGCATCTCGTCCAAGGCGCCGATCTGGATCACCGTCCGGGGATAGCCGTCCAACAGAAACCCGTCGGCGGCATCGGCTTCTTCCATGCGCTGCTTCAGCATGTCCGTGGTGACGTGGTCCGGCACGAACTCACCGCGATCCATATACTCGCCTGCTTCCAGGCCGAGTTCCGTTTTGTCCCTCACATGGGCGCGGAACAGGTCACCCGTGGAGATGGCGGGGATGCCGAAATGCCTCGCGATGTGCTCGGCTTGGGTGCCCTTGCCGGAACCCGGAGGCCCCATGATGATCAATCGCGCCATGACACTGGTCCGTTTCGAGAGGCGGCCGGGACTTAAACCATACGCCGACGACGGCGGGAGGCACCCGCCGTCGTCGGCTTCTTTTTGCTTTTGGTTCAGTCGTCAGGCGTTGGCCGGCTCCGCAAGTACGGCATCGATCTGCTCGATCGCCTCGCGCATTCCTTCTTCCATGCCCATGTCCGCCATCTTCTGCATCTGCTCCTCGGACTCAAAGCTGGAGGTGAGGGTCATCCGGGTGCGGTCACCAACAGGTTCGAGCTTCACGATGGCGTGGGTGATGCCCAGCTCGTCCACGGGCTCGCCGTGCTCGTCGGCGAAACCGTCGTCGAACTCCAAGTGGTCCGGGGCATTGATGGTGGTGAATTTCCACCAACCACGGGCCTTGGTCCCATCTGGGCCTGTCATGTAATAGGCGGCCTTGCCACCGGCGCTGAACTCGTGGGTCTCAAAAGTGGCGGGCCAGGTGGGTGGCCCCCACCAGCGTTCGAGTTGCCGGGGGTCTTCCCAGATCCTCCAGACGCGCTTCACGTCTGCGTCGAATTCAGCAACAATGGTGAAGCTCAGTGCCGCAACGTCCTTGTTTACGCTGACCACAGTCATGGCAGATCCCTTTCGTCGTCTTCAGCGAGTATGTCCGCGATCCGGCTGGCTCGTTGCCGCCAGATCATTTCGAAGTGGTCCAACAGATGCCGGGCTTTTTGCAATCCATCATGGTTTCCCCGCACGATCTGTTCCCTCCCACGCTTCTCCTTGGTCACCAGGGAGGCCCGTTCCAGGACCGCAACATGCTTCTGTACGGCCGCGAAACTCATGGTGTAGAGCGCAGCCAGCCCGGAGACCGAGTACTCCCCTGCCGTCACCCGGGCAACGATGTCCCTGCGGGTGGCGTCGGCCAACGCCTGGAACAGGCGGTCCAAGGCGACGTCTTTTTCGGGTGAGCGACTGAGCTGATCTACAACCATTTGGTTGTACGATACCGCTGGGCATGGTGAGTGTCAACGACTTTTCGGACCAGGGTTCGAGCACCCCTTGCGGGCCGCGGCACACGCGGGTAGGTTATTGAAACGTCTCAAGAAAGCGTTTTCCCAACTCCTTAGGTGGACTCGATCATGACTCAGCACGCCCCGATCAGGTGGATCGATGGCGAACCGCCCGCAGGACTCAGCGGCGGCACCACATGGGGGATGCCGTTCCAGCGCGGCACCGTTCCAGATGCAGCCGCCCTCAAAGTCCACGACGCCAGCGGCAGCACCGTCCCCGCCCAGACCTGGCCGCTCGCCACCTGGCCGGATGGCTCCCTCAAGTGGGCGGGCATCGCGTTGGGTGCTACGGATCAGCCTGCGTCGGCGTATACCGTCACGCCCCATGCAACGGAAACCCGCGACGCCGGCCCAGCATCCGCCGTCGAACACCCGGAAGTGACGGTCACCGAGACGGAGCAAACCGTAACTGTCTCCACCGGGTCCCTGGACATGGTCCTGCAGCGTTCGGGCGCAAACCTGTTCAGCAAACTGACCCGCGATGGTTCCGTGGTGGCCAAGGACGCCCGGTTGGTCAGCCTGCTGCAGCGCGGCCAGACCGAGGGCGCCGGCAGCACCACCCGTGACGCGTTCACCAGCCGGATCTCCAGCGTCACCGTGGAACAGCGCGGCCCGGTTCGCGTGGTGGTCAGGGTGGAAGGGCGCCACCGAGCCGACGCCGGCGAGCGCGAATGGCTTCCCTTCACCGTCCGCTTCTATTTCTTCGCCGGCGCCCGCAGCGTGAGGATGATGCACTCGTTCATCTGGGATGGCGACGCTGAACAGGATTACCTGGCAGGGCTGGGCGTCCAATTCACTGTCCCACTGGCCAGCGGGTTGCATGATCGGCATGTCCGGATCGCAGGCGCGGACGGGGGCTTCCTGGTTGAGGCTGTTCGAGGGCTGACCGGATTGCGGCGCGACCCTGGCGATGCTGTTCGTGCGGCGCAGATCGCTGGCCGGCCCACGCCGCCGCTCGAGGAATGGAGCCCGCTGGTCTCCGAGCGCCTCCACCTCATCCCCAGCTGGAACGATTACACGCTCACTCAACTGACCGCAGACGGCTTTGAGCTGCGCAAACGGACCGCCCCGGGCCACGGCTGGGTAGGCATTTCCGGCGGCACCAGATCGGCCGGTTTCTGCTCGGTGAGTGATCTGGGAGGCGGGCTGGGCATTGGCATTCGGGATTTCTGGCAGTCACATCCCGGCCAGCTGGACATCCGCGGTGCAGCCACCTCGGAAGCGACAATGACGGCGTGGCTGTACTCCCCCGAAGCTCAGCCCATGGATCTCCGGTTCTACCACGACGGCCTGGGCCAGGACACGTTCGAGGACCAGCTTGAGGGTCTGGAAATCACGTATGAGGACTACGAACCGGGCTTCGGGAACCCCACCGGGATCGCGCGGACGCATGAGCTGACGCTGTTCGCCTACGAGGCCACTCCCAGCACGGAATGCCTCGCTGCGGACGCGAAAGCTGCGTCCACTCCCCCGCTGCTGCAGCCCTCGCCGGAGTACCTGCACGCGGCCGGAGTCTTCGGCGATTGGGCTCCGGTGGACCGAAGCACCCCCGCGCGGGCGGAGCTGGAAGACAAGCTGGACTTCCTGTTCCACTTCTACCAAGGCCAAACGGAGCAGCGCCGCTGGTACGGGTTCTGGAACTACGGCGATGTGATGCACACCTACGACACCGACCGGCACGTGTGGCGCTACGACGTTGGCGGCTACGCGTGGGACAACTCCGAACTCTCGCCGGACCTCTGGCTGTGGTACATGTACCTGCGCAGCGGCCGCGCAGATGTGTTCCGCTATGCCGAGGCCATGACCCGCCACACCGGAGAGGTGGACGTCTACCATCTGGGCCCCTGGCGCGGCCTGGGTTCCCGACACAATGTGCAGCACTGGGGCTGCAGTGCAAAGCAATTGCGCATCAGCACCCCGGCCTACCGGCGGTTCTACTATTACCTCACGGCGGATGAGCGCACGGGCGATCTCCTCACCGAGCTGGTGGACAGCGACCAGAACTTCCTGGGACTGGACCCCGTCCGCAAGGTACGTCCCGACGCCGACACCTACCGTCCGGACCGGGGCGCCTTGGGTGTGGGGCTCGGTACTGACTGGGGTTCGCTCGCTGCCACCTGGCTCACTGATTGGGAACGCACCGGCAACCCCCGCTCCCGCGATCGGCTGCTGGGAACCATGGCAGACATTGGAGCGCTGAAGTACGGGTTCCTCACCGGCGAGGCGCTTTACGACCTGGATAAGGGAAGGTTCGACGTCGGCAGGGAAGTCATCAGCGTCTCGCACCTGAGCGCCGTGTTCGGCTTGGTGGAAATCTGCAGCGAACTCATCAGCTTGGTGGACGACAAGCACTTCGAAGAAGCCTGGATGCAGTATTGCCGGCTGTTCCTGGCCACCCCGACGGAACAGATCGCGGAGGTTGGGCAGCCGCTGGCGGGGATCTACCTCACCCAGGCGCACAGCAGGCTCACGGCCTACGCTGCCGCCCGGCTGGGTTCTCCGGAGCTTGCAGGTTTGGCGTGGGAAAGCTTTGCCGAAGGTGGCGAAAACCTGAACCACGCCGAGGCTTTCACTGTGAGGACCATCCTGCCGCCCTATGTGCTCCAGCCCGTGGACGAGGCTCCCACAGTGTCCACCAATGACACTGCCCAGTTCGGCCTGGCCGTCATCCAAAACCTGGCCCTCATCGGCGGTGACTTGCCCACCCAGGAGGTGCCGGCGTCGTAATTTGCGTTGCCTCGTGACCCTCTAGGACGTCGAACGCGGGTGCATGATCCGCATCTGGTCCCACGTCCGCTCCGAGGCAGCAATGTTTTGGTTGGAGCGTTCGCGGTCCAGGGAAGCAAGCTCGACGGCGATCGCCTGGACCGCGGCAACGGCACCCGTCAGGGACGGGAAGAAACCCGCGCCTTCTGTGGGCACCACAATCCTGTGTTCAGCGTGCACTGCTACGGGCGAGCCGGCGCTGTCCGTGATGGACACAATGGGCGTGCCCAGGTTGTGGGCGATCTCCACGGCGCGCATGGTGCTGTCGTATACCCGCCAGAGACTGATGGCGATCACCAGGTCTTCTGCACCAAGCCGTGCAATGGCGTTGGTGAGGGCAGCGACGTCGGCATCAAGGAGCCGGACGTTGTATCCGGCGATGATGGCGTTGTGCTCCAGCGCCTTTCCGGGGATGGCGTAACTGCCTGCCGCGACGATGAACGTCTGCCGCGCACCGGCAATCGCCGTCGCAATATTGTGGACGGCGTCGGTGTCCAAAGTGCGCTCAAAATGGGCCAAATTGGCACGGTCCGTGGACACCGCAGCCTGTGCAGGACTGCTGATGTGGCCGTTGTGTTCAGCTGCCACTTCCACAGCGCTCAGTGATGCCAAGAACCGTGAACGCAGCTCAAATTGGAAGTCGGCCCACCCCTTGAATCCCAGTGTTTGCGCGGTTCTGGTGACGGTGGAGGCGTTGGATGCGGCCACGGCAGCGATGTCGCTGACCGAGCCGTAGGACGCAAGCCGGGGCTGGGATCGGAGGATGCCAATCACCTGCATTTGGCGCGCCGCGAGCTTCCGTCCCTGGACACGGCTGTCCAGCCACTCAGTCAACGTTGACGAGTTGAAATCTTCTTCCACCTATTGACCTACCTCACACTTTGGCCTTAACTTCAATACATCGCATCTGCACAGACTTGTGCATATTCCTCAAAATGTACAACTTGGCCCACTTTGGCAGGAATCACCATGTCTCTCACAGCACGCCTGGATCGTCTGGCTCTCAGTCGACCACACTACAAGCTTCTCCTCATTGGAGGCCTCGGCTACTCGTTCGACGGTATGGACGGAGCAGTGGTCGCCTTCCTGCTCCCCCGCATCCAGGAACTGTGGGGCCTCAGCACCGCCAGCCTGGGATTGGTAGGCTCGGCGGCCCCGTTCGGCTTCTTCTTCGGCGCAATCCTGGCAGGGTGGATGGGCGACCGCTTCGGCCGAAAGAAGGTCATGCTGTGGGCTCTGGCCTTCTACTGCCTCATGTCGGTGGTCGCGGCCATGGCCCCCAACTTCGAAATCTTCCTGATTGCACGGATCTTTGCAGGATTGGGAGCAGGCGCTGAAAGCGTGATCATCGCACCGTTCCTGTCCGAGTTCATCCCCCCGAAGCGCCGCGGCTGGTTCATCGGAACCCTGGCAGGATTCTTCTCCTTTGGCTTCGTGGCTGCCGCACTGATCGGACGCTTCGTTGTCCCCATGAGCGCGGACGGCTGGCGTTGGGCGCAGGTCATCACCGCAGTTCCCATCCTCCTCCTGCTCTGGTGGCGCCGAAGCCTGCCCGAATCACCGCGCTACCTCATCAGCCGTGGCCGCATCGCGGAAGCCACGGAAGTGGTGGATCGATTTGAGCAGAGCGTCGTCAAAGCCACCGGAAAGCCCCTTGCACCCCTGCCGGCCGCCGAGGAAGAGATCACCAAGCACGAACAAAAGATCAGCGTCTGGAATGCGCTGAAATTCATGTGGTCCAAGGCAATGCGCCGCCGGACAGCGGTGATCTGGCTGATCTGGTTCGTGATCACCTTCTCCTACTACGGCTTCTTCTCCTGGATCCCCACCCTCCTGGTGGGCCGTGGAATCACCATCACCAAGAGCTTCGAGTTCTCCATCCTGATCTACCTGGCGCAGATCCCCGGCTACTTCTCCGCCGCGTGGTTGTGTGACCGGATCGATCGCAAGAACACCATCGCGCTGTACCTCGCAGGATCGGCCATCAGCGCGTTCTGGCTGAGCCAATCCAACGATTCCGGCATGATCCTGCTGGCCGCCGCCACGTTGTCCTTCTTCTTCAACGGCACCTACGCCGGCGTCTACGCCTACACCCCGGAGCTCTTCCCCACCTGGATGCGTGCCACGGGTGTTGGCCTGGCCAGCGCAGTGGGCCGCATCGGCAGCATCCTGGCACCGTCCATCATCGGCATCTTCGCCGCTTCCCTCGGCTTCGGCGGAGTGTTCACCATGACCACCGTGGTGCTGACCATCGGAGTCCTGGGTGTGGTGATCTTCGGAGCGTCCACGGCAGGCAAGTCCTTGGAGGACATCAACGCCCGTGCAGAGCACGATCCTGCAGCGGCAGGGACCACCAGCAAATGAGCGGAGACTTCATGAAAACCGACACCACGTTCCAAGCTGCGCTCGACGCTCTGCAGCAAGAGCCCGGCGTCATCCTCTTTACGGCACTGCAATGGATCCCGCAGCGCTCCAGCCTCAAGCGGCTTTTCACCAGTCACCCGGCCGAATATCCGGTGGGCGGCGAGAAAACGGTGGAGATCTCCCCAGGCTGGCTGGGCACGGTCATTGAGGACAAGAAACCGTTCCTTGCCCCGGACCTGAAAGCGCTCCGGGAAGTCTTTACAGACTCCGAACTCATCCAGCAGCTGGGCTGCGGGGCCGTCATCAACGTGCCGGTCCTCGACGCTCAAGGAAACGTGGTTGGCGTCCTCGCCCTCCTGGACGCAGAAGGCAAGTACACGCAGCAGAGTGTGGAAACCGCCGTCGGCGTCATTCAACAGAACCTCGCCAGCCTTGTTCAGGCCTTTGAAGCCCATCCCACCGAAGCACCCGAATCACCCGAAGCACCTGCGAAGGACACTGTTTAGTATGAGCACCACCCCACTTGTCATCCGCAACGCGAGCGTCCTGGACGTTGACGCGGGAACCTACGCGATCGCCGACGTCGTGAGCGTTGACGGGAAGATCAGCAGCGTCGGTCCGGACGTCGAAGCGCCTTCCGACGCACGGGTCATCGATGGCACCGGTAAGTTTGTCATCCCGGGCCTGATCGATGCCCACGTCCACGTGGTGGCGTCCAGCGCGGACTTCCGCTCGCTCACCTACACGCCGGCCTCCTATGTCTACGCCCAGACGGCCCGGATCATGGGCGAGATGCTGCGCCGTGGCTTCACCACTGTCCGCGACCTCTCCGGCGCCGACTTTGGCCTGGCCATGGCACAGGAAGAGGGGCTGCTGGAGGGTCCGAAGATCCACTTCTGCGGTCATGCCCTGAGCCAGACGGGCGGCCATGGAGACATGCGCCTGCCCGGCGAGGATCACGATCCCAATGGTCGCGGATGCTGTGGGATCGGGCGTGTAGCCGACGGCGTGGACGCGGTGCGCGCCGCTGCCCGCGACGAGATCCGCAAGGGCGCCCACCACATCAAGATCATGGCGTCCGGAGGTGTTTCCTCCCCCACTGACCGCATCGATTCCACCCAGTACTCCATGGAGGAAATGCGCGCAGCGGTGGAGGAGGCCCAAGCCGCCAATCGCTACGTTGCCGCCCACGCCTACACTGCCCGGGCCATCAACCGAGCTCTTGAAGCGGGTGTCCGCTCGATCGAACACGGTAACCTCCTGGACGACGAAAGCCTGAAGCTGTTCCTCGAAAAGGACGCCTTCCTGGTCCCCACGCTGGTTACGTATTGGGCGCTGAAGGAAGAGGGCAAGGAGTTCGGCCTCACCGAGGAAATGTGGGCCAAGGTGGATTCGGTGCTGACCAGTGGCCTCGAAGCGATCGCCCGCGCTCACCAAGCCGGCGTGAAAATGGCCTTCGGCTCGGACCTCTTGGGCGGCATGCACCGGCATCAGAATGAACAGTTCAGGCTGCTCGGCAAGGTCCAGCCGGCTATCGACGCCATCCGTTCAGCAACCACGACGGCGGCCCTGCTGCTTGAGCGCGAAGGTGAACTTGGCGTGATCGCACCCGGCGCTGACGCGGACCTCCTGGTCCTTGGAGCTGACCCCGTGGCGGATATTTCTGTGCTGGCCGACATCTCCGAGCACCTGGAATACCTCATCCAGAACGGTCGGGTGATCTCCCAGGCCCAGCCGGGGGTGCAGTAGCGCACCCCTCCCTTCCGACGCTCTCTCACCTAACGCGCCATTTCCGCCGACGCTCTCTCACCTAACGCGCCATTTCCGCCAACGCTCTCTCACCGGGTGAGAGAGCGTTGGGCGGAAGGGGCCGTTAGGTGAGAGAGCGTTGGGCGGAAGGGGCCGTTAGGTGAGAGAGCGTTGGGGTTGGCGGCCGGGGATGGCCGTGATCAGCTGCCGTGTGTAGTCCTCCACAGGGTTTTCGAGGACAGCGGTGGCCTCCCCGATTTCCACCAATTTCCCCGCCTGCATGACGGCCACGCGGTCCGAGATCTGCTGCACCACTGCGAGGTCATGCGAGATGAAGAGGTAGCTCAACGACTCCTGAACCTGCAGCTCAGCCAGGAGAGTCAGGATCTGCGCCTGTACGGAAACATCCAGGGCCGAGACCGCTTCGTCCAACACCACGAGCTCGGGCTTCAACGCCAAGGCACGGGCGATGGCAATACGTTGCCGTTGCCCACCCGAGAGTTCGGCCGGACGCCGGGTTCCGTAGTCCACGGGAAGGTGGACTTCCTCAAGCAACGCCTTCACCCGGCTCTTTCGTTCGGCCGGGGTGCCCTCCGCAAAGGCCCTGAGTGGCTCGGCGATGATGTCCTCCACAGAGAACCTCGGATCCAGCGATGCATAAGGGCTCTGGAACACCACTTGGAACCGGCGTCGGAGCTGGCGCAGCCGCTCGCCACGAACAGAGGCGAGGTCCACGCCGTCGAACGTCACCGAACCTGAGGTTGGCTTGTCCAACCTCAACAACAAGCGGGCAACCGTGCTCTTCCCGGAACCGGACTCCCCCACCAACGCCAGGGTCTCTCCTCGCCGGATGTCCAGCGAAACATCGTCGACGGCGGTCAGCGTCCTCGCGCCCCCGGCTGTCCGGGGCAGGCTGAACACCTTGCGGAGCGACGTGGCCTCCACCAGAGGGGAAACGTGGACGGCGCCGCCGCCCGGCGTCGTGCTTGGGCTCGGGACCGAAACGGATGGCCGCAGTCTGCGCGGGCTGAGTCCCGGAGCCGCCGCAATGAGTTGCTGCGTGTAGCTGTGCTGCGGGTCGCCCAGCACGGCTGTCGCGGACCCTTCCTCCACAATTTCGCCGCCGCGCATCACGATGATGCGGTCGGCGCGGTCAGCTGCGACGCCGAGGTCGTGCGTGATCAGCAGGACGGATGTCCCCCGCTCGGTGGTCAGGGCCGCGATGTTGTCCAGGATCTGCCGCTGGACCGTCACATCAAGAGCACTGGTGGGCTCATCGGCGATGACCAGTTTCGGCTGGGCAGCGAGAGCTGTGGCTATGAGCACGCGTTGGCGCATGCCACCGGAGAACTGATGGGGAAACTGGCGCGCCCGGGAGGGAGCGTCGCGGATCCCGGATTCCTCCAGCAACCTGACGGCACTCTGGCGTGCAGCCTTCCTGGGCTGGATTCGGTGGATGGTGAGCGCTTCCGCCACCTGTTCGCCCACCCGTTGGAGGGGATCCAGCGACGCCGTGGGGTCCTGCGGAATCAGCCCGATGTCCTTGCCCCGCACCCCCTGCCACTCCTTGCGCGTCAGCTGCGTCAGGTCCGTGCCGGCGAAGGTCACGCTGCCGGAAGAGATCTGGGCGTTGCCGGGGAGCAGGTTGATGATGGAGTGCGCCGTGGTGGTCTTGCCGGAGCCCGACTCCCCCACAATCGCCACCACCTCGCCGGCCCGGACCTCAAAGCTGACACCCGCCACCGCGTTGCGTGGCGATCCGTCCACCACATAGTCCACGCGGAGGTTCTCCACCTTCAACAGCGGTTCAGCATGGGAGCTCATGGCCGGTTCCTTTCAGAGTCCTGGAATGCATGCGAAATTCGGTTGGTGGACAGCACGACGGCGGCAATCACCACACCCGGCAACGTCACCAGCCACCACGCAGCCACCAGGTAATCGCGGCCTCCGGCCACGAGTGAACCCCATTCCGCAGAGGGCGGTGGTGCGCCGAACCCGAGGAAGCTCAGCGATGAAATCGACAGGACTGCCATACCGAACTCCAGCGCGGACAAGGCCAGAACCGGGCCCGCAGCGTTGGGGAGGACATGTCGGAGGAGGATGGAGTGCCACCGGACACCCGAGGACCGTGCGGCCTCAACGTACACAGCAGTGCTCACCCGAAGGGTTTCAGCACGCATGATCCGGGCGAAGTTGGCCACACTGGCAATGCCCACCGCGATGGCAATGTTGATGGTTCCAAAGCCGAGCACGGTGATGAGAGCCAAGGACAGCAGCAAGCTCGGAATGGCCAGCAGCACATCCATGACGCGCATGATGGCGTCATCCACCCACCCCCTGATGGAGCCAGCCAGCAAACCGAGCGCCGATCCCGCAACCAGGCCGACGGCGACAGCCACTGCCGTGGCAGCCAAGGAGGTTGCCGAACCGTGGACCACACGGGAGAAGAGATCACGGCCCAGGCTGTCTGTTCCGAACCAGTGTTCCGCGAACGGCGGTTTGAGCCGCGACGACGGAACACCCGTGTCCGGAGGCCACTGGGTAAAGGCCTGGGGAACCAACGCCCACAGGATCACCAACGCAAGGACCAGCACGGACAGCACTAAGCCGGGCTTGGCCAGGAACCTTCGGGCGCCGGCCCAGCGGGCACCCGCCCAAGTAACTGAAGCCTGGTCGGCGGCTGGCGGGACGGGAACTGACGCCTCGGGTGCGGCGGCCGAGTGCCCAGCCGCGGGGTCTACGGAGCGCGTCTCCCTCACAAGTTGCTGCGTCATGATGGCCCTCCTAGGCCTTGGCCCCGCGCGCAGTGTTGATGCGCGGGTCCACGAGCGGATAGATCAGGTCAACGATCAAGCTGGTGACCACAAAGATGGCGGCGGCCAGGACCACCAGGGTCTGAACTACGGGGATGTCCCGGCTGTTGACGGCCGTGACGGTGAGCCGCCCGATGCCTGCACGGGAGAACACTGTTTCACTCACCACTGCCCCGGCCAGCAGGTTTCCCACCAGAATGCCCAGCATGGTGAGTGTGGGAATGGCTGCGTTCCGGAGGGCATGGCCAAAGTTAATCAGCGCTTCGCTGGCTCCCTTGGCCCGGATCTGTTCGATGTACGGTTCGCCCAACGTCTGATGCAAACTACGCGTCAGCAGCTGGGCGATCACGGCTGAGGTGGGTATGGCCAGAGTCAGGGCTGGAAGCACAAGGCTCTGGCCGCCGTCGTTCCCTATCGCTGGGAACAAGCGCAGCCGGAACGAGAAGAACTGCAGCAACAACAGGCCGATCCAGAACGTGGGTACCGCGATTCCCAAAGGAGGGAGCGACGAGAACGCCTGGCGGATCCAGCGGTTGCGGCTGAAGGCCGCAACCACTGCCAGGGCGCTGCCCAGGAGCACCGCGAGCGCGAATCCCGCCACGGCCAACTTGATGGTCTCCGGCAGGACTTCCGCCACAGTCTGGGTTGCCGGGACACCATTCTTGATGGACAGCCCGAAGTCCAGCTGGAGCGCCTTGAACAGGGCAATAAAGTATTGCTCGTAAAGAGGCCTGTCCAATCCGTACTCCGCGCGAAGTTTCTCCACGAGAGCCGGGTCCACTGCGTTCTGCTCGTCCCCGCTGGCCATGATGCTCACGGCGTCGCCGGGCAGCAAGTACAGGATCAGGAAGGACACTGTGTAGGCGGCCCAGAGGACGAACGCGCCTTGCAGCAACCGTTGGCCGATGTAGCGGATCATGGGATTCCTACTTGCTCAGCCAGGCGTCGTAGAAGTCCAGGCGGCTGGAAGCTTCGAACGTAAGGCCCTTGACTTTGTCGCTCGCGGAAATGGTAGTGGACAGCTCATACAGCGGGATGGAGTGGGCGTCCTTGATCAGGATTTCCTGTGCTTCGTCCACCAGCTTCTGGCGTGCATCCTTGTCTAACGCAGCGGCCTGCTCAGCCAGGACATCGTCCACCGGCAGCTTCTCGCGCAGGTTGTTTCCGCCACGGGCTGTGGTGGAGGCGAAGACGGTGCGCAGGACATCCGGATCACTGCGGGTCAGGTTGCCGTAGGAGAAGTCATAGGTCTTGTCAGCCTGGGCAGCCGTCACGTCCGCGATGGTGGTGAACTTCAGCTGCAGGTCCACGCCGATCACCTTGAGCTGCTGCTGCACGAGCTCCAGCACTTCCTTGGGTGACTGCCAGTAGGTGACCTTGAAGGACAGTTTCTCGCCGTTCTTCTCGCGGACCCCATCCGTGCCAACCTTCCAGCCGGCATCGTCCAGGAGCTTCTTGGCGCCATCGGGATCGTTCTTCAGCAGTTCGCTGTAGTCCTTGAAGTACGGAGTGGTGTGGGAGAGAACGCCCTTGGCCGGCTGGTCCGCTTCGGTGAGGAGGGTCTTGGTAATTTCCTCGCGGTTGATGGCTTTGGAGATGGCCTGGCGGACGGCGGTTTCCTTGAGCTTGGGGTTGGACTGGTTGGCGTACAGGTTGTAGACCACGCCCGGGTTGGCCCGGGTTTCGTTCCAGAAGCCGTTGCCGTTGAACAGGCTGATGTCAGCAGCGGAGATCGCCGCCGTCGCATCGATCTGGCCGGACTGCAGGCTGCCCGTGCGGTTCCCTGCCTCAGGAATGATCTTGAAGGTGACAGTGTCCAGGTAGGCCTCGCCCTTGTTGCTGTTAGTGGCGGCGGGCCACTTATAGCCCGCACGGCGTTCCAGGACTGCTTCCTTGTCCACGGTGTAGCTCTTCACGCTGAACGGCCCGGAGCCGGAGAACTTCCCGGCGCAACGGTCAGCTTCGGAAAGAGTTGCAGAGGCCGGGGACAACAGGCCGAGTGTGAACGTGGACGTTGCCTGGAGGAACTGCGCGTTCGGCTTGGAGAAGTCCACCACCACGGTCTGCGGGTCCTTCACGGTGATGGCGCTGACGTCGCTCAGGTAGGTGGAGCCCAGCGTGGCTTTGGCACCGAGTGCCTTGATGGCCTCGAAGTTGGTCTTCACCGAGGCAGCATCAATCGCAGTGCCGTCAGCGAAGGTGGCACCGCTGCGGAGGGTAAACGTGAAGCTGGTGGCGTTCGTATTGGTTTCGAATTTCTCCGCCAGCCACGGAACGATCTCGCCCGTCGTCGGATCCTGCGACGTCAACGAGGCCACCGTCTGGCGGGCAATCGCGATCGCATCGTTGTTGCCCACCTGCTGCGGGTCAATGCAGCCGCGGTCAACTGACACGGCGAAGTTCAGGTTGCCACCGGAAACCGGGGTGGCATCGGCACTTTGCTGGGTGCCGGCGTCGGCCCCTCCAGCGCAAGCTGAGGCCAGGAGCGCAAAGGCTCCCAGGACGGACACGACGGCGGCGGGTTTCCGCAGCTTGCGCGCTGCGGTTGGGTTGGGGACGCTCATGCGACTTCTTCGCTTTCAGTGAGTTGGGTGCTGGTGAGTGATCCGCGGCGGGTCAGCGGGGCGCGGAGGCCGAGGTTTTCTCGGAGGTTGGTGCCTTCGTATTCGGTGCGGTACACGCCGCGGTCCTGGAGGCGGGGAACCAGTTCGTTGACAATGTCATCCAGCCCGCCGGGCACAATCCACGGGGTGATGTTGAAGCCATCAACTGCGCCGGTGTGGGCGTACTCCGCGAGTTTGTCCGCAATGACGTCGTAGGATCCCACCAGACCCCGGCCGTTGAGCCGGGAACGGGCAGCAACGAACTGGCGGATCGACTGGCCGTTTTCCTTGGCATCCGCGCGCCACTGGGCGGCGAGGTCCTTGGCGCTCTTCCCGTGGAAGGCGTTGCCGCGGGTGGGGTTGGTGACGTCCACCAGGGGGTCGATGTCCGGCAGCGGACCGTCGGGGTCGTATTCGGTGAGCGTGCGTCCCCAGAACTGTTCCAAGTAGGCGATGGCCGTTTCCGGACCCACTTGCAGCGAGCGGACCCACTGGTGCTTTTCCTCGGCCTCTGCCGCGGTGGCACCGAGGATGAACTCCTGGCCGGGGAAGATCTTCACATCATCTGCCGGGCGTCCGACCTTGAGGGTGCGGGCCACGATGTCGTCGCGGAACTTCTTGGCGTCCTCCAGTTCCGGGTGTGCCGAGAAGATCACGTCGGCGTTCCGCACGGCGAAATCGCGGCCGTCCGGCGAGTCCCCGGCCTGGAACAGGACAGGGTGCTGCTGGCTGGAGCGCGGCAGCCTGCCGGTGATTTCGACGTCGAAACTCTTATCCTGGCGTTTGACCGTGGCGATGGCGTCCTCGCGGAGCCAGCGTGGATCATTCCGGGACCCGGCGATTGCGCCGTCAGCCCAGGAATCCCAAATGGCCTTGGCCGTCTGAACAAACGCCTCGGCCCGGACGTAACGGTCCTCGTGCTTGAGGAACCCGCCGCGCCTGAAGTTGGCACCGGTCCATGCGTTGTCCGTGGTGACGATGTTCCATGCCGCACGGCCGCCGGACAGCAGGTCCAGGCTGGCCAAGCGGTGGGCAAGGTCCGCGGGATCGTTGTACGTAGTGTTCTGCGTGGCAACCAACCCGATATTTGTGGTGATGGCTGCGAGCGCGGCGAGGGCGGTCTGCGCGTCGGGACGGCCCACAACATCCAGATCGTGGATCTTTCCGAGGTGTTCCCGGAGGCGGAGTCCTTCTCCGAGGAAGAAGGCGGAGAAGAGTCCCCGTTCAGCTGTCTGGGCCACCCGGCGGAATGACTCGAAGTCGGTTTGCGAGCCGCTCTGCGCGTCCTTCCACACGGTGGTGTGGTTGACGCCTTGGAAGAACACGCCGAACTGGATCTGGCCGTTGCCTGCGATGCGGTGATGGTTGGTCATGGTTCTGCTCTCTGAATCTGGCTCTGTGAGTGGGCTCTTGGCGGCGGGCGTTGGTCAGCCGGCGTCAGGCCGCGGCAAAGCGGTTGGCGGGACGGGGAAGGCCGAAGGTTTCACGGAGGGTGGCGCCCGGAAGCGGCGGCACCACCAACCCGCTTCGGTGCAGTTCGGGGAGCACCTTGTTGGCCAATTCGGGAAGGTCCACATCCAGTACCGCTGGCTTGAGGCGGACGCCGTCGGCCGCTGCGAACAGCGTGGTGAGCAGTTCCACCAGCCCTTCGGCGCTGCCCACATAGCGAGCCCCGCCCGTCCACTCTTCATACGAGTCCAGCTCGGCCAGACGGTCCTCCGCAGTCTGTCCACGGGAATCGAGGATGACGTCCAGTTCCACCAGGGTCCTCGGCGCACCGGCAGCGGCAGCTGCTTGGGCAGCTTGCGGTAGGGCGTCCGTGGTGTCTGCGGAGACCAGGGCAACATCAGCCTCGACGGCGGGGATCAGCTCAGCGGGCGCGAACACCACGAGCTGCCCTTGGAGTGGGCGCGGAATGATGGATGGGCCCTTGACGGAGAAGCGCTCACCGTCAAAGTCGGCATAGTGCAGCTTGTCCCGATCCACATACCGCCCCGTGGCAACGTCACGGATCACGGCGTCGTCTTCCCAGGAGTCCCAGAGCCGGCGGCTGGCTTGCACCACATCTGCGGCTTCGCTGACGGCCTCGCCTTCCGGCAACTGCGTGCGCCCCACGGAGCGGGCTTCCTTCTCCCGGTTCTCCGCGCTAACCAGCCAACCCGCCCTCCCCAAGGAGGAGTAGTCCAGGCTGGCCAACTGCGTGGCCACATGGAATGGCTCAGTGAAGATCGTTCCCGCCTCTGGCACAAGCCCAATGGACCGGGTGATCGGTGCTGCAAAGGCCGCGCGCTGGATCGCGTCGATTCGGCCCGCAATCCCGGTGCTTCCAGGATCCACCACGCGGGTGTCCTTGAACGTTGCTACATGGAAGCCGGCGATGTCCGCTGCCTGGACGGTTTCACGGATCCGCTGGCCCCCCAACAGTGCCTGCGGATCATGGTGGGCCTTGCGCCAGGACGCGGGGTGGGCGCCATCGCCGTCGAGCTCCACTGCGATGACGCGGGAGCGGAATTCGGGTACAGGTGTGGAAGGCATGTTTCTCTCTTTCAGAGGCCGCACAGCGGCTGGGACGACATTCACTTGCCGCAGATGCGGCCTGGTCTGTTTCCGGAGCACCCCGCCACGTAATGCCTGAGGGTTGCCGCAGCACGAGCCGGTCCTTGGCGTGCTGACTCTTGACCTGAACTTGAATCTAGGAGGCTGTCCAAGGAATGTACAAACCGCTGGACTTGCGGCGTCAAGGCGGGAAATACCACGTCAAAGGGCTGCTGGAATCGTCATTTTCGGGCTTCTGAAGGGTCGGTTGTGACGGCCCGTTTCGCCGGATTTCGTTGGATTTAGTCCGGTTGAGCGGGGTGACGAATCGGCTTTGGGCTCTGCACGGGGCTCCGTAGTGTCGTGCCATGCCGAAGCCTCCAGCTACTCCCCTGTCCGTTCTTGACCTGAGCCCGGTGTCCGCCGGCCAGACTCCCGGCGATGCCCTGCGGAGCACCCTTGCCCTTGCCGCCGCTGCCGAGGCTTCCGGCTACTCGCGGTATTGGCTGGCCGAGCACCACCTCAACACCGGCGTTGCCGGGTCAGCCCCGCACATTCTGGCCGGGTTGGTTGCCTCCGCCACCAAGACCATCAGGGTGGGAACTGCGGCCACCCTGTTGGGGAACTACCGGCCCCTCCAGATTGCGGAGAGCATCGGAACGCTCGCTGCGGTATTCCCGGACCGTGTGGACTTGGGCTTTGGCCGCTCCGGCCCGCCCAAGTCGCCCGGCGAACCGGCTCCCGGGGTGGTACCCGCTGACTCTTCCGGGCCCACCGATCGCATGGTGGATGGCTTGCTGATTCCTGCGCCGCGCCCCATCTTCGGCGCAGTCCTGCCCAGGAAGTTTCGGCTGCAGGGTGAACTGCTGGGCCGCTTCCCCGGCGACACGGACAACTTCGAGAACGACATCCAGGACATCATCGGATTTTTCACCGGCGAATACAGGACCAAACATGGTGAGCAAGTCACGGCTACACCCGCCCTCGGCCAGGCGCCCCAGTTTTGGGTCCACGGCTCAACAGCCGGACCCAGCGCCCGTTTGGCTGGCAAGTTGGGCCTCCCCTTCGGGGCGAACTATCACGTGGCACCGGCGGGCGTGCTGGATTCCATTGCCGAGTACAGGGCGCACTTCGTACCCTCCGCGGCCTTGCGGGAACCGCATGTGATCGTCTCAGCGGACGTGTTGGTAGCCCCGGACGAACGCCAGGCCCAGCGCTTGGCCCGCGGCTACGGCCAGTGGGTTCACGGGATCCGCAGCGGCCAGGGTGCCATCCCGTACCCGTCACCGGAGGATGCGCTGGAGCTTTCCTTGGCCGCCGAAGCCCGGGACCTCATCAAGGATCGCCTTGACACCCGGTTCGTGGGCGACCCCCACCAGGTCAGCGAAGGACTCCGCACTTTGCAGCGGGCCACGGGTGCCCAGGAACTGCTCATCACCACCATTGCCCATGACCCCGCCGACCGGCAGAACTCTTACCAACTGCTGGCCGAGGTATGGGGGCTCTAGCTTTTCCGATTTTCCAACCACCACCTATCTAAGGGAGCACTATGTCCATCGAAACCACAGTTCAGGAACCGGTCCAGGACACCCAGCTGATCACCGCCGAGGAAGCCGCCAAGCTCATCGAAGAAGGCGCCCTGCTGATCGACGTCCGCAGCGAGGGCGGCCGCGCCAGCACGGGAGCCGTCCCCGGTGCCGTAGTGGTCAACCGCGAGCATGTGGAGGAGGACTTCAGCCCCGAATCCTCCCACCGTCTGGCTCAGGTCACCGGCACGGACCAGAAGATCGTGGTGTTCTGCGGGTCCGTGAACGGCTCACGCCCCGTCGCGCAGAAGCTCCAGGTCCTCGGCTACGCCAACGCTGTCCACGTGGACGGGGGCTTCCCGGCCCTCCGCGACGCCGGCGTCCCCACCACCGGGCCGGCAGCACCGCCCGTCGAAGCGGCCCCGCCCGTCGCAACGGCTCAGGCGTCCACCGAATCGGTGACTTCCGAGCGCTGACTACCTGCCGCCGTCGGGCCTTCCGGCGTCAGCACCACCGCCGTCGTCGCGGCTTCCCTTCCGGAAGTCACGACGACGGCACTTGTCTTTGTGCGGTCCCGCGCCTCGCGCAACCAGTCGAGTCCGCCGGCCAGCAAGGCGACGCCCAGCAAAATGCAGCACATGACGATGCCTAGGTGGAAGGCATCCTTGGACGCTTGGCCGGTGGCGGCGCCATGCGCTTGAAGGAACATTCCTGCTGCCGCGGCGGAGCACAGCGCCGCAGCGAACCGCTGGCTGAGTTGGTAGAAACCTGCCGCCACTCCGGCGGCGCCCACGGGAGCATGGGCCAGGGTGAGTGTCTGGTTCGGCGCGACCACCAAGCCGGTTGACACACCTTGGAGAAGCCCGACGGCGGCCACCGCAAGAGCCGCTGTTCCGCCGTCGAGCCCCTGCACAAAAAGGTCCTTGGCAATCAGGCAAGCCAGACTGCCGAGAAGCGCGTACACGATCCCGGCCCGCCCATACCGGGCCACGAAACGCCAACTGAAACTGGACGCCAACAGCATGCCCGCTGCTTGCGGCGCGAGGATCGCCGCGGCAGCCAAGGGAGCCATCCCGGTTCCGGAGAGGAAATAGAAGGCGGTCACGGCCGCCATTCCGGCACCGACGCCAAATTGGCAGAGCGCCACCACTGTGCCCAGTGCATAACCCTTGGATTTCGCCAGCGAGGCACTGAGCAACGGGGTTCGGCCACGCCGGTGATACAGGATCTCCCAGCCGGCGAAGGCGAGGAGCGCACCGGCGCCGACTGCCAGCGACGTCACCGCAATGGTGCCCGCGCCGTAGATGGTGGGAATGAGTGATGCCACCACCACTCCGCCTAGCAGCAGCGCGCCCAGGATGTCGATGGACGGCTTGGCGTTTCCGGGGTGTTTGCCTGCCGGCCGCGGGAGGAGCCGGAAGGCGAGTGGCACCAGGATCAGCACCAAGGGAACGTTCGCCAGGAACAGGATCCGCCATCCGATCGCGGGGTCGCCCAGTGAGAGGACGAGTCCGCCGATCAGCGGTCCGCATACTGCGGCGGAACCACCGGCAGCGGCGTAGGCGCCCAAGGCCTTCGCGCGGTCGTGTCCCTTGTAGATGTCCTGCAGGAGGCCAAGAACCTGTGGGTTCAGGGTGCCCGCGCCGAGTCCTTGCAGGAGCCTGGCGATGATGACCAGCGACGGGTCGGTGGCCAGGCCACCCACCAGGCTGGATGCCCCGAAGACTGCGATACCACCGATAAAGAGCGTGCGCCGGCCCACGATGTCGCCCAGCCTGCCGGCAGGAACCAACGCGACGCCGAACGCCAGCGAGTAGCTCGCCAGGATCCACTGCACGGACCCGGAATCTGCGTGCAGGGAGACCGACATCGCAGGAACCGCCAGCACGAACATCGACTGGTCCAGCAGCGTGATGAATCCGGCGCCCAGGCAAAGCCAGAGGGCGGATCGTTTAGCGTGATGTCTGTGGCCCATGCTTGTGGACTCTAGGCGGATTGTCCCGGGGGCCGGGCATCGCGCGACACCCGGTTAAGGGGCGTTAATCCGGGTTACCGCCGGTGACTTGTTTATGACTCTTTGGTTCGTGTTCGACCACGCTGCAGTCACGGAGCGACGCCGCGGGAAACGCTTTTTTGTGGGGCGATGTCCGCGTCCTAGCGTGGGCCGGATGACCGTGTATGAATCAATTCTGGACGCAATCGGCGGCACTCCCCTGCTTCGGCTGAAGCGGCTGGGCGAAGGTGTCCGGCCCCGCATCTACGCGAAGCTCGAGTTCCAGAACATCGGCGGGAGCGTGAAGGACCGGGCCGCACTTTCCATGATCCGGGCCGCGGAACGGGCCGGTTTGTTGGAGCCTGGCGGAACAGTAGTGGAAGGGACCAGCGGTAACACCGGCATCGGGCTGAGTTTGGTGGCCGCGCAATTGGGGTATCGCTCGGTGATCTTCGCTCCGGCGGCCACGGCTGCTGAAAAGATCCGCCTCCTGCGCGCTTTCGGAGCCGAGGTCCACCTGGTGGCCGATTTTGTTCCGCGGTCCGATCCCGGCCATCTGGCCAACCAGGCCGCGGCCTTCGCGGCCTCTACTCCCGGTGCCTGGCTCGCGCTGCAGTACGACAACCCAGCCAACCCGCAAGCCCACCTGGAGAGCACCGGGCCTGAGATCTGGGCCGACACCGCGGGGTCGGTTACCCACTTTGTGGCCAGCGTCGGAACCGGCGGAACCATCAGCGGAACCGGCCGGTACTTGAAGCAGGCAAGCGACGGACGGGTGCAGGTCATCGCCGCTGACCCCGAGCATTCCCGCTACGGAGGGGGCAACGGTTCGCTCAAATACACAGAGGGCGCTGGCCACCCCCTGCACCCGGCGTCGACGGAGGACATCTGGCCCGAGGCGTTCGACACCGCGTTGGTGGACAAGTTCATCAGCGTCAGCGATCGCGATGCCATCTTCACCGCCCGCCGTGCCGCCCGCGAGGAAGGGCTCCTCATCGGCGCCACCGGCGGGACGGCCCTGGCGGCCGCATTGAACCTCGCCGAAACCTTGGATGAGGAACGCACCATCGTGGTGATCCTGCCGGACTCAGGCCGGAACTACCTGTCCACCTATTTCGACGACCACTGGCTCACCTCGCTCGGCTTCCTGGAACCCACGACGCCGGAAGGAACCGTCCGTTCGTTGCTCACCAGTGCGCCTGCCGGAGTGCAGCTTTTGGCGAGCGACCTGACAGCGGCGGAGGCCGTCGTCGAACTTCACTCCCGGGACGTGGCACCGGACGAACCCGTGTTTCTGGTCCTGGACCGGGGAGAGACCTTTGGCACCGTCCACCCGCGCGAGGTGGTGGGAGTGGTAACCCTGCGTTCGTTGGAAGCCGTTGATCCTGCCTCGCTGGCAGTTGCGGCGGGTATTCCTTACCGGACGGTGGCCGCGGGCCTGCCGGTTGGGGAAAGGACATCACAGTCCGCGGGGCTAGGGTTGTCGGAAACAGCTGACGGAAGGCGCGTGGGCGAGCTGGACGTGGTCGCGGTCCTGGTGGACGGCCGAATCGCCGCCACCATCCCGTAACCCTCTCTCACCAAACACCCCCAAACCCAAACCCTCTCTCACCAAACACCCCCCAAAACCCAAACCCTCTCTCACCAAACACCCCCAAAACCCAAACCCTCTCTCACCAAACGACCAAATGGTCGGGTTGAGATGCCGGGGTGAGAGAGCATCACCCAAAAACACACCAAAGGTGAGAGAGCATCACCCAAAAACACACCAAAGGTGAGAGAGCATCACCCAAAAACACACCAA
>NZ_FNYI01000005.1:0-394816 GCF_900108925.1 Arthrobacter sp. yr096 | reverse complement strand
GGTGAGAGAGCATCACCCAAAAACACACCAAAGGTGAGAGAGCATCACCCAAAAACACACCAAAGGTGAGAGAGCATCACCCAAAAACACACCAAAGGTGAGAGAGCGTCAGGAAGCGGCGGCCAGCACTCGCGCCCGGGCAGCGGCTTGGTCCGCCCGGAGTTCCCCGGCACTCCGGCCCTGCTCCCGGCGCGCCACTTCCTGCTTCAACTGCGGGATGACGTGCTGGCCAAACTCGAGTGCGTCCGGGACGAAGTCGTAACCGCGGAGCCCGAAGATCTCGAATCCGAGCTCGTGGTAGTCCAGGATCGCCTGGGTGACGATGTCGTAGCTGCCAACCAATGCCGTCGCACTTCCTCCTCCGCCACCCGCCGCTTTGGCGAGGGCCGTCCAGAGGGCGCGGTCGTGGAGGTCGCCGCGTTCCGCAGCAGCGAGCAATCGCTGGGTGCCGGCAGCTTCTGGCTTCTGGTTGTAGTGGCGCACAGGGTCAATCACCTCGCCGGCGGATCGGCGCGCCTCGAATGTCCCAAGAACGGCGTGCGCTTTCTCCCACGCCAGCTCATCGGTTGCCGCGACGATCGGCCGGAAGGCGATCTGCCAGCGCAACGGTTCAACCCTGCCCAAAGCAGCGGCCCGCGCAAGGATCTGCTCTTGTTGCGAAGCTGCGTCGGCCAACGGCTCGCCGAAGAGGGCATAGATGTCAGCTTCAGCGGCGCCCACAGACCACGCGGCCTCCGAGGAACCACCAAACGAGATACCCGGCCGTTTCCCGGCAAAGGGCCCCAGACCAGAGGCAAAGTCCTCAAAGCGATAGTGCTCACTGTCCCAACTGAACGAATCCCCGGACCACGCCCTCCGCACAATCTGCATGTATTCCTGCGTCCGGCCGTACCGCGCATCCTTGGCAAGGAAATCGCCCTCGCGGGCCTGGTCCGCTTGGCTTCCACCGGTGATGAAGTGCACGGTCAGCCGGCCTTGCGCGATGTGGTCCAGCGTCAGGAAGGAGCGGGCGGCGAACGTCGGGTGTGAAACGTTGGGCCGATGCGCCAAGCGCAGCTGGATTCGCTCCGTGTTCGCAGCGACCCATGCCGCATGGACTGAGGGGTCCTGCGTGGTGGAGTTGTACGCAAAAAGTACGTGGTCCCAGTTGTTGTCCTCGTGGATCCTGGCGATGCGGGCCGCGTATTGAGGGTCGAAGAAGGGCGTGGTGGCAGGCGACGTCTCGGTGGAGTCGTTGCCGGCACCCATGCCGAGGAATTCGATAGGCATGTTGTGGCTCCTGAAAGTTAGCGGCGAAGGATGCGCTGGGCCAGGAAGTTACCCAGCAACTGCGCGGCCTGGACCATGACGATGATGATCAGGACTGTCACCAGGGTGACTTCCCAGTTGAACTGCTGGTAGCCGTACATGATGGCGAAGTTGCCCAGCCCACCGCCGCCGATGTAGCCGGCCATGGCAGACATGTCCACAATCGCGATGATCATGAACGTGTAGCCAAGGATCAGCGGCGCGAGCGACTCGGGAATCACCACGGCCCACAGGATGTGCAGCCGGCTGTCGCCCATGGCCCTGGCGGCTTCCACCACACCGGGGTCGGACGCCACCAGGTTCTGCTCCACCACCCGGCCAATCACCACACCGGCCATGAGTGCCATGGGCAGGATCGCCGCCGTCGTGCCAATAGTGGTGCCCATGATGATCAAGGTCAGCGGCGCAATGGCCGTGATGAAGATGATGAACGGGATGGGCCGGATGATGTTCACCAGGAAGTTCAGGAACGAGAACACGGCTTTGTTGGCAAACAGGTTTCCGGGCCTGGTGGCGTAGAGCGTGACGCCCAACGCCAGTCCGGCGATGCCGCTGAGCAGGACGGTGATGACCACCATGTAGATGGTCTGTTGGAAGGATTCGCCCAGGACGGGCAGGAGTGTTGTCCAGTCGGTCATGGCTATTCTCCGGCGTTCGCGGGGACGGGAAGGTGCGGAACGGCACTATCGGCGGAGGCCGTTTGACGTTCGACGGCGGTGACGTCACCTAGCTCGGTGAGCGCGGCGTCAATCGCGGCGTCGCTGCCTGTGAGCTCGTAGGTGAGTGTGCCCAGAATCTTGTTCTGGATCTCGGTGACGCCCCCGAACACCACACTGGAGCCCACGCCGTGGCGCTCGAACGTGGCCGCAACCAGTGGTGTGGGCGATGCCTCGGAGATGCCGATGGAGACAAGCTGGCCCGGGTGTGCCGCGGCGAGGCGGCTGACGGTGTCCGATTCCGGTGTGCCGTGCACGGCGGTTGAGACGAAGCGTTGGGTGGAGGCGCTCTGGGGATCGGCGAACACGGAGTAGGTGGGTCCGGCTTCCACTACCCGGCCGGATTCCATCATTACCACGGTGTCGCAGATTTCCCGGACAACGTGCATCTCGTGGGTGATCACCACAACGGTGGTGCCGAGTTCCTTATTAATGCGCCGGAGCAAGCGGAGGACGTCGCGGGTGGTTTCGGGGTCCAAGGCGCTGGTTGCTTCGTCAGCGAGCAGGATGTCCGGGGCGTTTGCCAGAGCACGGGCAATGCCCACGCGTTGCTGCTGTCCGCCGGAGAGCCGGCGGGGGTAGGAGCCGGCCTTGTCCGCGATGCCCACAAACTCCAGGAGTTCGTCCACGCGCGGCTTGATCTTTTCCTTGGGCCAGCCGGCCACCTTCAACGGATACGCGACGTTTCCGAACACGGTGCGGGACTTCAGCAGATTGAATTGTTGGAAGATCATGCCGATGCCTGAGCGGACTTTGCGCAACTGGCCTTCGGGGAGCGAGGAGATGTCCTGGCCCTTGACGAAAACCTGGCCCTCGCTGGGACGTTCCAGTCCGTTCAGCAGGCGGACCAGCGTGGATTTTCCGGCACCGGAATATCCCACGATGCCCACCACCGTGCCCTCTTCAATGTCCAAGGTGACGTCGTCAATGGCACGCACTGGTTCGGTGCGTTGGCTGCGCTTGCTTCCTTGGACCGGGAACAGCTTGCTGACTCCGCGCAGGGAAACGATCGCGCTCACCGGAGCCTCCTTCGGGGTTGTTTGAATGCCCATTCCAGCAGCGCGTCTGCCGCCCAATCGAACCCAATGACCCCCTGTGACCTGCGGTTTCGTTCCTTGACGGTGCGCGTCGGAGTGTTGCGAAGGCGTTCGATTCCCACCATGGCAACTGCCTAGCGTGAGGCAGGGGGAACACCCCGCACCTTCCATTCGCATCAATACCCTTTGTACGGAGAAGCGTCATGAAGAACCGCTTGTTAGTTGCCGCCGTCGGCCTGATCGCCGCCCTATCGCTCTCGGCATGCGGGGGTGCTTCGAGTGGTTCGTCAACCTCCGCGAACACCAAGGTGGTCATCGGTGTGGACGACGGCGCTGAGGAGCACTGGACGCTGCTGAAGAACAAGCTGAAGGACCAGGGCATCGATCTTGAGGTGAAGAACTTCACCGATGGCGCGCAGATCAACACGGCAACCCAGCAGGGACAGGTGGACATCAACCTGTTCCAGCACCTGAAGTACCTGTCCCAGTTCAACGTCAACAGCAACGGCACTCTGGTTCCGGTGGGCGCCACGGCCGTTTACCCGCTGGCGCTGTACTCGGAGAAGTTCAAGTCCGTGGAGGAGCTGCCCGCCGACGCCGAGGTTGCCATCCCCAACAACCCCACCAACCAGGCCCGTGCACTGTTGAACCTGCAGACCGCCGGCTTGCTGCAGCTCAAGGACGGCGGCAACTCGCTGTCCACCCCGGCTGAGATCACCTCCAGCAAGATCAAGGTTGTGCCGGTGGACAGCAACCAGACGGTGAACGCACTCAAGGGCACCACGGATGCCGCCGTCGTGAACAACACGCAGGCCCAGAAGGGCGGCTTGGGCGACGAGAAGATCATCTTCAAGGAAGACCTGAACTCGGAGTCCCTGGCGCCGTACATCAACGGCTTCGTAGTGAAGGCAGACCGCAAGGACGATCCCACCTGGAAGAAGATCGTGGACGCCTATCACACCCCTGAGGTGGAAGCCTCGGTGACCAAGCTCAACGACGGCAACCTGCAGTTCAAGGCTGACTGGACCGCTGCCAAGCTGCAGGAAGTCCTTACCGCCGAAGAGGCAGCCATCAAGAAGTCCAAGTAGCACCTGTGGGCGGCGGTCCTGCGCCGCAGAGCGCCGCCGCCCCACACTCCCCCGGAAAAACAGCACCGAAACAGGCCCATGAACCAGACACTCATCCGTGAACGCCAGCAGATCCATTTCTTCGCCTACCTCGTGGGCACAGGCATCCACCTGGCTTCATGGCGCCACGAGACAGCGTTCCCTCAGGCGAGCATCGACTTCGCCCACCAGGTGCAGCTCGCCAAAACTGCCGAAGAAGCCAAGTTCGATGCGATCTTCCTGGGCGACTCCCTCGCGATCGATGAGACGTCCAATCCGGGCATTCTTAACAGATTCGACCCCATCGGCCTGGTCACGGCCCTCGGCGCAGTCACCAGCAGGATCGGCCTCATCGCCACGTCCTCCACGTCCTATGACGAGCCGTTCAACTTTGCCCGCGCGGCCCTCACTGCGGACCACATCAGCGGCGGGCGTGTTGGCTGGAACATCGTGACCACACGGGACCTCACCAACAGCACTGCCGGCAACTTCAGCGCCGATGATCACTTCGACCACAGCCTCCGTTACCGCCGCGCTGAAGAATTCGTGGAGGTCACCCAAGGGCTCTGGAATTCCTGGGACCCGGACGCCTTCCTCTACAACAAAGCGCAGGGACGATTCTTTGACCGCCGCAAACTCAGCCGGCTGGACTACCAGGGCGAGTTCTTCAAAGTGGCCGGGCCGCTGAACATAGGGCCTTCCCCGCAGCACTCCCCTTTGTTGGCCCAGGCAGGCACGTCCGTCCCCGGCCAGAAGCTGGGCGCGCGGTTCGCCAACGCTCTCTTCGCAAGCCACCCGGACATTCCGCAGGCTCGGCAGTACCGGGAGTCCGTCCGGGCTCAGGCGAAGGCGTTCGGCCGGAACCCTGACGAAATCTACGTCTACCAGGCCATCTCGCCCGTGGTCGCGGACACCCGGGAAGAAGCCCTGGACCGCATCCGGGAGTTGGACAGCCTCATCACCGATCAGCAGGTGCTGGATTTCCTGCAGGAATACTTCGCAGGCCAGCTGGATTTCACCGGGCTCGGTGCTGACGCCACGGTTGCCCAGTCCGGCATTCCCACCATCACGCAGCCCAGGACCGACTTCCGCTCCGCCGGGGAACAGATCAGGGGTCGCGAGGACGAGGTCACGCTCAAGGATCTCTACTCGATCCTTACGGGTGACAAAAGGAACCACGACTTCATCGGGACCCCGCACCATGTGGCCGACTCCCTGGCACGCTGGCACGCCGAAGGCGCCGCCGACGGCTTCAACCTCATGTTCTCCCTCCTCCCCCAGGACCTGGAGCGCTTCGCCACCGGCGTCATCCCCCTGCTCCAGGAACGCGGCCTTGCGCGCACCGAGTACGCGGGCACCACCCTGAAATCACACCTCGGACTCGATCCGGAGCCGAAAGGACAGTCATGACCACCACACCAACCGTTGCCACCGGCACCCACGTGATTCGCCGCGCCCGCCCCGAAGAGTACGACGCCGTGGGGCGGCTGACGTACGACGGGTTCGGCCATCATCTACCCGGGGCACGCCAGCCCGACGAACAGCGTCTTGAACTCTTGCTGGATGCCGCGGCACGGGCCCGCGAAGGCGTGCTGCTGGTTGCCGAAGACGTGGAAACCGGACGCTTGGTGGGCACCGCCAGCCTCCTGCCCTTTGGTTCACACCTCAGCCGTCAGGCACAGGACGGCGAAGTAGAGCTCAGGCTGCTGGCAGTGCTCCCCGAGGCGCGGCGGACGGGTCTTGGCCAGAAGCTCCTTGACGAATCCGCCCGCCTTGCCGCAGCCCAAGGTGCCGGGCGCGTGGTCCTGGACACCGCCGTCGACAATGAACCATCCCAGCGTCTCTACCGCCGCCTGGGCTACGTCCGCCGGCCCGAACGCGAGAAGGAACGCCCTGCGCCGAAGGTGCAGCTGGTGGTCTACACGCTGGACTTGCCGTCGGCCGCCTGAGGCGCTGACGCTGGATCGCCGTCGCTCGCGGACCAACTCGCCAGCAACTTGAGTGACTCCTCCGCCGCCGAGCCGGGCTCTGTGCTGTAAACAATCAAGGACAGCCCGGGATCAGCCGGAAGGTCCATGGCTTCGAAAGACAATTCGAGATCCCCCACCACGGGGTGATGGATACGTTTGAGGCCTGTCCGGTGGTAGCGGACATTGTGTGCTGCCCACCGCGTCCGGAATTCTTCGCTGCGCATGGACAGTTCGCCTACCAGGTCCGTCAGGGCGCGGTCGTAGGGATTGCGGCCGGCTTCCGTGCGCAGGACTGCCACCAGGTCATTCGCTGCGCCCTCCCAGTCGATGAAGAACGCGCGGGCCTTCGGGCTGAGAAACACAAAACGCGCCACGTTCACCGGACGTCCGGGATCCGCAAACAGCTCGGAGTACAGCGCATGCCCCAGTTTGTTGGCCGCCAAGATGTCGCGACGCCCGTTGCGCACATACGCCGGGACATCGGTCATGGCATCCAGAATCCGCTGGACAGTGGGCCGCACCTGCTGCTCAACGGGCTTCCGGCGCGGGGCCTTGGGTGAGCCGGCAGCCCGGGCGAGGTCGAACAGGTGGGCATGCTCGGCGTCGTCAAGTTGCAAGGCCCGCGACAACGACTCCAGGACACCCTCGGACACCCCACTGAGATTCCCGCGTTCCAGCCGGATGTAATAGTCAATGCTCATGCCGCTCAACAGCGCTACCTCTTCGCGCCGCAGCCCCGGGACACGACGATTCCCGCCATACGCCGGCAACCCCGCTTGGTCGGGGCTGATCCGTGCCCTGCGCGTCGACAGGAATTCACGGATCTCACTTCGGTTGTCCATGCACCCAAGCGTAGGTCGCCGCCCGCCGAACAGGGAGGCACTGGGAGTACCCGGAAGACCATGCACTCCCGCGGCCCCGGGAGTAGCGTTCCAATGGAATGGACCACCCATGAAAGGAACATCATGACTACCTGGCTCATCACAGGCTGCTCCACCGGACTTGGCCGCGCACTGGCGCAGGCCGTTCTCGCACGTGGCGATAACGCCGTCATCACCGCCCGCGACGCCTCAACTCTCCAGGAGCTCACCGCGCAATTCCCGACGACGGCACTCGCCGTTGCGCTCGACGTCACCAAGCAGTCGCAGGTTGACGCAGCGGTACAGCAGGCCCAGGAACGCTTCGGCTCCGTAGACGTCCTGGTCAACAACGCGGGCTATGGTTACCGCGCGGCGATTGAAGAGGGCGACGACGCCGATGTCCGCACGCTGTTCGACACCAACGTCTTTGGTCCCGTCGCCATGATTAAAGCCGTCCTTCCGGGGATGCGTTCGCAGCGATCCGGCGCAATCGTGAACATCTCCTCCATCGGCGCCCGCATCTCGCCTCCCGGTTCCGGCTACTACTCCGCTACCAAGGCCGCGCTGGAGGGACTGTCCGGTTCCCTGCACAAGGAACTGAAGCCACTGGGCATCTCCGTGACCGTGGTGGAGCCAGGCGGTTTCCGGACCGACTTCGCGGGACGTTCGCTCACCCAGTCAGCCGAGGCGATCGCCGATTACGCCGATACCGCAGGCAAGCGCCGCAAGGAGCTCGACACCGTCCACGGCACTCAACAGGGCGATCCGGCCAAGGCAGCGGCCGCGATCATGACCGCCGTCGAAGCACCGGAAACTCCCGGTTTCCTGCTGCTTGGCGAAGACGCAGCCAAGGCTTTCGACGCCGTGGAAGAAGCCCAACGGGCCGAGGTGAACCGTTGGCGGGAGCTCAGCGTCAGCACGGGTTACACGGAGTAATGAGGAACGTGTAATCGGTCACACTTGGCCGGATTCGCTTGTCAATCGCAGTGGGCAGCATGAACCATGAATGAGGGAATTCGTTTCCCATACAAGCTGAATCAGCAATCCTCACCGACGAGGATGCGGCCCCTGCGAAGAAGCTTGGGGCTGATAACGGCCTGAGTGAAAGTACTGACAATGACGACACATACTGACTCCATCACGCTGAAAATCTGGGACAAGTCGGCCATCGACCACACCATCGATGCCGCCATCCAGTCCCTCTCACACCGCGCTGCCGCAGAAAACTGCGGAATCGCTGTGACCCTCAGCGGACCGAAAACCTTCACGGTCAGCCTGAGCCGCTAAGCAGCTCAAACTCAACGCAAGAGGACGACGCCGGTACTTACCGGCGTCGTCCTCTTGCGTTTAAGGCGCATCCGCAGGTTGCGTGTATTAGGTACTAGTGGCCCTCGAGCCCGAAACGTGACGCCTCAAGGGAAGTCCTGAGCAAACCTTGAGTTTTCCTTGACGCTTTGCCTGCGCATTTCTTGCGTTGGCGTTGGAACTCTTAGTGAGTCAACGCTTCAACGCTCGAACGGAGGGATCACAATGCTCACGGAAACCACAGTCCACACGGACGCACCGGACACGGCTGCCGCACCCCGCGGATCCCACCGTGCCGCCGGCGGAGTTGTCACGGTTCTGGTGCCGGCACACAACGAGTCCGCGGGCATCACAGAGACGCTGGTCTCCCTGAACAACCAGACCCGTCGTCCGGACCGCATCATTGTGGTGGCTGACAACTGCACCGACGACACCGAGGCCCTCGCGCTTGCCCAGGGCGCAGAGGTCATCCGGACTGTTGGTAACAAGGACAAGAAGGCCGGCGCCCTCAACTTCGCCCTCAGCGAGCTCCTTCCTGATGCCGACCCCGAGGACTTGGTCCTGGTTCAGGATGCTGACTCGCAACTCGCGTTGGACTTCATCGAGAACGCCACCAAGAACCTGCTGACCGACGAATTGCTCGGTGCTGTTGGTGGAGTGTTCAGCGGCGGTCCGGGCGGCGGCTTCGTAGGTCACTTGCAGCGCAACGAGTACGCCCGCTACGCCCGCGACGTCAAGCGCCTCCACGGCAAATGCTTGGTGGTAACCGGAACGGCCGCGCTCTTCCGGGTCAAGACGCTGCGGGACGTGGTCGCAGCCCGCTTGGAAGGCACCCTTCCTCCGGGCAACGGCAAGGGCGGTGTCTACGACACCTCAGTCCTGACCGAGGACAACGAGCTCTCCTTCGCTCTGCTGACTCTCGGGTACCGCATTGCTTCACCCTCAAACTGCACGCTTGTCACCGAGGTCATGCCCACGTGGCGTGAACTGTGGGCCCAGCGGCTCCGCTGGAAGCGCGGCGCCGTGGAGAACTGCGTGCAGTACGGATGGACCAAAATCACCAGGCCGTACTGGGGACGCCAGTTTCTCTCCATGATCGGTGTCCTGGTGACCCTGGCCTACTTCGGTTCCATCATCTTCGCCTTGACCACCGGAATGGGGCTGAACCTCCAGCCATTCTGGATCGCAGTCACCGCCATCTTCGTCCTGGAACGCATCGTCACACTGCGGTTCCGGGGCTGGAGGTACATGCTGCTGGCCGCAACCATGTACGAAACCGTCATCGATATCTTCCTGCAGGCCGTTCACGCCAAGGCCTACCTGGATGCAGCACTCAACCGCAAGAAAGTTTGGTAAACGACTCATGTACAACAACCCAGTAGCTCCCCTTACCGGAGTCACCGCAGCCGGGATGGGCTCAGGCACACTCGCCGCAACCGGCGCCGGAGACCTGTTCTGGTTCGCACTGGCAGCATTCGCCATGCTGGCCTTGGGCCTCGCCATCAAGAGGATCGTCCCGGTCCGCGCAGAGAAGAAGGCCTAGCCGCTTCTTCCCCATAAGCCCAACCAGCCCGCAGGTGTATCGCTAATTCCCCCCAGCGCGATACAACTGCGGGCTGGTTGTTTCCGTGGCCACGAGGCCGCACGGACCGGCCACAGAAAAACGCTGCTTAGGCTACGGGCGCCGTGCTCGCCGAGGTTTTAGCCACTGTGGTGTAACCGGCCTTGGTGCCGGTGACCTTCACGCTCATGGTGTCCGCTTGGTCGGCACTCACCAGCACGTAGGACTTGGCGGTGGCTCCCGCAATTGCGACTCCAGACCGGTACCACTGGTAGGTCAGGGTGGTTCCGGACGTCCAGGTGCCCACGTTGGCGGTCAATGTGGAGCCTACAGTCAGGGTTCCAGTAATGGTGGGAACGGGCGCCACCAGAGTGCCCGCCACAATAGTGGCTGTTGGTGCCGACTCCTTGGTGGTTGTTGCGTATCCGGCCTTGGTTCCTGTCACCCTGACAGTCAGCTTGGTGCCTTGATCGGCGGCGGCAAGAACGCGGGTGGAACCGGTAGCTCCGGAAATCGCCACACCATTCCTGTACCACTGGTAGCCCAAGGCAGTTCCGGCGGTCCACGTTCCCGGATTTGCCGTCAGGGTTGATCCGACGGCAGCTGTTCCGGACACCGTAGGAGTCGGAGCGGTCAACGGGATGCCTGGGACAAACGAGAAATCACGAATCGTGACGGTTTCAGGAGCAACGTGTGCCGCATCTCCGCCGCCACCACCGGTGACCCAAAGGTTGAAGTGGATCTGTTCATTGGCCGGCAGCGGCACCGTGGATCCTTGCAGAACGGTCTTCTTCAGCAGTGTTCCGCCGTAGCCCTCTCCGGCGAAGGTTTCAAAGGTCAGCTTGCCCGGCTCCCAGACCATCCTGTGGGTGAGAATCGGGGCGTTGGTGACATCGAACGTCACGGTGTTGTTGCCCTGGCCAGGGGGCAAGGTGGCATCGAACCAATAGCCATGCCCTTGAGTCACCGGCCAGTTTTCACCGTACGCGGCGCCGCCGCCCCAAGCCGACGCTTCGCAGAGATCGATCTCCGTGTAGCCCGGTTCGGCTGCGGGGTCATACGTGAAGAGGCAGCCCCACACCACTTCCTTCTGAAGGGCGCTGACGTCCTTCTCCACCGTGGTGCTGTACGTGCCGTAGCCGAAACCTTCACGCGTGGACTGGAACTCTGCACCCTTGGGAGATGAACCCGTTGGGTTGCTGATGGAAAGCTTGACGTACCCGTTGGCGTCAGGGTTGCTCACATTGTTGGCGTCCCAACTGGCGTTGTACATGGGTGCCCCACCCCAAAAGCGCTTTTGCCAGTTGAACCCCTTCCAGGCGAAGCTGCCCACAGGCCCGGGATCCTCAGCCATCGGAGTGGTATCCGCGGCTCTTGACGGGCTCATGCCCGTGAACATCGATAAACCTACCGCCATAATGACGGCCAAACCCATTACTTTTCTTCCCCCATATGGAAGGAGCCTCACTGAAAGTGCCATAGCTGTGTCCTCCTGCTGATGCGCCCAGAAACGCCTCCGGCAATTGCCGGAGGCCGCTGTGACGTTCCACCCCCTGAGGAACGTGCAACTCCTCGATTATCGACGAGTACGTGATCCGCCGGAAGATAAATGAACCAGCAAGATTGGCTTTTCAACATCAATTGGATAACGGCACTTCAGGAAGGAGTAACCTTGACCTGTCCGCCCGCTCCACGCGCAGCATCGCTTTCCGGAGGCCATCATCACCATTCGCAGCGCAGGCATACTCCTTTACCGGCAAGCATCAGGCGGGCAAGTGGAGTTGTGGATCGCGCACATGGGCGGGCCCTTCTGGGCAAGGAAAGACCAGCATGCCTGGTCCATTCCCAAGGGTGAATTCCCTGAGGACGAAGAAGCGTTGGCTGCGGCGAAACGCGAATTCACCGAAGAAATCGGGACACCACCCCCGCCGGCCAACTATGAATTACTGGGCGTTTTCAATCAACCCTCAGGCAAACTCATCACCGCATTCGCCGCCGAAGCCAAAGACTTTCAGCCCGCCAGGATTGTCAGCAACACCTTTCCCATGGAATGGCCCAAGGGCTCAGGGACCATCAAGGATTTCCCGGAAATCGATGACGCCCGCTGGTTCGACGAAGCCACGGCCCGGACCAAGCTCGTCAAGGGGCAACTGCCCATCGTGGACGCGCTGGTCCGGCACCTTGGCGAGATAGCCCTATAGAGCCGACCAGCCGCCGTCGGACGCCAGGATGGCGCCATTGACGTTGGTGCCGTCGTCACTGAGAAGGAAGGTGATGGAGGCCGCCAACTGCGCTGCAGTGGCGGGCGTGGGAACAGTCGCCTGCATGAGAGGCCCCAAGCGTTCGGCAGCGAGCTGCGATCCCCAATTCGCCACAATGTTGGTGATGGTTGGGCCGGGAGCCACAGCATTGAAGCGCAGACCCTTGGGCCCGTACATCACGGCCGAGTTCTTGGTAAGCCCCACCACCGCATGTTTGGAAGCGGTGTAGGCGGCTCCGGCTGCGGAACCACGCAGGCCTGCCTCCGACGCTACGTTCACAACCGATCCTGTTCCGGCTTCCAGCATGGGCGGCACCACTGCACGGGTCAGGCGCATGAGGGACGTGACGTTGATGCGGAAGACACGCTCCCACAGTTCGTCATCAACCTCGTGGATGGGAGCGAAGTTGTCCATAATGCCCGCAACGTTGGCCAACCCGTCCACGCGAGCCCCTGCCGCGGCGAGGACCGAAGCGACGGTTTCCTCAGTGGAAATATCACCTGCGACTGGCACCAGGTCCAGGCCGCCATTCTCCTCAACCAGGGCATCCAGACGCTCCTTGCTGATATCGGCTGCAATGACCTTGCCGCCTTCCCTGGCGATCCTCAACGCGGTGGCCTGGCCGATACCTGAGGCCGCGCCCGTGACGATGATGGTCTTGCCCGCAAAGCGGCCCGACGTGATGGTCTCCTGCCATGAAGCTTCGCTGCCCATGATGTCCTTCCGATGTTTACGGGGTGATTCACCCATCTTATGACACTCTGTGTCATTATGTAAGAGTGAATACTGGAGGGATGACTTCGGAAGATGCCAAGCCCCCGCGCGCAAGCGGTCGCCCCGCCACCATCGACCCCGACGCCGTCGCCAGACTCGCCTTGGACCTGTTCGCTGGGCACGGGTATGAAAACACCTCCATGGAAGACATCGCCCGCGCCGCCGGTATCGGCCGCAAGAGCCTCTACCGCTACTTCACCAGCAAGGCGGACCTCGTCTGGGGCGGCACCGAACCCGTGGTCGAGGCGTCAGCACTCGCCTTCGGCTCGTTCCACAGGCGTGGCAAGCCCGACGGCGATGTGCTGGCGGTGCTCCGAGAGGCTGCGGCTGCTGGAGTCGCTGTCATTCCGGATCTGTCCGTGACCCGCGGACGGCTCCGGTTGATCGCCGAGCATGCTGAACTGACCAGCCGGAGCTACGAGTCCCTGGCACCACAGCGCGAAAGGACCTTGGCCTTCCTTGTGGAGAGCGGCCTTTCCACCCCGGCGGCACGCTATTTGAGCGCCGCGTACCTTGCCACAACCTTCGAAGCATGGATGCAATGGGCCGCCGGATCAGATCCCGATCCGGTCCCTTATTTAGAGGCCGCACTCGAGGTTTTGAGAGTTCCCTCTGGTTAGCGGGCTTTCCGGGTGATGAACTGCCGGATCCACTCGACTGTCTCCGGATGGTCCAGGTGCAAACCGTGCCCCGCGCCGGGTACGCGCACCAGCACTGAGCGAGGGATGTGCTGACGAAGGAGCAGGGCATTTGGCAACGGAGTGAGCTTGTCTTCCGTGCCGTGAAGTATCAGCGTGGGCGCTTGAACGGAGCCCAATTCGCTCCAGGCGTCATGGTCGCGACTGGCTTTGAAGTGACGTGCTTTCGCCCACGCTGAGGCCCGGGAATTGAAGAACGTGCTCGTCGCTTCGGGATTGGCGCGGACCCATGCGGGGTCGAAGAAGAGTTCTTCCAGACGTGACATATCACCGCTGACCAGGGCCTCCATGGCAGCTTTATCCGGCTGGGCGCTGGCATCCGGCCACCTGCCACCACTCGTCGCTGCGAGGATCAGCGTACGGACTTTTTGCGGGTAATCGATGGCCAACCATTGGCCAATACGCCCGCCCATCGAGTGGCCGTACACGTGTGCTAAATCCGCATCGGCCGCGTTGAGTACCGTGGCAGCATCTTCGGCCAGCAGTCTGGTGGTGTAGCGCTCAGCGGTACCCTTGGCACTCCTCCCTATCCCCCGGTGATCGAAGCGGATCACGCGGTAATACCGGGACAGCAGCTCCGCCGTCGGGCCCCAACCGTCCATGGCGGTTGCCTGCCCGGCGATCAACAGCAACGGGTCACCGTCGCCGGACTCGCTCCAGGCAAGTTCGGCGCCATCCGGAGCCTCCGCAAAGTTCACCGTGCCACAGTATCCGGGCGGCACTCAAAGTGCTGCGGCGCAGGACACAGTGCGTCAATCTGCGGTAAAGATGTCCTCAATGGCGCAGTCGAAGGTCCGGGCGATGAGGAATGCCAGCGGTAGCGAAGGATCAAACTTTTCCCGTTCGATGGAGATGACCGTCTGCCGGGAGACGCCCAGCGCAGCAGCCAGGTCAGCCTGCGTCCATTGGCGCCCGGCCCGGCGCTCGGCGATGTTGTTCTTCACTTCAGCGCACGGTGCCGGATGGCCAGGTAGCGGAGCCCGGCATCCAGCGCGCTCAGCCCGACGAGTCCCAACAGAACCTGGAGCGCATCCACGCCGATCCGGCCTACAGCCAGCACCGCCGCAACCACAATGGTGGCCACCAGCACGTCAAGAAACGCTCCGGCCCCGGCCTGGCGCATCCATTGCAACTCGACGCTCTGCTCCCCATGCGGATCGCGGGTGACAGTGTGGCGTGAAACGAAAACCCTGGCTCCTAGCGACATCGCGGGATAGGCAGCACAGAGGGCTCCAATCCCCGCTGCGAGCCAGAAGTCGCCCGGGTTTGACACCCCCACCAACAAGGAGACGGCGATGGTCAGGATGGCGCCGAGGATGACTGCGAGGACGTAGTGATGTACCGGCGCACGCCTTGATGTAAAGGAAGCTTTACTCATCTTTGAAGTAAAGCACCCTTTACATCCTGAGGCAATGCACGCGGTGGAGGGTTAGCGTTGAGGGATGACCGCTGAGTACAGGTACGACGTCGAGGTGCTGCACCTTTTGGTGTCGCCGGCCCACGCCTACTTTGGCCGCGCAAGGGAAGGCGCCGCTGACGTGCCCACTACTGACGCCGACCAGGCCGAACTGGTCACAGGGAAAGGGATTGTTGGCGACAGGTTCTTCGGCAAGGCCGCACACATGGATGCAGCCGTGACGGTCTTCGCCGTGGAAGCTCTCGAAGCCATCGCAGCCGAACTCGGGGCTGGGCCCTTCAATCCGCTCCTGACCCGTCGAAATCTGGTTCTACGCGGAGTCGAGCTGGCTCCGCTGCTTGGCCATGAGTTCACGCTGGAGTCCGGCGGAGACACGGTGCGGCTCAAGGCCGGCCGCCCCGCACACCCATGTGCCTGGATGGACGAAATGCTGGCTCCCGGCGCCCACAAAGCGATGCGCGGGCGCGGGGGCGTGCGTTGCCAGGTGATCTCCGGCGGTCTGCTGCATCGGGGGCATGCGGTGCTGGTAAGCCCTGTGCCAATGGATCCCGCCAAGGCCGGGGAGGCGAAGGTTCTGCGGCCGTCGCGGTTGCCGTAATCCGGAACGGAAGTAGCCCTTCTTTGGGTGGAAGTTAGCCCAACTCAACCACATCGGGTGGCAGACGGGCCTTCCCTCATCCCAAGCTGGGCCACGGGCACCGCAAACAGTAGCCTCACACCTCAGCCACCGGCGCCGCGAACTGTGCCTCGTACAGCCGGGCGTACGCCCCACCGGCGGCCAGCAGCTCCGAGTGGGTCCCCTGCTCCACGATCTGCCCGGCCTCCATCACCAGGATGAGGTCCGCGTCGCGGATGGTGGAGAGCCTGTGGGCGATCACAAAGCTGGTGCGGTCCGAGCGCAGGGCATTCATGGCTTTCTGCACCAATACTTCGGTTCGGGTATCCACTGAACTGGTGGCCTCGTCCAGGATGAGCACCGATGGCCGGGACAAGAAGGCCCGGGCGATGGTCAACAGCTGCTTTTCGCCAGCGGAAACGTTGCCGCCTTCGTCGTCCAGCAGGGTGTCGTAACCCTCTGGCAGCGAGCGAACAAAACGGTCCACGTAGGTTGCCTGGGCCGCTTCCAAAATTTCCTCTTCGGAAGCAGCAGGCCGTCCATAGGCAATGTTGTCGCGGATCGTCCCTCCGAACAGCCAGGTGTCCTGGAGGACCATCCCCATCCGCGAGCGCAGCTCGTGCCGCGGGATCGAGGCGACGTCCACGCCGTCGAGCGTTATCCGCCCGGCGTCCAGCTCGTAGAAGCGCATCATCAGGTTCACCAGAGTGGTTTTGCCGGCACCTGTAGGCCCAACGATGGCGATGCTCTGCCCCGGCTCGGCGACCAAGCTGAGGTTTGTGATCAGCGGCTTGTCGGGAGAATACGCGAAGGACACGTTCTCGAACACCAAACGCCCCCGCGAAGGACCGGACTGCGGAACTGGGGCGGGCTCAGCGGACTCTTCTTCCTCATCCAGCAGATCGAACACCCGCTCTGCCGATGCGACGCCGGATTGCAGCATGTTCGCCATGGACCCAAGTTGGGCCAGCGGCATGGTGAACTGACGCGAGTACTGGATGAAGGCTTGAACGTCGCCCAACTGCATGGAACCGGAGGCCACCTGCAGGCCACCCACCACGGCGATTCCCACGTACACCAGGTTCCCGATGAACGTCATTGCCGGCATGATCAGGCCACTCACGAACTGCGCACCGAAGCTCGCCTGATACAGCTCGCCGTTCTTCGCCCGAAATTTCTCCTGAACCTCGTTCTGCCGCCCGAACACCTTCACCAAGGCGTGCCCGGTGTACGTTTCCTCGATCTGCCCGTTGAGTTCGCCGGTGTTCTTCCACTGCGCCACAAAGAGCTTCTGAGAGCGCTTGGCAATCAGCAGCGTAGTTCCCAGGGTCAGCGGGATGGTGACCAGTGCAATCAAGGCCAGGAGCGGAGAGAGCAGGAACATCATCACCAGCACGCCCAGCACTGTCAGCAGGGACGAGACCACCTGGCTGATGGATTGCTGGAGACTTTGGGAGATGTTGTCTACGTCGTTGGTCACCCGGCTCAGCAGTTCACCGCGCTGGATGGAGTCGAAGTAGCGCAACGGCAGCCGGTGGATTTTCGCTTCGATCCTTTGGCGGAGCCGGTAGACGGTCCGCTGCACGACGCCGTTGAGCACGTACGCCTGCATCCAGCCAAATGCTGAGGCCAGGACATACAGCGCCAGCGCCCACAGCAGCACCGAAGACAGTGCAGCAAAGTCGATTCCGACGCCGGGTGTCAGGGTCATGGCGCTCAGCATGTCGGCCTTGCTGTCATCACCAGAGGCGCGGAGTCCTGCGATGACGTCAGCTTTGGAAACCCCTGCTGGCAGCTGTTTGGACACGACGCCGGCGAAGATCAGGTTGGTGCCTTCGCCCAGTAGTCTCGGCCCAATCACGGACAAGGCCACACTGACCACGGCAAAGACCAACACCAGAATCAACCAAGAACGTTCAGGCCGCAACGTACCCAACAACCTGCGCGCTGAGGCCCCAAAGTTGGACGCTTTCTCGGCGGGGATGTTCATACCGGCGAACGGTCCTCCGCGGCCAGGTCCCATGGCTGGCCGCTGCGGTCCGCGGGGACCGGCTGATACGGCGCTCATGCTGCCTCCTCCGCCGCGAGTTGGGACGACACTATTTCCCTGTACGTTTCGGAAGACTCCAACAGCTGATCGTGTGTTCCCTGCCCAACGATCCTGCCGTCGTCGAGCACTAATATCTGGTCGGCGTCGGCGATGCTGGAGACCCGCTGGGCGATGATCACCAGGGTGGCACCGTTGGTGTGGCGTTTGAGGGCCTGCCGGAGGCGTGCGTCGGTGGCGGTGTCCAGGGAAGAGAAGGAGTCGTCAAAGATGTAGAGCTCCGGCTGCTTTACCAGGGTCCGGGCAATCGCGAGCCTCTGCCGCTGGCCACCGGAAACGTTGGTGCCGCCTTGGGAGATCGCCGCATCAAGGCCGCCCTCCATCTGTTCTACAAAATCCCGGGCCTGGGCAACGGACAGCGCCTGCCACAGTTCGTCCTCGGTGGCATCGGGTTTGCCGTATTGAAGGTTGCTGCGGACCGTACCGGAGAACAGGTACGGCCGCTGCGGCACCAGGCCGATGTGTCCCCACAACAGGTCAGGATGCAGGTCCCTGACGTCCACGCCGTCCATTCGCACGGAGCCGCTGGTGGCGTCGAACAACCGTGGCATGAGGTTTACCAGCGTGGTTTTTCCGGCGCCGGTGCTGCCGATGATCGCGGTGGTCTGGCCGGCCAACGCCGTGAAAGTGACCCCGCTGAGGACTGGCTGCTCCGCACCCGGGTAGGCGAAACCAACGCCGCGCATCTCCAATTCGCCGCGCCGGATACCGCCGGTGACAGGGTTCGACGGCGGCTGGACACTTGAGTTGGTTTCCAGAACCTCGCCGATCCGGTCGGCAGAAACGGACGCGCGCGGGATCATCACGGCCATGAACGTCGCCATCATGACGGACATGAGGATCTGCATCAGGTAGCTCAGGAAGGCGATCAAGGTTCCCACCTGCATGGAACCGTCCTCGATCCTGAAGGATCCGAACCAGATCACCGCCACGCTGGAAACGTTCATCACCAACATGACCACCGGGAACATGAGCGCCATCAAGCGGCCGGCCCTCAGCGCAACGTCAGTGACGTCGTCGTTGGCTTTGCCAAACCGTGTGGCCTCCATGTCCTCCCGGACAAAAGCACGCACCACGCGGATACCGGTGAGCTGCTCGCGGAGAACCCGGTTCACGGCGTCAATCCGGACCTGCATCTTCCGGAACAGCGGCACCATGCGCGTCACGATCAGTCCCACCGCCACCAGCAACACCGGAACACAGACCGCGATGAGCCATGACAGCTGAGCGTCCTGCCGCACGGCCATGATCACTCCGCCGATGCTCAGCATGGGCGCTGCGACCATCAGCGTGCAGGACATGAGGACCAGCTGCTGTACCTGCTGCACATCGTTGGTGGACCGGGTGATCAGCGATGGCGCCCCGAACTTGGTGACCTCCTGCTCGGAGAACTCCCCTACCCGGCTGAAAATGGCGTCACGGACATCGCGGCCCATCCCCATGGCGGCTTTGGCACCGAAGTACACGGCAACCACGGCGCACGCGATCTGCAGCAGCGTGATCAGCAGCATGAGTCCGCCCATGCGCAGGATGTAGTCGGTGTCCCCAGTGGCAACGCCCTGATCGATGATGTCGGCGTTCAGTGTGGGCAAGTACAGCGACGCAATGGACTGCGCCAATTGGAAAACGACGACGGCGATCAGCAACCGCTGATGCGGCCGCAGGAACCGGACAAGAACCTTCCACAGCATGGGAACTCCAAGCAGACGCCGTATAAACCGAAGGCCAGTTTACGTCTGGTTGCTGCGGGCAACTAGAGGTAATAGTCCTGTCCTGCCGTCGGCCCCGGACAGTAGGCTGGAAACGTTCGTATTGAATCGCCTCGAAGGGAACTGGGTTTTGGCTTACATCACCGTAGGAAACGAAAACAGCACTGAAATCGAGCTTTACTACGAAGACCACGGAACCGGCCAGGCAGTTGTCCTCATCCACGGTTATCCGTTGGACGGATCATCCTGGGAGAAGCAGACCGCAGCCCTCCTGGACGCCGGCTACCGCGTCATTACCTACGATCGCCGCGGTTTTGGAAAGTCGAGCCAACCCACCCAGGGCTATGACTACGACACCTTCGCTGCGGATCTGAAGACCGTCCTGGACACCCTGGACGTCAACGATGCTGTCCTGGTGGGCTTCTCCATGGGCACCGGTGAGGTTGCACGCTATATCAGCACCTACGGTTCGGCCCGCGTGGCCAAGGCTGTATTCCTGGGATCGCTGGAACCTTATCTGTTGAAGACCGATGACAACCCGGACGGCGTCCCGCAGGACGTCTTCGACGGGCTCGCCGCCGCCGTCACAGCAGACCGCTACGCGTTCTTCACCGACTTCTTCAAGAACTTCTACAACAGCGACACCTTCCTGGGCACTGATCGCCTGAGCCAGGAATCCGTGGACGCCAGCTGGAACCTCGCCAGCAAGTCGGGGGCATTCGCATCGGTTGCCGCCCAGCCAACCTGGCTCACGGACTTCCGCGCCGATATCCCCAAGATCGATGTTCCGGCCTTGATCGTGCACGGCACGGCGGACAACATCCTGCCGATCGACGTCACCGGCCGCCGTTTCAAGGACGCCCTGCCCAGCGCGGAATACTTGGAAATCGAAGGCGCCCCGCATGGTTTGCTCTGGACGCACGGCGCCGAAGTCAATCAGGCGCTGCTGGCATTCCTGAAGAAGTAGCCCAACCCAAACTGATGGGCCCGACGCACGGTTGTTCCGGCGTCGGGCCTTGTCATTTCCTGAGCCGCAGCTTCCGCGCCTTGGCGCCGTTCTGCAAATACTCCTGCTCCGTAGCGTCGGCAGCATAACGTTCCATCGCATGGAGCAGTCCGTACGTGAAAGCACTGTTGCCAACGTCAGGGGCCGAGCCCAGCTTCAGCAGTTCAGCGCGGGCCATCACGCTGTCCTGGTGTTCACCCAGTATCGACTGGACTTTATGCGCCGCATCCGCCAGCCGTTCGGCCCGCTTACCATGGACGCCCACCGCGGCCTCTGCAGCAAAGCGCAACTTCTTGGCGGACTTCCGCACCTCATGAAACGCAGTGTCACGTTGAGGCCCGACGACGGCGCCCACCGCGGCTTCGTGGCGTTCGCCAAGCCTCTTGGCGGCCTTGTTGACGAGCTTGGCGGTGGTCTTCGTGGCCCGCTTCTTTCCTTTGGGAGCCAGCGGCGGGGCGTCGATGAACGATTCCAACTCGTCCAGGAGCCTGAAATAGCGGGGGCTGTTCAGCCGGTTCTTGACCGCCGCCATGGCAGTATCCGCCCTGATCGCCATCCGTTGATCGAGGTGATCGTGCAGTGGACCCAAAACGAGCTTTCCCGGGAGCTCCTCAAGATCGTTCCTGAGCCGGTGGTGCAGGACTTCAGTATCGCGATAACGGCCCAGTGTTTTGGCAAGCGACTTCAGCCCGGTCTCGACGCTACCGGAAGAATCTTTGGTGAAGAGATTGCGGTACGTGTGCAGCACCGACCGGATCCGGCGGATGATTGACCGCATTTGATGGACCGAATCATCGCGGCCCAGCCTCACGTGGGCGTCCTGAAGAAGGAGATCGGCAACTTGCGTTGCGAGGTAATCGAGGACAGGAACCACAGCGGCGCTCTTGCCTCCCGGTTTTTCCTGGCCGGCTCCCTTGGCCTCGGGCCAGGATTCACCCAAGGCAGTGGCCAGCTTGGACGTTCGTTCGCTGGGCTTGGCTCCCGCCGCTGCGAGTTGTTCGGTCATGATGTCCAGCGGGTGGAGGTCCATGTCAGCTGCGCCGTCCTGCGCAGCCAGTTCCACCTCCCACTCCCTCCATCGCAGCTCCCGTGGCTCACCGACCACCACATGGGCGCTGACATGGTCATCAACAAAGTCAGCCACCCGCTCTCCGTTGCTGCCGTACAGGGCGTACGTGGTGCGGTCTGTGGTGAGGGTGGCGATTGCCGCCACTGCATGCCCACGGGTGTAGGCGAGAACACGGTCCATGATGTCCACCGGGACAGTCTCGGCATTACCCAGAGGCGCGTGGATCTCGGTTCTCTTGCCAGGGCCGAGCGGGAGTTTGAGATGCCAGCCGGCGTCCAGGCCTCCCGTGCGGCGCCGCAACGTTATGCCCCGGGCGGCAAGGGCCAAATGGCGGGTGTCAAAGTAGATCGCTTCCAGGCTGTGGCTGGTGGGGTCGCCAACTTTTCCAATCCCGTCGATCTTGTGGAGCGCCGGAAGCGGAGTTGATGCATCGGCGTCGAATTTCCGCTCGGCCTCCACGTTGCTGGACGTTGCCATGGCCGTCAGAACTCCTCACTCGTGGTTGTTTCCGGTATGCCAAGAGGGCCGGCCCGTTGTGGTGGCCGGCCCTCGTTGGAGCTATCTATTGGTGCTGTATCCAGTGTGGGTCAGGAAGAACCCCAGCGCTAGATGTCGATGGAGCGGGGACGGGTGGACTCTCCCGTGTCATCCACATCGCCACCTGACACCGTGCCACGCCAAGCCCCGGTGGCATGGCCTTGGGCTTCGATGAATTTCTTGAATTTGTCCAGATCTGCACCAACCCGCATGCCGTCCACGCCCAGGGCGGATCCAGCCTTCTCCGCCAAGCCTTCGGGCTCCCAGACAATCTCGACGTCGACGCGTGTCCGGGCTGGCCCAAGGGGTTCAAAGCGCACAGTGCCGCCGTTGCGAGGACCGTCAACGCTGGCCCAACTCACCAGGGAGTCCGGAGCTTGCTCAATGATCTGGGCATTGTATTCGCGCTTCACACCTCCCACGTTGGTGGAGAAATGAAGGGCCGTCTCATCGATCTGTTCAACGGCCTCCACCCCGTTCATAAACTCGGGGAAGGCTTCGAACTGCGTCCATTGGTTGTAAGCAACAGATATGGGGACATCTACTTCGATTGACTTATTGACGGTTGCCAAGGTTTTGCTCCTTCGATCGTGTCTCGGGTGCTGTTTCGTCAAGTGGGGCGGCGCGCCAGCCAGCTGGCTGCTTAACCAGTGGCGCGCCAGTTCAAGCGCGCCAGCCAAAGCTCTTAGCCGGCGTCAAAACTTTCTTCGTCATCGTCATTCGGTGACTGTTCCTGCGGGAGATCGTTGCCGCTGCCATCCGGCAAGTCCTCGGCGCCGCCATCGGGCTGCAAGGATTGCTCGGCGTGCGACTGCTCGTCGATCCCGCCAAAGCGGCCTGCGCCGGGTTCCCCCGCGCTGTCTGAATTCTCAGGATCCAGATGGCTGAGGTTGGGTGCGCCCGTGGCGTACGTTTCGCCGTCGGGACTGTCTTGGCTCAAACCGGCTTCAGACAGGTCCTCTTCCACGCGGGGCTGGGCTTGCCCTCCGCCTGCTTCCTGCTCTGCGGTTGGGGTGCCATAGCCTCCCACTGCCTCTTCCGGTGTGGCGTCTTTCTTGTCCATGCGACCTGTCCTTTCCTCAGCGGTGAACCTGTTTATGGAACTCTTCGAACCTATAAGCGCAGTCGGCGGGATGTCCATGCCCGCACGAAATTAATCAGCAATCTTAGCAATATCTGAATAAACGCGCTAAGGTACTGCCTCGCTGAAATCACGAGGGCTGCGGAATTTCACATCCCCCTTGGGGATCCAGTCCCGTGTAATTCAAGGGACCCGCAACGATATTCAACGCAATCGTCGCGAACTGAGAACACTGCGCCGGCGGAGCCGTGAAATAGCCCCGCTGCCCGGCGGCCACGGCCCCGATAACGAGCCATACCACCACCAGCAATCCAATGATTGAACCGATTCGCATCACTGCTCCAATCGCTGAACCAACACCCCCAGTTATTAGTAAGCATACTGACAAAACCCCTGGTAGCCAAAGAAGTGCGGCCGCGGATCGGGATTGCTCCCGCCGCGGCCGCACGTGGCCCGATCAATCCGTGGGATTGGTTTCGGTTGTCAGACCCCGGTTGTCCGCAGTCTTTTCGTCCTTTTGTTCCGCCGGACCAGGCGGGGTGGCTGATTCGCTGGGACCAGCATCGACGGCGTCGTCCGGACTTTCCGACGATGCGTCACCGACTGAAGGCTGGCGGCCGGTCTGAGCCGATGCGGGATCCCGCGGGATGGGATTTCCCGGGGTTGTGGTTCCATCGCGAACCTGATCGAAACCGGCTACCTCGCTTGGATCAGTTGTCATACGCGAGACCGCCCACGGCCCAGAACCCAGCCAAGAACTGCCAGGACGAGCAGGATGATGCCAACCCACAGCAAGAAACTGAGAGCCTGGTTGAGTCCTCCAACCAGGAGCAGGATGATCGCAATAACACCGGCGATAATAAGGAGTGTGTTCATTGAGCTACGCGTCCCTTCAATAACTGTTGTTTATTCAGGAAGGCGTCCGCTGACACTCCGCTAACGGAGCGCCACCCATGCCAACGGGCACCAAATGGAGACGTGCATCTCCATTTTTGTTACGCACCCACCCGGATAGGTTTCAAATCCAACTGATGCCCGGGCGGAGCACGTTCACAGCATCATGATAAGCACCCTTTGGGTCGCCGCGAAGTAGTTTGGTCAGGAAACTTAGTACCCCTTTGTGGAGAAGGCCCCCAGGGCACGGCTGATTTCCAAGGCAGTCCCCGCAGCAGCCTCGCCGTACTCCTGATACTTCGCGGGCACAATTCTGCTTGAGGGGCCGGAGATGGAGATGGACCCGGCCGCCACGCCACCCGGGCCAAGCAATGGGACACCGATTGACGTAATGCCCGTACTGAGACCCTGTTCATTGATGGAGTACCCACGGGCGCGGGTGTCCACGATCATCGCCCTGAGCTGCGCGGGATCAACAACGGTTTGCGGCGTCAGCGCCTCAAGCGGCCCGGCCAGATACTCATTGACAAAGACCTCATCCGCGGCAGACAGATAGGCCATGCCTGTGGAAGAGGCGTGCATGGGGAGCCGCGACCCCAGTGGCAGGAAAGCCCGGAGGACGTGCGGGGTGTCCAGGCGCTCGATGATCAGCATGTAGCCACGGTCCGGCACCGCCAAGTGCACGGTCTCGGTGGTGTCCAACTGCAGCGCGTTGAGCGGGCCCATGGCGGCATCGCGGATCACGGAACCGCTGCTTCCACGGCTGGCTACAGCGAAGGCATGGTTGGTCAGCACCCATTTCCCGGCCTGCGCCTCGGACTGGGAAACCCACCCCAATTCGCCAAGCGTCCTGAGCATCCGGAGGACCGTTGCCTTGGGCACATCCACCTCGCGGCTCAGCTCGGACAGCCCCGCAGGCTGGTTATCCGAGACGGCTTCCAATACGCGTATCGCCGTGACCACGCTCTGCGTACTCATTCACCCTCCCGCTTGACCGACTACTCCCAGTGCCCTACATTACAGGCGACTTCCCAAAATGAACCAATGGTTCATCCAGTGAACCGACGAAGTTTGATTGGAGAACGGGCTTATGGAATGGCAAATACTTGCCCTGGCCATCTTTGTGGGCGTCTTTGTCCTGGCAACACTGCGCAAGGTGCACATCGGAGTGCTCATGTTCGCAGCGGCTGCCGGGGTTGGCGTCTGGATGGCCGGGATGACAATCGACAAGGTGGTGGCGGGCTTTCCCATCGGAATCCTGGTCCTCCTGGTCGGAGTGACCTACTTCTTCGCGATCGCCCAAGCCAACGGCACCATCGACCGCATTATCGAAATGGCAATCACCAAAGTGGGTGACCGCGCCTTCTTTCTACCGGTGGCCTTCTTTGCGCTGACCATCGGCATCTCGGCCATGGGTTCGCCCTTGGCCGGCCTGGTCATGGCGCCCATAGGAATGCCATTGGCCAAGAGATACGGCATCGACCGCATGCTCATGGGAATTGCGATCGGCTCGGGCCTCAGCGCCGGAGGATTCGCCCCCACCAGCCTCTTCGGAATCGTCACCTACGGCACGGCCCGGGCTGCCGGGATCGACCTCGACCCGTTGGTCCTCTTCAGCGTGGCGTTGGGCACCAACCTCTTGCTGTTGGCTACGGCTTACGTTCTGTTCGGCGGGTTCAAGCTACTCCACACACGCACCGCTGACGGTTTTGGCACCACTGTGCCGCGCTTCAGCGCAAGCCGCCCGATGCCGTCGCACCCTTTTGAGCGTGAGGGCAACATTGCCCGGGGCCAGAAGGCGACCGCCAAAACCGTCCAGGTCCTGGAAGGCGGCGAACCGCCCACGGAGGCACCGGCGTCGAGCCTTCGGCTGAACCGCAACCAGATCATCACGGTGCTCTGCATGGCTGGCTTGGTGCTCACCGTCATCCTGATGTCCATCCTTGGCGCGAACCCGGACATCGGCGTCCTGTGCTTTGCGTTCGCGTCGGTCCTCACACTCTGTGATCCGCAATCGGGCAAATCGGCCGTCAGCAAGATCGATTGGTCCACCGTCTTGTTGGTGGGCGGGATCATCACGTTCGTCGGAGTCCTTCAGACCATGGGAGCCGTCGCCCTGCTGGGCGAAGCAGCCGGCGCCGTCGGAACTCCGTTGCTGGCCGCCCTGGTGATCTGCGCGATCGGCGGCCTGGTGTCAGCGTTCGCCTCCACCACTGGCATGCTCGCGGCACTGGTGCCGCTGGCCCTCCCACTGGTGGCGTCCGGGGACATCGCCGGGTGGGCTGTCATTGCCGCCTTGGGCGTCTGTTCTTCGATCGTTGACGTCTCGCCGTTCTCCACCGTAGGTGCCACGTTCGTGGCCACCGTCGACGCTGATGAGCGCCCCCGCATCACCAGACTCCTCACGCGGTGGGGGCTCTCCATGGTGGTGGCCGGTCCCCTATTGCTTGTTGGCGCCCTTGTTCTTCCGTCCAGTCTCTAACCAGTCCCACGCACGAAAGGTGCCTACCATGCTCAAACCACTTCGCGGAATCACCGTGATCGATCTCAGCCGAGCTCTCGCAGGCCCCTACTGCACTGCACTCCTGGCCGATATGGGTGCCAGGATCATCAAGGTGGAAAGCGTCAACGGGGGCGATACCGCCCGGCAGTGGCCTCCCTTCCAGGACGGGCACAGCCTCTACTTCGACTCCGTCAACCGGAACAAAGTGTCTGTATGCCTGGACTTCTATTCTTCCGAGGGACAAGACATCCTCTCCGGCCTGATCGCCGACGCTGATGTTCTGGTGGAGAACTTCAAGCCTGGCACGCTGGAGAAAATGGGTTTCACTCCTGCCCGGCTTGATGAGTTGAACCCCGGGCTCGTAGTGGGCTCCGTGACCGGATTCGGAAACACCGGCCCCCTCAAGGACGACGCCGGACTGGACCAGGTCATCCAGGGAATGTCCGGGCTGATGTCCGTCACCGGTCCCGGGCCTGGCTCGGCTTATCGTGTGGGCGTGCCGATCGTGGACATCACCTCCGGAATGATCTGTGCGTTTGGCATAGTTTCAGCTCTCTTGGGAGCCCGGAACGGCGAACGCCCCGGCCGGGTGTCAACGTCCTTGTTGGAGACCGCCCTGAACTTGTCCGCATTCCAGGGGCAGAAGGCAATGAGCCTGGGCGAAGCACCCACGCCACAGGGCAACAACCACCCCGTCATTGCGCCTTACGGCATGTTCGCTACGGCCACGGACTCGATCAACATCGCGGTGGGCAGCGACAAGCAATGGCGGGCATTCTGCGGCCTGCTCAGCGTTCCATCAGCAATGGAGGATCCCCGTTTCATCACCGGAGCGGACCGTTCGGCAAACAGGGATGAGCTCACTGAGCTCATCGAATCTGCCCTTACGTCCAAGTCCGCCGCCGAGTGGGTTCCGCTGATCAGCCAGGCGGGAATCCCCTGCGGCCCCATCTACGACTACACGCAAGCCTTGGCCTCGGAACAGGTTGCCGCCCTGGGTCTCGTTCAACACCGCCAGCGACTGGACGGCTCCGAGCTCCCGCTACTGCGCGGACCGCTAAGCCTTGATGGGCAGGCCAGCGAGATCCTCTCGCCGCCGCCGCTTCTGGGCGAGCACACTGCCGAGGTACTGATGGAACGCGGAATGACGCACGACGACGTCACCCGGCTTGAGCGCGAGGGCCGCGTTGTGTGCGGGCCGGCAAAGATTGGAGCCCAGCGATGACCGTCCTCTCCTCCACCGAAAGGGTCCGCAGCGATGCTTCACGTGCAGGCCGCATCTCCGTTTCCATCGCCGATGGTGTGGCAACCGTGGAGATCTGCAACCCCGCACAGCGGAACGCCCTGACCCGCGCAATGTGCTGGGAGATCCAGGAATTGATGCCTCGACTGGAGGCAGACGCGGACGTGGCTGTCGTTGTGCTGCGTGGTTCCGGGGACACATTCTGCGCCGGGGCCTCCATCAGTGAACTCTCTTCTGTGCTGGTGGATGCCCAACCGGACGGCACCTCCGTGGATCATCTCAGTGGGGCCGATGCTGCCATCGCTTCCCTCTCCAAGCCCTCCGTCGCTTTGGTGGATGGTGCCTGCATGGGCGGCGGCTGGCAAATAGCCTCAGCCTGCGACTTCATCATCGCCAACGACCGCGCCGTGATCGGTCTGACTCCGGCCAAAATCGGGATCATCTACCCCCGCCCGGGCATGGAACGGCTGGTCCGGTTGGTGGGGCAAGCCAATGCGAAGTACATCCTCCTCACGGGACGGACGTTCAGCGCAACCGAAGCCCGGGCACTTGGCCTGGTGGCCGACGTCGTGCCTTCAGCGTCCTTTGAAGAGAAGTCCGCGGCGCTTGTCAGTTCACTGAGGAGCCGCTCGCGGTTCTCCATGCATTCCATGAAGCGACTGGTGGACGCCGCGGACGCCTCACCGTCCGACGCTGATCGGGAATGGGCTGACGCCTGGGCTGCCATGCCGGACAGTCCGGACATGGAGATCGGCATCAGCGCGTTCCTTAACCGTGAGCAGCCGCAGTTCAGGTGGCGGCCTGTGGATTAAGCCGCATGAGGTGTGATCTGCACCTCAACCGGCACAAGTGACGCCCTCCCCGCGTTGTACATGGAACGAGTTGTACAGAAGACGAAGGGAGGGCTCATGCTCATTGTTCTGACGGGAATTGACGGCTCAGGAAAAACGACGGCGGCCCGCGCCTTGGTCGATTCGGCTCGCGCTGAAGGACGAAGCGCCCTGCTGCTCAGTAATCACGCTGCCCGGAGGCGAATGTCGGTGCTCAGCGAGCGCTTCGGCTGGCAGTTGCCGCCACGCATTGCCGACTTCGTCGAGACCGGCGTTCGCCTGTTCAACGTACTGGTCAACCACGCCCGCGCCCAGCGATTCGACGGTTTAGTGGTGATGGACCGCCACCTGCACTGCCAACTGGCGCTGCGCCAGGCCCATGGGTTGCAGCGGGGCCGGTTGATTCCTCGGCTACTCGAGAAACTGCCAACCCCTGACCTGCACGTGCACTTCGACGCCGATCCCCGCCTCGCCCACCAACGCGTCACCGCCCGCGGAACCGATGACGAGTCCCTTGTCCATCTGGAGGCATTCCGGGAGGCATACCGTTCTCTACCTGAGTATGAAAACTTTGTTGAGGTGGACGCCAACGGCGAGCCTGGCGAAGTCTTGGCCCAGCTGAACCGGGCGGTTGCCGCCAGGGAACCCGCACTCATCCAACCAGCGGACAGATAACGCCCCATTGGGCCTTCAATAGCGCGTTATCTGCCCCTATGTTCCGGCAGCGGGACCGCTTGACTCGCTGCCTGTCGCCCGCCAGGTAGGCTCGCCCCATGCCGACAACTGCCGCTTTGAACCAGTCTGCCGAGAGCACGACGGCGGGGACCGCCTTTGCGGTCGCGGCTCGCCGATGCGCCGAGTCCGTGAGATTGGCAGGAGCCGGAACTGAGTTCGACTTCTACGAGGCAACACTGGGCGGGAACCGGGAGGGCTACCGAATTCCACGTTCAGTCGAATTCAACACAGCGAACAATCGGGGCGTATCAGCCCGCATGCTCCAACATCAGGAGATGGCCATGGCGCGGTGGGCGGCTGAGAACGGAATACCAACTGCCTGCGTCGTGGACCTGGTCGAGCAGAACGATTCTTCAGTACTGATTCTGGAAGTTATGGACGACGACGGAACGGAGCTGGATTCCGCCGCCCTCGGCTCAGTGGTTGCTGCCATGCATCGCCAACCCTGTCCGAACATCAACCTGGTGGCTCAGCATGGGATGCCCTTGGCAGCCCGGCTCGTGCACCGCCTGAAGGAGCGCTACACGGAACTCCGTAATCGTCACGTCCTTCCAGCGCTTCCCGACGCGGCAGCTCTGCACGCCACCATAGAAAACAACATCCGCGCCCCGCGCCTCACCCATCTGGATCTTCGACGCCAAAACGTCAGGGTCCTCGACGGTGTGCCATCGTCAATCTTCGACTGGAGCAACGCCCTCCTGGCGCCTCCCGAAATGGAGCTTGCCCGGCTCGAGGAGTATTCGATCGTTGAGGAAAACGGCATCAACTTCAGCGCATTCCTGGACGGCTACACCCAAGGCGGCGGAAGCATCGACGTCGGCAGTGCGGCTTGGCCGCTCCTCAGACTGGATGCGGCCGTCATGTTGGCCATTGTCTTTGACTCGGTAGCCCCTAACCCCGGGGTGAGGGACTGTTTCCTATCCCGAATAAAGACGCTGGTCGGACAGCTGTGAAGGACTGAGGGACAGATAACGTCCCTCTGAGCTCCCACTAAGGAGTTATCTGTCCCCTTGCAGGGAGGGCCGCCTCCCTACTCCCTCGGCCGCATCAGTGGCGGGTTCAGGACCGCGCGCGTGGGTTGGCCCGCCGTCGGACGCGCCTCGGGGGCGAGCCGGAACAGCGCGGCCGGCCTCCCGGCGTCGCCCGTTGTCATCCGTCCGGCTTCGTCCAGGAAGCCGGGCGTCCCGGTCGCTTTTCGGTGGAAGTTCCGCGGATCCAGGCGTGTGCCCCACACGGCTTCATAGACGGCCCGGAGTTGGGCGATGGTGAATTCCTCACCGCAGAAGGCCGCACCGAGCGGCGAGTATTCAAGTTTTGCCTTGGCCCTCTCCAGTGCGTCGTCCAGGATACGCGCGTGGTCGAAGGCCAATTCCGGAACCTCAGCAACCGGGTACCACGCGGCCTGTTCGGCGTCGCTGCCCGCCGCCAGCACCGGGAAGTCCGGCGCCAACAGCAGGTGGGCTACGGTCAGGACGTCACCACGGGGGTCGCGCCCTTTCGGGCCATAGCTTCCCAATTGCTCCAAGTGCCCGGGGAGATGTTCGACGCCGGTCTCCTCCGCCAGTTCCCGCCCCGCCGCCTCAAGCAGGTCCTCCGCTGCGAGGACGAAGCCACCCGGCAGTGCGAGTTTGCCGCGGAAGGGCTCGATGAGGCGGGTGATGAGCAGGACGTTCAACTCGCCATCGCGAACAGTAAGGGCGACGACGTCGACGGTCACCGGGAAGCGCTCAGGCGCCGGATGGGATTCAGGCATGCATCAATCGTAGGTACTTATCGTCATGTTGACAATAATGCCGAGGCCGCTCTACTGTTTAATTATCGTCAAGTTGACGAGAACAAATGAAAGCGAGAACATCATGGCCATCATCAAGCGCTACCCCTGGATCAGCCACTTCCTTGGCAGCCCCACCGGCTATGTCGTCCACCTGCAGAAGGGCGCCGTCAAGCACCAGGGAGTTGGACAGGCATTTTTCTTCCGCCCCGCGAACTCCGTCCTCAGCGAGGTTCCCGTGGACGATCAGGAACTGCCCACCCTCTTCCACGCCATTACCCGCGACCACCAGGACGTCAGCGTTCAGGCCAACGTGACCTACCGCTTCATCGATCCCGTGGCCGTTTCAACCCGCCTGGACTTTGGACTGCAGTCAGCGGGCAAGGCGCCGGCAACCGGACGCGAGCAGGTGTCCACCATCATCGGCCAGCTGTGCCAGAGCCACGCGATAGACCAGATCGCCACCACCACGCTCGCCGAAGCCCTTGAACGCGGAGTCAGCCAACTCCGGCTGGTGCTGACCGACGCACTCCGTGCCGACGCGAGGCTCCAGTCCACCGGCATCGAGATCCTGGCCGTGCAGGTCCTCGCGATTCGCCCGGAGGCCGACGTCGAACGCGCTTTGCAGACGCCGGTTCGTGAGCAGCTTCAAGCCGAAGCGGACCGGGCTGTGTACGAAAGGCGAGCGGTCGCCGTCGAACGTGAACGCACTATCTCCGAAAACGAGATGGCGAGCCAGATCGAACTGGCCGTCCGCCGCGAGAACCTGGTAGCACAGGAAGGCGCCAACGCCCGGCGCGCTGCTGAAGAGAAGGCAGCCGCGGGACTCATCGAGGCCCAAGGATCGGCTGAACGAAAGGGCATCGGTGCTGCCGCCGAGGCCCAGCAAATCCGTCTTGTGGGTGAGGCCGCCGCGGCCCGGGAAGCCGCCACCATGGAGGTTTACCGCGGCATGGAACAGGCCACCCTGCTGGCCCTGGCGCTCAAGGACGCAGCCGGCAGCCTGCCGAACATCGGGAACCTCACCATCACTCCGGACCTGCTCAGCGGAGCCCTGGCCGGACTGTTCAAGGAACCCGCCGCAACCGCCGAAATCACCAAGTAAGGACCCGCCATGGCAACCCCGCGCATCGTCATCGTCCACCGTCGGACCGAACTTCAGGAACTCCTGGACCGCCACGCCACCCGCGGACAGGCCGAATTCTTCCTCAGCACCCGCGGCCGGGGAATCCAGGACGTTCAGGATCGGCATGACCGCCTGACTGACGCACTGGCAACTATCAGGTCCTCCGTACCGTCTGATTGGCGGCAAGCCGAGGTGGAACGCGCAGACCTCAGCCGCTTCCTGCTCACCGCGGAGGACATCATCGCCGTGGTGGGGCAAGACGGATTGGTGGCGAATGTGGCCAAGTACCTGAACGGCCAACCCGTGATCGGCATCGATCCCGAGCCCGGCGCCAACCCTGGCATCCTGGTCCGCCACACACCGGCTGCCGCCGCTGCCTTGCTCAGTGCAGGTGACGTCGGGCGGCTGCGCTGCCAGGACCTCACCACCGTGACAGCAACCCTCGACGACGGCCAGCAGCTTTCGGCGCTCAACGAAGTTTTCATCGGGCATGCCTCACACCAATCGGCGAAATACTCCATCACGGCCCCGAGTTTCACCCAGGCGGGCGGACAGACCGAACGGCAATCATCGTCCGGCCTGATCGTGTCCACGGGCACCGGCGCCACCGGCTGGTGCGCCTCCATAGCCCTCGAACGCGGCGGGCGTGCCTTGCCGGCACCCACCGATCCCCGGCTCGCGTGGTTTGTCCGCGAAGCCTGGCCCTCACCTGTCACCGGCGCCTCACTGACGGAAGGCGTCCTGGAAGCCGGGGAGGTTCTCCGGATGACCGTAGCGTCCGATCAGCTGGTGGTGTTCGGCGACGGCATGGAAGACGACCGGCTGACGGCGTCGTGGGGACAGGAAATTGTGGTTCAGCTGGGGCGCACGCCGCTGCGGCTGGTGGTGTGATCCAACCGGTGCCCAGAAGGGTTGATAGGCATAAACTATCGATGCCCTCGCCCGACATTCCAAAGGACCCCAGGCCATGGACACGCGCAAGCTCAAATACTTCCTCGCCGTGGTGGATCACGACGGCTTCAACCGCGCTGCTGAACATCTCCTCATCGCCCAGCCGTCGCTGTCCCAAACCATAGCGGGCCTTGAGAAGGAGCTCGGCGTTCCCCTTTTTCACCGCATCGGCAGGCGGGCTGTCCTCAGCGAAGCAGGCAAGGAACTGGTGGGCCCGGCCCGACTCGTGATGCGGGACCTGGACGCGGCGCAGTCCGCCGTTCAATCCCTGCGCGGGATCCGCAGCGGAAAACTGGACATCATCACCATGCCGTCTCCGGGCATAGAGCCCCTGACGTCAATGATTGCCTCCTTCACCCAACTTCACCCGTCGGTTCGGCTGAATGTCGGCGCCGCCTTCACTCCGGAAGAAGTCATTGAATCTGTCCGCAGCGGCAGTCACGAGGTTGGACTTGCCGGTTCATCGACTCCCATCAAGGTCCCCGGCGTCGAGGTCCTGGAGCTCGAGCGGCAACCGCTGATCCTGATCGTCAACCCGCATGCGGATACATTCCCCTCCACCGGCACAGCCATCCAGCGCGAAGAACTGGGCGGACACCGGCTCATCGCTAGTCAGCGCGGATCTCTGATGCGGTGGCTCGTGGACGACGCTTTGGCCCACGGGGTAGAGGTGGAGATCGTGGTGGAGGTGGCGCACCGGACGTCCATCCTGCCGCTGGTGCTGGCGGGCGTCGGGCATGCTGTGATGCCGTCGTCGTGGGCGCCTACAGCTCATAAGGCCGGGCTTCGGACTTTGCTGGTGGAGCCGGTGAATTACCTCGATGTGGCCGTACTCAGCCGGAAGGAGAACCTCACGCCGGCTGCAAAGGCCTTCCTGGAGGTGGCCGTCCAACACACTGAACGTGGCTCCGGAGCAGACAGATAGGCAGTACCTATCAGGCGTATCGAAACTAAGTCTTGGACGCCGCCTACCCCTCCCCCGTGTACTTGAAGAGGAAGAACAGTGTGACCCGCATAACAGGCTCACTGCTAACAAACTCAACGAGGAGGTAGGCATGAGCGCCACCCAGAAATTCAGCATCGCATCGATCCCCGCAGACGGTGTAGGCAAGGAAGTTGTTTCCGCCGGCCGCCGCGTCCTGGAAGCCTTGGCTGAGAACTCCAACGGCAAGTTCGCTTTCGACTGGACCGAGTTCCCCTGGGGCTCGGAGTACTACGCCAAGACCGGGCAGATGATGGACCCCAAGGGCTTGGAGGCCCTCAAGGAATTCGACGCGATCTACTTCGGAGCCGTCGGCTGGGAGAACGTCCCGGACCACATCAGCCTTTGGGGCCTGCGCCTGAACATCACCCAGAACTTTGACCAGTGGGCCAACATCCGCCCGGTCAAATTCCTCCCCGGAGTCCAGTCCCCGCTCCGCAAAGCAGACACCACCGAACTCGACTGGGTGGTTGTCCGCGAGAACAGCGAAGGCGAATACGCCGGACTGGGCGGCCGCAACCTGAGCGGTCGCGGCCCTGGCAACGAGGTGGCACTGCAGACCGCGCTGTTCACGGAGAAAGGTTGCGAGCGCATCATGCGATTCGCTTTTGATCTCGCCCGGACCCGCACCGTGAAGAAAGTTTCCTCGGTCACCAAATCCAATGCCCAGCAGTACGGCATGGTCCTCTGGGACGAAACCTTCCAGCGCGTCGCCCTGGATTACCCGGACGTGCAGACCGAAAGCGTTCTGGTTGACGCCATGAGCGCCAAGTTCATCCTCAAGCCCGAGGATCTGTCCGTGGTGGTCGCGTCCAATCTGAACGCAGATATCCTCTCGGACCTCGGCTCCGCCCTCGCCGGCAGTCTGGGCCTGGCAGCGAGCGCCAACCTCAATCCGGAGCGCCGTTTCCCGTCCATGTTCGAACCTGTTCACGGATCTGCACCTGACATCGCCGGCCAGGGCATCAGCAACCCGATCGGTGCCATCGCCAGCGCCGCACTCATGCTGGACCACTTCGGCCTGCATGAGGAAGCACGCCGTGTGGAGGCAGCCATCGAAGCGGCCACCGGCTCGGGCCATCTGACCCGCGACGTCGGCGGCACCGCCACCACCGACGACGTCACCGAGGCCATCATCGCGGCACTCGTCACCACTCTCGCGACCGTCTGACCACAGACTCAACGTTCGACGGCGGCCAGCCCGCCGCCGTCGAACGTCACCTTCAGTTTTCCCTCCAGAGACATTCCACAACGAGGTAGGAATCATGGATCACAGCAGCACTGCCGGCGCAGCCGCTTCACGCACTAAGGCGCCAACAAAGACCCGCTGGTACAAACAGCTGTACTTCTGGGTACTGACCGCAATCGTCATCGGCATCCTGGTGGGGTGGCTGGCTCCAGCGGCCGGCATCGCCATGGAACCGATCGGCACCACGTTCGTTGATGCCATGAAGATGCTCATCGGCCCCATCGTATTCCTGACCATCGTGGGTGGCATCGCGAGTGTTGCCGACCTGAAAAAGGTGGGGATGACGGGTCTGAAGGCCCTGACCTACTTCCAGATCGGCACCATTTGCGCCATGGTTTTCGGTCTCGTGGCCATCAACATCTTCCGTCTGGGTGACGGCGTCAACGCGGATGCCAGCACCATCCAGACCTCGGACTCGGCCGCCAAGCTGATCGACGCAGGGCAGCACCAGGAATGGTGGCAGTTCCTCACGCACATCATTCCGGAGAGCATGGTCTCGCCCTTCGTTGAAGGCAACATTCTGCAGATCATCTTCATCGCGGTTGTTTTCGGCATCGCCCTGAATGCCATGGGCAAGGTGGGGGCGCCTGTGCTGGATGGTATTCAGCGGCTCACCAGCGTGATGTTCAAGATCCTGGGCTTCATCATGAAAGCCGCCCCGCTGGGCGCATTCGGTGCCATGGCCTACGCCGTGGGCAAGTACGGTGTCTCCTCGCTCACCAGCATGGGTGGACTGATCGCGCTGTTCTACGTCACCTCAATCCTGTTCGTGGTGATTGTCCTTGGCTCCGTCATGGCGTTCCTCAAGCTGAACATCTTCACCATGATCCGACACCTTAAAGAGGAGTACATGCTCATCCTGGGCACCTCCACTGCTGAACCCGCCTTACCTGGGCTGATGCGCAAACTGGAGCACGCCGGGGTGAAGAAGGAAACGGTGGGCCTGGTTGTCCCCACGGGATACAGCTTCAACCTGGACGGCGCCGCCATTTACCTGTCCCTCGCAGCCCTCTACATCGCCCAAGCCACCAACACGGATCTCACCATCGGGCAGCAGCTGGGACTTCTGGCAGTCATGCTGCTGACGTCCAAGGGCGCTGCAGGAGTGGCAGGTGGCGGATTCATTGCTCTTACCGCCACGCTCACCACCCTCGGCACCATCCCCGCCGCCGGCATCATGCTCATCTTCGGCATCGACAAGTTCATGTCCGAATGCCGCGCACTGGTCAACTTCACCGGCAACGCCGTCGCCACCCTCTTCATCGCCTGGTGGGACCGCACCTTGGACGCAGACCGCGCCCGCCGCGTCTTCGCCGGCGAAACCGTGGAGCCCATGCCCTCCGAGGACCCCATCCATCTGGACGAAGTCACTGACATCGATGACGACTTAACCGAGTACGGACACCATGGCCCCAAGCACCCCACCGCCCAGAGCGGCTCACCGGACGAGGGGCCATCCAGGCACACCTCCCCATCCGACCGCCGCCCCGCCTACTCGGAGACCGTCTGACATGACCACCACCGTTCTTATTGCTCCCGACAAATTCAAGGGCAGCCTGACCGCCAGCGAGGTGGCCGAGGCCCTGGCTGAAGGGCTCCGCTCCGCGGGATCGCACGGCAACGGGACGGTCCACTGCGAGATCCTTCCCCTCGCAGACGGAGGTGATGGCAGCGTGGACGCCGCCATCACCTCCGGCTTCGGCCTCCACAGCTGCACCGTTGCTGGCCCCACCGGGCAGCCCGTCCGCGCGACTGTTGCTTTCGACGGCATCACGGCCGTTGTGGAGGTCGCCAACACCTGCGGATTGGCCGTCCTCCCCGGAGCTGTTCTGGAGCCGATGGACGCGTCAAGCCGCGGTTTCGGCGAAGCTGTCCTGTTCGCGTTGGGGCTTGGGGCATCCCGGGTTGTTTTGGCGTTGGGTGGTAGCTCCAGCACCGACGGCGGCATGGGCATGCTCACCGTTTTGGGCCTGCAGTTCCTCGACCTCGCCGGGCATGTACTGGACGGCTCCGGCCGCTCGCTGTCCCAGGTTCACTCGGTGACCGGCTCGCTGGTCCCGGAACTTGCCGGCGTCGAACTCATCCTCGCCAGCGATGTCCACAACCCGCTCTGCGGCCCCATCGGCGCAGCTGCCGTTTTCGGCCCTCAGAAGGGGGCCACTTCCGCCGACGTTTCAACGCTCGACGCCGGATTGGCCCACTTTGCCTCGAAGCTCGCCGATTCAGGGGTTCTCCCGGCCGACGCTGTGGATCTGGCTCACCACCCTGGTTCCGGCAGCGCCGGAGGTATCGGCTTCGCGTGCCTGCTGCTCGGCGCGAAGCAGGTTTCCGGCGCAGACTATTTCCTGGACCTCCTGGACTTCGACGCCCGCAAGGAGGCCTGCGTTGTGGTTATCACCGGCGAAGGCAGCATCGACGAACAGACGCTGGCAGGGAAGCTGCCGGCCGCCGTCGCCCGCCGTTCCGGCACCCGGCAAGTCATCGCCGTCGCGGGTCGCTCGCTCCTGGCTCGGGAACAGTGGGCCGGGATGTCCCTGGAGTCGGTGTACGCATTGACTGACTACACAGACAGCGACTCCTCCAAGGACCCAGAGTTGTCAGGCGATTTGCTCCGGCAGATCGGGCGGGAGATTGGGGAGCGTGTGCTGGGGCGGGCCCGGGTCTGAGGCTCAGTAAGTCGTTAATCCATTCGGTGTATTATTGGGGGCTGGTCCGCTTTCTCCGTGCGGCCGACTCGTCTCCCGACTCACTCCGAGGAGCTTCCGTGAGCCATCCCCACCATGCAACGGAACAAAAAGATCCGGCCTATCCCCACCCAGCCCCGGGCCGCGACGCCGCCCGGGCTTGGCTGATTGGCCTCCTCGCCGGAGCTCTTGGGCTGGCCCCTTGGTGGATCACCGGCGCCAGACTCCCCGTACAGAACCTGTGGGCGACCCAGGCTATGCCGGATCAGATGCCCCTCGGATTGCTGCCGCTGAGCCAATACGAACTGACAACCATCGTCGCGCTCCTCACTGTGGGCGGCGCAGCAGCCGGCTTCGCCGTCCGCATTTGGTCACCCGCCCGCCGTCGGCTCGTCACCTGGTGCGCAGTAGGCGGCGTTTTCAGTGTCCAGCTCCTCGCCACGGCCCAGTCATTCTTGGTACTGAACCAGGGCCTCGCCCCCGGGAGCACGTCCGGCCTCTACTTCGGTGGGCTTTTGGCCGGCGTCATCGCTTCCATGATTGCAGCGCTGGTCGCCTTGGTGCTGATCGCTTCCAGGTCAACGGTCGCGACCACTATCGGATGTGGGCTCATGGCGGTCCCTCTCACATCCTGGGCCGTCGAATGGGTAGTCGGCGTGGTGGGATACATCAACGTACCCACTGCCGTGCCGACAATTGCCCGATGGGTGCCCGCGGTCCTGGTGGGCTGTGCCCTGGCCGGGTGCGGGCTCCGGCCTGCCCGACGAATAGTGGCTTGGGTTCTCAACCTTGCGTTCCTGTGGGCGATTCCGGCCCTGTTCATATCCGTGCAGTACGTCCTGGGGACCCGGGTACTGGCCGGAGACCTCCAGGAGATGCTGCTGATGAGCAGGCAAATCCTCGCAGCAACGCTCGGCCCGGATGGAGGGGCTTTGCCCACCCTGGTGGTGGCATTGGCCATCGGCCTGGTGGGGGTTGGAGCGCGTGCCCTCGCCTCACGCAGGGGCTTGGAGGGAGGTCCACGGGCACTCCCGGACTAACGGGTTGGAACGTCAAATACAGATAGTGTTATCTCGGCTGGCAACCGCCTGGCTTTCAAAAGTAAGACCCGATGGGGGAATAGAGTGAAAAAGTTTGCGCTGCAGAGCGTCGGTATTTCGGCAATGGTAATGATGGCATTGACCGCTTGCGGAGGATCAACCGGGTCCACAGATGCCGCTTCGCCGGAAGCTACGGCGTCGCCCTCGCCAACAGCCGCGAAGCAATACACCAACGACGAACTGGTTGAGTTGGTCAAGCAGATCAAGCCCAAGTCCGGCAAGGAATTGACCGTCGCTTCCAGCGAAGAACTCGCCCAAGAGAATCCCATGAAGGCACTCATGAGCATGTTCACCATCGAACCAGCCGAGTGCAAGGATCTTGCAACTCTGGGAGGCAGTGAGACCCTCGCCGGTTCAACCACGGCTGCCGGCGCCGACTTGGACGCTGCATCGGGCGTGATGACCATGGTGACCTTGACGTCCGGGCTCGATAAGCAGAAGCTCCAGGACAGCATCGACAAGAACGGTGTCCAGGCCGAGAAGTGCGCGACGATGACACTGTCCATGTCCGGTCAATCCATGAACGTCGCCACTGAAAAGTTCGACGGCATCAACACGGTCCCCGGTACTGTGGCCTACAAAACCGAAATGTCCACGGCCAGCGGTTCGGCACAAACCACCTACATGGCCTACGCCATCAAGGATGGGGTACTGATTTCCGCCACGGCATCCGGCAAAGGCGCTGAAGCCAACGGTGTAGCCACGGCAGGAGACCTCATGGAGCAGGCCGCCGCACTGATCAAATAGCAGTCCAGCACGCTCAAGGCCGCGACCCCCGCTGGGGGTCGCGGCCTTCGCTGTCTCCTTTCTGGGCGGTACTGCTATGCCGTGTAGTGAAGGCTGGTCAGAAGCGAGCGGAGATTGCTGTACTGCTCGGATTCCATCCAACTGGCCGCGCTTTCCGGGGACATGGTGACGTCGATGTGGGCCATTGCTTGGGCTACACCGTTGCCCATGATGAGGAAGCTGTTGGCCGAGTGGCTCTCTGGGCCTTCGGTCATGAAGGCTTCGGTCACGACGCCCATGAAGTAACGGGTGGTGGACGGATCGAAGGGGTAGTCGTCCTTGAACATGGCGAAGTACGAGGCACCATCGCGGCTGTCGAATGATGTGAGCTTCTGGGAGTCCAGGATGGTCCGGTTCACCGGGCCTGCGATGTTGCCTCCGGTAGCACCACTGGTGATGCGGGCAACGTTGTCCCCGGCCGCGTTGTAAATGTTGGCGATGAGCGAGTTCTCTTTGCCTCCCGGAAGTTCAGCCAGCTCGTTGTAGTCGCCCTGCTCGATCTCCGCGCTCCAACCCGCCGGCAGTTCAAACGAAATATGCCCATCCGGGAATGTATAGCTGCCGGTCTGCGGAGTTGCCGGAAGCAGTGGTGCAACCGGGGTTACCACAGGTGCAAGGGACGGAGCGGTGGCCACAGGAGCCGGCGCCGCAGGTTTGGCCGCCGTGGTGGGAGTTGTCGTGGTGGGAGTTGTCGGCACAGGAACGGGCGCCGGGCTCACAGGCGTGGCGATAACCGGAGCGGCCTGTGTTGGTGCCGGCACGGAGATCCGGACAGGCTCACTGACACCAGCCGGGGCACCGGCCCCTGTTGAGGGGAGGATTTCTTCCACCGGTTCGGCAGACGGCTGGGAGGAGGTCAGGAATTCCTCCGATGCCACAGACGTGATCGAAGTACCGGCATCCGGTCCTGTCGGTGAGCAAGCGGTGAGAGTGAGCGCGAGCGCAAGCACAGCGAGAGTTACATACTTTGCGTGATTGGACCGGTGGCACGTCATGGTCTGGGTTCCTTCCCCCTTGGATGGTCGAGCAGAACAGCTGCTCGACTATGTAGTTTCCGGGACAGGACCATTGATTACAGCGGGGACAAAAAACTTTTCCAAAGAGCGGGATTATCTGCTCCTTACCCTTCACATTTCAACCGTTGTCCCTCGTTGAGCCGCGGGGTAGGGTGACCGGACCGTCCACCCACATCGCCGTCTGGACAACTCTGGGAGAAACCATGACACATGTGAGACGTCAGTTGGCTGCTGTCACGGCAGCCTTGGCACTAACCGCAACAAGCGGCGCGATGGCCAGTCCGGCCTTCGCCGATCCCCGTGAAACCGAGAAGAACGCCACGGCCACCGGCTACGGAGGTGCCGTGAGTACCGTGGATCCCGAGGCCTCGGCCGCTGCCATCGAGGTCCTGAAGAAGGGTGGCAATGCAGCAGACGCAGCTGTCGCAGCCGCAGCAACCCTGGGTGTCACCGAGCCTTACAGCGCCGGCATTGGCGGCGGCGGCTACTTCGTTTTCTATGACGCCAAGACCAAACAAGTGGGCACCATCGACGGGCGTGAAACCGCTCCGGCGGGCATTCCGAACGATGCGTTCATCAACCCCGCCACCAACAAGCCGTACAACTTCACGCCCGACCTTGTGACCAGTGGTGTCTCAGTGGGTGTCCCCGGTACGCCGGCCACGTGGGAGCGCGCGCTGGAGCGCTGGGGGACGTTGGACTTGGGTGAGGCGCTGAAGCCCGCCATCAAGGTGGCCAACCGCGGCTTCGTGGTGGACCAGACCTTCCGCCAGCAAACCTTGGACAACGAGGTCCGTTTCGATGCGTTTACTTCCACCAGGGACCTGTTCCTTCCCGGTGGTGACGCTCCCGCCGTCGGAAGTGTCTTCAAGAACCACGACCTCGCGGCGACGTATCGGCTCCTGGCCAAGGAGGGCACCGATGCCTTCTATGGCGGCGCTTTGGCGGAGGAAATCGCCAAGACCGTGCAGGCTCCGCCGAAGACCAAGGAAACTAAACTTCCTGTCCCGGTGGGGTTCATGACCACCGAGGACCTAGCCAATTACAAAGTCCTGGACCAGGACGCCACCAAAGTGGAGTACCGGGGCTACGACGTTTACGGCATGGCTCCTTCCAGCAGTGGCGGAACCACGGTAGGCGAAGCGCTGAACATCCTGGAAAACTACGACCTCAAGGGCATGAAACCGGTGGGTGCCCTGCACCATTACTTCGAGGCGAGCTCGCTTGCCTTCGCGGACCGCGGCGCGTATGTGGGCGATCCCGCCTTCGTCAATGTGCCCACCAAAACGCTGCTGGACCCCGTCTTCGCGAAGGAACGGTCCTGCGAAATTAGCCCGACGGCGGCAGCCGCCAAGCCTGTAGCCCCCGGCAACATCCAAACGTACGACGGCGCGTGCCCGGCCGCCGCGGCACCGCTCGCCAATGAATCGGACACCGAGAACATATCCACAACGAACCTGACTGTTGCGGACAAGTGGGGAAACGTTGTGGAGTACACGCTCACGATCGAGCAGACCGGGGGTTCGGGAATTGTTGTTCCGGGGCGGGGCTTCCTGCTGAACAACGAGCTAACGGATTTCAGCACGGTCTACGACCCGAAGGATCCCAACCGGATTGAGCCCAACAAGCGCCCGCGTTCGTCGATGTCGCCGACCATCATTTTGAAGGATCAGAAGCCGTTCCTTGCCTTGGGCTCCCCCGGCGGGTCCACCATTATCACCACGGTGCTGCAGACCATCCTGAACCGCATTGATATGGGGATGACAGTGTCTCAGGCCCTCGCCGCGCCGCGAGCTGCGCCCCGGAATGGTGCCACTGTCAGTTCCGAGCCCGCCTTCATTGAAGCCTATGGACCGGCCTTGGAGTCGCTGGGGCATGACCTGGTTCCGGCCGGGGACGCGTTCACCTCGGCTGCAGAGATTGGTGCCGCAACGGCGATCGAATTCGGGAGCGACGGAAAGTTGACCGCGGCCGCAGAGCCCACCAGACGGGGCGGTGGGTCTGCAATTGTGGTCAAACCGGTCAAACCTGGCAGGTAAGCGGGCGTCAGTAGCCAGGTAAGAGGCCGCGAACCGTCGCTTGCAGCTTGGCCAGTCCAGCATCTTCCTGGGTGCTGACTGCGAACTTGAGCAGACCCCGGCAGGCCAGCCCCGCGTCCGTCAGCTCACCACTCATCAGGAAATCAAACAGTTCGTCACTCGGAAGGAGACGCACAAAGCCCGCCTCGGAGACGTCCCACGATGGGTCGCCAACCAGGCGGGCTTCTGCTGCGATGGCCAAGTGCTTACGCCGGGAGGAGTTGGCGGACCACCACTCGGATCCTGCGTAGTAGACAGCTGACGATTCGTAGCCTGTTTCCTCTTTCAGCTCGCGTTGGGCTGCTGCGCGGGGGGCTTCACCGGAATTCACGTACCCGCCAGGCAGTTCCAGCAACGTCCTTCCCGGCCCTACGCGAAACTGCTCAAACAGGACAACGTCCGAGCCGCCCTCTGTGAAGGCCAGGACTGCGGCCGAGTCAGGGCCGGCAATCACGTCCCATTCGGAGACAGAGCCATCGGCTTCCAGATACGTGTCCCTATTAACGGTGACAAAGCCCTTGTAGGCCCGGGTACTCCACAGTTTGCGCCACAATTCGTCCGGCTCGGTCAAGATGGGCGGTTGTTCTTGAGCTCCCGGCTGTATCTCCACACCATGACCAACGATGCAGCCGCGACGATGATTCCAGAGACCATGGACCATGGAGATTGGCCTGAAGATGAGATGAAGATTGAGACGGCATAGGCGGCCAGCACCAAGGCCAGCAACAGCCATACCAGTGGTTTGCGATTCACGAATGTATTCCTTAATGAGATGGATGAACTGTCAGGCCAGATCGCGCTTCAGGAAAGCTCCGAAAGCTATTGCTGTGATTACTAGAAGCCAGCCCACAGCGCCTATGAAAGAGCCCAAGGCCGGTATGTTGACAGCTGTTTGGTTTGCCCAGTCGGTGGCCAGGACTGGGAAGTACTGAAGCTGCGGCCCCATCAGCATTCCGGGAAGCAGCAGGCTAAGGGGCACGGCGAAGAGGCTCACCAGGTGATTGCGGATGAGGGATCCGGACAGGAAGCCCCAGCCTGCTCCCATCCAGGCCAGGCCGGCGAAGGCCAGGATAGTGGGCGGGCGCACGTGCCATTCCTCATCCAACACCTGCACGGCAAGGCCAAATATCAGGCCCATGACGAGACCGCTGAGGAACCCCGTCAGAGTTGTGGCCATTGCCCGGGCGAGGAACGCCGGGCATCGCTGGAACAGCAAGACCCGCCGTCTGAGGCCTCCGGTGCGGTAGTCCGCAGTAAATGCGAACGAACCCACCACTGCGGACCCCGTCAGCGTGAGCGTCAAAGCGGCTTCGAGCAAGGGACCCTGGAGCTCTGCCAGCGAGACCCCATCCTCAAGACAGGCAGCAAAGAGCAGCAGGGCTATGAAGCCCAGAACCAGGATGGTTCCCAGTGCCCACCCCTTCCACAGCCATGGGCGCCGCAGTTCAGACAGGAAAGCCGGCACCACGCTAAAGCTCCTTTCCGCGGAGGGACCACACTGCACCGCAGCCTGCTGCGAGCAGCCAACCAAGAGACACGAACACGGCCGGCGCAGGGTCAAGGAGGCCCTCGAATGGCACGGATGAGATGCCAGCCAACGCGCCGGACGGAAGCCATCGGGCCAGGTCGGGAGCGTTCACCATCAAGGGCAGTTCGACGGCGAGCGGAATCACCAAAGTGAGGATCGTCGTCGCGTAGTAGTGCTGAAATACCCAGCCGAGCGAGCAACCCCAAAGTGAAGCGAGAACCGAAGCCAGTAGCACCCCTGGCAATCTTCCAAGAGATTCGGGTGCCAGGAGCTGCCAGGCCACGTCCGGTGGCAGCGATAAAGCGATGCTCGCGCCCCACACCCCGATTCCTGTGATGACAGTTCCAAGTCCCACAAGCACCGCGGCAATGTATTTACTGACCATCACAGTGGCCATGCCGGACGTCACTACACTGCGCCGAAGCGTCCCGTAATACGCTTCCCTGGTTACCAAGTAGCTCCCTGCAAATGCTGCCACCGGTGCGATGCTCGCTGAGAGCGACCAAAAGATGCGGATGTTGTCCGCCGCCGTCAGAACGCCGGGGTCATAGGGCCATCCGAGGAAGTTGGCCACGAACCAGGGAACCACCGCGCTGAATGCCACGATGCCCAGAATGGAATACCCGCTGACGTATCTGAGGAGCTCGGACTTGACCCCACCTGTCACTTCCTCCAGGGCGCCTCTGGTCACTGGGTGCCCGCCAGGACTGGTCACTGGGCGCCCGCCAGGATCTTGAAGTAGGCGGCTTCAAGGCTGCCACCACCACGCGCTTTGGCCTCTCCGAGGGTTCCGCGGAACAGGACCTTTTGTTTGAGGATGACTACCTGGTCAGCCACCTGCTCCAGTTCCATCAGTTGGTGACTTGAAACCAGTGCGCTCCCACCAGCAGCGGCAAACTCGCGCAGGAAGCGTCGCAGCCACTGAATGCCTTCCGGGTCCAGGCCATTGGCTGGCTCGTCAAGGACAAGCAACTGGGGATTCCCCACCAGCGCAGAGGCAATCCCCAGCCGTTGCCGCATGCCCAGCGAGTAGTCCCGGACCTTCTTGTTTGCTTCGCGCGCAAGATCCACCTGCACCAGCACCCGGTCCACGTTCTCCCGGTGGACCCCGGCAGCGAGTTGATGGATCTGCAAGTGCCGGCGTCCCGTCAGCCCGGGTTCAATGTCCATCCCGTCCAGGTTCACCCCCACCTTTCTGGACGGCCTCCTAAGGGACCGGTAGTCGACACCAAAAACCGATGCTCTGCCGGACGTCGCTTCCACCAGACCCGTAAGACCGGCGAGCGCAGTGCTCTTCCCGGCACCGTTGGGGCCGATCAGTCCCACCACCCGGCCCGCAGGCACGTCGAAGGTCAGCTCTTCGACGGCAAAATATGCGCCCCTCTTCTTGCTGAACCGCTCAAAGCTGGCGTGAATAGTCATGGCTGCCCTTTCGTGGAATCTGTGGATTGCCCGGCCTGACCCGGCCATAGGGGTGACGTGGTGATCGACGTCCAGAGCCACTCCCCCAGGCTCGTCTGGTGCTTACTGGCCACTTCCGCCCGCCCGGAGGACGAGAGGTTTGTCCCTGATTCGAGCTCTGCAACCAAGGCAACGGACGGCAGGCTGTCACCCGCCAGCGCCACGGGCACCAGAGTGTCCAGGGGCGCCATGGAGTTCGACGGCGGCTGGCCAGTGATGGTGGCCCGGCCCAGATTCTCGTGAATGATCATTCCCTGCGACTGCAACGTGACGTGATCGCCGGATGACAGGGTCCCGTTGGAGCCCTGGACCGGCGTCACGATCTTCAATTGACCGCTCTGATAGGTGTAGCCAGCCACCGTCACCGGCCTCACGGGGATAACGGCCAAGAGCGCTGCGGCGGCCACCACCCCAAGTGACACCACAAGGGCTCGCCGCCAGAGTGGACTTCCATTTACTGCGGCCGCCCGAAAGAACCGGAGCACTCCCCTGCATGCCAACACCATCAGCAGGCAAAGGACAGCGAGGACAATGAGATGCCCTGCATAGCCCAGCTGCAGAAAGATGGGCAAGAGCCGCTGGAACCCGACCACCATGAAGGCAATTCCGGCAACAAAGCTGGCCAGCCCAAACCACGGAAGAAAGCCGGTGCTGCGGAAAGTGCTTTGGGTTCCGAGAAGCCGGAAGCTGACCACCTCTGACAGTGCCTCCAGCGATTTCTTCCGGAGGTGGGGAATGTCCATGGCAGACATGAGAGCCACGTAGCCATCCAATTTGATGAAGGGGAACAGGTTAAGCACTGCCACGGCATAGCAAATAACCGCATAGAGGACAGCGGCGTCCTTCACCGATGACTCCGGAAGCAGCGCTTGGGCAGCGAAAACCAGACTCCCAAGACCAACGTGCACCAACGGTCCTGCGAGGGCCACCAGCACCCGTTGCTTTCTGGAGCCCAGCCGCCACCCATCCGTCACATCGCAGAAGAAGGCGGGAGAAAGGTAGAACAGCATGATTCCCACACGGCGGGGTGTGCCGCCAAAGTAAGTGAGCGCCATGCCGTGACCAAGTTCGTGGAGAAGCGTGGATACGAACATCGCCGCCACCACATACAGGTACGCCTCCACTGGCAGGGGCGTTGAGAGGACCCGCCACATACTGGGACCGGCAATGACCGCCCCCACCAATCCGCCGAGCAGAAGCAACATTGCCACGGCAGCCGTGGCGGGCCGGGCCATGGCCGCAACCAGGGGCCGGAGGAATTGCAGGATCGGAGCAGGGTTGAACAGTGTGAATTGCACCGTCAAGGGTGCCCTGAACTGAACCCGGCGCATCCTGGTTGGCCGCGCACCGGCGTCGAATATTCCGGTGTGCGCCAACTGGCGGACAATCCCCATGACGTCCTGTGCCGTCCATGGCGATCCGAGGATGTGGGCGACCTGGACGGGATCCTTCTGCCCGTCAACCGTTGTAAGGACACTCGCGACGTCGGCGGAGACCCGTGCTTTCGGCACACCGTTGACGGCAACAATCCACGGACCGCCGTCCTTCAGAGGCTGGTCGATGGACGCCGACGGAGAAAGCTGCACGGGCCAAGCCGCCGCCGGGGCGTTGGTGGATACGGAACCTCTGACCCTGCTCATATCAAGGGATGCGGCGTGGAAGAGTGACCCGGGAGGAAGGCGCCTTTAGTCTCGTCCATTGTCAGAGGAATGGTGCCCGGACAGATCGCCTTGCCGGCAACCCACCCCATGTCCCGAATGGCCGGAGGAAGCCTGTGGGTGAGGCTCACCCAGTGTGTGTGGATGTCCCTTGCCGCCAGATACCCCACCAGGCCGTCTACGTCGCGGGGCATTTGAACGTCGGGAAACTCCGCGTCACGGAAGGAACGCACCCACTCGCGCAGCCCGGCAATCGCTGGCGTGGTGGTCCAGAAGTCCGCGCGGGAATCGTCGTCCGTCACAGCCGGGCCAGCCGACTCGGACGGTGTGCGGGAAAGGAATAGTTCACGGATCTGGAGGCCTTCCTGAAGAGCTCCCAGCAACGCGGATACCGGGTTGCTGGCCGCTTTGAGGCCCACCGCCCCGAAGTGGGTGTCATGGGCGATCACGCACACAGCTGTTACCAGCGGGCTTCCATCAGGGGGAATGAAGCCCAAAACAGGATCGACGCCGGCAGCCTTGGCCGTTTCAAGGAGCAGGCAAAGGCTCTGCGCCTCCGACGTTGCCCGCAAAGGTACAGGAAGGGCAGTCGCGTCGAAACGATGCAGCGGTGTCTGTTGGCGCCAGGCTGACAGGAACGCGTCCCGCTCCAAAACTTCCGCGATGCCTGCGGCCTGGGCAAAGCTCTCAGTGGGCCCGGAGGCCGCACCATTCGGTGACGGATCGAAGAAGGCGTCCCATGGTTTCGGTTCTGCGCGGCCGGGACAGTAGTCCACCACAGGCGCCGGTATGTGGGTAACCTTCCCCGTCAGCAGGTTTGTGGCCCTGTACCAAGGAAATTCGTAGGCGAGCGCCGATCCCCGTCCCAGCCCTGCCGTGGCAAAGTCGATCCTTTTGTCCAAACTCTCCGCACGGGCAAGAAGGTGCTGGGAATCAGCGGGCACCGGAGCCAACGCAAACCGTTCCACGGCTTCCCCCGCACCCCGTGTGATGGAGGCGCGCTTCTTGACGTCAAAGGCCCCGACGGCGGAGGCGAACCCGGGCTGCGGGACCTGTCCATGTGCCAGCAAGCCAACCGTTCGCCATAATCCAACCTCGTTGGGTAGATAGACAGAAGATTCGGACACCAGGCCCAGCGAGGGATCGAGTGTCCGCACGGGATCGAGGCTCATGCCGCGCACACCCACAGCTCAACGTCGTTCAGGCCAGGGGTTTGGGTGGCGATGCGGACCGGACGGCGTTCCAGGATGGTGAGGCCTTCAGCCTTGATTTCCTCTTCAATGAGGCTGTTGCTAACAAAAGCGATGTCACTGCTGTACGCCGAGGACCGGTATGTGCCGCCTTCGCCGAAGCTGACGTGGATCATAGTGACGTGCCGGGCACCGTTCGCGGGGTCGCGGCTTTCGGTGGTGATCAGGAACGAGTCTTCACCGAACGCCGCTACTGAGGTGCCGCCGTCGTCGTCGTGCGCCTGGTGGCTGTCTGCGTTGAGGACCGTCAGGAGGAACTGGCCGCCGGGCGCCAAGCAGCCGCGCACCTTGCGGAACAGGTCCCGTCTGCCCTTCGGATCAAGGAGGGTAATGGAACTGGCACCGAGAACCACGCAACCGTATCCGCCGTCGAGCTCGAAGCTGGCCATGTCAGCCTCCATCAACTCCACCGAAGCGCCGCGGGGGTTGAAGGCTTTGCTTGCCACCTTCACTTTGAGCAGCGCGAGCATTTCAGGCGACGAGTCCACCGCTGTGAGAGGACGTCCCAGGGCAAGGAGGGGACGCGTGATCCGGCCGGATCCAGCGGCCAGTTCCAGGATGGGTCCGGCAGTTTTGCGGGCCGCTGTCAGGATCTCGGGTAGTTCAGTGAGATCGTTGGCGGTGACTTGGTCGTAGAGGCGGGAGCCTGGAACGCTGTAGAGATCCTCGGGTGGATCTACGTGGCCCAGCACCCGCAGAATGGCGTCGGCGGTCTTATCGGTTGCAGTATTCATCAGCTCGTGTTCTCCGGGAGATTGATTGGGTTCCGGGGGTACACGCGGGTGGCGGTGGACTGTGGCACCACCCGCGTGCACTGGCTAAGTGGCGGCGATTCCGACGACGATGCCAGCGATGATGATGACGTCACCAACCCGGATGTACCACGGTGTATCGTCCGGGGTGTCGAGGTTCTCCAGCTCTTCGATGGACAGCTGCAGGTTCGAGTTTGCGATCATTGGTTCCTCCTTTCTTTGCTGTTGTTTGGACGGTGTATTTGGACGGTGGGCGTGGACAGCCCTTACGTGATGCTGACGGCGATGATGCCGATTGCGACTCCTTGGGAGACCCCGATGAACCAGTTCTGGAAATCCGGGGTGTCCATCGACTCGATCTCCTGGATGGAGATATTGAGCTGATTTTGCATGCGCTTTTCACCTCCCTTCACTGCTGCTTGAGTGGCGGCAACGCTGACGGTCAGGTGATCGCGACGGCGATGCCCACCAATGCCAGGCCTGCTGAAATGCCCTTGATTCGTTCGTCCCAGTCGTCCGGGACATCCATGGGCTCCAGCTCCTGAATGTGGAGGTCCAGGCTCTTGAGTGCGATGTTGCTGTTCATGTGCTCACCTCCTCTCCCCTGCCGAGTAGTTCGCCCGTTGGGCTTGGCAAGATGGGTTGTCCTCCCGCGGCGGCGTTGAGGACGTGGTGGATTTGTGCCGCGTCAATACCCCGGAGCATGGGAAGCACCCCGCCCCAGTTGCTGACGGCGGCGGCAGTGGTCCGCACCACCGTTTCCTCGCTGATCGTCTGGAGCCCGGCAATGCCCCACCGCCACATCAGCTCGGTGACGCCCAGAACCGGGTTGGGGTCAAGATCAGGATCCGCATGTGTCACCGCGGACCAGAGACTGTGGAGGCGTTCGCGATCACCCCAACCGGTGGAGCCATTCTCAATCTCCTGCCAGATGGGACCGATCAACGATGCCGTTGCGGCCATCTTCCGCTCGCCAGTGATGTAGGCGAGCTCGTTCGCCACATACCAGTGCTTAGCCCCGTAAGGGTTGCGGCCCATCAGTGCCCAGCCGGTATGTGTCTCCATGCTGAGCCGGGCGGCGGCCAGCCTCAGCTCAGGTGAATCATCGCGCGTGAGGCGTTGCCCCAAGCGGACCATCCGCTGGATGAGGACGTGACCATCGTCGTCGAAAATGCTGCTACCGCTGCCAATCATGGTGCCCGCCACTCTGAGCAGCGCCTCAAGCAGGCCTTCGAAAAGCAGCTGCCTGGGCAGCGTGGCGAGGTGTCCGGCGTCGAGCATCGCTGTGTCACCTGCCAGGTGACGCGAGACAATCAGGCGGCGTCCGACGGCGGTGTCCAGGCACGCTACACCGCTGACTTCAGCGCCGGTCCCCACGGTGGACGGCAGGAGAATGGTTTTGGGCCGCTCTTTCGGGCTCGTAATGGGCGGCAGGACCAACAGGCCTGAGCGCTTGGCGTGGCGCTCCACGAAGATGGCCAGGCTTGGGTCAGCGGTGAAAAGAACTGCGAGCTTTACCGCGTCCAGTACTGAGCCGCCTCCAAGAGCGGCAACGGTCTGAAGCCCGTTCTCACGGATGAAACTGCCCACTTTCCGGAGGATTTCCACCGTGACAGGTCCGGCCTTCAACTCCAGGACCGGCGCTCCCCTGAGGTCGCCCGCCAGCAGCTGTCCGCCGTGATCCATGAGGTGGCTGTCCACGACCACGCCGGTTCGTCCCCGGGTCACGTCGCCAATGTATTTGCCCGCTGTTCCGGCACTGACAATGATGCAGCGGGTCTTCCAGTTGTGGTCGGCAATCATGCGAACACCCCGTCACGTTCTGCTGCAGCCAGACCGGATGTGATCGCAGTGCTCAGTTCGTCGAAGTTCTCCTCGGTATAGATGAGCGCTGGCAGGAGTTGGATTCGGCCGGGGCCCGGCTGCACCATTGCTCCTGCCTGATGGATCCGCTGAACCACCGCAAGCACTTGGTGTGAAGGGAGAGTCGTGCCGTTGCGGGAAAGCAGTTTGATTCCCCGCATGCAGCCGCGGCCTGTGGAATTTCCTACTCCGCGGGTCCCTTGAAGCTCCTCGATGAGCTTGTTCAAACCCACCGCCACCTGCTTGGTCAGGGTGTTATGGTCCAACCGTTCCATCTCTTCGATGGTGCTGAGGATGGCGGCGCACGTCACCGGGGTTCCGGCCTGCGTTTCCCCGTGAACGAAGACGGACTCGTGTTGGTCGAAAGCGTCGGTCACCCGCTGCGCAATCAGCAGAGCCGCGCATGCGCTGGTGCCGTTGGTCAGTCCCTTGGACGTAACGATGACGTCCGGCTGTCGGGTCCATTCGTCAGACGCAAACCAGCCATTCACCCTGCCGAATCCAGTGGCAACCTCGTCGGCCACCAAGAGGAAGCCGTGCTGATCGCGGTGCTTGATGACAGCTTCAATGAAGGCATCCGGCACCACGTCCGCGCCCGAGCCCAGAACGGGTTCCACCACCACCGCTGCGATCCTGTGACCCTCGCGTTCCATGAGCTGGGTGAGTTCTGCGCCGTCGTCAAAGCTGACATGCCGGATATTGCGCTGGTCAACGCCATACATGGCCTGACCCAATTCGTCTCCGCTCAGGGCTTGGCTTCCATACGTGAGCCCGTGGTAACTGCCCTTCAGGCCAACCACCAGCTTCCGTTCGGGCTGCCCGTTCAGGACGAAGTACTGGCGTGCCAGCTTCATTGCAGCATCGTTAGCCGCGCCTCCGGAGGTGGAGAAAACCACGCGCTGGAAGGAGTGCGATGGCAGGCTCAACAGCGCCCGGGAGGCTGCGATGGCTTGGCGATGGGCCGTGCGGAAAAGAGGAAGGTAGGACGCCCTACGCAGCTCCGCGGCCACGGCATCTGCGATGTGCTGGTTTCCGAAGCCAAGGTTGGCGTTCCACAGGCCGCTCTTTGCACAAATCCGCTGCTGACCGTCGACGAAAGCGACGTGAACGCCATTGGCTCTGATCGCCGTGTGACTCGACGCTGTGAAGTCGTGCTGGGTGACCAGGGGTACCCAGAGTGGAAGCTGGGTCCTGGGGGTGGGCAGGATCGGGACAACGGTCATCAGCGTGCACCGATGATGTCGATACCGAGCTGTTCAAACCGCGCCATCACGGCGCGTATAGATTCCTCGGCCAGCGCGACGGAGACTTTGAGGGCCGGGGCGGCCGCAATGGCAGCTATTTTGACGTCACGGAGGTTGGAAACCGCCTCGATCAGGGCGGCGGCATCCGGGCCGATCTTGAACAGCCGGCCTGTCTTGGTGTCCAGGAGGGTAAGTTCATCTCCTCGTTTGAGGATGAACGGAGCATCCGCCGACGGCAGGCCGTCACTGAGGGCCGCGCCGTAAAGGCTGGTTCCGAAACCGAGCAAAGTGGTGGTGGCACGGTCCTCGCGGGGAATGAACTTCCACGCGTCCAAAGCGGCCACGTATCGGGGGATCCAAGGTTTTGCGGCCAGTGATTCGTAGATGTCCCAGGGGTAGTAGACCGAGGCAACAGCGGACTCGGGCCGGAGGGTGACTGACCTGAGACGCAAGTCAGGCAGCACGTCACCCACCCTGCCGATCTTGGTTCCATAAGGTCCGCTGAGGATGGATCCGTCAAAGGTGATGTGGAGCCGGGTCAATACGAGGTTGTCCTTCAGGACCCCTGACAGAAGCCCACGCTCAGCAAACACCGCGTTGACCTCGGTGAGCTGCTGTACAAAGTGTCCCGAGCGGCAGGCTTCCTCGGCGTCATCAAAGAACGCTTGCCAGTCCTCTTTGGTGGTAACTCTGACAACAGTTACCCCCACCAGGTTGACGAATGCTATGGCTACGTAGTCCTGAATTTCCAGGCTGAGGGAGCCGTCCACAAGGAGTTCTTCTCCGGCAGCATCGAATGCTCCCGAGACCGGGATGATGTCTCCGTCGGTGGTGTCCCCGTTGAGGACCAGGATGGTGGAGTCGTCGCCGGCAAGCGTCTTCGCGTAGTCCGTGTGCTCAGGATTCTCGACAAAAATCACGTGGTCCCGGATTCGTCCGGGGATGCCGGTGATCCATTGATCCACGGCGGCGGCAATGCTCTGTTGCTGACTCAGCTTCAATGACCCAACCCCCATTAGTTGTTCACGTTTCTCCGGAGCGGGCCCGGAGGTTTCCGGGTGCTCGTTCTGAGAAGGACACTATGGGCGGGTAAGCGGGCCACAGGCGGGAAAAATGAAACTAGGTGGCGAATGCGCCGAAATTAGGGGTGATTTGGAGAAATCTAGGTGCTGGTATGGGATGCCTAGGTGTTGCGCTTGGACCTCTTATTTGGCGTCCTCGACCCAGGAGCGAGGTTGGTCATCAATTCCATTGGCTTGCCACGAAAGCACCCCAGACGCCCGTTAGCATGCCTCTATGGAATCCTTCACCTGGGCAAACACCTCCACTGATCATCCGGAGAAAACCAAAGTCGCTGTTCTGCTTCCCGGTTCCGGATATCCAGTGGAGGGTCCAGTCCTCTTCTGGATTGGTGAAATGCTCGGATCCCTCGGTTGGCATGTTCAGGCTGTCCGGTGGACTCCTGACGATTCGCCGGGTGCAGCCCCTCATGAATTTGCGGCCAATGCCGCGGAACAGGCTTTTGCTGACGCACCCGACGCCGATCAGCGGCTGATCGTCGCCAAGTCGTTCAGCACCTTGTGCATTCCTTGGGCCGAAAAAGCTCGCATTCCTGGGATCTGGCTGACACCCTTGCTCACAGATGGGAGCGTGCGAATCACCATCAATGCATCGTCTAAAGACGATCTGTTTATCGGCGGTTCATCGGACGGGCTCTGGGACGGAGGCCGCAAAACTGAGAGTGCAGGCACGTTCTTTGAGGTGCCAGGAGCCGACCACTCTTTGCAGATCTCGAACGATTGGAGGGCTTCCCAGCAGGCACAAGCCGAAGTGTTCGCACGGGTTGAGGAGTTTATCTTGGGACTTGGCTAAGCCCCAACGTTCATCGGGCACGTGCAAAGAGGTTGGGTCGGGCGCTGACTGCGCGCCCGACCCAACCTCTTTCATGCTAAACGCCTCTACAGAACCGTGGTCCGCGACAGCGACAGGTCCTTGGTCTCGCGGAAGAACAGGACCACCACAACTGCGGACACCAGTGCCATGCCCATCAGGTAGAAGGCCGGGGCCAACGGCGAGCCAAAGCCCGCTACCAATCCGGTGGCCACGAAGGGAGCGGTTCCACCAAACAGCACGTAGGCCAGCGTGTACCCGATCGCTGAGCCCGATGCCCGAACCGACGACGGGAACATCTCGACCAAAGCCGGAACGTTGGACGTACCGATCACGGCTACCAAGGCGCCCAGGACGCTCGTACCCAGGATCGCGAAACCGAGGCCCAGCGGCATGATCGAAAAGGCCGGGATGGTCATCACCACGAAGCCGACGCAGGCTACCAACAGCATCCGCTTGCGTCCAAAGCGGTCGCTTGCCCGTGCAGCCAGCGGGCAAACCCCTGTGTACACCAACATGGTGATCACACTCGTGATCATTGACTCTGCCGAAGAGTATCCAAGGCTCGATGTCATGTAGGCGATCATGTAGCTGCTCATCAGGTAGTAAGCGATCGCGTTGGTGATGCTGTAACCGAAGAGTGTGAAGATCTGGCGGGAACACATGCGGATGGCGTCGCCCAACGGCCGCTTGGCCACTTCGCCCTTATTCTCCAGGCCACGGAACACCGGGGTGTCGTCAACCTTTGACCGTATATACAGGCCGATCAGTCCCAGCGGCGCCGCGAGCAGGAACGGAATCCGCCAGCCCCAGGCCTGCAAATCGGCAGGGCTCAAAGTGGCCGTGATGGCCGCACCCAGCAACGCACCGGCAACCGAAGCCAGTCCCACGGTGGCCGGGATGATGCTGGCGTACGTTGCCCGCTTGCCTTCCGGGGCGTACTCCACAATGAACGCCGATGACCCTGTGTACTCGCCACCTGTGGTGAAGCCCTGAACGGCACGGAACAGGAACAGCAGGATCGGAGCCCACACGCCGATCACCGCGAAAGTCGGCAGGATACCGATGCAGAACGTCGCCGCGCTCATGATCAGGACGCAGAGGCCGAGCATCTTGTTGCGCCCAATCCGGTCACCGTAGCGTCCAAAGAAAGCCGCCCCGAGCGGCCTGGCGATGAAGCCACCGGCGAAGATCGCCCACACGGCCAGAAGTGACGCCGTCGTGGAGTAATCCGGGAAGAAGAGTTTGGCGATGGTGACGGACATGACCGCATAAGCCGCGGAGTCGAACCATTCAACAAAATTTCCGACGGCGGCTGCCGCGGCGACGCGCTTCAGGCTGCGCCGGGGGGAAGACTCAGTGTCAGCAACTTTCTGGGTCATCGTATTCATGATTGTTGTCCTTCGGGGCGGGGAGAGGCTACAACGTGTGGGAGTTCGCGGAGCTGGGCCCGCTGGACTTTTCCGGTGGCCGATTTCGGCAGCGCGGAGACGTATTCAATAAATCGGGGATACGCGAAGCGGGAGAAGTTCTCCTTCACGTGCGCCACGATGGTTTCGCTCAGTTCCGCTCCCCCAGCGTGACCGGGCATCAGTTCGATCCAGGCCTTGATGGACTGGCCGCGAAGCTCGTCGGGCACACCCGTCACTGACACGTCCCGCACGGGATCGAGTTCGCGAATGACTGCCTCCAGCTCATAGGGTCCAACCCGGTATCCGGAGGTTTTGATGACGTCGTCGGTCCTCCCCAGGAACCAGACATAGCCGTCGTCGTCCGCGTAGGCCTGGTCCTTGGTGTGGTACCAGGCGCCCCCGAACGCCGTGGCGGACGCCTCCGGCATGTTCCAGTATCCCAAGGGAAATTGGGGGTTGGAGCGCGCCCGGAGGCAGATCTCGCCGGTCTCGCCCGCGGCCACTTCCTGCTCATTCTCGTCCAGCAGGCGGACTTCCCATCCAGGAAGTGGACGCCCCATGGACCCGGGCTTCACCGGCACATCCGGGTAGTTGCCCAGCAGCGGGTAGGACTCCGTGGAACCGTAGTAATCCAACAGCGTTACCCCGTACTGCCCCTCGAACCACGTGATCAGGTCCGGCGTCAGCGGCTCATTGGACGAGCAAACCGTCCGCAGGGACAGCGGAAAGCGAGTACCGGCGTCGGGCACGTCTTCGCGCATTTTACGCAGGAACGTCGGGTTGACCAGCGCGCTGGTGACGCGGTGCCGGCTCATGCTGTCCAGCAGGGCTGCGGGGTCGAAGCCGCCACTGGGACGGAAAACCAAGTGCGTTGCACCAAGCCGGAGCGGGCCCATGAGCTTGGCCAACGACCATGCCCAATCCCCTGCTCCATAGAAGACATCGCCGTCGCCGATCTGGTGGCAATACTCGAACTCGTTGTGGCCAAGCAGCGTCCGGTGCGCGTGGACGATCCCCTTCGCCCGACCGGTAGTACCCGAGGTGTAGAAGATGAGGGCGGGGTCGTCGGCTTTGGTTTCGACGTCCTCGAATTCGGTGTCCGCTTCCTTGATGGCCGGCCCGTCGATGTCAATGAACGTGCCTTCGTAATCTTTGAAGAGGTGCTTAGCGGACTCCTCGGCGATGATCACCGATGCACCGCTGTCCTCCAGCCGGAAACGGATCGGCTCAGCCGCCCAGAGCAGGGACATCGTCACCAGGATGGCGCCCGTCCGGAGCACGCCGAGGTACGCAGCCGGAGTGTCGGAACGCTGAGGGAGGAGGACGGCGACCCGGTCGCCCTTCTTGATGCCGGCTTTTTGCAGGGTGGCGGCGATCTGCCGGGAGCGGTCCTGGATTTCGCCCCAGCTCACCTCGCGTTGACCTTCGACGGCGGACTCCAGGATGAGTGCCCGCTTGTCCCTTGGGTGCCGGTCGGCGACGTCGACCGCCATGTTGTAGAGCTCAGGCACCTCCCAGCGGTGGCTGTTCCGCAGTTCGGTGTAGCGGTCTTGGGTTGCTGTGGTTGTCATGGTTCTGCCTCCTGCTTCTGCTTTGCGGGTTGGCGGCTTAGCGGCGGCCGGCGAGGAAGCGGGCCATCTCGCGCTGCGGTTCGCCGGTGCCGTAGGCCTCTCGGTGGACGCGCTTGGCTTCTGCCATGGCATCGGTGAGGTCATCGTCTTCGAGGCTGCGCAGGCGGTTCTTGGTCAAGCGGACCGCACCCGGAGGAAGGAGGCTCAAGCGCGAGGCGAGTTCTTTCGCGTAAGCCAGCACGCCGCCGTCGTCCGCCAAGTAATTAAGGAGGCCGAGGCGCTGGGCCTCGGCGGCGTCCACCAGTTCGCCGGTGAGGACGAACTGGGAGGTCTTGGACTTGCCGAGGATGCTCCACATGGCCCAGATGCCGGTGATGCTGGGGATGCCGGAGAGGACTTCGGGCTGGCCCATGCGGACTTTGGAATCGCCGACGCGGAGGTCCGCGAGGAGCGAGTACTGGAAACCGGAGCCGGCGGCGACGCCGTTGACCGCGGCGATGGTGATTTGGTCCAGGTTGCGGACTGCCCGGTACAGGCGGTCGAAACCGTCGATCCAGGCTTCCGCTGACTCGTGATCCTCGGGGTTCATGGACGCGGTCTCGGCCAAGTCCTGTCCTGCGCAGAACGCGCGGCCGCTGCCGGTGAGGATGACCGTGCGGACTTCGTCGTTGCCCTTGAGGCCTTCCAAGTAGTGGATGAGTTCGCTGCGCATGGCCTCGGTCCAGGCGTTGAGCTTGTCCGGGCGGTTGAGGGTGATGATGGCGGTGGGGCCGGTCTGTTCGAAGAGGACGTCCTGGGACATTGGGGAGTTTCCTTTGGCTCGTTGGGGCTTCTTGATTCCCATCTGACCATCAGCGAATGTGACCCGTCTAACATCAATATCTACTCGTCTTGATACCAAACTGATATTGTTCCGCGATGGACCTTCACCATCTCAAGTACTTTGTGGTGCTCTCCGAGGAACTACATTTCGGGCGTGCGGCGCAGCGTCTGCACATGGCACAGCCGCCACTTTCCCAGCGAATCAAGGACCTGGAGAAAGAGCTCGGGGTGCAGTTGTTTAATCGTCGACGCACCGGCGTGGAGCTGTCCGAAGCCGGGGCTTTGCTGCTGGAGCACGCGCGTGGGGTGCTGGATCACGTGGCCATGGCGCAGGAGTCGATGCGGCGGATCCGGCCCGGCGCTTCGGGCATCCTGCAGGTGGCGGTACCGCCGGACACGAACCCGGTTGCCCTGTCCACGATGGTTTCTTCGTTCGCTGCCTCTGCGCCCGACGTTCTGCTGAATCTGCATGAACTCACCACTGTTGAGCAGGTTGAGCGACTGCGCGACGGCGAACTGGACGTCGCGGTGGTCCGTCACCCGTTGAGCAGCGTGGGTTTTGAGTCGGGGCCGGTGTTCTCGCGGGCGCTGGGCGTGGTGCTGAATGCTTCGCATCCGCTGGCTTCATCGGAGGCCGTGCGGCTGGGTGACTTGGCCGGGAGTCCGTTGATCATCTTCCCGCGCCACATGGCCCCGACCCTGTACGACTCGTTCCTGCATACGTGCCGGGATGCCGGGTACTTGCCCGCGGCTATTGTTCATGCCCGGAATCAACACTTTACGCACGGGCTGATCATGGCCGGCCGTGGAGTCCACTTCAACGAGGAGCCCTGGACGCCGCTGCCTTCGGGGATTGTGTGGCGGCCGTTGGTTGGTGATCCGTTGGCTTGGCGAACGTCGGCGTTGTGGTTGAAGAGCCGACGGTCAGCCGAGACGGACGCGTTTGTTTCCGCTGTGGGTGCGGGGTTGGAGGCAGGTGGGCACGGGTAAGGTATCTCGCCGTTTAGATGTTGAAAACGGATCCGCCATGAATAATAGCTCAATTTTGGCACTGAACGCGGAATGTCAACTCTTGGGCACGCGGAATTCTAAGTCTAAGAGTTCCAGCAAAGATTTCCGCAGTTCTTTCCAAGTTGAGCGTCTGCACTCCAGGGCTTCAAGCCCTTCGTTTGTTATTTGGTAACGCTTTCGCGGTGGACCAGTAGGCGATATTTCCCACCTATGAACGACCAATCCTTGGCGGCCTAACCGATTCATGAGTGCGTATAGGTCACTTTCGCACGCCAGCAGCTCGTGCGCATCCCGTAGCTGTCGCGTCATATCGTATGCGTGCGTAGGACCTCTCCTAAGAACCGCCAACACCGCAAACACCACGAGCGCTCGGCGGATGCTGCTTCGATCTCCGGATTGCCCTCCGCTAACCATCAACGAAAGGTACCTCCCGCCGCGTTCTAGCTCAAAGTCAAATCTCATTTAGTTTCGACGCATCAAGGCCATTTGGCCTTGAATCAACAAGGAGGAATGGGCTCTTGACCATTCCAGATCTGGGGAATCATGCAGTCAGATGTACTATGCGAAGGCCCGACCACTGCTCCGAAGAAGGGCACCATGAAGCTGTGGCGGTCGCTTCTGGGGTCCGCCATCGCGATCGGCGCAGTTATAACACCGCTTGCTGCGGCGCCTGCGCATGCAGCAACGGGCGATGTCGACTATTTCTGCGCAAGTAGTTGGGGTACAACGATTTGGAATGGGCACGACCCCTACGCTTGTAGTGGGACTTTGACAGGATATCGCGATGGATACATGGTGGGATCCGTCAATATGGTCCAGCTCGTGGCTGACCAACCAGCTAGGACCGAAATCGATTTGAATGCTTGGTGTTCGAGTAACTCATTCGCCTGCAATATGGTGACTGGTGCTATCTGGTTCTTCGTGGGCGGCGTGTTTGGCGCCGCGAATAGCTAAAACCAAAACAATATGACGCTACCAGGGCCCTCGGGCCATGGTAGCGTCATTGCATGAAAGTGACTCCTCGCATTCGACGCGCTCTTACTGTTTTTTTGGCCGGGTTCGTCCCTTACGCCATATGCTGGCCAATCTTTGGGCATTTGACGGCTTTTGGCATAGGTGTTTTGGTGGCAGCAGTCGTTATGGCCATATATATTGCACTGATTTCACGACATAAAGCTCAGAAAGGAGCTTAGGTTTGTCGCGGCTGCGTATGGTCCAGTTTTGCTCAATACCGAGCGCCCTAGCTGATGCTCGCGTGGCAAGATAAATCCTCGAGCTCCCTGCCGCTATTCCTTGCGAACGATTCTTCCACCTCGGGCTGTGCAGGGCCGGGCGTAGGACGTCGAACTAAGCCGAGGTTGCTTTCCGCAGAGAATAGCAATTTGAAAGCGCCTACCCGGCCATTCGCCCCTCCGGACGTTGTCGCAGGGACATCAGAGCGAGCGCATACAGCAAGCCGCGGGCCACACCGAACAACCAAGGAAACGGTAGGTCGAAGCCCAACCAAAACACTGCTTCCACAGGCATAAGCGCAAGGCCAAGAACCAGCCCGGACCTACGCCCCCTCCAAGCCAGCCAAGCCGCCCACGATGCTGCCAGGACTACAACGAGGAACACCATGAGGAGCGACACGAAGGCCCAGCTTTGCAGTCCGTCCCATGGACCCGCATACATCGGGAACAGGTCCATGAACATCGGCAGGTACCCGTTTTGCAGGAGATGGATGCTAACTGGAACCGCCGGAATTCCGAACGCCGCAGCGTAGATCCACGTCAGCACGGCCGCCACGCGCGCTTTCTGCATAGCCTTCCTCGTTTCGACCCGCCCTAATGGCTCCGGCTCATCCCCAGAGAAGCCGCTTAAAACCAGTGTGGAGCAGTCCCTACATCCGCGAAAGAGGCCAACTATTTCGCGCCCAGAGCCTGAAGATCCCCGATTCCCTTAGTGACGGCTGGAACCTCCGTCACCACACTCCTGTTCCGCGCCGACTCCTCGACGGCGGCCAGCACCCGCTGGATCTGGAGCCCATCAGCGAACGACGGCGATGGCTCGCTTCCGTCGCGAACGGCAAGGAGGAAGTCGCGGACCTGGTGCGTGAACGTGTGCTCCCAGCCAATGATGTGCCCCTGCGGCCACCACGCCGCAGCGTAAGGGTGTTCGGGCTCGTTGACCAGGATCCGCCGGAAGCCCTGCTCCCGCACGGGAAGTGTGGCATCCAGAAAGCCAAGTTCGTTCAGGTTCTCCAAATCGAACGTCAACGAACCCAAGACCCGTAGATCTCTATCTTCAGTGAGTTCTTCTGCCCCGTGGCCACTCGCGACGCTTCTACGGAGGCACTCACGCCGCCGGTCAGGCCCAAAGTGGCCCACGCGGCGTCGTCGACTGTCACTTTCTCCAGCCCAGCGGCACCGGGGCGTTCGGCCACGAAAGTCCTTAACGTTCCCGTCACCTCAGTAACGGTCTGACCCGTCAGGTGTTGGACTTGGTCGATGGCGTGGGAGGCAATGTCGCCGAGCGCCCCGGACCCGGCCGTCTCCTTGCGGAGCCGCCAGCTCATGGGGGTTTCGACGTCGGAAAGCCAGTCCTGAAGGTAAGCGGCACGGATGTGCCGCACAGTTCCGAGACGTCCTTCGGCAATCAACTCCCGGGCCAATGCCAGCGCAGGAACGCGGCGGTAGTTGAATCCGATCATCGACCGCACGCCCCGTTCCCGAGCCGAGGCCGCCGCTTCGGCCATCAGCTCAGCTTCTTCCAGAGTGTTGGCCAGCGGCTTCTCAACGAGCACATGCTTCCCCGCTTCCAAGGCCGCGATAGCGATCTCCGCGTGCATCCAGCCCGGCGCGCAGATATCCACAATGTCGATGTCGTCCCGCGAGATCACGGAACGCCAGTCCGTAGCGGATTCGGCCCAGCCGTACTTGGCGGCGGCCTCCGCCACCGCCAAGGCGTCCCGGCCAACGAGCACTTTCTGTTCGAAGGCCGGGACGTCGAAGAAGCTGGCCACAGTCCGCCACGCGTTCGAGTGGGCCTTCCCCATGAAGGCGTAACCGATCACGGCCACACCCAACGGACGGCCAGAAGGCAGAGAGAAAGTGGTCATGGTCCTAACCCTCGAACCAACCCCGGGCCGGGTTGGAAACCTCCGGCGCATCACGAAAAACGCCGGGCTGAGCAACCCATCCGACGCCGTTGGCGATGACCTTCTGGATCTGCGGCTGGTGGTACACCGGGTATTCCTGGTCGCCCGGGCTGAAGTAGAAGATCCGGCCCCTGCCGCGCGAGAACGTCACGCCTGAACGGAACACCTCTCCCCCGGTAAACGAGCTGATGAAGATCAGGTCATCGGGCTCGGGAATGTCGAACAGTTCGCCGTACATTTCCTGCTGCGGAATGACGATTGGGCTTTCAATTCCAGCCGCGATCGGGTGCGAAGGCTTGACCGTCCACACCAGTTCGCGTTCGCCCTCATTGCGCCACTTCAGCGAGCACGTGGTGCCCAACAATCGAGTGAAGATCTTGGCAAAGTGCCCCGAGTGCAGCACCACCAAGCCCATGCCTCCGAGGACGTGGCGCTGCACGCGCTCAACTACCTCGTCAGAGACTTCCTCATGAGCAATGTGCCCCCACCAGAGCAGTACGTCGGTCTGCTCCAGCACTTCCTCGGAGAGTCCGTGCTCGGGATCAGCCAACGTGGCCGTCGAGATTTCGGAATCCGGGTAGAAACCGCGCAACCCGGCGGCAATGGCGCCGTGGATCCCTTCGGGGTACATGTCGCCGATCGTGGCGGGCTCGTTGCGGGCCTCGTGGACGGCCTCGTTCCAGACGACAATCTTCAGTTTCGAATCAGACATTTCAGAGCACCACTTCACGTTGTTCGAGGGCGGATTTGTAGCAGGCATCGAGCACCAGGGCCCGGCTGAGGGCAAGCGAACCGTCGTGGCTTCCCCACACGGTCTCGCCTCCGCGCACGGCGGCAATGAAGTCGTCGACGACAGCCTGGTGGGCTCGCCCGGGTTCAGCCACTACCTCGAAGTCGGCGTTTTCGCCGTCCTTCTCGGTGAAGACATGGACGTCCGCCACTGGGTTCTCGGAGGCGCCGACCGAGCGCAAGTCCGCTCCGCCGTCGGTGCCGTAAACGGTGAAGTCCATCAGGTCCCGCTCGTCGCGGTACGTGGCCCACCCCGCTTCAAGGATCAAGGTACCGCCGCCTTCTAGCCGAATGAACGCCGATGCGAAGTCTTCCACTTCAAACTTGTGGCTGGAGTTCGACGCCGTGTACCGGGCGTTGCCGCCGAGGCCGCGCGGGCCAAGTTCGGAGTGGGTGGACGCGGAGACAGCCAGGACTTTCGGCTCGCCAAGGAGGTGCAGCGAGTAGTCCAGGACGTGCACGCCGATGTCAGCAAGCGGTCCGCCGCCGGCGAGTTCCGGGTTGGTGAACCAGCTGCCCAACATTGGAATGCCCTGCCTGCGGAGCCAGGATGCTTTGGCGTAGTAGGGGCGACCCAGCGTCCCGGCGTCGATCACTTCCTTGAGCGCCTGGATGTCGCCGCGGCGGCGGTGGTTGAACGCGACGTCCAGCACGCGGCCGGCCGTGCGGGCGGCGTCCACCATCTGTTGACCCTCGACGGCGTTACGCGCCAACGGCTTTTCGCTCAGCACGTGCAGTCCCCGCTCAAGCGACGCAATGGCGATGGGCGCGTGCAGGAACGTCGGCACGGCGACGCTGACAGCGTCGAGTCCTTCGAGCTCGATCATGTCTTCCCAGCGGGCGAACGCGTGGGGAATGCTGTATTCCTCCTTCAGCTGGGCAAGAAGGTCGGCTTCCATGCCTGCGACGGCGACAATTTCGACGCCGGGGATGGTGCTGTACGCCTTGAGGTGCTGCTGGCCGGCCCAACCGATGCCCACAACTCCCACTTTGAGGGTTGTGGACGGGGCCTGCTGCTGAATGCTCACGTTGTTCCTGTTCTTTCTGGGTTTCTTGATGGTTTGGGGTTAGCCCTTGACCGCGCCGGCCGTCATGCCGGAAACGATGCGCTTCTGGCACACGAGCACCAGGACCACGAGCGGCACCGTGATGATCACCGACGCTGCGCTGATGGTGCCGAGGGGTTGGTCGAACTCGCTGGTGCCGCTGAAGAACGCAATCGCGACCGGCACGGGCCGGGCTTCGGGCGAGGTGGTCAGGGTGACGGCCAGGAGGAATTCGTTCCAGACCGAGATGAACACCAGGATCGCCGTCGTCGCCAAACCGGGGACCGCCAGCGGCAAAATCACCTTGCGGAAGGCCACAAACGGCGTGGCACCGTCCATGTACGCGGATTCCTCCAGCTCACGCGGGATCTCCTTGAAGAAGGACGTCAGCGTGTAGATCGCCAGCGGCAACGCGAACGTCAGCTTCGGGATGATGAGGCCCAGCAAGGTGTCGTACAGGCCGATTTCGCGCCAGATGGAGAACATCGGGGCCGCGATGGCGATGGCCGGGAACGTGGTGACCGAGAGGATCAGCGTCAGGATCATCGCCTTGCGGCGCATCTTCAGACGGGCCAGCGCATAGGCGGCGAAGGACGCGAACACCAGCGCCACGGTTGTAGTCACGACGGCGATAATCACCGAGTTGCGCAAGGCCAGGAGGAACTCGGGGTTCTGAAAGACCACCAGATAGTTCTCGAGTGTCGGCTGGCTCGGGAACAGCTCGCCTTGGGACAGGCTCGCACCCTTCTTAAGGGAGGTGTTCACCAGCCAGTAGAACGGGATGAGCGAGAAAGCCATGACGGCCACCACGAACACCCATACCAAGGGGTGCAGTTTCGATTCCCCACGCAAGCGACGCTTCGGCGCCTTGGGGCGCGTGGCGAGTTCCGGCGTCGGGCGTTCTGCAGTCAGTGTGCTCACTGTTCCTCCTTCGCGACGTCGCGGATGTTGCCGCCGGCGAAGCGGACGTAGATGACCGAGACCACCATGACGGTGAGGAAGGTCAGGATGGACAGCGCCGAGCCTTCGCCCACCAACCGGTTTTCGCGCAGTTGGGTGTAGGCGAGCATGGACATCGACTCGGTGCCGTTGGCGCCGCGGGTGAGGACGAACGGGAGGTCGAAGACGCGGAGGGCGTCCATGGTGCGGAAGATCGCGGCGAGGACGATTGCCGGGCGCAGGAGCGGCAGGGTGATGTTCACGAAGGTCTGCCATTTGCTGGCGCCGTCGAGCTCCGCGGCCTCGTACGTTTCGGCGGAGATGACCTGCAGGCCGGCCAGGATGATGAGCGCTGCGAAGGGCGTGGTCTTCCAGACGTCGGCCATGACGATCACGGCCATCGCGTAGCCGTGCTCACCGAGCCAGACGACGTCGCCGCCCGGCAGCCCGAGGGTGGAGAGGACGTTGGTGACCAGGCCCATGTTGGGCTGGAACATCGTTTGCCAGGTGATGGCGCTGACCACGGTGATGATCGCGTAGGGCAGCAGAACCACGGTGCGCAGGACGGCGCGGCCCTTGAACGCGAGGTTGAGCAGCAGCGCCATGGCCGTGCCGAGGATGAGTTCCAGGCTGACCGAGAGGCCTGCGAAGAGGAACGTCTGGCCGAACGCGGCCCACCACTCTTGGCTTGCAAGGGCGTTGATGTAGTTTTCCAGTCCGACAAAGCGGGACAGGCCTGCGGTGCGGACGCTGTACTGGTTTAGTGAGAGCCAGATCGCGTAGCCGATGGGGACCGCCGCAACCAGCGCCATGATCACCAGCGACGGGGCGGTCATGCGGAACGCGAGCTTGCGCTCGGCGCGGTCGCGGCCGCTTGTCTTCGCTGGGCCGCGGCTTGCCGGGATTGTTTTGATGGCCATAGCTAGAAGCTCGCCTTGGCGGTGGTGATTTCCTCGGCCATCTTCTGCACGGCTTCTTCCGTGGAGACGGTACCGGAGAGGACGGCGTAGACGTTCTTGTAGATCGCCTGGCTGATCTGCGGGTAGACCGGGGAGATCGGGCGCGGCTTGGCACCCTTTACCGAGGCGAGGAGTTCCGTGGCGAACGGCATCTTCTGCAGAACCGCTGGATCGGAGTAGGCAGCTTCGTTGACCGGGGCCTGCGAGTAATCCATGGCCACGTGCTTCTGCCAGTCCGGGGTGGTGGCGAAGTCGATGAACGCGACCGCGCCCGCCTGGTTGGTGGAGTGCGCCGAGATGGCCAGGTTCCAGCCGCCCAGCACGCCGGAGGCCTTGCCGCCTTCCCATGCCGGCAGCGGCGCGACCGCGAAGCTCGACGCGAGCGGTGTCGCGTTCAACAGCCGGTACACGTGCGGCCAGTTGCGCTGGTATCCGAAGTCGCCGGACTCGTAGGCGAGGCGGGCCGGGTCTTCGTTGTAGGTGAGGACGGCGCGGTCGGCTGAGCCGTCCTTGAGGCCCTCGCTCATGAAGTTCAGGACGTCGCGGGTTTCCTTGGAGTCGATCTTGACGTCGCCCTGATCGTTGAGGACTTCGCCGCCTGCGCTGTAGAGCATTTCGAGGAAGTTCACCGTGAGGCCCTCGTACTGCTTGCCCTGGTAGACAAAGCCGTTGCCGGGAGCCTTCGCGGCTTCCGCGTAGAGCTGCTGCCAGGACTCGGGCTTGGCTACCTTGTCCTTCTGGTAGTAAATCAATCCGGCGTTGGTGAAGAACGGCGAGCCCCAGTACTTGTCCTGGTACTTGGTGGTTTCCACAGTGGAGGGAATGAGCCGGTCCTTGTTGGCTTCCACCAGCTTGGTCTGGTCCAGCAGCCAGCCCTGGGAGGCGAACTCGGAGGTCCAGATGACGTCTGTGACGAAGAGGTCGCACTCCGTGGACTTGCCCTCGAGCCGCTGCACGATCTGCGTGCGGGCTTCATCCGTGGTGGCGCCGATCTCCGTGTACTTGGCCGTGACCTTGCCGTTCGCCTTGGTGAACGCCTCCGCCGTGCCCTTGTAGATGCCGCTCGCGTCCTTGACGCCGCAGATGTTCACGGCACCGCTGGCATTAGCGCCCGACGCCGGATCGGCAGCTGCCGCTTGTTCGGAACCTTGGGGTGCGGCTCCCCCGCCGCACGCGCTGAGGAGGAGGGCCGCGGCTATTGCAGTCGCCGCTAGGGCTTTGCGGTTTGTTGGGGCTTTGATTTGGAGCAGGAGAGCAGGTCGGTTCAAGTCCACAAGTGGCTCCTTTGGGGTCTGTGGGCGGTGGCATTCAGTACGCGCTTTGGCTGTCCCGCGTGCTGAGGGTGGCTTCTTTGCCGGTGGTGCATGTGATCCGTGGAATCGATTCCAAATGTGCTCAAAAGAAATGACCTTGCGGCCGTGGAATCGATTCCAAAGTAGTGTGACAGGGACCACTGAGGGCTGTCAACCCTCTTATTTAGTGGAGTCCCTGATGACGAGCTCGTGCGGGAGGAAAGTTCTTCCCTTGCGATGTGATCCCTCGACGGTCATCCGCTCCAGGAGTTCAGCGAAGGCGACTCGACCCATTTCGTAGGCCGGCTGGCGGACCGTGGTCAGCTCCGGGACGCACATTTCTGCCTGGGCTGAGTCGTCGAAACCGGCTACGGCGATGTCTTGTGGAACTCGGAGTCCGGCATCGGTGAGCTCGCGGACACAGCCCGCCGCGACCACGTCGGTCCCGCAGAAGACGGCGTCCGGGAGGTCTCTTGCTTTGAGAAGCTTCTTGGCGAGCGTACGGCCGGTATGGAAGCCGAAGTTGCCTTCGCCGAACAGGATCTGATCTTGTTCCAAGCTTGCTTCCTTGAGTGCCTGGCGGAAGCCTTCCTCACGCAGCCGGCCCGAGCGGGCACCCCTATGGGCGAGCATTGCCAGCTTCTTGGCGCCCGAGTCGATCAGGTGCTTGGTGACGTCGTAAGCGGCCTGGCGGTCATCGATGGACACCCCGAACGCAGCTTCGGCATCAACGATTTCACAGACCTGGACAACACTCAGTTGCTCGGCGACTGTGTTGACGTCGTCGTCTGGCATCGTGGGCGAGAAAATCACCAATCCGTCAACGGAACCGTTCCGCAGCATGTCGACGAGCTGCTGCTCGCGATCCAAGTCCCCATCAGTCGCTGCGATGAGGCTGACGTAGCCCGAATCCGCGGCAGCATCGCCGACACCACGGAAAACCTCACTGATCACCAAGGAGTCCAAGTTCTTGGCCAGTGCCAGGACGCGCATGGTCCGGTCTCGTCGGAGATCCCGCGCCGACGCGAGAGGGCGGTAGCTGAGCTCCTTGATGGCGGCGTTGACCTTCTCCTTGGCCGCCTGGCTGACAGCCGGGCTCCCGTTCAAGACGCGTGACACTGTCCCTACGGACACGCCGGCAGTCCTAGCGACGTCTTGAACTGTCGGCCGAGCCATTTGATTGTCCTTTCAGGAGAGTCGCTGCCGCGACGCCACTGCCGTGCCTGCCGACGCTCCAACTTAGCTCCGGGTATATACAGGAACGCTCAAGGCTACTTGCGAACGGTGGGAATCTGAGTTCGGTTCACTACGACGCGCGGCCTAGAGCATTCGGGTTCAACGCCCAGATCTGCCGCCGCATTGGGGGAAGACTATGGGCAACGTATGTAGGCAAGATCTGAAACAATTCACCATCACAGAAACAAAAACCCATTGCAGAGGCCGTAATAGCCAAAGAACAAGGCTTTATGAAAAGTCACCCCAAATCACCAGACTGTCCAGAGAGCCATTCCGGAGGTATGAGCGCTTCGTGCCCTCGCCAACGCTCGACAATGGCGTCTTGAAACCATTCTTCCTCAAGATCGGCATGTTCAGTAACGATTACTTGGAATCCCGACGGTGAGGTAGCAATGAACTTCCGGACTGCGGAGTAGATTGCAATCAATGATTCTCTATCATCTTCGCCTAGATCTTCCTCCGAGGGGTCCTTATGATCTGCCGGAAAATAGACCTGAGACGGCTGGTCCAAGAACAGAAAGCGGGGCATGGGCCGGTTTGTGCGCCCCAAGTAGCTATGCAAGCCAATAAGGACGGCCAAGTGATACCCAAGCCAGTTCTCCGCGCTTCCAATTTCACGCAAGGGATACCGGCCTTCAGGAGTGTCGACTACGACCGTCAGCTTACGGATGTCCAGGTTCGTCGGCGCTGGCGCGTGCTCGAGTTGGAGCTCGGTCGCAACCTCGGTCGCCATCTGGCCAATTAGAGCGAGGGCGGTGGACAACCGCTCCTGAACACCTTCAGGATCGAGCAGACGTTCGAGCAAGTCCACTTGCTCTTGGAGCTCAGCTATTCGAGACTGAGTAAACGACGACTCTATCTGACTTCTTGTAGACGATAGATATAATCTCACTTTTCCGCGCAATTCAGCTCTTGTCAAATTGAGCTCCCTTGCTTGGATAAAGGCATCGTGAGCCGTAGTGCCGGCCTCAATTTCTTCTTGGTTTAGACGTAGTTCTGCAGAGAGTTCGTTTAGCTCTTTGTCATACTCATCGAGAACTTTTTGCAGTTGAGGTGTGTCACCCCGGACGTCCTCGAGCTCGGCAGAAATAGCCGTAAGGTGCTCGTGAAGAGTCGCCGCTAAAGAGTCGCCTGCGGGTCGAGATGTGAAGCAAAGCGGGCAGATAGTCTCGGCGTCGCTGAGGTTCGGCAATAAGTTGAGCGTCTCCAGTCTAGCTTTCTGTTCGCCCGCCTCGCTACTGAAACGAGATTCGTGCTGCATCAACGCAACGACTTCTCGCCTACTGGAACGCAATTCGGCAAGCCGCATGCGGAGCCGCTCTCTATTATCCACCAGTATGGTCATTTGATCTTCATCGGCAAATTCTTCGAATTCGGAGGGCTCAAAATCTAGGAGACCCCCAAGAGCTTCCAGCACAACACCAGCATCGTCCATGGTTGGACCCGCAATAAGACTAAGCGACACAGCTTCACGAAGCAGCCGACGGGCAAGAGGAGGGGCCGATACGTCCGATCGCTCAGAGTCGGCTGCCCGAAGGCGACGTAGCTCCCGCTTCTTCATGCGGAGATCTTCCAGCTTCGAAAGATGGTCGACGTCAACCGCTCCTAGGAAGTAAGGCAATACGTCGCGTATTGCCTGGGGCACCCATTCAAGGGCTTGGCCATGAAATAGGACTGATTGACTTGCTATTTCATCCTGATGCTGCAGGGTGAAATGGTTAGTATGCTTCACGGACACAGAGAAGGATGATCTCGTTCCGGCACCGACGTCAGTTCGGTTTTCCTGAATACCGATTTCACGGGATAGTAATTCGATCGCAGTATCAACGTCAGTATTGCTTTGCACGTCTGCAAGCTTAAGATCAGCGGGAACAAATCCGGTTGAATAGTGCATACGGGTGTTCACCTGGCGACCCGTTTCTGGGGCCGGCCTTGCAATAAGAATCCTTGTTCCCTCGGAAACCAACTCAAGACAAAACACTTCCACATGATTTCTTATCACACCACTTGGCACAGTAAAACCAGTAGATCCAAGACAATATTGAATAATATCAATAAGAGATGTCTTACCTTTACCAGATCCCCCGGTAATTATATTCAGTTCGTTAAGCCTAAATTTGACCGAGCGCCTTTGTCCGACACGGTTAAACAAATGAATCGCCTGGATTTGGAAAGTCATGGTCTTACTCCAAAAATATTTAGTACCGCGGTAGTGTTGGGGTTTACTGTCAGCCATCGACCTAGGTACTTCGCGGCCTTCTGGATTTGAGCAACCTCTGACGAAGCAGATTTGATGACCTTAGGGACCTTGTGTTCACCCGGGACGATGAGCGCGCCGTCAATGGCTAGCGTCCTCGTCCTGAGCGCCAGGTCCAGCCCCACCGTAACGAGGGGTGAAATCGCCGCAGCCTTGCCCGGAATAGCGGCGCGTTCTGATGGGTGGGAGGCAATCCAGGACACCATCGGCGTGTTTAACCTCATGGACAACGCCGATCTGACGTCCGCGTCTAAGCACATCGGCACGACAAGGTAGGCAGTTTCCCAGGGGAGACCACGCTTCCCCTCCTCAACCGCTCCCTGAACCCCTCGCAAGACAGTTACGGCGAGAAGCGCTGGATTGAAAAGGGCGGCCGAGTCTCGCGGCAGGTCCAACCACACCCGGCTCATCGAGCCCCCTGAGACTGCTCAGGTTCAAACAACGCCATTAGCTTCGCGGCAAACTCTGGATGCCAGCCAATTGCTTTCTCATGGGCCAACATTTGAAGAGAGCCCCTTACAACGAATGCCTCAGTGCATCTCTCCCTGATGACAGGTTGCGCCGCTCCCTCAGCCCATGAGTACAGCTCTCTCGCCATCGAGAGTTTGGCTTCTTCGCTTGCGGCCGCCCCCAGTACGTCATGGAGCTGGTCGAAATGGAGCTCCCACTCTTCAATCAGCTGTCGCTCGTAGTTCTTAAGCTCCTCCTTCATAATCAAGTTTTGTCGCTGCCACGAGGAGCGCTGATTGAACGCACGAAGATAGTTTGTAATTGCCCGATTAATTCTTCGCTCATTAACTTCAATGAATCGAAGCTGCTTTACAAAAATGTGATTCTGAAAACGCTCTGGCGCAGGCTGCAGATTTGCGATTTCCTGTGAAATTGGGAGACTTGTGGCCGAGAAGTCATCCCTGAGCCCCTGTATGTAGGCATCAAGTTGATCGAGTTCTATAAACTTGTCAGAGTCACTCATGAGCTTTTCAATGCAAAGAGAGACCCACCAACCTTCTAAGTTATCGACAAACGCGGAAAGGAGATGCCTGGGCATGCCGATAGCCAGACTGCGTTCTAACTGAGTTCTGACAGTCTCGATATTGGGTGACTGCGCAATTACTTGAATCTTCTGTAAGAGCAACTCCTGCCTTTGTGGACCTAGATCGCGAAAAGCCTTGTACGCTTTCCTGTTTCCTTCATTGCTGCTTTCCGTGCTTATATTGCGCAAGATCGCGAGGGCCGCAGTCACATCTCTCGTCGATTCATCAGGTGACAGCAGCGAGCCGATACTGCCAGAAGCCACAAAACCGGTAGTTATCAATCTGAAACTAACTTTGCTCAGATCGATTCCTGGCTCGTCAAACAGGGACGACCAAATCCTGAGCGTCTTCCACAGATCTGAACTTCTGTCAGTAAGAGAGGAGTCCACGTCGCGGTGTTTCAGCTGCTCAATTCGATGCCCCGACACGCTTATCAGCTCGACATCATCCGCCGACTCGATAGCGATTCGCCCTAGCAGGTCTTCGCGCGCCGATTCAATGGCCTGCCAGAGGGCATAACGGAGCTGGTGCAAGTACCCGATTAGTGAGGCGCTTGCGTCAAATTGAGATACATCACTCATTGCCTTTACTCGTCTTCTCGATTCCGTAGATGCCAGGACCATATGATCACGTGATGCATCCTCCCTTGGTAATTGTGGCCCCAACCCACTTGTGTGTCGGATCTGCGATCACCCCCGACCGCATCAGCTAGCAGCCAGCCAGTCATCAGAATCCCGACACACCCAGTGATCGTGCGTAGGGTGGCAGGCCAGGCTCGGGATCTTCGCCAGAGGGCATGTCCAACATGCTTGGTATCCCAAACCCCACCTCCCTACCCACCCCCTTGACTCCCACCCCCACCTTCCCTAAACTTTTCATAAAGCAGAATCTAAATTCCACAAAGCGGAAAACTGAGGCCAAGCACCAAGGCAGCAGCCAAGCAACGGAAGATAGATCAAAGCCCCTCCTCGGAAGGACCTACGATGACGTACACAGTGAACTGCTCCATCCTCCTGACGGAGCTGCCCTTGCTCGAGCGCCCCGCCGCCGCGAAGGCAGCCGGTTTTGACGCCGTCGAGTTCTGGTGGCCCTTCGAGACCTCCGTCCCCAGCGACGCCCAAGTAACCGAGTTTGAAACAGCCATCAAGGACGCCGGCGTTCAGCTCACCGGCCTGAACTTCAACGCTGGCAACATGCCCGGCGGCGACCGCGGCCTGGTTTCCTGGAAGGGACGTTGCTCCGAGTTCAAGGACAACATCGACGTCGTAGCCGGCATCGGTGAGCGCCTGGGCTGCAAGGCCTTCAACGCCCTCTACGGCAACCGCCAGGACGAGTTCACCCCTGAAGAGCAGGACGAACTCGCGGCAAAGAACCTCGCCGCAGCAGCTGAAGGCGTTGCCCGCATCGGCGGCACCGTCCTCCTCGAACCGGTCAGCGGCGCACCCAAGTACCCGCTCCTCACCGCCGAAGACGCACTCAAGGTCATCGCCCGCGTCAAGGCAGAATCCGGCGCCCAGAACATCAAGCTCCTCGCCGACTTCTACCACCTGGCAGTCAACGGCGACGACGTCGAATCCGTCATCGAGAACCACGCCAAGGACTTCGGCCACATCCAGATCGCCGACAACCCCGGCCGCGGAGCTCCCGGAACCGGCACGCTCCCCCTCGGCGAATGGATCGCCCGCAGCCGCGAACTCGGCTACGACGGCTACATCGGCCTCGAGTACAAGGAACCGCAGGAATCGGCTTTCAGCTGGGCCATCCGCCAGCGCGCCAACGCCAACTAAAGCACGACGGCGGCACCCGCCAAAGCGACTGACTCACCAAACAGCACACCTGAGCTAAAAAGACTTTCAGAAAGAGAACCACTATGAGCAACGTTGCAGTCATCGGACTCGGAATCATGGGCCTCCCCATGGCCATCAACCTCGTCAAGGCCGGCCACACGGTCACCGGTTTCAACCGCAGCCAGGACAAGATCGACAAACTCGTCTCCGAGGGCGGCCAGGGTGCCACGAGCATCGCGGACGCAGTCAAGGACGCCGACGTCGTCATCACCATGGTCCCCGACTCCCCCGATGTTGAGGGTGTAGTCAGCGGCAAGGACGGCGTCTTCGCCAACGCGAAGAAGGGCACCCTCTGGATCGACGCATCCAGCATCCGCCCGGACGTCGCCAAGCGCCTCTCGGACGACGCAGTCGCAGCCGGCATCCGCCCGCTCGACGCTCCCGTATCCGGTGGCGAACAGGGCGCTATCGACGCCGTTCTGTCCATCATGGTCGGCGGCGAAGCTGCAGACTTCGAGGCAGCACAGGATGTCCTCAACGCAGTGGGCAAGACCATCGTCCACGTCGGCCCGTCCGGCTCCGGCCAGACCGTCAAGGCAGCAAACCAGCTGATCGTAGCCGTCAACATCCAGGTCCTCGGCGAGGCCATCGCCTTCCTTGAGGCCTATGGCGTAGACACCGACGCAGCACTGAAGGTCCTGGGCGGCGGCTTGGCCGGCTCCAAGGTCCTCGACCAGAAGGGTCAGAAGATGCTGGACCGCAACTTCGACCCCGGCTTCCGCCTGGCCCTCCACCACAAGGACCTCGGCATCGTCACCTCCGCAGCCCGCGAAGCCAACGTCGCTGTCCCGCTCGGCGCAGTCGTCGCCCAGCTCGTCGCCGCAACCGTCAACCAGGGCGACGGCGGCCTCGACCACTCGGGCCTCTTCAAGCAGGTCCTCCAGCTCAGCGGCCGTAAGTAAATACCCCGGCAAAAGCCAGCTAAGCAACACAAAGCAGGGAATCCGCCGTCGTACTTAAACGACGGCGGCTCCCTCACCACACCCAAAAACACCCCAGACTTCGCCCGAAAGGGCAATAAACAAGGAGTACACCATGGCTAAGATGCGCACCGTTGACGCGGCAGTCGCCATCCTGGAAAAGGAAGGCGCCACCGAGGCTTTCGGCCTGCCAGGCGCAGCGATCAACCCCTTCTATTCAGCAATGCGTGCCCACGGCGGTATCCGCCACACGCTGGCCCGCCACGTTGAAGGCGCCAGCCACATGGCTGACGGCTACAGCCGCGCAGCTGATGGCAACATCGGCATCTGCATCGGCACGTCGGGCCCCGCTGGCACGGACATGATCACCGGCCTGTACGCAGCATGGGCGGATTCCATCCCCATGCTCTGCATCACCGGCCAGGCACCCGTTGCCAAGCTGCACAAGGAAGACTTCCAGGCCGTGGACATCGAGTCCATCGCCAAGCCGTTGACCAAGTTCGCCATGACCATCCTGGAGCCGGGCCAGGTTCCCGGCGCGTTCCAGAAGGCGTTCCAGCTGATGCGTTCGGGTCGCCCGGGCCCGGTTCTGCTGGACCTGCCCATCGACGTTCAGATGGCCGAGATCGAGTTCGACATCGACGCCTACGAGCCCCTGCCAGTGGAGAAGCCCAAGGCTTCCCGCAAGCAGCTGGAAAAGGCTCTGGACCTGCTGACCGCAGCCCAGCACCCGCTGATCGTTGCCGGTGGCGGCATCATCAACGCAGGCGCTTCGGCCCAGCTGGTTGAGCTGGCCGAGATCCTGAACGTTCCCGTTATCCCCACCCTGATGGGTTGGGGCGCCATCCCGGACGACCACCAGCTGATGGCCGGCATGGTTGGCCTGCAGACCTCGCACCGCTACGGCAACGAGACGTTCCTGCAGAGCGACTTCGTGATCGGCATCGGCAACCGTTGGGCCAACCGCCACACCGGCGGCCTGGACACCTACACGGCCGGCCGCAAGTTCGTGCACATCGACATCGAGCCGACCCAGATCGGTCGCGTTTTCTCGCCGGACTTGGGCATTGCGTCCGACGCCGGTGCGGCGCTGGACGGTCTGTTGGAGCTGGCTCGCGAACGCCGGGCCGCCAAGACCCTGCCGGACTACTCGGGTTGGGTTGCCGAGTGCCAGGAGCGCAAGGGTTCCCTGCACCGCAAGACCAACTTCGACAACGTGCCGATTAAGCCGCAGCGCGTGTACCAGGAGATGAACAAGGCCTTCGGCCGCGACACAACCTACGTGTCCACCATCGGTCTCTCGCAGATCGCCGGCGCACAGATGCTGCACGTGTTCGGTGCCCGCAAGTGGATCAACGCTGGCCAGGCCGGCCCGCTGGGTTGGACCGGTCCCGCCGCACTGGGCGTGGTTCGTGGAACCCCGGACGCCACTGTTGTTGCCCTGTCCGGTGACTACGACTTCCAGTTCATGATCGAGGAACTGGCCGTTGGCGCACAGTTCAACCTGCCGTACATCCATGTTGTGGTGAACAACAGCTACCTGGGCCTGATCCGTCAGAGCCAGCGCGGCTTCAACATGGAACAGAACGTTTCCCTGGCCTTCGAGAACATCAACAGCCCGGAGACCAACGGCTACGGCGTGGACCACATCAAGGTTGCCGAGGGCTTGGGCGTCAAGGCCATCCGCGTTGAGGACCCCAACGATCTCCCCGCCGCTTTCGACAAGGCCAAGGCACTGATGGGCGAGTTCAAGGTTCCCGTGGTTGTTGAAGTGATCCTGGAAAAGATCACCAACATCTCCATGGGCGTTGAAATCAGCGGCGTGAACGAGTTCGAAGAGCTGGCAGAAACCGCGGCGGACGCACCCACCGCGATCCTGACCAAAGCGTAAGTAAGTAAAGGAAGGAGGCACCGGAATGCGTGTTGTCATCGCCCCGGACAAATTCAAGGGCTCGCTGTCCGCGCCCGACGTCGCCGAGCACCTGGCAACAGGACTGCTGGCGGGGTTCGGCTCGAAGGGCTTCGAAGCAACACGCATTCCGGTGGCCGACGGCGGCGAAGGAACCATTGACGCCGCCATCGGCTCCGGCTTCACCCGCCGGACCACCACCGTCACCGGCCCGCTGGGCGAGCCGGTGAAGGCCGACTTCGCAGTGCGGGACCAGGAAGCTGTCATCGAGATGGCGGCAGCTTCCGGTCTCGCCCTCCTCCCGGACGGCCCCACGTCCGAGGCGGCCAAGACAGCCACCAGCATCGGAACGGGCGAACTCATCCGCGCCGCGCTGGACCTCGGCTGCCGCAAGATCATCCTGGGTGTGGGCGGCAGCGCCAACACCGACGCCGGCGCAGGAGTCCTGCAGGGCCTCGGCGCCGTGTTCCTGGACAAGAACGGCAACGAGCTCCCCGGCGGCGGCGCGGCCTTGGCCGAGCTGGACACCATCGACTTCTCCAACTTCGACGTCCGCGTTGAGGCCACGGAGTTCGTGTTGGCGTCCGACGTCGACAATCCCCTTTTGGGGGCCAGCGGAGCCCCAGCCATCTTCGGTCCGCAGAAGGGCGCGACGCCGGACGACGTCACCTCGCTCGATGCGGCACTGAGCCACTTCGTCGACGTCCTTGCAGCCACAACCGGCCAGCACGCCAAGTTCGCAGCCAAGGCAGAAGGCGCTGGAGCGGCAGGCGGCGTCGGCTACATTGCCATCGCGGCACTGAAGGCAGAGCGGCGGCCGGGCATCGACGTCGTGCTTGAGTTCACTGAACTCGAGCAGCGGCTCAAGGGCGCCGATCTGGTAATCACCGGAGAAGGCAGCCTGGACGAGCAAAGCCTGCTCGGCAAGACCCCCATGGGCGTCTCCCGCGCGGCGCAGAGGAACGGGGTTCCCGTGATCGCAGTGTGCGGGCGGAGTACCCTAAGCCGGGAACAACTCACGGATGCCGGCTTCCACACGGTGCATGCACTGACCGATCTGGAAAAAGATGTCCAAAAATGTATCGCTGAAGCAGGTCCGTTGCTTGAACAATTAGGTAAGCACATAGGCGTGTACCTGGCGGAACGGACCGAAAACAAGGAGTACCTCAATGTCTGAAGCAATCGGCGCCTATGACCTCGTTATCCGGGGCCAGCGCATCCTGACCACCGCCGGACTCGCAGCACGCGAAGTTGGCATCCGCGATGGCGTCATCGTCGCTATCGAACCCCTGGGCAACGGCCTCACGGGCAACGAGGTCATTGAACTCGCAGACGACGAAACCCTCATCCCCGGCCTGGTGGACACCCACGTCCACGTCAACGAGCCCGGCCGTACCGAGTGGGAAGGCTTCGCCTCCGCCACCCGTGCCGCAGCTGCCGGTGGCGTGACCACCATCATCGACATGCCGCTGAACTCCATCCCGCCCACCACCACCGTGGACGGCCTGGAGCAAAAGCGCGTAGTCGCCAAGGACCAGGCGTTCGTGGATGTCGGATTCTGGGGCGGTGCCATCCCGGGCAACAAGAGCGACCTCCGCCCGCTGCACGACGAAGGCGTATTCGGCTTCAAGTGCTTCCTCCTGCACTCCGGCGTGGACGAGTTCCCGCACCTCGATGCAGACGAGATGGAAGAGGACATGAAGGAACTCAAGTCCTTCGACTCCCTCATGATCGTGCACGCCGAGGACTCCCACGCGATCGACCGCGCCCCGCACCCCGGCGGCGACCACTACGAAACCTTCCTCGCTTCCCGCCCCCGCGGCGCCGAGAACAAGGCAATCGCCGAGGTCATCGAGCGCGCCCGCTGGACCGGCGCCCGCGCCCACATCCTGCACCTCTCCTCCTCGGACGCCCTGCCGATGATCGCCTCAGCAAAGCGCGACGGCGTCAACCTCACCGTTGAGACGTGCCCGCACTACCTGACACTCATGGCTGAAGAAATCCCCGACGGCGCCACGGCCTACAAGTGCTGCCCGCCCATCCGTGAGGCCTCCAACCGTGAGCTCCTCTGGAAGGGCCTGCAGGAGGGCACCATCGACTGCATCGTCTCGGACCACTCCCCCTCCACACTGGATCTGAAGGACCTGGAAAACGGTGACTTCGCAGTGGCGTGGGGCGGCGTGTCCTCGCTCCAGCTGGGCCTGTCCTTGATCTGGACCGAAGCCCGCCACCGCGGCATCCCGCTGGAACAGGTTGTCTCGTGGATGGCTGAGAAGCCCGCCGCCCTGGCACGCCTGCACAACAAGGGCCAGCTCGCCCTGGGCTACGACGCCGACTTCTCCATCTTCGCCCCGGACGAAGCCTTCGTTGTGGACGTCACCAAGCTCAAGCACAAGAACCCGATCACGCCGTACGACGGCCGTCCCTTGGCCGGCGTCGTCCGCAAGACCTACCTGCGCGGAACCCCCATCGATGGCCAGAACCCCGGCGGCAAGCTGCTCCGCCGCGGCAACGTTTAGGTCAACCGTCATGGCAGTCAATGCCTACGGGCCACCGCCGTCGCGAGGACCCGCAGCACGCGGCCTCGCGGGTCGGCGGGCCGGCTTGAATCAACGAAATGGCCTGACAGCACACGGTCTGGCGCTCTGGGTCAACCCTGCCGAGGGCGACGAGATCGATCCTGAGGTCTGGGAGCGGGCAGCACGCCTTGTGCTGGCCCGCGCCATGAAACTTGCCCCGGATGCGGAAGTCCGTATCTGGCCCGCCACCGGGGCAGAGCACTCCGGCGTCGGCGACACTTCCTGGGGCGGCACTCCGCAGGAAGCCGCCGACGCCGGTAACCACCACTCGGGTACAGGCGCAGTTACGCTCGCCGATGCCCTCGCGGCCGCCCGTTCGGAAGCCCATTCCGACGGCGGCAACGGCACCGAAGCGGGCGGCAGCACCGCCGTCGAGCCCGTAACGTTGGCGAGCCGACGCAGCCAACTTGCAGTGGACCTCGCCGCTGAAGTAGTGCTGCTGGACGGCGAGCCGGTTGCCTTTACTGGCATGGAATACAAGCTGCTCCGCTACCTGGTGGTGAACTGCTCCCGGGCCATCAGTCGTGAAGAATTGCAACGTTTTCTGGAGTCATTTGACCTTCCCGGCGCGGCATTTCGCTCGATCGACGTTTATGTTGGAAGGGTGCGGCGGAAGCTAGGCTCCGCCCGACACACCGTCGCCACCGTCCGTGGTGGCGGCTACCAGTTCGTGCCAGGCCCCTATGCCACAGTGCGCGGACCTGCGGAATACAGCATCTAAGTTCGCTGTTGTAAAAGATCAACGCCCCGCAATTTGTATGACCGCTTTTGTTTGAAATGACCGCCGGTGCACACCGGTTGAACGTAAAGGATCGCCATGACCCAGAAACTCCTCGTCGGAACGCAAGCACCTGACTTCGCGCTGCTCGACGCCGACGGCACCAAGGTCTCGCTGTCCGATTACCGCGGACGCAACGTCATTGTGTACTTCTACCCGAAGGCAGCCACCCCCGGCTGCACCACCGAGGCTTGCGACTTCCGTGACAACCTCGCCAGCCTGCAGGGCAAGGGTTACGACGTCATCGGGATCTCGCCGGACGCCCCTGAAGCACTGTCCAAGTTCACGGGCGAGTTCGCCCTGACCTTCCCGCTCCTCTCCGACGAAGACCACGCTGTGGCTCTCTCCTACGGCGCTTGGGGCGAGAAGCTGGTTGACGGCGAAATCGTCGAAGGCCTGGTCCGCTCCACCGTCGTGCTGGACGGCGAAGGCACCGTGAAGCTCACCCAGTACCAGGTTTCCGCGCAGGGCCACGTCCAGGCGCTGAAGGACGAGCTGGGCGTCTAACCCTCTCTCACCTTCCGCGTGTTTGAGCCGAACGCTCTCTCACCTTCCGCGTGTTTGAGCGAATCCCTCTCTCACATAACTGCACAATTCCTGTAACGCCCGCTCACTTCTGTGAGCGGGCGTTACATATGCCTTGACTAAACGTGACAAAACACCCAGCAACAGTAGTTAATGGAGCCATGGTCTCTTCCACACCCGTGCGCCACGCTGTAGTCGTCGAAGATGACGCCGACATCCGCGGCCTTCTCGTCGTCGTCCTCGAGCAGCTGGACTTCGTGGTGATCGAGGCACCTGACGGGCTCTCCGGCGTCGAGGCTGTCCGCAACACCAACGCCGAACTGGTGACGCTGGACGTGAACCTCCCGGACATCGACGGCATGGAGGTTTGCCGCCGGCTCCGCGAATTCTCGGACGCCTACATCCTGATGCTCACAGCCCGGGCCGATGAAATTGACAGGCTCAACGGACTGGACACCGGCGCCGACGATTACATCAGCAAGCCCTTCAGCCCCAAGGAACTCCAGGCCCGCATCCGTGCGTTGTTCCGCCGGGCACGGACGCCCGCCCCTGCCGGGAATGCCGGCCAAACCGACGAACTTGAGCGCGCCGCCGTCGTGCAGCAAAGCCTCCTTCCCCGCGAAGCGGTCCGCCTGGAAGGATACGACGTCGCTGGCGCCTTCCGTCCGACGCGCAGCGTGGGCGGGGACTTCTATGACTGGTACCAGACCAGCGACGGAATGCACCTCACCTTCGCGGACGCCATGGGCAAAGGCATGGGCGCGGCGCTGATCGCGGCGACGGTCCGTGCCGTCATGAGGTCCGTTGCGGACACCCCGGCCGTGGACCAGGCCTTTGGCTCCGCCAGCACCACCATTGCCTCGGACATCGGCCAGTCCGGCTCGTTCGTCACCATGTTCCACGGGCGGCTGGACGGCCCATCCGGCAAGCTCAGCTACATCGACGCCGGACATGGACTTGCGCTGCACATCCCGGTTGAAGGGACGGCGAAGCGGTTGGTCTCTGCTGGACCCCCCGTCGGGATCCTGGATGGGCAGCATTGGGCAGCCTCTGAACTTCAACTGGAGCCCGGCGATTCACTGGTCATCGTCAGCGACGGCGTCCTGGATGCCCACAATTCCCTGGACGAGTTCATGGTCAACGTTGAGAAAGCCGCACGCAACGGGACCAGCTCGGAGGAAGTATGCGCGGCCCTCCTGGAGCTGGCACCAGCGGCAACAGCGGAAGACGACGTGACCGCCGTCGTGGTTCACCGGAAACCGGACGTCGGACGCTAACTACACACGAGGGGGGATTGTGACACGTTTCTGGACCCGGCTTTTTGTTGTCCTCACAGTCATACTGGGCGTCAACTATGTGGCATGGCGCTGGCTGGCGTCGCTGAACTGGGAGGCGTGGTGGATTGCAGTCCCGTTGGTGATCGCCGAAACGTACAGCCTCATTGACGTGATCCTGTTCGGGCTGACGGTGTGGAACCTCAAGATCCGCAAACCACCGCCCGCACCCCCGGCCGATGCCACTGTGGACGTCTTCATCACCACGTACAACGAGCCGCTGGACCTGGTGATGACCACGGCTTTGGCCGCCAAGGACATCCGCTGGCCGCACAGCACCTGGATACTGGACGACGGCGACCGCCCCGAAATGCGCCAAATCGCCGAGAGCAACGGGATCGGCTACGTGACGCGCGGCGCGGACTGGACACCGGACATGCCGCGGCACGCCAAGGCGGGAAACCTGAATAACGCCCTCATGGTGACCTCGGGCGAGTACCTGTTGATTCTCGACGCCGACCAGATCCCCGAGCCGGACATCCTGGACAAGACGCTGGGCTACTTCAACGACGACCGCGTTGCACTGGTCCAGACACCCCAGTACTTCATCAACGTCCCCGCCGACGATCCCCTGGGCAGCCAGGCGCCGTTGTTCTACGGACCCATCCAGCAGGGCAAGGACGGCTGGAATGCGGCGTTCTTCTGCGGCTCCAACGCCATCCTCCGCCGCGAAGCCCTCATGCAGCTCGGCTTGGTGGGCTACGTCAAAGCCACCGAGCACAGTGTGCGCAGGGCGCTGGCAGCGTCGCGCTCGGCCATCAAGAAGGCCCGCCGTTCCGCCGAAGCCGAGAACCCGCTGGTGACGCAGATGCTCAACGAGGTGGAAGCCGCCACCACCTTCGCACAGCAGGAACTCGACGCCCGCGTCTCGCTCAGCGAAATCACCTACCGCGTCCGCCGCAAGGTGGACGACGCCGTGCGCACCTTGGTCGCCGCTGACTTCTCCGCACTGCAGTCCGACCTCGAAGAAATCGCTGCGATGGAACTGGCCCACGTGGGCGAGTCCGGCGTAACCACCGTGGCGAGTGACGCCGTCGACCGTATGTCCGGTCGCGACTGGTCCCCGCTGGGAGCGCTCGAATCCGTACACGCCGTCCTGGACGCCATCTCCGTTGAACGCACCGACGAAGCCCAGCCGATCATGCCGCTGGCCACCATCTCTGTCACCGAGGACATGGCGACGGCCATGCGTCTTCACGGTCTGGGCTGGAAGAGCGTGTACCACCACGAAATCCTTGCCCTTGGCCTGGCACCTGAAGACCTCAAAACCATGCTCACCCAACGCCTCCGTTGGGCGCAGGGCACAATGCAGGTCCTGCTGCGCGAGAACCCACTGATTCAGCGCCGGCTTACTTGGGGCCAGCGGCTCATGTACTTCTCCACCATGTGGAGCTACCTCAGCGGATTCGCGGCCGTGGTGTACTTCGCGGCGCCCATCATCTATCTCACCCTCGGCATCCTCCCGGTCAGCAGCCTCAGCTGGGACTTCTTCAGCCGCTTCATCCCCTTCATGGTGGTGAACCAACTGCTGTTCCTGGTGGCAGGGCACGGGATACCCACCTGGCGCGGGCAGCAGTACAGCCTCGCGCTGTTCCCCACCTGGATCAAGGCCTGCACGACGGCGGCACGCAACGTTTGGTTCGGGCGTCCCCTCGGGTTTGCGGTCACCCCCAAGGCCCGCCAGAGCGGCGGCCCCAGTTGGAGCCTGATCAGGCCGCAGATCATAGTTGCCGTGTTGTTGGCCATTGCTTTGGTGGTGGGGATCGCCCGCCTGTTGGCCGGGCTTTCCGAGCCGCTGGGCACCTTGGTGAACGTGGCATGGGTGGCTTTCGACCTTGTGGTCCTAAGCGTGCTGGTCAAGGCAGTGTTGTACAAGGGCTTCGTGCCTGACGGTGGGCCGGAGCGCCCGGAGGAGAGGAATGCAGATGCAGTTTAGCTACGAGGTCAAGGACTCCTACGCGGAGGTGAAGAGCGTGGGTCGCTTGAACATGGTGGCAGCCCCCAAGCTCCGCGATGTTGTGAACGAGGTAGTGGCGGGCGGCTCCAGCCGGGTTGTCGTCAATCTGGCCGAGACTGACTTCATGGACTCCTCAGGACTCGGAGCCCTCATCGGTTGCCTTAAGGCCGCCCGCCAGGCAGGGGGCGATCTCCGCATCTCCGGCGTTCAGCCGCAAGTCAAGATGGTGCTGGAACTGACCAACATGGACCGGGTGCTCACGGCTTACCCCTCAGCCGAAGAAGCGTTCGGCGATGACTGACGTCATTGCCCGCCGGGGCTTCCATGGGCCGTCCAACGACCAGGCTATTGAGGCCGTCCACAACGAACTCGATGCCCTGTGGGACGATGCCTCCTTTGTTCCGGACATGGACCGCATGACGTTCACCACCGCCGTCATCGAGGCGGCCGCGAACATCGTCCAGCACGCGCTTCCGGTAGCGGAGACGCCCGTGGAGATCGACGTCGACATCAGTGTCCGGACCACTCGCCTGGTGGCGCGGGTCAGTGCGTTCAACGCCCGCGAACCGTTCGCCAACGACATGCAGGCCAATATGCCGGATTCGGATGCCGAGTCCGGGCGGGGGTTGGCGCTTATCGAGGCTCTGGTGACCACAGTGACGTTCGAGCGCCAAGACGGCACCAACACCTGGATCCTTACCCGCGAGACCTGACCCTCTCTCACCAAACGCGCCGTTCCACCCGACCCTCTCTCACCAAACGCGCCGATCCACCCGACTCTCTCACCAAACGCGCCGTGAGCCGAACGTGAAGTGCAACGGGTTGTTCTGCCCATGGCCAAAGCGCAACTGAGCGTGACAGCATTCGGTGAGATCCGCCGTCGAGCACGTAACAACATTGGGGAAACGAAATGAACCGCCGCATGCACCGTAACGCTTGGGCGTTGGCCGCTGCCCTTGCGGTGGTGACTGTTGCTGCCGGCTGCAGCGACACCCCCGACGGACCCAAACGGGTGCCCAGTGAGGCGCCGCCCGTGACTTCCGAGCCAGCGTCGGTGGCCGAAAGCGCCGCCAAGTACAACGCCCTGACCACCGATCTTGTTGCCGCCCTGGAAGCCAAGATGCCGGCCATCACCTGGACCGTGGATGATCCGGCGCGCTTGAGCCGCGCCCAAGACGGCAGATGCACACTCTCCCCACGGAGCATGAAAAGCAGCGCAGACATCGTGGAGCCATCCAAAAACTTTGAGGACGTCTTTGGTGCAGCCGATCCGGTGCTGGAAAAGCACGGCTTCCCTGCCTTCGACGGAACCGACCCCGTGCCCGGCGGATGGGTGGTCACCCGCAGCGCTGATGCCGCAGGCGCTACGGTGACCATCGAATCAAAATCCCCGGCCTACCTCAGCGTCACTGTTCCGGTTAAGTCCGAGAAATGCGATTCCAACGAAATTCCTCAGGGGGACAGATAAATGCCCGGATTCTACGGTGCTGATATTGCCCAATTGCGGGCACTCGCCAAGACCATGTCGCGGCATTCGGAACGGATGACCTCGCTGTCCATGGAACTGGGCAACCTCATCAACAACGCTCCGTGGGATGGCCGTGACGCCGTGATGTTCCGCGCGTCGTGGGACTCCCAGCACCGTCCCATGCTGAAGAAGATCTCCAGCGAATTGCAGAACCAAGCCAAAGAGCTGATCCGCAATGCCGACGAGCAGGACAAGTCCAGCTCCGGTTCCTCGGGCTCCGATCGGTCCGATCGTTCCGGGCGGGGAGATTCGAACCCTCCCGGCGACCCAGGACCACTGGACCCGGACAAGCCCGACGTCGATGTGCCCGGCGATGTCCGCAACGACCCCGACGCCGGGGACCCCAGCGACATCAATCAAGGACAGATTGGCGACTGCTGGCTGTTGGCTGGAATCGGTTCGGTGGCCCAGGTGCTGGAGCGCGAGGGCAAGCTCGACGAATTCCTGGAAGAGCACATGCGTCCCGTGGGCGACCCGCCAACGCACTGGGTTGTCACGCTTTATGAAGACGGCGAACCCGTGGAAGTCACTGTGGAGGCCAAGTCGGTTGACGGCGGAGTCCGCGGCGCCGACGGCGAACCCAACTGGCTTTCCATCTACGAACGCGCGGCAGCTGAGCACCGCGGCGGGTCCTATGACGACATCGACGGCGGTTTCAGCAACGAAGCCATGGAGCTGATGACCGGGCAGTCCGCTGACAAGGACGGCGAGTTGAACTTTGATGACATCGAGGACAAACTCTCGGACGGACAGGCCATCTCCGTGGGAACTGAGGACGTCAAGGACGACGACTTCGACTGGGTCTGGGAGTCCGACGAAGTCAACCGTACCGACGTCGTGCCCAACCACGCGTACGTTGTGGTGGATGTGAAAACCAACGACGACGGCGAGAAAGTCATTGTCCTGGCCAACCCGTGGGGCCCCTCCGGCGGTTACATGGAAGGCGACGACGACCTCAAGTCCGGCACGCTGGAACTGACCGAGGACGAGTACAAAGAAAACTTTGACTCCGTATACTCCGTGGACGTGAAGTAAGGATGGCCGTGGAACAGCTGGTAACAGTCAAGCAAGGCATGCAGCCCACCTTCGACGGCGTCAAAGTGGGGGTGGTCAAAATCGGCATCGCGGATGGGGCTCCGGCCATCCAGTTCTGGATCCGGACCGCCGAGCAGCAACGAAAGCAGGCCTTCCGAGAAGGCCAGTCGGTCACCCTTCCGGGTGCTGGCCTGTTGACGGTCACCTCCATCCAGCCCGCGCTAGGCAGTACGGCTGCCTCCGCCACACTGACGTACGACGGCGGCCCGGTCACCGATTGAGCGTCGGCGCCGGGCGGGTGAGAGAGCGTCACCCAAAAACCCACCAAAGGTGAGGGAGCGTCACCCGAAAACCCACCAAAGGTGAGAGAGCGTCAGGCGTTAGCGATGGCCTCTTTGAGCGCGCCCAGTACCAGGGTCACCGAAGCACTGTTGGCGTTGGGGCCCATCATGCCGATGCGCCACACGGTGTCCGCGAACTCCCCCACACCTGAACCAATCTCCATACTGAAGTTCTCCAAAAGGTAAGCGCGGACGGCAGCCGAGTTGACGCCGTCGGGCACTTTGACGGTGGTGAGGCTGGGCAACCGGGCGCCCTCAGCGGCGAACAGCTCCAGGCCCATGTCCTGCAGTCCGTCCTGCAAGGCTGTACCAGCGGCGCGGTGCCGGGCCTGCACAACGTCCAACCCCTCGGCGAGGATGCGGTCCAGGGCGGCTTCAAGGCCGGCAATCATGGTGACCGGAGCGGTGTGGTGATAGGTCCTGGCGCCGCTGGCCGCGCCGACGTATCCGCCCAGCAATCCGATATCGAGGTACCAGGAGCGAGGATCCTTCACACGTCGCTCAAAGGCGCGGTCAGAGACAGTGAAAGGCGAGAGTCCCGGCGGCACACCCAGGCATTTCTGCGTTCCTGCGTAGCCGACGTCGATCCCCCAGTCGTCGGCCAGCAACTCCAGTCCGCCGATGGACGTCACCGCGTCGGTAATCAACAGCGTGTCACCCTTGCCTGCGCCGAGGGCCGCGATGTCAGAGAGCACTCCCACCGAAGTCTCTGCGTGGACGGCGGCGATGACTTTGGGGTTCGGATGCGCTGAGAGCACCCGATCGGCGTCCACAGGCTGGCCCCATTCGTGATCGACCCGGACCACCGTGGCCCCGCATCGCCGGGCAACCTCACACATCCGCGCCCCAAAAAGTCCGTTGACCGCGATCACTGCCACGTCGCCGTCGGACACGGTGTTCACGAAAGCCGCTTCCATCCCGCCGGAACCGGTGGCACTCAACGGAAGTGTCCGTGCGTTGGACGTACCCCACACAGTCCGAAGGCCCTCGCAGGTGTGGTCCAGCCGCTCGATGAACACAGGGTCAAGGTGGCCAAGCACGGGATAGGCCAACGCGGACATGGCTTCGGGGTAGCAATTGCTCGGGCCGGGACCGAACAGGAACCTGGACGTCAGAATGTCTGGCATGTGCGAACTCCTTCAGCTGGTTGAGGTCATTCTGCCCCACCCAACGATGAGGGGCCCACTCTGCGCGCCAAAACGCCCGTAGGGGGCGTAAAGCGGGCCTCGCAACGTTCCGGGCCGCTCACCCAGGATCCTCCAAGCCCAAACTGCTAAGGTTGCTCACCAACGCTGAGGCCGCCACGGATAGGGGACAAGAGTGACGACTGAAGGAAAAGAGTCGCCGGAAGCCGGAGTGCAGGGCGAAGTAAGCCAGGACCGCTTTGTCGCAGGGCAGGATCTGACACGCTGGAAATCCCCGGTAGGCCGCTTACTGGCCGGAGGCGCGGAATGGATCACCCGGCTACTGGGACCTTATGCGGCCCTGGTCATCACCCTTGTAGTAGGGCTTGGCGTGGCCATGGCACTGGCTCTCGCCTTCGGTGAAGTGTACGAATCAGTGACCGAGGCCGACGGCGTAGCCGGCTTGGACGATCCGGTCCTGGCTGCTGCCAAGTCGGTTCGCTCACCAGCGCTGGACGTTGCTGTCACTGCCTATACGAATATCGGTGGCACGGTGGGCATGCCCATCATTGCGGTTGGAATCATGATCTTTCTGGCGGTACGGCGACGCTCATGGACGCCCGTCATCCTGATGCTCGCAGCCGGATTGGGATCACTGGCCATCACCGTCCTTGGCAAGCCGATCTTCGGCCGCAGCCGCCCGGATATGGCCGATGCGATTCCGCCCTACGAACATTCAGCGTCATTTCCCAGCGGCCACTCACTCAACTCGATCGTGATCGCCGGCATTGTGGCGTACCTGATCATCCTGCGGCTCAAAACGATGCGGGCAAGGGTCATCACGGTGGCGGTCGCATCCGCGTTTGCCATCACCATGGGCTTGAGCCGCGTCTACCTCGGCCACCACTGGCTGACCGATGTGCTGGCGGCGTGGGCCATCGGCATCTCATGGCTGGCGTTGGTGATTACCGCCCATCGCCTCTATCTGACAGTGCGGACCAGGCGCCAGCACGCGGTAATCTCTTGACACCAAGCCGTTCACTCGGCTTAACTGAATTACGTATGCTGAAATAACAGTTCCATGATGCGGAAGCTTGAAGCAAAGGCTTCCTCCTGCACCAGTAGGGGTTCCGCATAGCCCACACCATGGATGCCAGCATTTTGCACGAGGATGACAAGCATGGAGCTTGCAGTATTCAACAGCGCTGACCGGGACGAGGCCATCAGGACCCTGACCCCTTGCCTGGATATCAGCCGCTGGGTAGAAGCCGTGGTTGACGCGCGCCCCTACGCCAGCGTCGACGAACTGCTGGGGCAAGCCCAGCGTGCCGCCGAACCCTTCACCCCCGCGGAAGTGGAGTCCGCCATGGCCCACCACCCCAGGATTGGTGAACGCCCCAAGGCACAAACCACCGAGGCCGCAATGTCGCGCTCGGAGCAGGCCGGAGTGGACCCGGGCGACAACCAAACAACCGCCGCCCTCGCCGAGGGCAACCGGGCGTACGAGGAGAAGTTCGGCAGGGTCTTCCTGATCCGCGCGGCGGGCCGCAGCGCGGAGGAAATCCTCAGCACCCTGCAGGAACGCATCACGCACACGCCCGAAGAAGAAGACACAATCGTGGCTGGCCAGCTGCGGGAGATCGCACTGCTGCGCCTCTCCGGACTGATCAGCGAAGGAGTCAACGCATGAGCGTTTCACAGGTAACAACCCATATTCTGGACACCGGTTCCGGCCGCCCGGCGGCGGGTGTCGCCGTCGTACTTTACGTCCGTGAAGGTGACGACTGGACGCTGGTGGCCAAGGGTGAAACCGACGCCGACGGCCGCATCAAGACGCTCGGACCGGAGCGGATTCCCGGTGGCGCCTACCGCCTGAACTTCGCCACGGGTGCCTACTACGAGGGCCTGGGCACGGAGACGTTCTTCCCGGAAGTGGACCTGAACTTCACAGTGTCCGACGCCGGCGAGCACTACCACGTGCCACTGCTGCTGAGCCCGTTTGCGTTCTCGACGTACCGCGGCAGCTAACTCCCGAGTTTGTGTACACATAATGCCCCTAAGGTGACTCCTTGGGGGCATTATCTGTACATAAACGCGGAACGGTAGGCTTTAACGCATGGCTTCAGAGGACACCACCCCCAACTCCACCCGACGCGAAATCACCGTTCGCCGGGCACCCAAGTTTGTACCGTTCATGATTCTGGGCGCGGTGGTGGGCGCAATTGTGGCCGCGATCATCGCGTACGGCCGCCAAGCCGATCCCGCCTTCGATGCCGGCACAGTCTTCGGTTTCTTCCTGATCGTCTGCGCCGGTGGCGGCGTCATCCTGTTCTCCATCCTTGCTCTGGTCCTGGACCGCATCAGCGTCAAGCGCTCACAGCGCGCCGTAGTGGAAGCCGTTCCGGATTCAGTCCCGGATGAAGGACCAGAGCACGACGACGTCCGCTAAGGGGGCGGCCGGCCCGCCTCTTTGGTGGGCTTGCAGATGTGAGACACACCGCATTTTCGCGGGAACACGCCAGTTCACGGGGTCACATAGGCCGCGAGGGAACTTACCACGGCCACAACATGAGACAATCGACCAGTGGCACGTGGCGACGGAAAACTTTCTCATGATCTTCTCCCCGGCGAAAAAGGCCCCCAGGACGCTTGTGGCGTCTTCGGGGTTTGGGCTCCCGGTGAAGAAGTAGCAAAACTCACCTATTACGGGCTGTATGCGCTGCAGCACCGCGGACAAGAATCGGCTGGTATTGCTACCAGTGACGGCAAGCGCATCAATGTCTATAAGGACATGGGCCTTGTGTCCCAGGTCTTCGATGAGACAACCCTGAACACCCTTACCGGGCACCTGGCCGTTGGCCACTGCCGGTACTCCACCACCGGTGCAAGCCACTGGGCCAACGCGCAGCCAACCCTGGGTGCAACAGCAACCGGCACGGTTGCCTTGGCCCACAACGGCAACCTGACCAACACCGCTGAACTCCGGGAAATGATCCTTGAGCGCAACGATGGCCAGTTGACCGGTGAAATGAAGCAGGGAAACACCTCTGACACCGCATTGGTGACCGCACTCCTTGAGGGCGAAGAAGGCAAGACCCTGGAGCAGACCGCTCTGGAGTTGCTGCCCAAGATCAAGGGTGGCTTCTGCTTCGTCTTCATGGATGAGGGAACGCTCTACGCAGCCCGGGACACCTACGGCATCCGTCCGCTGTGTCTGGGCCGCCTGGACCGTGGCTGGGTTGTCGCTTCCGAGCAGGCTGGCTTGGCCACCGTTGGCGCAAGCTTCATCCGCGAGATCGAGCCCGGCGAATTCATCGCCATCGACGAGGACGGCGTTCGTTCGCAGCGCTTCGCCGAGGCAACCCCCGCCGGCTGCGTCTTCGAATACGTTTACCTTGCCCGCCCGGACGCAGCCATTGCCGGCCGCTCCGTGTACGAGGCCCGTGTGGAGATGGGCCGACAGTTGGCCCGCGAGAACACTCACGAGGCAGACCTTGTCATTCCGGTTCCGGAGTCCGGTACGCCCGCGGCCGTTGGCTACGCCGAACAGTCGGGAATCCCGTTCGCGCACGGCTTCGTCAAGAACGCATACGTAGGCCGCACGTTCATCCAGCCCTCGCAGACCCTGCGTCAGCTCGGTATCCGGCTCAAGCTCAACGCCTTGGAATCCGTGATCCGTGGCAAGCGCATTGTGGTGGTGGATGACTCGATCGTCCGCGGCAACACGCAGCGTGCCATTGTTCGGATGCTCCGCGAAGCCGGCGCCGCCGCCGTGCACGTCAAGATTTCCTCTCCCCCGGTCCAGTGGCCCTGCTTCTACGGCATCGACTTCGCCTCCCGCGCGGAACTGATCGCCAACGGTGCCACCATCGAGGAAATCTCCACGGCAATCGGTGCGGACTCGCTGGCTTACATCTCCGAGGACGGCATGATCGGGGCAACCCAGCAGCCGCGCGAACGCCTCTGCACCGCTTGCTTCACCGGCAAGTACCCCATCGAGCTGCCGCACGCGGACAAGCTGGGTAAGAACCTGCTGGAGCGCACGGACCTCGGCGGCCTTGAACCGGCCGCTCAGTCCGAGTCTGTGGACGATTCCGAGGACCCTGCCGGGAAGCCGGGCGCCACGGGTTGCGATCCCGGCCCCGACGCCGAATTCGAAAACCTCCTTACCGACGCTGATCGTTTGACCGACGCCGACAAGAAAGAGTCTGTATGAGCTCCGCAACACCCGCCGCTGAGAATAACTCCGGTATCACCTACGCCTCCGCGGGTGTCGACGTCGAAGCGGGAGACCGCGCAGTCGAACTCATGAAGGGCGCCATCAAGGCGACTCACAACTCGTCGGTGATTGGCGGCGTCGGCGGTTTCGCTGGCCTGTACGACGTCTCCAAGCTGCTCACCTACAAGAAGCCGCTGCTGGCCACGTCCACTGACGGTGTTGGCACCAAGGTTGCCATTGCGCAGGCCATGGACATCCACGACACCATCGGCTACGACCTCGTGGGCATGGTGGTGGACGACATCGTGGTGGTTGGCGCCGAGCCGCTCTACATGACCGACTACATCGCCTGCGGCAAGGTTGTCCCGGAGCGCATCGCGGACATCGTCCGCGGTATCGCCGCTGCTTGCTCCGTAGCCGGCACCGCCCTGGTGGGTGGCGAAACCGCCGAGCACCCGGGCCTCCTGGGCGAACACGAATACGATGTGGCAGGTGCCGCTACCGGCATCGTCGAGGCCGACGCCCTGCTCGGCCCGGACCGTGTCCGCGCCGGCGACGTCGTGATCGGCATGGCATCCTCCGGCCTGCACTCCAACGGCTACTCCTTGGTCCGCCGCGTCATCAACCACGCCGGTTGGGCCCTGGACCGCCAGGTTTCCGAACTCGGCCGCACGCTGGGTGAAGAGCTCCTGGAACCCACCCGCGTCTACGCAGCTGACTGCCTGGACCTGGCCCGCACCTTCCCGGTGCACTCGGCCAACGCGGTTCACGGCTTCAGCCACGTCACCGGTGGTGGCTTGGCCGCCAACCTGGCCCGTGTGCTTCCGCAGGGCCTGGTGGCCACGGTTGACCGCAACACGTGGGAACTGCCCGCCATCTTCAAGCTGGTCTCCGAGCTTGGCAACGTTCCGCTGGCCGACCTTGAGCGCACGCTGAACCTCGGCGTGGGCATGGTTGCGATCGTGTCCGCTGAAGCCGCCGACGCCGCCGTGGCCCGCCTTAACGACCGCGGCCTCCCGTCCTGGGTCATGGGTACCGTTTCTGCAGACTCCGACTCCATCGACAAGACCGGCCCGGACTACGTCCAGGGTGCCAAGGGCGTCGACGGCGGCGCTGTCCGTTTGGTGAACGCCTACGCCTAAGCGGTTTATCGCCTCAAAGAGAGCGGCCGGGCTACTTGCCCGGCCGCTCTTTTGTTTCTCCTTTTACCCAACCACGTAGCAGATCAGGTGGTTTTGAGCGCTCTTGACGACGTGATCTGCGGACCAGTGGGTTCCTCTAGACCTGGATCAGGCTCAAGACTCCGCCCTGCGGGTCCTGGATGGTGGCGAGGGAGCCTGTCTCGGGCCTTTCCTCCGGCTCCACCAGAACCTCTCCCCCGGCAGCAACCGCGGCCTCGGCAGCCTTGCGAACGTCAGCCACGCCGAAGTAGATCTGCCACGCAGCATCCTCGCCCTCACCGGCAGGGACAACGCCAGCCACCTCGTCACCGTTGACCATCAGGGTGCTGTAACTGCCGCCGTCGTCCTGGGGATACTCGGTGACCTCATGACCGAAAAGCTGCTGGAAGAACCCGACGGCGGCCTGTGGCTCGGGCGTCAACAGTTCAGCCCACGCCAACGCACCGGGCTCGTTGAACAGATGGCTTCCCAGATGCGTTCCAGCCTGCCAGATTCCGGTGGTTCCCCCGCCCGGAGCCTCAATGAAGGCCAAAACGCCTGTATCCGCCACCGTTTCCGGACCGAATTGGAGCTTGCCGCCTGCGTGGACCGCATCCTCCGCGACCTCGTCAGTATCGGTGGCCGCAATATAGATGTTCCATTGGCCATGGGTTCCTGCGGCTTCCTGCAGGGGGTTCTGGGGAGCGATCACAGCCACCAGCTGATCGTTCACGAACGCCTGCGCGTAGCTTCGTCCGTCCGGCGTAGGCAGGTCCTTGTAGCTCCAGCCAAAGATGTGCTGGTAGAACTCCTTGGCCGAGGCCACATCCCTGGTCTGCAGGTCCGCCCAGCAGGGCTCTCCGCTGGCGTAGTGTTTCCGTGCCGTCATGCTGAAATTCCTGTCATGATGCTGAAGGCCGCCCCTGCCGGATCCATGAGCACCGCCATACGGCCGATGGCCGGCACGTCGAAGGCGGGCGCAATGATGTGGCTCCCCAATTCCACGGCCTGTTCCACCGTGGCGTCAATGTCCACCACGTTGAAGTAAGTCATCCAGAACGGCGACAAGCCTTCGATGGGCAATGTGAGGGCACCCGCGATTCGTTTCCCGTCCACTAACAAGCTGGTGTACTCCCGAAGGTCACCGGCCGGCTCGGTGCTGCTGGTAACTCCCGTGACTGCCTCGTAGAAAGCCACCGCCTTAGGGACATCGTTGGTCTGCAGTTCATTCCAGATCATGGTGCCGGGCTCATTCACCAGACCGGATCCAGGATGGTTACCGGCCTCCCAGAATCCTATCTGGGCACCGGTGGGGTCTGTGGCGAAAAACATACGCCCGCTGCCGTTGGGAACCGTGTCAGGAGGGAAAAGAAGGGTTCCTCCCGCGGCCTCCACACGCTGGGCGGCCTCGTCGGCAGAATCCACAGCGATGTAGTTGGCCCAATACGACGGCATCCCCTCCGGAGCGTCAGGCTGCTGCTGCATCATTCCGGCAACGTAGCGGCCCTTGAGCTTGGCCATGTAATAGGTCATGCCATTTCCGGCATCCATGGCGTCCAGTTCCCAGCCGAAAAGGCGGCTGTAGAAACTCCTGGAAATGTCAATGTCGGTGGAGGAAAGGTCCACCCAACACGGTGTCCCTTGTTTGTAGCTTTCGACCTCCGGCATGGATTTCCCTTTCAACGCGCTCGAACCCCAGCCTACGCAAAAAAGGGCCCTCAGGGTACGCCAATGAATGACGTGCCCTGAGGGCCCTTTTCAAAAGATTTACGGCATCCGGAGATGCGCGATGACCTTGATGTACGACGGCGGTACGCAACTCAGTGCCAGCGGCACCTGTTGGTTGCGACAGCTATCCGATTCGGCGGGTGTCAACCTCGTCGTCATCGTCTTCCGCGTACTTGTCCTCATAAGCCGAATAGTCCGGCTCCGGGGGATCTTCGGGGAAGTGGCTCTTTACACGACTGGACGGACCCGTGAGCTCCCGCTCAAGTGCCGAATAGTCAGTGTTCGGGGAGTAGTACTTAATATCCCGAGCCTGCTTGGTAGCTTTTGCCTTTTGACGGCCGCGCCCCATGGCGTGACCCCCTTTTGTACTTGGACCGGAGGTGGTCACCTTGGCTATCGGTGAGGCCCCGGAATGTTTGGTCAATTTGTCGTATGTCTAGATTACATGCTTTCGGGGGTGCCTGCGCGCCACCGCCACCCCGCGTCCGGCCCCACTCCTCCGGAAACCACGGCCGAACACCTCCCAGAGGCACGAAAATTGGGTAGAGTCTGCCTCAATGCGGCTCCACAGCAGGAAGGCACACCCCGGAAAATGAGCCAGGACAACACTGCCCCACGTGACGGTTCACCACGCGACTCAGGCGAGGATGGGGTGCCCCCTGCGCCCACAACGCCTCCGGCGGCCGGTGAACAGCCCCCTGCGTCGCCCTGGGCCCCACCCTCGGGGCTCCAGCCGGATCCCGCACCGGAGATCGATCCCGACTTCGTACCGAACCCTGGGGAGCAACCTGATCCCGCCGCTCCTCCTACGGAATCGCAGCCGCCTTCCTACCCCGCGGCATACCCAGGACAGCAATTCCAGGAGCCGAATCCGGGCCAGTACCCAGGTCAGCAGCCCTACCCCGGACAGGAATGGCAGCCCGAGCCTCACGGTGATCCGGTCAAGCGGCAGCGCCTGGTCATCGGCGGGATCGTTCTGGGCGTACTTGCCCTCATTGGGGTGGTGATCTGGGTACTGCTTAACCTGCTCGGTTCCCGCCCTGAAGCTGTGGCCCCCACTCCGAGTGCGACAGCAACCCCCGGACCGCTCCCCCGGGATGCGAGCTCAAAGGACTTCCAGGTTGGTGACTGCTTTGCCGACTTCGATCCCAATGCCAGCGAGGCAAGGGCCGTAGCGTGCGACACGGAGCATTCGGCCCAGCTCATCGGAGTTCATGTCTACCCGGCCGACGATTCATTCCCCGGAACCAACGCCATGCGGGACAAGGGCCGCGAGGTCTGCAAGGCCTCCGTGGCAAAGCTCAACGCGGCAGCCGACAACTACGTGCTGCTGCAGCAGAACGTGTACCCGAGCACCACCAGTTGGGATCGGGGCGACCGCCGCGTTGACTGCTTCATCGTGGTGGATTCTGGCAACACCATCAAGGAAGACCTCCTCCAGAAGTAGCCCTCTCCACCAGGAGCTATTTCCGACGGACCGTGAGCCCCGTCCCTGCGGGGGTGCCGCCGTCGGCACCCGTCAACGCCTCGAAGCCGTCAATGGTGAGTTCGTCCAAGTCAGCGGCAGTGTCCACCAGCACGGTGTCGCCGTCGCTGATTTCGCCTGCAAGGATCTCCTTGGCCAGCCGGTCGCCAATCTCGCGCTGGACGAGGCGGCGAAGCGGCCTTGCGCCGTAGGCGGGGTCGTAGCCGGACATCGCCAGCCAGGCCCGTGCGCCGTCGGTGACCTCAAGGCTGAGCCTGCGATCCCGGAGCCGCTTGGCCAGCTCGGCCACGTGCAGCTCCACGATCCGGGCAAGCTCCTCCACGGACAACGGATCGAAGAGGACGATTTCATCCAGGCGGTTCAGGAACTCAGGCTTGAAGGATGCCTGGACCACGGCCATGACGGCTTCCCGCTTGGCTTTGGCGTCCATGGTGGGGTCAACCAGGAACTGGCTTCCGGAGTTGGACGTGAGCACCAGGATGGTGTTGCGGAAGTCCACGGTGCGGCCTTGGCCGTCGGTGAGGCGTCCGTCGTCGAGGACCTGCAGGAGGATGTCGAAGACTTCCGGGTGGGCCTTCTCCACCTCGTCCAGCAGCACCACGGAGTACGGCCTGCGCCGCACAGCCTCGGTCAGCTGGCCGCCTTCCTCGTACCCTACGTATCCCGGAGGGGCACCCACCAGGCGGGCCACCGAGTGCTTCTCGCTGTACTCGGACATATCGATCCGGATCATGGCCCGTTCGTCATCAAAGAGGAAGTCCGCAAGGGCCTTGGCCAGCTCCGTCTTACCCACGCCTGTGGGACCCAGGAACAGGAACGAACCCGTAGGGCGGTTGGGATCGCTGATGCCGGCACGGGCACGACGCACGGCATCGGACACGGCCTGAACAGCTTTGGACTGCCCGATCAGGCGCTTACCGAGCTCTTCTTCCATGTGAAGGAGTTTCTGGGATTCCCCTTGCAGCATGCGGCCGGCCGGGATGCCGGTCCAGGCAGAGATGACCTCTGCGATGTCGTCAGCGGTCACGTCCTCTGCCACCATGAGCTCCGGCTTCGAATCACTGCGGGCAGATTCTTCCTCGGCAGCGGCGCTCAGCTCGCGTTCCAGGGCAGGCAGCTCACCGTAAAGGATTCGCGACGCCGATTCGAGGTCACCTTCGCGCTGGGACTTGTCCGCGGCGGAACGCAGTTCATCGATCTTGGCCTTGAGGTCGCCGACGCGGTTGAGGCCGGCCTTCTCAGCTTCCCAGCGCGCGTTCAAGGCACTGAGTTCCTCGTTCTTGTCCGCCTTGTCTGCACGGAGCGCAGCCAACCGTTCCACAGACGCAGGGTCCGTCTCGCCTTGGAGTGCCAGCTCTTCCATGGTCAATCGGTCCACGGCGCGGCGGAGCTGGTCGATCTCCTCCGGTGCGGAGTCGATCTCCATGCGGAGCCGGGACGCAGCCTCATCCACCAGGTCGATTGCCTTGTCCGGCAACTGCCGGCCCGAGATGTAGCGGTTGGACAGTGTTGCTGCGGCCACCAGGGCGGAGTCAGCGATAGCCACCTTATGGTGTGCCTCGTAGCGCTCCTTCAGGCCGCGAAGAATACCGATGGTGTCCTCAACGCTGGGCTCGCCGACGTAGACCTGCTGGAAGCGGCGCTCCAGGGCAGGGTCCTTCTCGATGTTCTCGCGGTACTCGTCCAAAGTGGTGGCACCAATGAGGCGCAACTCGCCGCGGGCCAGCATGGGCTTGAGCATGTTTCCGGCATCCATGGCACTTTCACCCGTGGCACCGGCACCCACCACCGTGTGGATCTCGTCGATAAACGTGACGATTTGGCCGTTGGAATTCTTGATTTCCTCCAGTACGGCCTTCAGGCGTTCCTCGAACTCGCCGCGGTACTTGGCCCCAGCCACCATGGAGGCGAGGTCCAGCGCAATGAGCGTCTTGCCGCGCAGGCTCTCCGGGACGTCGCCGGCCACCATGCGCTGGGCAAGGCCTTCGACGACGGCCGTCTTGCCAACACCCGGCTCACCGATCAGGACCGGGTTGTTCTTGGTGCGGCGGCTCAGGACCTGGACAACCCGGCGGATCTCGCTGTCGCGGCCGATCACAGGGTCCAGTTTGCCGGACCGGGCCACGGCTGTTAGGTCCGTACCGAACTTCTCCAGGGCCTGGAAGGTGTTCTCCGGATCCGGCGAGTTGACGTTCCTGTCGCCCCGGACACCCGGCAGCGCGGCGAGCAGCGCTTCATGGGAGGCGCCGGCGTCGCGCATTAACTTCCCGACGGCGTCACTTCCGGCTGAGAGGCCCAGCAGCAGGTGCTCGGTGGAGACGAAGGAATCGCCGAGTTTGTCAGCCTCGTTCTGGGCAGCCTGGATGGCCTGCATGGACTGGCGGGAAAGCTGTGCCTGCTGCACCGAGCTGCCGGAAGTCGACGGCAGCGCCTTGATGGCCGAACTGGCCTGCACGCTCACGGCATCCGGATCCGCGCCAGTGGCACGCAGCAGGGCCACCGCGACGCCATCGCGCTGGTCCATGAGGGCCTTGAGGAGGTGGGCGGGCTCAAGCTGCGGGTTGCCGGCAGTTGAGGCGTTCATGGCGGCCGCAGAAAGGGCCTCCTGGCTTTTGGTGGTGAATTTGACGTCCAAAGAGTGCTCCCTTTCTGGAGTTGAACCAATACTTTCAAAGTTGAGTCTACTACGCTCAACTTTGATTTTTGGCCCATTGTGTTCCATGTTTGCCCACGGCGAAACCGGTGTCCAGAGTCCACCCAAATCAGGGGTAAGTAGGCTGGGTCCATGGACACTATCTCCACCGCTGACGAACTCGAAGAGCTGATCGGGCTGCCACTTGAGCGCGTCCGCCGGAAAGTACGGACCTCGCTCAGCGACTTCGACAGGCAATGGCTCGCGGCCAGCCCCTTCTGCGTGATCTCGACGACGGATGCGCAAGGTCGCGTGGATGCGTCACCCAAAGGCGACCCGGCCGGTTTCATCCAGGTACTGAATGACAGCACCATCGCCATCCCCGAACGCCCGGGCAACAAGCTCGCGTTCGGCTTCCACAACATCCTGGAAAACCCGAACGTTGGCATCCTCTCCGTAGTACCGGGCCGCACAGACACCCTCCGGATCAACGGGACGGCACAGATTGTCCGCGACGCCGACTTCTTCGACCACATGGTGGTCAAGGGGCACCGTCCGCGTGCCGCCGTCGTAGTTTCTGTGGAGGAAGTGTTCACCCACTGTGGCAAGGCCTTCATGCGCAGCGGTCTGTGGCAGCCCGAGACCTGGGACACCGACGGACTGCCAAGTATCGCGGCCCTCTCGCAGGCCTACACGCAGCCGGAAACTCCCTTGGAAGAACTCGAAAGCTATTACGGACCGTCGTACGCAGAGCGGATGTACCGGGACTAAGGGGCTCAGGCGGGGTAGACGGACACCAGCGCAGATTTGACCACAAACCGCACGTCCATGCCCGGAACAAGCCCCAGGTCGGCGGACGCTGAAGGCGTGATGTCGGCGGACAGTGACGGGGCCGAACTGCCCCCGCCGGCACGGACCCGGATCTGGTCCCCATGCGGCTCAAGGTCCGTAATGGTGACGGCAAACGAGTTGCGGGGGCTTCCGTGGACGTCACCCAGGAAGACGGAAACGCTCGACGGCGGGAACGCCGCCACGCCTGCCTGGCCGGGCGAAGGTGACCAGCCGGAATCGTGCTGTCCAGCGAAAACCCGGCCATCCGGCGTCGTGATTCCATCCTCGGTGATGGTGCCGGTGACGAGGTTGAGTCCCGCAAGTCCGGCGGCGAAGTGGCTTCTGGGCCGTTCCAGGACCTGGCGCGTGGGGCCTTCCTCGGCGATGCGCCCCTTTTCCACCACGATCACGCGGTCGGCCAGCATGTAGGCGTCCAGGACATCGTGGGTGACGATGATGGCCTTGCGGTCCTTCAAAACCCGTTTGAGCACGCGGCGGAGCAGCGGTGCTGCATGGATGTCGAGGGCCGCCATGGGTTCGTCCAACAGCAGGAGTTCGGGGTCGGCCGCCAAGGCGCGGGCCACCGCCACGCGTTGGGCCTGCCCGCCGGACAGCTGGGCAGGCCTTCGTTTGGCGAGGGGCAGGGCGTCCACCTCGGCCAGCCAATGCTCCGCGGTTTCCCGCGCCGCCGTCCTGGAAGCGCCGGCACACCGCGGACCGAACGCCACATTGTCCAAGGCGTTAAGGTGCGGAAACAGCAGCGCTTCCTGGGCCAGGAGCGCAGTCCCGCGCAGGTGGGGTGGGCTCCACAGGCGGGTTCCGCCGTCGAGCCTGAACAGCTCTTTGTCGCCGATTCGCGCCGCACCGGAATCCGGCCTCAACAGTCCTGAGATCACACCCAGCAGAGTGGATTTTCCCGCACCGTTGGGACCGAGGATGGCCACGGTTTCACCATCGTTGAGGCTGAGGGACATCTCGAAATTTCTGGCGCGGAGGCTCGCGTGCACCTCAAAACTCATGCGTGCACCTCCGACGTGGTGCTGCGCCGGCGACCATAGCTGAGCCCCACCACGGCCACGGCCACCGCCACCAGGACCAAGGACAGCGCGACTGCAGCGTCGGCGTCGGTCTCCCGCTGAAGATAGATCTCCAACGGCAGGGTGCGCGTTACGCCTTCGAGGCTTCCGGCAAACGTCAGCGTCGCACCGAACTCCCCCAGGCTGCGCGCGAAAGACAACACGGCCCCCGACGCCAGCCCAGGCAGGACCAACGGAAGTGTGACGCGTCGAAGGACCGTAGTGGGACGCGCCCCGAGCGTCGCAGCAACGGCCTCGTACCTGTTCCCGGCCGACCGCAGCGCGCCCTCCAAACTAACCACCAGGAACGGAAGAGCCACGAATGTTTGGGCCAACACAACGGCCGTGGTTGAGAACGCGATCTGGATACCCGCCACCTCCAAGGACTTGCCAAGGAGGCCCTGCCGCCCAAAGGTGTACAGGAGGGCGATGCCGCCGACGACGGGTGGCAGCACCAGCGGCAGCAGAACGAACGAGCGGAGAAGCCGCTGCCCGGGGAACTCGCCGCGGGCCAGCACCAACGCCAACGGAACTCCCAGCACAATGCAAAGCACCGTACTGGCCGCCGAGGTTCGCAAGCTCAACCCCAGGGCGGCCAGTGAAGATTCGGACGTGATCAGCGGGAAGAACTGGGGCCAGTTCACTTTGGCAAGCATCGCTGCCAACGGAAGCACCACCAGAAGCCCACCCACGGCTGCAATGGCATAGATCCAACGCGGGATGCCTTGATAGCCGGTGGCGCTCTTCATGTTCTCCTTACAGTTGTGCGGGTGCGCCGGTCAGGGTGCGCTCCCGTCAGGGTGCGCTCCCGTCAGGGTGCGCCAAATCCGGCGTCGCCCAGAACCTTCTTGCCTTCTTCGCTGGTGACGGCTGCGATGAAGGCCGCGGCCAGTTCCTTGTTCTGGCTGGAGCTTACCGTGGCGATCGGATAGGTATTGACTGCCTTGTCCGATTCCGGGAAGGGAATGCCCTTGACCTTGTCGCCGGCTCCTTTCACGTCCGTGACGTACACCAGACCGGCATCGGCCTCCCCCGACGTGACCTTGCCCAGGACATCGGTGACCGAGGATTCCTCACTGACGGGGCTCAACGTGATGCCACTGGCCTTCTCCACCGCGTCCGTTGCCGCCCCGCACGGAACCTGGCTGGCGCAGGTGACTAATTTGACGCCGGACTTGGCGAGGTCGGCAAAGGAAGAGATCGACGCCGGGTTGCTGGGCGGGACTGCGATCTCCAGGACGTTGGTGGCGAAGTTGGTGGCGGTACCGTCCAGCAGTTTGGCGTCAGCCAGCTTTGTCATGTTCTTGGTGTCGGCAGAAGCGAAGACGTCGGCCGGAGCACCCTGGCTGATCTGCGTCACCAGGTCCGAGGAACCGGCGAAGCTTAGCGTCACTTTGGTGCCGGGGTTCTTCGCCTCAAAGTCTTTGGCCAGCTGGGTGAACGTGGATTTGAGGGAGGCCGCCGCGAAGACGGTTACAGTTCCGCTCAGCTGGGACGTGCTGCCGGAGCTGGACGGCGTTGTGGCCGGCGCCGGGGTGCCGCACGCCGCTAGTGCGCTGGTCAGTCCCACCGCGACCGTCATGGCCACGATGCTCTTCTTCAGGTGGAGGGTCCTCATATGATGCTCTTTCCTTGCGGAGTTTCGATAATGACGGTGGTGGCCTTGACCACGGCGGTGGCAACTGACCCGAGTTCCAGCCCGAGCTCACGGACGGCCTCGCTGCTCATCAGTGACACCACCCGGAACGGGCCACACTGGAGTTCCACTTGGGCCATGACCTTGTCCGCGGTGATGCCTGTCACCAGGCCAACGAAGCGGTTCCTGGCCGAACTTCCTGAACGCGAGGGGTCGTCAGGGAGGTGGGACTGGTCCCGGGCAAGTGTGGCAAGCTCCAAGCCGTCCACGGCCAGCCGGCCGGCTCCATCCTTCTGCGCGGTCAGCGTCCCGTTTTCCGTCCAGCGCCTCACGGTATCGTCACTGACGCCAAGGAAGCGGGCGGCCTCGGAAATTCGTATTTGCGGCATGGAATGAGTATAGTTCCGTGTTTGCGGTTCAGAAGCGTTGTTTGTTCCGCAAACGAAATATGACTTTGTGGGTGGCGTGCTGACGTCTGCACCTTTTACCGCCGTCTGCACCCCTTAGGCGTTCTCATCGCACCCGGTGCCGCACGACGCACCCGTAACCTCTGGTGCGCCTGGCGGAAAGTGATGGGCCACCGCTTTGCTCTAGCCGACGGAGACCCGCCGCCGTACCCTGATCTGGGGGAGAGTTTCATGTTCAAAGGAACGTCCCATGGAATGGATTCGTCCGGACAGTCCGGACTACGACGAAGCCAGAAAACTCTTCAACGCGATGATCGACCGCAGGCCGGCGGTCATCGCCAAATGCTCCGATCCCGGCGAGGTTGCCGAGGCCTTGAGCTATGCGCACAACCACAACCTGGACGTAGCAGTGCGTTCGGGCGGGCATTCGGTGGCAGGCATGTCCACCAACGACGACGGACTGGTGGTTGACGTCCGCCCCATGAAGTCGATCAGCGTGGACCCTGAGGCGAAGACCGCCACGGCCGGCGCTGGACTTACCTGGGGCGAATTCGACCGCGCAACGCAACAGCACGGCTTGGCCGTCACCGGCGGCCGAGCCTCCACCACGGGAGTCTCCGGATTCACGTTGGGCGGCGGCTCGGGATGGCTGGAGCGATCCTATGGCTTCGCGTGCGACAACCTGCTCTCCGTTGACTTGGTGACCGCCTCCGGCGAACGGGTGACAGCAAGCCGGGAGCAGAATCCGGAGCTGTTCTGGGCGCTCCACGGAGGAGGCGGGAACTTCGGCGTAGCCACCTCCCTCACGTTCCAGCTGCACGACGTCGGCCCTACTGTCATGGCCGGCCTCATGTTGTTCCCTGGGGAGGACGCCTCGGACCTGTCGCGGGCCTTCCGGGGACTCGCTTTGGAAGCTCCCGACGCCGTGGGGACAGCGCTCGTGTTTCTCACCGCTCCGCCGGAAGAGTTCGTCCCGGAAGGCATGGTGGGCAAGCTCGCCGTCGGAATGGCCTACCTGCACGCCGGTGATCTGGAGGCCGGCGAAGAGCACGCAAAGCCATTCCGGGACCTGGGTCCCGCCGTCGATCTGGTCTCGCCCATGGGGTACGCGGATTTCCAGTGCATGATCGATGACCCTCCGGACCTCTACAACTACTGGAGCGCCGATTACCACAACGAGCTCAGCGATGACGCGCTGGATCTCCTGGTGGATTCTGCCCACAGGCTTCCCGGAGCCCACTCGCAGCAACTGGTGGCGCGCTGGGGTGGAGCCGTTTCAGGGCCGGCCGCGGCCCAGACACCCTTGCAGCACCGCGGCGCGGCGTGGGTCAGCCATCCATTCGGCTTGTCCGAAACGCGTGAGGGTGGCCTGGAAGCCAAAGCCTGGGTCAAGCAGTTCCGGCAGGACATCGCCCCGCACACCACGGGCGGCGTCTGGTTGAACTTCATCGGCGACGAAGGCCAAGACAGGATCATGGCGGCCTACGGCGAGCAAAACTACCGTCGCCTGTCCTTGGTGAAGGGCGAGTTCGATCCCGACAACGTGTTCCGCGGCAACCAGAACATCCTGCCGGCCGAACGCTGATTCTCCTACGCTCCTTCCCAGTTGCCGTGGACAGCACGGGCAGCGAAGCCCGGGTTTCCGGGGCGGCAGCACGGCGGTAGACGCCTCGATGGCCGGCAACTGGGAAGGATCGCCCGGGACTACACTTTGGCAATGGCCATCTACGTCGATCCGCCCTTGTGGCCGGCACACGGGACCGTCTTTTCGCACCTCGTATCGGACACGTCGTTGGAGGAGCTGCACACCTTTGCGGCAGCCGCCGGAGTCCCGGAGAGAGCCTTCGACGGAGACCACTATGACGTTCCGGAACGCCGGTACGACTCCCTGGTGGCTGCCGGCGCCATCCCAGTGGAGGCCCGGATCCTGGTCCGCAAACTCATCGCGAGCGGACTGCGTATCCCGGCCCGTGAGCGGAGCAAAGCCTTGACCGTACCTTTGATGGAACGCTGGAACAGCATCTACCCGGGCCACGAGGAATTGGGACTTGAGCTGCTGGAACGTTGGGGCGAGGACGGGCGGAAGTACCATAGCCGCACGCACCTCCTGGCCGTACTTGAGGCTCTGGACGTCCTGACTGAACCCGCCCTGCCTGCACGGACAGTTGCCCTGGCAGCGTGGTTCCACGATGCCGTCTATGAAGGAGTGGCCGGGCAGGATGAGGAAGATTCTGCGCGTCTGGCCGAAGACCGGCTCACGGCTGCGGGCTTGGCTTCCTCCGATGTGGCCGAGGTGGCGCGGCTGGTCCGGCTCACGTCCTCACACAGCCCGGAGCCGGGTGACCATGCCGGAGCCCTTCTCTGCGATGCGGACCTCTCCGTGCTCGGTGGAGACGAGCAGTCCTACGCACGTTATCTGGCGGCCGTCCGTGAAGACTATGCCCACGTCAGTGACGACGACTTCGCGAAGGGGCGTGCCGCCGTCGTGCGTCATCTCCTGGAACTTGACCCCCTGTTCCACGGCGAACGCGCCCAAGGGCTGTGGCTGGACGCCGCCCGCCGCAACCTGGCCGGCGAACTCGCGTGAGCAGCCCGCTCAGCGAACCTGGCGCGCCGCAGCGGCAACTTCCGTACTCGGTCCGATTTGAGTGGGGGCTCGACGGCGCCCGTGCGGTGGTGCCTGGAGCTGACCTGGCCGTGGTGGTTGATGTCCTGTCGTTCACCACGTGCGTCAGTGTTGCGGTGGACCGCGGGGCGAAGGTTTTTCCCTACCCTTGGCGGGATGCAGCGGCCAGCGAGTTCGCCGCCCATCATGGGGCTGCGTTGGCGGGGCCACGGGGTTCTGAGGGGCTGAGTTTGTCCCCTGCGAGTCTTCGGGCTGCGTCAATAGTGGACCGGGTGGTTTTGCCTTCCCCCAACGGTTCCGCCATCAGCCATGAACTGGCCGCCTCTGCCCGCCAGGTGGTGGCCGTCTCGCTGCGCAACGCCGCCGCCACGGCCGACTGGGTTCATGCGACGTTGCCTGACGGTGCCGTCATCGCCGTCATTGCGGCCGGTGAGAAGTGGACCCACGGGGCCCTGCGGCCGGCTTTGGAGGATGAGCTGGGCGCGGGTGCTTTCATCGCCGGACTCTCCGCTGCCGGACGGCACAATTTCTCCCCGGAGGCGGCGGCTGCTGCCGCGGCTTTCGACGCCGCCGAACCCCGGCTGGCCGCGATCCTGCGCGGGTGTTCCAGCGGCCGGGAACTCATGGACTCCGGCTACTCGGACGACGTCCGGATTGCCGCCGAGCTTGATGCCAGTTCGAAAGTGGCCTTGTTGCGGGATGGAGCGTTTCAGGGGGCTTAGTCCTGGCGGGCGGAAGCTTCCCTCTCTTCGCGATTTTTGGCGTTCTCAGCCGTGTGCGAGGAGTTCTAGGCCCACCACAGCTAGTCCCAGCAGGAACTCCGCCCCCAACGCGATCAGCTTCTTCCACCACGCCATCTGCACCCTGCGGACAGCAAGATAACCGATCAGGACCAAGGCGGTGATTAGGGCGATGGTTGACGCGCGCAGCGAGGCTTCGATGCTCCACCGGCCGACGCGGCTGCCACACCGATGAAAATCATCGGCAGGACGATCGCACCAAACGCGCCGAAGCTGGTCCGGGCCATGTGCGACAGCTCAGCTCTGGTGGGGGTTTTGGCGTGTACGGCCAAGTGCGAGACAAGATCGGCAACAAAGACAGCCAGCAGCGTTCCCACCACTGTGATGGCCAGCGTGGACGCTGCCTCCCCCGCAGTCAGGGTCTCCGCGTGCGACTGCAGAGCGAGAACCACCGCCAACCCGGTGAAGGTCACATAGACGCGTTCTTTGAGTGCTTCGGCTCGGTGTTGGGCGCTTGGCTGGGCGTTGTTGGTCACCCGCCAAGGTTACCGCCACGGTTTCAGGGGTATCAGGGGTCGGGCTAGCATAGAGGTGTGACCTCCTACCTCTTGGATTATCCTGAGCTGCCGCCGGCCAAACCGTCTGTGGAGCACGTCCTGGCCGTCCGCGGCGTGGGCGGCTACCGCCAGTACCGGATCCCGGCGCTTGCCGTCAGCACGCGGGGCACGCTGCTGGCCGCCTACGATGGTCGGCCCAATCTTGATGACCTGCCCAATCCCATCGATCTCCTCCTGCGTCGCAGCCACGATAACGGCATCACATGGGAGTCACAGCAGGTGGTACGCACAGGCTCCGGGCTCCACGGCTTCGGGGATCCCAGCCTCCTGGTGGACGCCGGGACCGGCCGCATCTTCATGTTCCACTCCGCCGGGACACACGCGGGCTTCTTCGAGGCCGTCCCCGGCATGGAACCCAACGACGACGTTCAGCATGCCGACGTCAGCTTCTCCGACGACGACGGCGACACCTGGCAGCATCGTCGGCTCACAGCTCAGCTCAAACAAGGCAGTGCCACCGGACTGTTCGCCGCAGCGGGACAAGGGATCCAGATGCATGCCGGTCCTTATACGGGCCGGTTGGTGCAGCAGTTTGTGCTGCTGGTGGAGGGCACCATCATGGCCGCATCTGCGTTCAGCGACGACCACGGCGAAACCTGGGCCCTGGGTGACCTGATCGGTCCCGGCTCCACAGGGGTGGGACCCAACGAAAACAAGGTGGTGTGCTTGGACGATGGCCGGCTGCTCCTGCATTCGCGGGCTACGCCGTGCCGATTGTCTGCTGTATCCGAGGACGGCGCTCAGACGTGGAGCATCCTTGAACCGGTTCCAGAGCTGCCGGACCCGAGCGACAACGGCTCTGTGGCGCGGTTCGACGCCCTTCCCAATGTGTCCGCCTTCGCAACCCCGGACACCTCCCAGTGGCTGCTCGCCAGTAACAATCAGGACCCTCATCTGCGCCGCAACACCGTACTCAGCCTCTCCCCCGACAATGGCGCCACTTGGCCCGCCAAACTGCTGCTCTGCGAGGATTGTTCGGCATACTCAACCGTGACGCGGCTGCCGGACGGGAACATCGGGGTGCTCTATGAACGGCAGGGGTACCGGGAAATCGTGTTCGCCTCGATCCCCGCCGAGCAGCTCACGGGGCAACTTTCCGCTCCACCGCGGGCTGTTCCGGATGGTTCGGACGCCACAGGCTTGGTGTTCCATATGGAACTGCGGTCCATCACACCAGGCCGGCCCGCCGTCTGGCAGAACGCCGGCGACTTTCACGTGATCCCCTCCAGCAGCGCCGGCGCCTGGGATGTACAGACCTGGAAGGAAATCGGCCAAGGCTACGCCGGGGATCAGGTTCTTGGCACACGGGAAGCGCAGGACCTCAACTACGGACCCGTCAGCCCGGGCTACAAAGCCGGGGACGTCCTCGCCTTCACCGGACGCATCCGCAACAGAGGCACTGAGCCGGCCTCCGGCGTCGTACTTCTGGGACCGCACAACAACCCTGGCGACTTCCCGCCCGCGGACCTGCAGCCTGGCGAGCAAGTCCTGTACTTCACCCCGACGTACACCGTCACTACAACAGACTTACGCCAACCAACACTGGACCTCGTTTTCAAGGTAGAGGCGTCCACGGCAGGCGTTTCCGCAGCAGGGTCCGACGGCGGGTTGGTGAGTTTGGAGCGGACGTTCCGCTTCGATCTGCGCACCGGGGCGGTTACCGCCTCCTGAAAGAAACGATTCCTAGCGGTAGGTGCTGACGAACGGCTGGTTGGTAGGCACAATCTGCTTACCCAGCGGCATGAGCGACACCGGAATCAGCTTCAGGTTGGCGATGGCCAGCGGAATACCGATGATGGTGATGGCCATGGCAAACGCCGTGACCACGTGGCCGATGGCAATCCAGATTCCCGCCACCAACAACCATATGACGTTGCCCAGGAGCGCGAACACCCCTGTACCGCCCGGCTTCTCAACCACCATGCGGCCAAAGGGCCACAAGCAGTACGCGCCGATCCGGAACGAAGCGATGCCCCAAGGGATGGTCACGATGAGCACGCAGCAAATAATGCCTGCCGCGAAATAGCCCAGGGCCAACCAGAACCCACCGAAGACAAGCCAGATGACGTTAAGGATCGTTTTCATAGTCCTCATTCTCCCTTGTGGGTCAGACAAAAAGCCTAGGGGTCTGCCCTGAATCTTCCCTGACTTCAAGCGATGGTCCCGGAACGTAGGCCCGGGGCGGCGGACTTAGGCCAGCAGTTCATCCAGCTTGTCGAATGACGTGCCCCAACCATCGCGTGTCATCTCAACCCAGTCCTCGGAAGCGAACGGGCTCTGCGTCAGGTGCATGCGTGTGCGGCCGTCAAGGTCCTCGAATTCCAGCCGCATCTCTTCGAAGTCGTGATCCGCGTCAGGGGCTGCCTTCGCGGTGGAGACCAGCAGGGCGGGTGCGTCCAACTCCTTGATGACGGCCTCGATAGGGGCCTCCTGGCGCCCATTCTCGTCCGTCCACCCCATCACTACCTGCCACACTCCGCCCACACGCGGTTCAATGATGATCTTGTCGCGCGGTGCGTCCACATCCACTGGCCCGAACCACTGGGTGAGCAGATCCGGGTTCATCCAGGCTTCGAAAACCTTTTCGCGGGGAGCGTCGAACTCGCGGGTCATGGTCAGGGTGAAGTGTTCCGTGCTCATTGAGTGACTCCTGGTTTTCCGTGGACTCGATGCGTTTCAGCTGTGAGGTTTCCGCTGTGAAGCTGCCGTTGGAAGCGAGTCTAGAGGGTGGCCCCGACAACTCGGACCCTCTCTCACCAAATCACCGATTTCCACCAACCCTCTCTCACCTCCCCACGGACCGACGGCGAACAGTGAGAGAGGATCGCCGGAAAACCAACGAACGGTGAGAGAGGATCACCGGAAAACCAACGAACGGTGAGAGAGCGTCCTAGGGGCCGGCAGTTTTGGCGGCGTGGACGAAGGCGCGGATCTTGGCCAGGTCCTTCACGCCGCGCGAAGCCTCAACTCCCGAGGAAACGTCCACACCCCAAGCTCCGGCGGCTGTTGCGGCAAAGGCCACGTTGCCCGGCTCGAGGCCTCCGGCGAGCAGCCATTCGCGGCCGTCGATGCCCTTGGTGCGCACGGATGCATAGTCCCAGGACTCCCCCGACCCCGGCACGGCGGCGTCGACCAGGAACATTTGCTCGCCCAGATCAGCGAACTCTTCCTGGGAGGCGCCCATGGTGACTGCCCGGATGAGCCGCATGCCGGCGTCGTGCACTGTCTTTACGTCGTCCGCCGTCCGGTGACCGTGCAACTGAACCCAGCTGAGCCCTGCGGCCTTGGCAGCAGCGACGGCATCAGCAGCGGTCTCGTTCCGGAAAACGCCCACTGCATGAACCCCGGCGGGCACCAGCGGCAGCAAGATGCGTACCTGTTCCGGGCTGACTTCGCGAAGGCTGGCGGTAAGGACGAAACCGACGGCGTCTGCACCGGCGTCGACGGCTTCGCGAACAGACTCGGGCGTGCTCAAGCCACACACTTTGACGAACATTCCCGTGCCTCCAGCCTTAACCGCAACGTTTTCCACATATGACGTTAGCAAGCCACGTTGCCAACGCAGAACCAGCGTCCACCACTAGGCTGGTCGGATGGAGATCATCCGCTTTGCCGACATTCATCCCGAACCGTGGCGCAACGGGGGCGGGGTGACGCGCGAACTCGCCAGCCATCCGAAGGCAGCTTCGGCACAGGACGGTGCGTGGGACTGGCGGGTCAGCATCGCGGACGTCTCCAAAGCCGGAGAGTTCTCAACGTTCCCGGGAATGGAGCGGGTCATCACCATCATCGACGGCGAACTGCTGCTCCTCACGGTTGACGGCTCCGAGCACCCCCTGGAGAAGTACCGTCCGTTCAGGTTCTCCGGTGAGGCGGCGTCCTCGGCCACCCTCCCGACCGGTGACATCCGGGATTTGAACGTCATCGCACGCGCCGGCGCGTTCAAGGGATACACGTCCATTGTGGAGATCTCCAAGAAGCGCGCACACCCCGTTTTCGAGGGCCAGCTTGCCATCCTGCTGGAGGGCAAGGCGAGCGTTGCGCCCGGTGACGCCCCGGAGGAAGACGGCGACGCTCCGGCAAGCAGCGCGGTGGAACCTGTTGAGTTGGCTCGCTACGACGCCGTGGTCGGCTCAGACACACGCAGTCCCGAGATCTCCGGCCGTGGCTTCGTGGCAGTGATCTCCATTGATCATGTGGATTCCGCCCACGCCTGATCTGGTGACGTTAACCACCAGAAGTAGCCACCCTGCGCGGGAGTTGCTAGCCTGAAATGAAGGTTCCCCTCTGGAACCTCCGGACGACGGTTCAGTACCCGGCACGCGACAAGACTGGCCAAAGGAAATGTCATGTCGTGGATAATTCTCATTCTTGCCGGAGCTCTTGAAGCCGTCTGGGCAGCAGCTCTCCATCGTTCCAAGGGCTTCCGTAAACCCATACCCACAGTTGTCTTCCTGGTATCGGTCACCGCCAGCATGGGCGGCTTGGCCATCGCGATGCAATCCATTCCAACAGGCACTGCATACGCTGTGTGGGTTGGCGTGGGCGTGGTGCTGACCGCCGCCTACGCGATGGTCACCAAAGTTGAACGTGCAACGACGGCCCGGCTGCTTCTGCTTGCCGGCATCGGCGCGTGCGTAGTGGGCCTGAAGGTGGTGGCATAGCCATGACGAAGAGCACGAATACCAAGAACACAGGCACCGGAATCTTCTGGATCATCCTCCTGGCATCGGCGCTGCTCGAAGCCGTGTGGGCTACCGCATTGGGCCTCTCCAATGGCTTTACACAGCTCATGCCCACCCTGGTCTTCGCCGTCACGGCCGTCCTGAGCATGATCGGACTGGGCCTCGCGGTGAAGCGCATCCCCCTCGGCACGGCGTACGCCGTATGGGTGGGTATTGGTGCTGCGCTGACTGTTGGCTGGGCCATGATCACGGGCGTGGAATCGGCAAGTCCGCTGAAGCTTCTCTTCATCGCGGGAATCGTTGGCTGTGCTGCCGGTTTGAAGGCCTTGCCTTCCGATAAGCCTGTAGCCAAGGCCGAGTAGGAGACTCCGCAGCGTTCCTTCCCGGTTGTCCGCGCGGTACTCCATTCGGCAGCATACAAAACCCCGAAACCACGGAGGTATGCGGACCACCAGCCCGGGTATCAGCGGACCAACTGGGAAGGAGCGCAGGTAACGCTGGAATACCCGCGACCGTCGTGGAGTTCACGCCTTCAAGAGCACCCAAACGCACATTGGAGAAGTTCATGACTGCAGTTCAACTCGGCGATGGCCTCACAGTTAGTCCCCTCGGTTTCGGCGGAATGGCGCTGACCCCTGTCTACGGCGGAATCGACCCTGAGGAAGGCTTGCAAACCCTCAGGCATGCCGTGGACGCTGGGATAACGTTCATCGACACCGCAGATGTTTACGGCTCCGGCAGTAACGAGGAACTCGTGGGCAGGCTCCTGAAAGAGCGGCGAGACGAGATCCAAGTGGCTACGAAGTTTGGAATAGAGGGCAACCCCGCGGACGGGTACACGGGAGTCCGCGGGGATGCGCCCTACGTCAGGCAAGCAGCGGAAGCGAGCCTCCGCCGCCTGGACGCTGACGTGATTGACCTCTACTACCTGCACCGCCGTGACCTCCGCGTTCCGATAGTGGAAACCGTGGAGGCCATGGCGGAGCTGGTCCGTGAGGGCAAGGTCCGGCACCTGGGACTGTCAGAAGTGACAGCCGAGGAGCTCAGGCAGGCCAACGCCGTCCATCCCATTGCCGCGGTCCAAAGTGAATGGTCAATCTGGAGCAGGGATGTTGAGCTCAACGTTGTTCCTGCAGCCAGGGAACTTGGCGTCGGGTTTGTGCCGTATTCGCCGCTGGGCCGTGGCTTCCTTACGGGAACCGTCAGCGCGGGAGACCTTGGCGAGAACGACTTCCGCCATAAGATTCCCCGCTTTGGCGACGAGGCACTTGATGCGAACCAGGCCGTTGTGGCCGCGGTCCGCGAGGTAGCCAGCGGGCTGGATGCAACTCCTGCCCAGGTAGCCCTGGCCTGGCTGTTCACCCAAGGTCAGCGCCTTGGGATCTCTGTGGTCCCCATCCCCGGCACGCGCAAAACGCACCGGATCGACGAGAACCTGGGGGCGCTGTCCCTGCAACTGGGGACAGCACAACTTGAGGTGCTTGACCAAGCCGCTGCCGCCGTCGTGGGTTCACGCTCTGCCGACCCCAACTGGGTGTCACAGGGCCGCGAAGCCAACAACGTAGGCTGAACAAATGGATTCGCTTATTCACTCATTGCGTGACGTCACCATCCGCAGTATTTCGGTCAGCGAGATGAACAACAATGTGTACCTGTTGACGTCAAAGTCCACTGGCGCCCAAGTGTTGATCGATGCCGCCGACGACCTCCCGGCCATTCAGCAGCTTCTGGAGGACAGCGCCGCAGATTCAACGGCACCCACCAAACTGCTCAGGATCGCCACCACCCACCAGCACTGGGACCACGTCCGCGCGCTGCCGGAGTTGGTGGCAGCTGCAGGGGCCACCACGTCCGCAGGAGCGGACGACGCCGATGCGTTGCCCGTTCCGGTGGATGTTCGGCTTGGTCACGGCGACGTTGAGCGATTCGACGACTTCGAGCTTTCGGCGGTCCACCTGCGCGGTCATACCCCGGGCTCGATCGCTTTCGTGTACCAGGATCCGGACGGGCCGGCCCACATTTTCAGTGGGGACTCGTTGTTTCCGGGCGGCGTCGGCAACACACAGAAAGATCCTTCACGCTTCACTTCTCTGTTGAACGACGTGTCGGAGCGACTGTTCGACGCTTATCCGGACGAGACCCTGGTGCACCCCGGCCATGGATTGCCCACCACCCTTGGCGCCGAGCGCCCACACCTTGAGGAATGGCGCGCCCGAGGCTGGTAACTTGCGGGGCCTGCTCTGCGCTCCAAACCTCAGGAATAGCGCGCAGAGTGGGCCTCACACCGTTGCGGCCTGGACTTGCGGGGCCTGCTCTGCGCCCCAAACCTCAGGAATAGCGCGCAGAGTGGGCCTCACAACACGAGACCTAGCGGCCGCGACGCTCGTTCGAGGCCGGAGCCGATGCACGACGCGGGCCGCTGCGGGCCGGACGACCTGCACCTGAGCCACCGCGGCCGGAGTTGCCGGAGGCACCCGAACCATAGGATCCGCCGGACGTAGCGCCCGTAGCGGAAGACCATACAGCCTTGTTTCCGCCAGTGCGGGTGCTCGTGGTGGACGCCGTGCGCGGAGCCGAAGCTGAGCGCTGGCCGGTTGCCGGGCGACCGCTGCGGCCGTTCTGGCCCTGCGAACCGGGAACGTCATTGCGGTGAGTGGCACCCGACTTGCCGCGACCGCGTGAGCTGCGGGCGACGTCGTCGTTCGCTGCTGCGCGGCGATCGGCACGGTTGGTGTCCGTACGAACCGGCTCAGCCCCAACCTTGCCGCGTCCGTTGCGACCACCACGGCCACCAGCGGTGGGTGCCGCCTGAGTGGAGCGGCGTGCGCGCTTGCGCTGGGCGTTGGCGCCTGTGGAGGTGCCGCCACCCTGCGGGGCTTTCGCCGCGAGGAGTGCTGCGCGGGTGCGGGGATCAACCTTGTCCGCGATGTCGCCAACGAGCTCGGCAACCAACGGGGAGTTGGCCGTGACGCGCTCGAAGTTGACGTCAACGCCGGCAGCTTTCATGAGCTTCTTGACGTCGCTCTGCTGCTCGGGGAGCGTCAGCGTGACCACGGTGCCATCGGAACCGGCGCGGGCCGTACGGCCGGAGCGGTGCAGGTAGGCCTTGTGCTCTGTGGGCGGGTCCACGTGGATGACGAGTTCGACGTCGTCAACGTGCACGCCGCGGGCTGCGACGTCGGTGGCCACCAGGACGCGGACGTCGCCGTTGGAGAACTCGGCAAGGTTGCGGTCGCGGGCGTTCTGCGACAGGTTGCCGTGAAGGTCGACGGCGGGGATGCCGGCATCCGTGAGGGTCTTGGCAAGCTTGCGGGCGTGGTGCTTGGTCCGCATGAAGAGGACGCGGCGGCCGGCGCCGGAGGCCAGTTCAACAATGAGCTGCTTCTTGACGGTCTGATCGTTGACCACCAGAACGTGGTGTTCCATGGTGGTGACAGCGGCCTGGGGATCGTCCACGGAGTGCGTCAGCGGGTTGGACAGGTAACGGTTGACCAGCTTGTCAACACCGTTGTCCAACGTGGCGGAGAAGAGCAGGCGCTGACCCTGGGTGGGGGTCATGTCCATGAGCTTCTTGACGACCGGGAGGAAGCCGAGGTCTGCCATGTGGTCGGCCTCGTCCAGCACAGTGACCTCAACGGCTTCGAGGGTCAGGATGCGCTGGCGGATCAGGTCTTCGAGGCGGCCCGGGCAGGCGATGACGATGTCGACGCCGGCGCGCAGCGCCTTCTCCTGGCGTGCCTGGGAGATGCCGCCGTAGATGACCGTGGTGTTCAGACCCATCGCCTTGGCCAGCGGCTCGATGGTGGCGTTGATCTGGGTTGCCAGTTCACGCGTCGGCGCAAGGACGAGGCCCATGGGGCGGCCCGGCTTCCGGAAGTGCTTTGCTTCACGCTCGGCCAAGCGGGCCACGAGCGGGATGGCGAAAGCGATGGTCTTGCCGGAGCCGGTGCGGCCACGGCCCAGGACATCGCGGCCTGCGAGGGTGTCCGGGAGGGTCTTCACCTGGATGGGGAATGCCTCTTCGATGCCATCTGCGGCGAGGGATTCAGCAATGGGCTTGGGCGTGCCAAGGGCAGCAAAAGTAGTCATAAACTTCATGTCTTTCGGGCGGTGTCCAGTTGCGGACATCGGCCCCCGACGCCGGTTGGGCCAGGGGTTCGCCGAGGAAAAGTCAGGTGGTCTACCGGTTCGCTGCAACAGCGGTGGCCGGGACCAAATAGAACGCGTTCATCGACGCAGGATGTGCCTCTCACATGAAAAATGCCCCGCCGCGCAGCCTTTCAGGCCACCTGCTTCAGGGCGTCACCGCACATCAAGTGTTCTCAGTCTAGCAGTGATTCCACGGCGGTCCCGCATCGGGGCTGGTCAGGGGGTGCCTTGCGGGGCCTGCTATGCGCGGCTCGGGACCCACGAAACACGCAGAGCGGGCCCCACAACTCACCCACTTGCCTTGCGGGGCCTGCTGTGCGCGGCTCGGGACCCACGAAACACGCAGAGCGGGCCCCACAACTCACCCCCTCGCATTGCGGGGCCTGCTATGCACGGCTCGGGGCTCGCATGGGGAGCAGAGCGGGCCCCACAACACACCCACAACCCACCCACAGCTCACCCCACAACTCCCCCGCCCACAACGAGTCAGACGTGGTGCGTGAGCTCGGGTGCAGCCGTGGAATCGCTCGAGGCCCCGGATGCGGCCACGCGGGTGGCGACCCTCGGTGCGATCAGAACCCCGACGACGGCGATCACCGCCGTCAGTGCGAAGACCCCCGCAAACGAGTTCGTCGTCGTAAATGCTGCGAAGACGAGCCCCGTGGCGGCGAGGGACAGCGCACCGCCGAGGGAATCGGAGATGGACATGGCCGCGCTGTTGAATCCTTGGTTCTCGGGCGTGGACAGGGCCAGGGTCATGACGCTCAGCCGCGGGTACATGAGCCCCATCCCGCCGCCGGCAAGGATCCAGCCGACAATAGCCACGGCCGCGGGCAAGGCGAATACGGCCGTCACCAGGGTTGAGATCACAGCTATCAGCACCAACGCGGCGCCGATCTTCACGGCGAGGTCGTCTGCCAACTTCGCGCCCAGCCGCCCTTGGACCGCCGACGCCCCGGCCCATGCCAGCGCAGCGCCGGTCAAGGTGAGCCCGGCGAACGTCGGCGTGAAGGCGTACCGTTCGGTCAGCAGGTACGGCAGGTACACCTCGGCTCCGAAGAACGCGGCGGACGCCAATCCGCGGACCAGGATCACGCTGGGCAGGCCGCGGCGGGCGGTCAGGGTTCCGCGGGGAACCAACGGGCGCACAGCCACCAGGGCAAGGACAAGCGCGACGACGGCAATCACCCCGCCCACGCCCGGTACCTCCGCGGACAGGTTCAGTCCCAGGACAGCGACTGCGGCGAGCGCCGCCCACCCCATGCGCCCGAAAGCCCACGGGACAGGCTCAGCTGGGGCAGGCTCGGCCGCGGGTTCGGAACTCATCCCCCGCACGGCCGGCACAACCATCAGCAACGCAGGAATAACCAGTCCCACCACGCCGAGGAACACCCAGTGCCAACTGCTCAACTGAGCCACGACACCTGCCGCGAACGGGCCCACCAAGGACGGGACAACCCAGGACGCAGCAAAGGCCGCAAAGATCTTGGGATGCAGCGCCGGCGGGTACACACGGGCCACCAATACGTAGAGGGCCACGGTCATCGCACCGCCACCAAGACCCTGCACCAACCGCCCGAGCACCAGGATTTCCATGGTTCCGGCCGTGCCGGCAATGAGCAGGCCAGCTACGAACAACGCCACGGAGGAGTACAACGGCGCTGCGGGACCACGACGATCGGACCAGTTTCCTGCCGCCACCATGCCCATCACGCCGGTGGCCAGCGGGCCCGCGAACGCCAACGCATAGAGGCTGGCCCCGTCAAGGTCGCGGCTCACGAGAGGCATGATGGTGGTCACTGCGAGGGACTCGAAAGCGCTCAGGAACACGAGCGCGCAAGCCCCCACAGTGGCAAGCAGGTAAGGACGGCTCAGAATCCCGGCCGATGAGGTGTCAGAGGTCATGGACGCAACCCTAGAACCTCAACTAATGTTGAGGTCAATCCATCCCGCCCACCCTCGGAGCAGCTCCATGACGCACGTCCCCACGCACCGGCCACTCACTATCGGTGAGCTGTCCGAACGCAGTGGAGTGTCGCCGTCGGCCCTTCATTTCTATGAACGCAACGGACTCATCGAAGCCGAGCGCACGGCCGGCAACCAGCGGCGGTACCGGCGCGACACGCTGCGGCGGGTCGCGTTCATCAAGACCTCCCAGCGAGTGGGCCTGCCGTTGAAGGACATCCGGGAGGCGCTGGACTCGTTGCCCGATGGCCGGACCCCCACCAAGCGCGACTGGGCCAAGTTGTCGCTGAGGTGGCGCGAGGAATTGGACCAGCGGATCGCAGCGCTGGAACATCTGCGCAACGACCTTGACGGGTGCATAGGCTGTGGCTGCCTGAGCCTGAAGTCGTGCACGTTGCAGAACCCCTCGGATGAGCTCGGGGCTTCTGGGGCCGGGGCGCAGCGCTGGAACTTGCCGGAAGCGGAGGCTGAACTGCCCCCGGGTTAGAACAACGTGAAACAGGGGCCGGCTATGCGATTGCCGTCATCACGTTCCAACCAGCGCCCACCCTTACCCCTGGCTGATAGCCTCCATGTTCTGTTCCCGGGTAGAGCCAGAAGTCGCCGGAGAAATCTCGCGCCAGAATGTCCGGAATGTCGTCGCCATCGAAGTCCCCCGGAGTCACGATGCTGGTCATCGCATTCCAGCCGGTACCGACTTGCCGCCGAGGTACCCAACGGTTGGACAGATCGCGCTCGTACAGCCACAAGGTTCCGGCGCTGTCGCGTGCAAGCACATCAGTACCGGGGTTCGCATTTCTCCCAGGTCCCATGATTGCCGTCATGTCATTCCAACCGGAACCGACCTTCGTACGCGATAACCACCCGCCCATGCCATTGCCCGGATAGAGCCACAGGTCGCCCGCGCCGTCGCGGGCCAAAATGTCCGAGTGCCCGTCATAATCAAAATCTCCCGGTGCGAACACTGCGGTCATGGCATTCCAGCCCACGCCAATCTTGCTGGGTGACCACCAATACGACTGTCCATCCCCTGGATACAGCCAAAGGTCGCCAGAGTTGTCCCGCGCCAGGACATCCGGCTTCAAGTCTCCATTGAAGTCACCGGGAGTAACAACCAAGTTCATGCCATTCCAGCCAGAGCCGGCTCGAGTCCGCGTAAGCCAACCCTTGTTGGCGTTGCCCGGATAGAGCCACAGTGCACCTCCCGAATCACGGGCCAGGATATCTGTGGCGAAATCGGAGTTGTAATCCTTGCGGACGTTGTCGAGGCGGGGCGCATTGACCACCACGATGTGTCCTCCGCCAGTTGTTAGCCCGTAGCCCTTGCTACCATCCGGGGACATCGTGAAACTGCTGACCATTCTGGGCATGGGGGTGCTGGCCAGGACCTGAAGCGAAGGTAATGCAAGGACTACAGCTTTGCTGCCCAGCACGTAGAGCCTCTTACCGTCCGGGCTCGTTTGTACAACAGGACGGCCGGGAGTGCCTTGACCCGGGTCTACAGTGCTAATGGCTCTCGCTGTATTCTTCGCAAGGTCAATCTCAGATACGGAGTAATCGCCTGGGACGTTTTCTCCGTTCACAATGCGCCCCGGATATTGATCCACGAAGTATGCCCGTGAACCGTCTCGGGTGAATACAGGGGCGTTCACAGGCGAATTGGTCGGAATATTGGCAAGAACCGTGTCCATTGAGATCCCCACGACTGCGATCCCACCAGCAGGCTTGGGGTAAAAGATTTTTGCACCATCGGCAGAGATGGAGCCACGACCCAGCCCACCCTCGATGGGAATCGTCTTGACCACTTTGTTGGTTGCCGCGCTAATGACAGTCACGGTGTTGTCAGCGTAATTCGACACGTAAATCTTGTCCCCGGAAGGCGCGACCAGGACGTCGTTGGCACCGGCCCCAACGGGAACAACGGCCTTCACAGCTTTTGCTGCGAGGTCGATAACGCTCACCACCCCGTTTCTTAGTGGCGAATCATAGGGCCTCCCAGACAACGCATAAAGGACAGCGCCGTTTGCTGAGATGGCGACCTTCTGGGCCTCTTCAGCCAGAGGAATTCTGGCTGTGACCGTGTGCCGCACGGTGTCCACCACAGCGACGTCAGCCGTCTCGTAGCTTGTAGGCAGGTACGCGGTGGATCCGCTTGGCGACATCGCGAGGTCGAAGGCGTTCATCACCTCAACGCTGCCGGACACCATGTCTGCCGGAGCGTAGATATCTGCAAAGTATTGACTGCCATAGACGAAGGCCCTGGATCCGTCACGACTGAACTTCAAAATGCTTGCGTCTACTGCAAGGGTGTCTGGAGAATCCATCGAAGCCATAGGGACTTCCAGCGCTCTTATCCCCGAGGGACTTTGACCCGCGGTTTTCAGCGATGTCGAAAGGGAAACTGATGAGTTGGCAGTGGGCTGAATGGGATGCGCGTTAGCAACCCCACCGCCCACCAACAGCTGCACTGCTGCAGCCGTCAGCGCAGTGGGCACACGAACGATGCGCGGCAAGAAAACCATGAATCCCCCAGTACGAGGCGCCACCGGAATGATTCGGGCGCAGAAGATCAAAGGTTATCCGCCGTCGCAGACAAATACCAGAGGCGTCCACGCAGCGTTGGACTTTGCCGGAATAGCAACAGGCGTTGCCTTTTCCTCGCGGCCCACGGCACGCTTGGCGTATGACTGAAAAGACGCACGACGGCGGCACCCACCAGCACGGGCACCAGCATGAAGGAGCGCAGCAGGGCGGCCTGAACCTCCATAAGGACGCGGACAACGCCGTGGACATGTGGGACGGGATGTACCGGGAGCGCACCAAAATCTGGAGCGGGAACCCGAACCCGCAACTGGTTGCCGAGGTCACTGGGCTGAAACCGGGGAAGGCATTGGATCTGGGCTCAGGGGAAGGCGGAGACGCTATCTGGTTGGCCCAGCAGGGCTGGACCGTCACCGCGTTGGACGTGTCCGCCGTCGCGCTTGAACGGGCAGCAGCCCATGCAGCGGAAACCGACCATGCGGACAAGATCACCTGGCAGCAGCAGGACCTTGCCGAGTGGACGCCGGAGCCGGTGTTTGATTTGGTCTCGGCCCAGTTCCTGCACTCTCCTTTGTTGCCGTGGCAGGACTCGGCGGCGAAAGCCGCTGCCGCAGTGGCCCCCGGTGGAACCCTATTGATCGTGGGGCATCATCCGCACGGCCTCCCATCATGGAGCCACCACCACGAATCCCACATGTTCTTCACGCCAGAACAGTTGGCCAGTGAACTGCAGTTGGCTGGCGAGTTGGAGCTGGCCGACGGGCTTAACGGGGACCGCGAGCCGTGGTCGGTTGAAGTCCTGACGGACCGCGAGCGCACGGTCGCCGGCCCCAACGGTGAGTCCGGCACCACCTTGGATACGGTCCTCAAGGCCAGGAAGCCCGCCTAGACACCGTCCGGCAGTAGCTCTCCGTAAGGCGGCACCACATTGCCGGTGGCAGTCGAGTCCGGGTTCAGCATCCACCCGACGCGCTTGGCTGTGTTGAGCATGACCACGCTTTCCACCAGTTCTATGCCTGGAATCCGCTGCTGGATGGTGAGCTCCATTTCCATGACGTCTGCCAAAGAACGCAGCCACATGATCATGGTGAAGTTGGTGCGCCCTGTGGTGGACGCGGAGAACCTGATGTTCCGGATGGCCCTGAGCTCCGTGGCGGCGGCCTGGTGCTCCCCTGCGGGCACATTCGCGAACCACTGAACGGTGATGGGGAATCCCGAGAACTGCTGGGCAATCTCGCAGCGGAAGGACAGCATCCGGCTGGCGAGCACCCGACCGAGTTGTCGTTGAACCGTTGCCGGATTCCGGCCCAGGGCGCGGGCGATCTCCGCCGCCGTGGCCCTGCCATCGCGGGCCAGGAACGGGATAAGCGCCAGGTGGCTTTCCGGCAGCGGGACCACCACGGCATCCGGCGCGGACGGGTTGGCCGATTCGGGTCCCGCGAGCGCCCGGAGTGCCTGCTGTTCAGCCTTGGTGAGCACATTGAGCCGCCACGCGTATCCGCTGGTGTGGATCCGCGTGCAGAGGGCCGTGTGGTACTTGGTGAGGCCCCGGATTTCCTTGAGCCTGGGCAGCAGCTGGGTGCTGAACTGCTTCAGGTCCTGGGTGATGACCGTCAGTGTGAGGTCTCGGTTGCTGGCGGCTTCCTCCACCGTAATGACCTCGGGTATGCGGGCAACGGCGGATGTGACGTGGGGCCTAAGGTGCATTTCGCAGTCAATGTCCACCATGGCGAGGCACATGTCTTTGGGATCGCCCATCAGGTGGGCCGTTGTCCAGGCCGCGCCAGCCGCCCGCAGGCGTTCCCAACGGGAGGCCAGGGTGGTGGCGTGAACGCCCAGGACTTCCCCGGCATCCGACCAACTGATCCGGGGTGAAATCTGCAGTGCGTTGACCAGTCGCAGATCTTCTTCGCTGAGCTCCATGAGTCGATTCTCCCACTGCCCTGCATGAATCCTGCACTTTTACACTCGAACATGAATATTTACAGATGTTTCACGCCATGTGAACCACATCACCTCAGAATGGCATAAGGAACCCATCCCCGAGCACCACAGGAGCACTTATGACCATCGCGGCAGATGCCAAGGAACTGCGGGACGACATCGTCCGTCTCCGCCACGACCTGCACCGCGAACCCGAGATCGGCCTGCAGCTACCCCGCACGCAGGAAAAGGTACTCAAGGCATTGGACGGACTGCCGTACGAGATCACCCTTGGCAAGGAAACGACGTCGGTCACCGCAGTCCTGCGCGGCGGTGCGGCTCACGCTTCGGCCGAGAAGCCCGTGGTGCTGCTGCGGGCCGACATGGACGGACTTCCAGTCCAGGAAACCACCGGCGTGGACTACACCTCCCGTGTGGATGGCGCCATGCACGCTTGTGGTCACGACCTCCACACGTCCATGCTGGCCGGTGCGGCCACCCTCCTTGCAGAGCGTCGCGATCAGTTGGCCGGCGATGTGATCCTCATGTTCCAGCCCGGCGAGGAAGGATTCGACGGAGCGAGTTACATGATCAAGGAAGGTGTGCTGGATGCTGCCGGGCGTCGCGCTGACACCGCCTACGGAATGCACGTGTTCTCTTCCCTGGAACCGCACGGTCAGTTCGTCACCAAGCCCGGCGTCATGCTCAGCTCCTCGGACGGACTCGTTGTCACCGTCTTGGGCGCGGGCGGCCATGGCTCGGCTCCTTACTCGGCCAAGGACCCCGTCACCGCCGCTGCCGAGATGGTCACCGCACTCCAGGTCATGGTCACGCGCCAGTTCAACATGTTCGATCCCGTAGTCCTGACCGTCGGTGTCCTGCACGCAGGAACCAAGCGCAACGTCATCCCCGAGACCGCCCGCATCGAGGCCACCATCAGGACCTTCTCCGAAGAGTCCCGCCGCAAGATGATGGAAGCAGTACCCAGGCTTCTGCACGGCATCGCGGCCGCCCACGGTTTGGAGGCGGACGTGCACTACCAAGAGGAATACCCCCTCACCATCAACGACGACGACGAAACCACCACCGCGGAGAAAGTCATCGCCGGAATGTTCGGCGAATCCCGGCACACCCGCATGGCAACTCCCCTGAGCGGTTCCGAGGACTTCTCCCGCGTCCTGGCCGAAGTCCCCGGCACCTTTGTGGGACTCAGTGCCGTTGCCCCCGGCGCCGACCACACGACGTCGCCGTTCAACCACTCGCCGTACGCAATGTTCGACGACGGCGTCCTCACCGACGGCGCCGCGCTGTATGCCGAACTTGCCGTGTCCCGCATCGCTGCCCTCGCCGGCAACTAACTCCCCTTCCCCAGACCCTCCCCACTTTGGAGAACCACATGACCGCCACCGTAGGAACGTCCCCCGACGTCAAGGTCCACAAGTCGCACATGCGAACGCTGGTTGGTACCGGCATCGGCAACGCCGTTGAATGGTACGACTGGGCCATCTACGCCACGTTCTCGCCATTCATCGCCAGCGCCCTGTTCAGCCAAGCAGACCCCACGTCAGCTGTGCTGTCCACCCTGGCGATCTTCGCCGTCGGGTTCGTTGCCCGTCCGTTCGGCGGCTTCGTGTTCGGCTGGATCGGCGACCGGATCGGCCGCAAGACTTCCATGACTGTGGCAGTCGCTTTGGGTGCGGTGGGCAGCCTGCTCATCGGTATTGCGCCAACATTTGCTGCCGTCGGCGCCTTCGCCTCGGTAATGCTTCTGGTGGCCCGTCTCATCCAGGGCCTGGCGCACGGTGGTGAGCTGCCGTCGTCGCAAACGTATCTCTCCGAGATGGCACCCAAGGAACACCGCGGCTTCTGGGCGACCCTCATCTACACCTCCGGCACTGCCGGCATCCTGGCCGGTACTTTGCTGGGTGCCATCCTCACGGGCGTCCTGAGCAAGGACGAAATGAACGCCTGGGGCTGGCGCATCCCGTTCCTGATCGGCGGCGCGCTGGGTATCTACGCCCTGTTCATGCGGGCCAAGATGAAGGAAACCGAGGCGTTCGAGTCTGAGGCGCCCAACGAGAAGCGGCTCCCGATCCTGCCGCAGATCATCAAGTACCGCAAGCAGGCGCTGCAGGTTATCGGCCTCACGGTTGGCCTGACCGTTGTGTACTACATCTGGGGTGTGGTGGCGCCGAGCTACGCGGCAACCTCGTTGAAGATGGACCGGGGCGCCGCGCTCTGGGCAGGCGTGATCGCCAACGTGGTGTTCATCGCGGCCCTGCCGTTCTGGGGCAAGCTGTCCGACCGCATCGGCCGCCGGCCCGTGATCATCGCATCAGCCGCGGGCGCCGCATTGCTGCACTTCCCCATGACCTGGCTGCTCAAGGACTCCCCGTGGCAGCTCGCCGTGTCCATGTCCGTGATGCTGTTCTTCATCGCCGGCAGCGCAGCAATCGTTCCGGCCGTGTACGCCGAGCTGTTCCCCACTCACATCCGCACCATCGGCGTCGGTGTTCCGTACTCCATCTGCGTCGCAGTCTTTGGTGGCACGGCTCCGTACCTGCAGACCTGGCTGGGCAGCATCGGGCAGGGCTACCTGTTCAACGTCTATGCCGTGATCCTGCTGCTGGTGGGCATCGCGTTCGCCTTCTCCATCCCGGAGACCAAGGGCAAGGACCTGACCGTCTAGCTGCCGTTGTTGCGAGGCCCGCTCTGCGCTCTTCCCGGGGGTTTTGGGACGCAGAGTGGGCCTCACAACGTTAAACGAAGCGGTCGCGGCCGGCCCGGTATCCGAAGAAGGCCGCGAGCGAACCGACCACCAGGAACAGGATTCCGGCCGCTGCGAATCCGCCGGTTGCCTGGTGCAGTTGGCCCACCAGCAGAGTGCCCGCCGATCCCACTCCATACCCGACGCCCTGCATCATCCCGGACAGGTGCGCGGCAGTGTGGGCGTCGCGCGTGCGGACCATGATCATGGTCAGCGCAACCGCGGTGAGCGAACCCTGGCCCAGCCCATTGAGCCCGGTCCAGATCCAGATGAGCTCCGTGGGGCCAAAGATGGTCAGCGCAAACCCGCAGCCTGTCATCAGGGCCACCACCATATTGATGACACGCTGGTCCTTAAACCGCGTAGCCAGTGCCGGGGCAAACAGTGAGCCGAGCATCTGAAGCACAATCGACACCGAGACGATCAGCCCGGCCGTACCGCCGTCGATCCCGCGGTCGCGCAGGATGGGCGCCATCCATGCGAAAACGCTGAACGACATCATGGCTTGCAGCACCATGAACAGGGTGACCTGCCAAGCCACGGCCGACCGCCACACGTTCACCCCGCCGTGGATGGCCTGGTGTTTTACGGAGGGCTGGCGGATTGCCAGCGGCAGGAACAGCAAAAGTACGACGGCGGCCGGCACCGCCCAGAACCACAGAGCCGAGGTCCAGTGGCCGGTTGCCGTAAAGACCGGATACGTGAAGCCCGCGCCAAGGGCAGCCGAAGCGCAGATCGCCGTCGTGTAGAGGCCGCCCATCAGGCCAAGCCGGCGCGGGAAGTCCCTTTTAACGACGCCCGGCAGGAGCACGTTGCACAAGGCGATGGCGGCTCCGCAGGCCGCGGTACCTGCCAGGAGTGTGGGAAGGTGACCCATCCCCGGGATGTCCAAGGGCCGCAACAGCAAACCTGCCGTCAGCACTGCCATGGCCCCGAGAAGCACCCGTTCCGCGCCGAACCTGCGGGCCAGGATGGGGGCAAGGGGTGCAAAGACGCCCAGCAACGTCACCGGGACGGTGGTGAGGACCACCAGCGACCAGCCCGGCAGGCCGGCGTCGGACGTTATTTCGGGCAGCACCGCTGAGAAGCTCGAGAACACGGTACGGAGATTGAGGCCGATCAGGACCAGGCAGATACCCAGATAGACCAATCCCCGCTTGCCGCGGAGTTGCGTAGGGTCCGCGGCCGGCTCGTCGTCGATCTCGGCGTCCACCGCGATCTCAGGGAGGACTGACTTCTCTGGGTAGCCGGGAGTCTTGGAGGAGGTCACACGTCCTATTCTGTCAGCAGGGCCAGATGAGGGCCCGCTGGGCTGGATGTGACCGGATGTCAGGGGATGATTTCCTGTCCGCGCCAGTTGCTGCCGTCACGAGTGAACTGCCAGCGGATGTGAGGATCGCCTGAGAGGTCTAGCCAATCCAAGTCCGTCATGTCGATTCTGATCCAGGCAAAACGCTCCATGGCCGTCGCATCGTTACCCGGGCCATCCAGTGGCTGATCCGTGCGAGGAGAGCCCGGAACAAGCGCTGAGGCATAAAGGTGCCGACTGCTCGGGCTGAACCGCTCCCAGGCCCGGCGTCGCTCGCTCTCATCGGTGACCACCTCAGCGTTACCCAAGATGCGCAGCTGAACCCCGCGGTCGTCGTCGTACAGGGTCAGTGCCACAAGCGGCTGGTGGCCCAATTCCGCAACCTTGCGGGACAGGACGTTGGTGGCAACCATGACCTGTCCGGCTGTTCGGTCAACAGCCCTGATGATGACCGCACGGACCCGTGGTCCTCCGTCCGTCCCCGTAGTACCCATGAAACCGAGCGTAAATGGGGTGCGCCCCTCCGTGGCCGCCACCAAGGAACCGAGGGCCAGCTCCAACGTCTCCGCGCTTGTGCTCATTTCCGGAGGCAATCAGGAGACACAACCCGCGTGGTGCTGGCTGGATTGGTGATCAAAGCGGCCGCGGGACGGATGGGGCGCAGCTGGAGGTTCCCGCCGCAGTTCGGGCAGGACCTGTTGGGGAAGCCAGCAACACAGTCCGCACACCACGTGCACTCAAAAGTGCAGATGTAAGCCGCGCCGGAGGGCAGGATGTCACGGTCGCAGCATTCACAATTCGGACGGATCTCAAGCATCAGGCAACTCTACCCACAGGGGCACAACTCCCCGGCACGGCCGCGGACCGGCGCTGATCGTCTGATCCGGAACGCAGAGAATCCTCGCATCCGAACCCAAGTATTCTGGAGGTGATGAGTGAAAACCCAGATACCCCGCGACCCGTCACCCCCGGCACCCAGGCCTCCTTCGGAACCTACGGTGGCCGCCCGGTCAGCTTCGTGCGCCGCGGCACCCGTTTGCAGGGGCGCAGGCAGGCAGCCTGGGAAGAGCACGCCGAGCGCTGGGCCATCCAGGTTCCCCGCCACGTGGCCAACACCTCCGTGCACCCGGACTACACGTTCGACGCCGAGGCTGTGTTCGGGCGGAAGGCTCCCCTGATCGTGGAGATTGGCTCTGGATTGGGTGACGCTGTGGTTCATGCCGCGGAGCAGAACCCGGACAAGGACTTTCTGGCGGTCGAGGTCTACACGCCGGGGCTGGCCAACACCATCATCAAGATCAACAGCCGCGGCCTGACCAACGTGCGCGTGGTGGAAGCCAACGCTCCCGAGGTCCTTGAGTCCATGCTTCCTGCCGGGTCCGTCAGCGAGCTCTGGGTGTTCTTCCCGGATCCGTGGCACAAGGCCCGGCACCACAAGCGCCGCCTCATCCAGCCGGCCTTCGCTTCGGTGGCTGCCAAGGCCTTGGAAAAGGGCGGCTACTGGCGCATCGCGACGGACTGGTCCAATTACGCCGTCCACGTCCGCGAAGTCCTGGCAGATTCCACAGAATTCGAGAACATGCACGATGGCGAGCGCAGTGGCGAGGAGAGCCCGCTGACGCAAGTGTGGCAATCCGGCGTCGAATCCGTTGTGGGAGGTGCGCCGGTCAGGGAAGGCCGCGCACCGGTCAGCACCGAGCACACTGGTCCGAACGAAGGCGTGGATCAGGAAGGTGGTTGGGCTCCCCGCTTCGAGGGCCGCATCCGGACGAGCTTCGAGAACAAAGCCCACGAGGCCGGCCGCATGATCTTCGACCTCACGTACCGCAAGATCTAGCCACGGAATTTGGGGGAATCATGAGCTATCAGCCACCGATCGAGTACTACCAACAGCCCCGACAAACTGGTAACCGCGGTTTGGGTGCCGGCATCACGAGCATCGTTGCCGCTGTCCTTTCACCCATCGCGGCCGTTGTCAGCATTCCCCTGGGCATCGCGGCCGTTGCTTCGGCCATGAGCCGTTACAACCAGGGCAACGACGCGTGGTGGGTAGGTGCGCTGGTGCTGGCGGGAGTCGCAGTGGTGCTCGCCATCCTCGCTGTGGTGGCTGGGCTGATCGCTGTGTTTCGCGCCGGGCGCATGAACGCGGGGCGCATCACAGGCATCATCGGACTGTCCATTATGGCGGTCAACATCTTTGGCATCGTGTTTATGGTGTTCCTGGTTCTCGGCTCTGGCCAGGGGTTCTAAATGCCGCAGGTCCGCGCCGAGCGACTCATTCGACTGGATCCGGAAACGGCCTTCGCACTCTCCCAGACCACAGGAGAGTTCCGGCTTAGATGGGACCCGTTCATCTCTGCGCAGGGCTTCCTGGGTGGCGCGCAGGCGGCCGGTAAAGGTGTCCGGACCAGGACTGTCTCACGCATGGGCCTGAAAATGGTCAGCGAGTACGTCTCCTACACGCCGCCCAAGAACGTTGGCATGACCATGGTTTCCGGGCCGTGGTACTTCGAGAACTTCGGCGGTGGCTGGCGGTTCACCCCGGACGACGGCGGCACCCGGGCAGTCTGGAAGTACACCTTTTCCTGCCGCCCGGCCCTGCTGAAGCCGGTGGCTGAGAGGATCGGGAGCTGGCTGCTCGGCCGTGAAATTGAGCGACGCATCGAGGCGTTCGCCCGGGCCTGCGAGGATCCGGCACTCGTGGCAGAACTCCGCTCGCAAGGCGAAGGCGTGCCCGGCACCGGAGTCACAGAGCACTAAGCCCGCTACGGCACCGAAATTGAGGCCACCGTCTTCTCGGCCTCATCGCGAAGCTCGACACCAGCTATGCCAGCCAACTGCACCGGCGTGGCACCGGTGATCTTGATCCGTCCGCTGGGGGTGGCCGTCCACCCACAGGTCCGTTCCTCGGCGCCGTCCCGGCCCTTTACCCACAGGTAAAGGGTGCCTTCAAGCGGCATGGAGCGTCCCTCCACCTCAAGTTCGGTACCCCAGGTTTTCTTCACCATGCCCACGGTCAGCTGCAAACCGGTGTCCGACTGCACTGAGTAGCTCGCATCGGGTTTGGGTGGCTGGTTCAACAGCGGCCCGGCCAAAAATCCAACCGCTAGGCAAGCAGCGGCAACCGCACCCACCAAAGCCGCCCACCGGCGTCGTGATTTCCGCCTGCGGGCCGACAAATCAACCAGGACTTGCTCGGGAGGGCCAGGAATCGGTTCCAAGGGGGTGAGCGCGTTGGCTGCACCGGTCACGGTGAGGGCTACGGCGTCAGCTGCGGGGACGGCGTCCAGCAAGGCCGGGAGGCTCTCGAGTTCCTCGAGTTCCAGGCGACATTCTGCACAACCGGCGAGGTGGTCCCTGAAGGCACGCTCCTCCTGGGGGTCCAGCCCGCCCAACAGGTACGCGCCCAGCAATTGGTGGACGGAGTTGCCGTTCATCGTTCCACCCCCATTTCATCAAGGATTGTTCGGAGGGCTTTCACGGCGTAGAAAGCCCGGGATTTCACGGTTCCCGCCGGGATGTTCAGCTGCAGTGCTGCCTCGGTGACGGTGAACCGCTGGTAGTGCAGGGCCACCAGGACCTCGCGGTGTTCGTGACTGAGCCGGAGCAAGGCTTCCTCCATGAGGACCCGGTTCAGGAGTTCGTCAACGCGTTCGGTGGCCGCGTGGTCCGGAAGCTCGTGCTCTCCGGACTCAAGCGGGCGCCGCTGCGCCTTCCTGTAGTTGTCGATGATGACATTCCGGGCCGTCCGGAAGAGGTAGCTGCGCAAGCTTCCCGTGATCTGGGGAGCGTGCTGCCACACCTTCAGGATGGTCTCCTGCACGACATCGTCCGCTTGGTGGGAATCCGGGGTGCAGCTCAGTACGAAGCGCTTGAGGGCTGTGCCATGGTCGCGGTAGATCGCAGCCACCACGTCCTCGTCCAACGGCATAGCCACCTCCCTCATTCCGCGCTGGCTTTCGCTTATACGACGACGCGTGCAAGGAAAAGGTTCAGCCTTATGAACCATTCTTCCCCCACCGGCGTCGTAGGGGTTAGCGCCGGTCCATCCCGGCCGGCTCGTCAAAGGAGCTAGACATGAAGAAACGATTCAGTTTTGGATTCGGTGCGTTGGTCCTGACGGCCGCGTTGGCGGGGTGTGGCGGAAGTCCGGGCACCACCACTACGTCCACTCCGGCTGCTTCCTCCGCGGCACCCTCTTCCGCTTCAGCCACGGCCTCCAGCCCCGCGGCCGCGGGCGCTGACATGACACTTGCTTCCTCCAGCGCCGGCCAGATCGTGGTGGACAGCAAAGGCATGAGCCTCTACTTCTTCACCAAGGACGTGAAGGACTTGGGCACCAGCGCCTGCACCGCGGCCTGCCTGGACGCCTGGCCTATCTTTACGACGACGTCGGACGCGCCCACGGTTGAAGGCGTCACCGGAACAGTGGGAACCATCGCGTCACCTGACGGGAAGAAGCACGTCACGCTCAACGGCATGCCCCTCTATTACTACGCCAAGGACAAGGCCCCGGGCGACGTCACAGGCCAAGGCGTGGGCGGTGTTTGGTACTTGGTCAGCCCGGCCGGGGAGATGATCAAGTAGGTTCGCATCCGGGGCTCCTGACGGGCTCCGCCGAGGTCGCGGGAAGCCTGCCAGGTCGCCGCAAGTTTCCCCGCGGCCACGCAGGCTTCCCGCGAACTCGCGATCCAACCCATCACCTGAATGCCCGCAGGATGCGTTCCTTGAAAGCGCGTTGGTGGAATAGGTCCTTCCACTCGACCCGAATGAACCGCCAGCCTTCCTCCACGAGAGCCTTCTCCCGCCGTCGTTCTTGAAAGATAACCTCGTCCGTTGGTTTGAAGTCGAAGTATTTGGTGCGTCCGTCGAACTCCAAGGCCAGCTTTTCCTCTTCCCAGGCGAAATCCATCCGATGACGACCCAGCCTGGACTGGACCTCAAACTGTGGCTGTGGGGGTTTGATATGCAGCCTCTGGATGAGTTCGCGCGTCAGGGTCTCCCCGGCAGACTCGGACCTCGGATCCGCATTGTCCAAGGCCTTTCGCAAGGTGCGGACACCTCGTTTCCCGGAAGAGACTGCTGCCAAGTCGCTGAGCGCGCTGATGTTGGCTCCCAATCGCAATCCGTGGTCCATGATCACCAGCGCTTTCGGATAATTAAGCATCCTGGCGCAGTCGAACATGGTGCGATCCAGCGTGGTGGCCCGCAGTCCTTCAACTTCAACCACATCGTCCTCACTGAAGTGTTCAGTGTGCCCACGAACATCCTTGCCCCAGCGGTCAGAGGATGGCTTGGCCCGGTCAAGGATATGAACCCTGTCATCCACGCCCCACAGGAAGAGACCGTGAAGCCGGGCCGCGGACAAGTGGCTGTAGACGAAACCACCTGTGGACGTTGTCAGGGTCCCGTGGGCATGCGCCACAATCCGCGCTTTGGCTTGCTTCCCGGGCCCAAGGGTGTTCCACATGCTGGCCCGGATGTAACAGCCATACCGCAACCGATGCAGCTCACCGACGCCCACTAACGCCTTGATTCCCCGACTGTTCAGACCGAACCGGAGTAATTCGTCGGTTCTCCAGAGGTACTCTTGCGCCGGAAGCAAGCGGGCTGCCCGGAGCATTGTTTCGCTTGATGTTGGATCCATCCGTTCAGCATTGCAACGGCCGGAGAGGTGCAGGAGGGCCGAATCGGCCTATGTGGAGAAGCACCGCGCCCATACCGCGGGAACGCTGCGAGTACGCCGAAGTTTTGCGCACGCATTGGCAGGCTTCCCACGAAGTCGGGGACAACCGGAGCGGCCCGGCTACGATCGAGGTATGGGCGAGACTTCTGACTCCAAGGCCGCCAAGACGTGGCAAACCATGGTGGACAGCAACCAGGCGTTGCTTCTGCGCAAGTCCGGCCACGACGTCCACTGGTGGGCTGAAGCGGGCCGCGCCCAGGGCCTGAAGAACGACGCCGAACTCCGGGACTGGATGCGCGACGGACACGGCATCACGGGCTACGCGCAATACGCGGTCTCGTGGGAGATGTTCGGTTACCCCGATTTCATGCTCCGTGACGCCGATGAACTCATCGATGGCCAGTACGCCAAGCACCCCGCGCTCCGCCCCGTCGCTGACGCTCTGCTGGCTTGGTCCGCGGAGACCGACGGCGTCGAGATCCAGATGCGCAAGGGGTATGTGTCGCTTCACAGCCCTCGGAGGAAGTTCGCCCAAGTCACCCGGACGAACAACACCACCGTTGATGTCGCCCTGCGTTTGGACGCTCCGGCCGGAGGAAGACTGGAAGCCGTGAAGGTACGCGAGGGAGACTTCTTCGACCGCCGGGTGCGGCTGAAATCAATCGACGACGTCGACGACCAGTTACTCGGGTACCTCGCCGAGGCGCTGGACCAGAACCGCTAGACTTGCAGGCTACTCAGTGGGGAGAGAAAAATGCCGGAACAGCAAAAGAGCACTACGAAGAATCCGCCAAGCCTGCGGTTCCTTGCCATCCAAGAAGTGGCATGGGCTCTGGGAGTAGTGGCCATGATTCTTTACGCGTTCGGCCACGGTACGGATTGGGTGTGGATTGGCCTGCTGGCATTGTGGCAAGCATCAATCATTTGGGGCTTCATCAAGTTCCGGCAGGCCAGAGCAAGCTAGCGCGCCCAGGCCAGAGCAAGCTAGCGCGCCGAAATCGCCGGAAACGTGCCGAGGTCGCGGGAACACCACGGCGAATTCGCAGCGTTCCCGCGGTCTCGGCGTGCGGCACCGGGCTTAGGCGTCGGCGAATTCCTCGGACTCTTCGAACTCAACCGCCGCGATGATTTCCTTGGTCTCCGGGTGGATCATGAAGGCCTCGTCGTCGTCTTCGATCATGAGGTAGTCGCCGTGGTCGGTGGAGAAGTGCCAGGCGAGGGTCTTCACGCCGTCGTGCTCGTAGTTGGGATCGCCCATGGTGATCTTCTGCAGGGCGTAGCCGGCCACATCGCAGAGTTCGCGGATGATGACCTCGAACTCGGGTGCGTTGGCGAGGGCTTCTTCTTCGGCTTCGGCTTGGCGCTCGGAGAGGTCCGGAATCTGCGCGACGCGCTCAGCGATGTGCGCTTCGATGTCCTCATCGGAGAGAACAAGCAGCCCTGCCTGATCGCGAAGGTAAGCGGCGTTGAGGTCAATGATGTCCTCCTCTTCCAGGAGGGCCTCGAACTCGCCGTCCAACTCGTCCAGGACAACAACGGCAGCAAGGGGCGCCTCGGACTCGTCCAACTCGCCGTCGAGGTAGGCCTCGGCTTCGTCGTCGCTCAACGCGTCAAAGGCAGCTGCGGTGCGGTTGAACAGATCAAGGTGGCGGACGGCGCCCATTCCCTGAAGCCCTGCCCGCACAAAAGCGTCCACTTCTTCACGCTCCGGTGCGGTGAAAACGTACTGGGCAAAGCCGCCAGCCAACGCCTGAGTCAGGTAGAAATCCACAAAGTAACTGTTGAGGGCAGCGGGTGCGATTTCGTCACTGTTGAGGAGCTCTTGGTACATCTGGTTCACCACGTTGACATTGGAATCCACCACATCCGCGTTGCCGGCTTCGAAGCTGGTCTTGTTCAGGACAACGGGGTACTCGTTGGTAGTCATGGGAAATCCTCACTGCTGAAAGCTGATGGTGCTCCGGACACTTTCAACGTACGCGTGGGAGCGACGCAGCAATCGAGGTAGAGGTTAACGGAGGGCGAAGTTTGGGAGCCGTTTTCTGCTGACTAAGATTGAGCAGATAACCTCCTGCCGAAAGTAGCCCGACGCATGCCGTCCCACACAGACGAAACCTGGGAACTGGCCATTCAGACTCCAGCCATTAACGACCGCTCCTTGGCGGCCGGATTGGCCTATGCCATGGGCAGCCGCGTGAGCGGGATTTCCTTCGATTCGGCTACCGGCCTCCTGATGGGCAAGGTCCGCGGAACAGGTCCGCAGCCGTATTCGACGTCGGCAAAACTTGTTCGCAAGTCCAGCGGGTGGAGCTGCACGGTAGGCATTTGCAGCTGCCCGGTCCGCAAAGACTGCAAGCACGTCGCCGCGCTGCTCTTCACCGCCGAAGACCACCCCACTATCCGGGCACAGCTCCTGTCGCAGGCTCCGGGAATCCAAACCTCGCGCCTCGGCTCCATGGAGCAGGGCGGCTCAGCCAGGCCGGCTTGGGAACAAGCCCTCAACAGGCTGATCGCGAAGCCCGGCACAGCGCCCACCAGTGCCGGCATCCCGCTCGCGCTTCAATTTGAGGTGGAAGAGCCCGCTGCCCACTTCTCCTACACAGGCCGGCGCGATCCTATGCGCAGTGTCCGCCAGCTCAAAGCGCGCCCGGTCATGATGGGCGCCAAGGGCAAATGGATCCGCGGCGATGTCTCCTGGAACAACCTCAGCTACGTCAGCTTCCGGCGCGAATTCAACGAGGTCCACGTCGAATGGCTTCAAACTTTCCTGGCGGCACATGGCTCCAGCAACGGACGACAACAACCGTCCGGCGCCATGTGGCTGAGCCTCAACGACTTCGCAGCCAAGAACCTCTGGACCCTGCTTTCCGACGCCACCAAAGCGGGTATTCCGCTCATCCATTCGGCTGGGAGTGAGCCGGTCCACGTAGAGACCCAACCCGCCGTCGTCGGACTGAGTTTGGCGCGGCTGGACGCGAACGGAACCGAAGACACAACGCCCGACGGCGGCCTGCAGCTTGCGCCGTCAGTCACCGTGGGCGGGGAGCCGGTTGATGCCGGAACTGTGGGTTTCCTGGGCAAACCCGCCAACGGAATTTTCTTCACGCATTCGGGGGAAACCCTGCCCGGCGTGCCGCAACAGAAGAACCTGATCACTCTTGCGCCGATCGAGGGCGGTGTCAGCGATGAGCTCCTGGAGTTCGTCATGGACGGCCAAACGCTTCAGATTCCTGCGGAGGACGAGAGCCGCTTTCTGACGTCGTTCTACCCCAAGCTGCGGCAGTCCACGCCCGTTCAAGCGGCCGATAAGTCCGTGGAGTTGCCCACGTTGGCAGTCCCCACGCTGTCCTTGTTGGCCAATTACGGCAACGACCACAAGGTCCGTCTGCACTGGGAATGGCACTACAAATCCGGCACCCTGGTCACAGCCCAGCCCCTGTGGCGGCACCCCGATGACCGCGGCTACCGCGACGACGCCGAGGAAGCCCGGATCCTGGAGTCGCTGGGGAGGCCGTGGGACGTGGTGCCCGCGCTCGCCGAATCGGCCACCGGCGGCTGGGGTGCGCCCCGGATAGCTGCCACCGCCGAACTCGGCGGCCTGGACACCCTCGCGTTCACCGAAGAGGTGCTTCCGGCACTCAGGGAACTGCCCGACGTCGTGGTGGAAACCTCCGGTGACATCGCCGATTACCGCGAGGCCGCCGAAGCTCCCGTAGTGTCCATCTCCACGAAGGAAACGGCCAGCGGCGACTGGTTCGATCTGGGCATCGTGATCACTCTTGAGGGCGAGCCCGTGTCCTTCGCCGCTGTGTTCTCCGCTCTCGCCGCCGGAATGAGCCGCATGCTGCTGCCCAGCGGCGCCTACTTCTCGCTGGATCTTCCCGAACTTCATCAGCTGCGGGCGCTGATCGACGAAGCGCGGTCCCTGCAGGACAACCCGGACAACAAGGACGGCACCCTGCAGATCAGCCGCTTCCAGGCCGGGCTCTGGGACGAGCTGGCGCAGCTGGGGATCGTTGACGAACAGGCCGCAGCGTGGCGCGAGGCCGTGGGCGGACTGCTCGACGACGGCGTGACCGGACTGCCGCTTCCGGCCAGCCTTAACGCTGAGCTGCGTCCGTACCAGCTGGAGGGTTTCAATTGGCTCAGCTTCCTGTACAAGCACAGCCTTGGAGGCGTGCTGGCTGACGACATGGGCTTGGGTAAGACCGTCCAGGCCATTGCGCTGATGTGTGCGGCCAAGGACCTGGCAGCGGAGACTGCCGCTGCCGCACAGGGTGCCTCGGCGGATGTGGCGCCCCGGGCTCCTTTCCTGGTGGTTGCTCCCACCAGCGTGGTGAGCAACTGGGCTTTGGAAGCTCAGCGCTTCGCTCCGGGCCTGGTGGTGCGGACCGTCGGTGAAACCTTCGCCAAGAGCGGCCTGTCGCCGGTGGACGCGTTGGCGGGTGCCGACGTCGTTATTACCTCCTATGCCCTGTTCCGCATTGACTACGATTCCTACGCCTCCTTCCAATGGGCCGGGCTGATGCTGGACGAGGCGCAGTTCGTGAAGAACCACCAGTCCAAGGCGTACCAGTGCGCGCGAAAGCTGCCGGCGCGATTCAAGCTCGCCATTACGGGCACGCCGCTGGAGAACAACCTCATGGAGTTCTGGGCACTCACGTCGATCGTGGCACCCGGGCTGTTCCCGAGCCCCAAACGGTTCGCCGAGAACTACCAAAAGCCTGTTGAGAAGAATGGTGACTCGGCGCAGCTGGGCAAGCTCCGGCGTCGTGTGCGTCCTCTCATGATGCGCCGCACCAAAGAGCAGGTCATCAAGGACCTGCCACCCAAGCAGGAGCAGATCCTGGAAGTGGTGCTGAACCCGCGGCACCAGAAGGTTTACCAGACGCACCTGCAGCGCGAACGGCAGAAAATCCTGGGCCTGATCGACGACGTGAACAAGAACCGGTTCACGATCTTCCAGTCGTTGACCTTGCTGCGCCAGCTGAGTTTGGATGCGTCGCTGGTGGATTCGTCGCTGTCAGGAGTTCGTTCCTCCAAGCTGGACGTGTTGTTCGAACAACTGGAAGACCTGATCTCCGAGGGTCACCGCGCCCTGATCTTCAGCCAGTTCACCGGCTTCCTGGGCAAGGTCCGGGAGCGCCTGGATGCCGAGGGCGTGGAGTACTGCTACCTCGATGGCAGCACCCGGAACCGCGGCGATGTAGTCAGCGAATTCAAGAACGGTGCTGCACCCGTGTTCCTGATTTCGCTGAAGGCCGGTGGGTTTGGGCTCAACCTGACCGAGGCAGATTACGTGTTCCTGCTGGATCCCTGGTGGAACCCGGCGTCCGAAGCCCAAGCCGTGGACCGCACGCACCGCATTGGGCAGGCCCGGAACGTGATGGTCTACCGACTGGTGGCCAAGGACACCATCGAAGAGAAGGTCATGGCGTTGAAGGCCAAGAAGTCCCAGTTGTTCGCAGATGTGATGGAAGGCGACGCGTTGGCCGGTGGTTCGTTGACGGCGGATGACCTGGCGGCGCTGTTCGCGGAGTAGGCGGCCCGACACAACGTCTGGCCTCTGGCGCGCCGCCGTCGCCCGTTCAGTCGTCCAGCCGTACTCCGCGCAGCAGGAGCATCGTGCCGCCGACGGCAACCGCGGACGCCAGGAAGACACCCGCCGCACCTAGCCCTACCGCAACAACGCCGATAGCGCTGGGCAAGACCACTTGGCCCACCCTGTTGCCGGCGAGCCGCAAGGCCAGCGCACGCCCGCGTTGCCCTTCCGGCGCCTGGGCTGAGAGCCAGGACATGGTGAGTGGCTGGCCGATTCCCAGCCCCAGGCCGAGAAACGCCATGACGACGAAGAGCAGCCACACGGGCATCGGAATGGCGGCGATGGCCAGGGTAACGGTGGAGATGGCGAGGCTCAGTACCAGCAGGCGCATTCGCCCCAGCCTGCGGGACACGCTGCCGAGCCCGAGCCTGGACACCATGGAGAACACTGCGCGGACCGTCAGCAGGAGGCCAACTGTTGCCGCAGTGAGGCCGCGTTCGGCGCCGAGGGCCGGCAGGTAGACCACCGTCAGATCAACCACCGCCAGCACCGTGGCACTCGTAGCCAGTGCACGGACCACGCCTGGAGTTCTCAGTAGTGACACGGCGCCGCCCTTGGGACTGCCGGCCGCGCTGGCTTTGCTCCTGCGGCTGCTTACCCGGCCCGACATCACAAAGGTGGTCAGGAAGAGGACCAGGCTCATCGCCGTCGCGAGCAGGAAGATCGCCTCGGTATTTGGCCGAACGGATGCACCACCCACCAAGGAAATCGCCAACGGTCCCAGGGCCTGTCCCAGCGACGCAGCAAACGTCAGATACCCAAACGCCGAGTCCAGCCGCGACGACGCCGCGTTGTTGGCCACCACAGCCTGCTGCCCCACCACGCACGCCAGCTGCCCTGCTCCGAGCAGCGCCGTCCCGGCCACCAGGGCAGGGACTGACGTCCCCCAGAAGAGCAGGAAGGCAGAACAACCCAGCACGACGGCGGCCCCGATCGCCATGAGCCGACGCTCGCCCAGGCGGTCCACCAGTCCGCCGATGGGCAGTGCGAGCAGCAACGGGAAGACTGCGTAGCTGGCAGCGAGAAGGCCGAGCGCGAAGCCGGGGACGTCAAGTTCCAGGGCGCGGTACGTTGTAGCTGGCCGGACCAGGAAGGTCACTGCCTGGATCAGTGCCGAGTGGATCAGAAGCGCAGTGGACGAACGCCGTCCGAGTTCGCCAATCATTCGACAACGAGGCCCGTGTTGGAGATGACCCGCAGGGTTTCATCCCGGGCGCCGATGACGTGGTCAAAGGCGATCTTGGCTGCCTTGTCCGGATCCTTGGAGACGATGGCTTCGACCAAGAGCCGGTGGTTGGCCAACGCTTCATCACGCCGTTCGGGAGCATTGTTGGTGAAGTAGCGGTAGCGCTCCACCTGGCTGGCAATCTGCTCATGGAATCGCTGGGCCCAGGAGTTTCCGGCGATCCTGGCGATGGCGGCGTGAAGGGCGACGCCGTACTTCATGGCTTCGTCAGCAAACTCCACCATCGCAGCGTTGCGGGCTACGATCCCACGGAGTTCTTCGAGATCTGCCGCGGTTGCCTTGGCGCATGCTTCCCGGGCCATCAGCGACTCCAGTGCGGCACGGACGTCGTACAGCTCCGAAATGACCTTTTCATCGAGCACCGGCACCAGTACTCCCCCGGTGGGTTGCTGCTCAAGCAGGCTCTCCGAAATCAACCGGCGGATCGCCTCGCGGAGCGGCGTGCGGCTGACCTGGAGTGCAGTGGCCATGGCGGGTTCGTAGATGCGCTCACCCGGTTTGAGTTCAAGGTTAAGGATCTGGCGTTTCAGCTCGCCGTAGACCAGGTGTGCCCCTGTGTTCCGTGGTTGTGGATCTGCCATGCCTACCGCCCGCTTGCTCACATTACGTGTACTTGTATACATCTATACACTAACGGCACTGTGGGGTCACTTAAAGCCCACAAAGACCCCCTGGACGGGTCCTAAGTGTTGCTTTGCGGGAAGGACCGCTTCGGATCAATCCCGATCGACCATGTTCGAGTGCCTTGTGACGCCCTCTCCGCCCTCATAGTCTCGGCTTGCCCGGCATCCCCGGAAGCCCGTGCACCATCACCATCACCCCGAACCCCGAACCCCGAACCCCGACGATGAGGTCCACCCATGGCGTTTACCGCGCGAAGAATCCGAAGGCCAGTGGCCGTGCTTGCAGCAGCTGTCACGGCGGCAGCCAGCCTTGCACTCATGCCCGCAACAGCCCCGCAAGCACACGCAGATGACGCCACGGCGGTCACTATTACTCCCAACCCGGCCAGCCGCGGCGAAGCCTTCGAAGGTTGGGGAACCAGCCTGGTCTGGTTCGCGAATGCCACGGCCGGATACTCCCCCGAGCTGCGGGAGGAGCTGTACCAGAAGGTCTTCGGCGAGGATGGCCTGAATCTCAACATCGCCCGCTACAACGTCGGCGGCGGCAACGCCTCGGACGTTGCCAACTATCTCAACGACGGCAGCGCTGTGGAGGGATGGTGGAAACCGGTGACGGAAGCGCAGGCCGGCCAACCGGCGTCGAACCTTTACAACGCTGACGGAACCGTGGACAAAACCCAGGCCAACAAGCTCGCATTCCTGAACGCCTGGAACCCGAACGATCCCGCGTCCTACAACCCTGATGCTGACCAGAACCAACGCTGGTGGGTGGAACGGCTGGCCGCTGACCAGCAGATCACCCACTGGGAAGCGTTCAGCAACTCGCCGCCCTGGTTCATGACCAAGAGCGGCTACGTCTCAGGCCAGGTCAACACCAACAAGGGCGAAAACCTGCTCCCCGAAGCGGAGGCGAAGTTCGCTGCCTACATGCGCCACGCCGTCGAGCTTCTCGAACAGGGCAGCGGCATCACGGTGGACACCGTTGATCCGTTCAACGAGCCGAATTCCGGTTACTGGGGCACGGACATCAACGCGGCAACGGGAAAGCCACCCACCACGTACACGCAGAAACAGGAGGGTGCGCTGATCTACCCGGCTGCGCAGGACCGCGTGACCAAGCTCCTGGATGCCGAGCTCGCGAAGGGCACCACGGACGCGGTCATCTCCGCGATGGACGAGACCGATCCCACCAAGTTCATGACCAACTGGAACGGCTACAGCCAGGAAGCCAAGGACGCCGTGGCGCAGCTCAACGTCCACACTTACGGCACCAACGACCGCCGCCGGGTCCGCGACCTGGCCAGCTCCACGGATAAGCCGTTGTGGATGAGCGAAGTAGGCGGATTTTGGCCGGGGAACCCGGCTCTGGGCGACTCCACCAGCGGCTGGGACCGCTCCAACATCACCAACGGCCTGGGCATCGCCAGCCGCATGGTCAACGATCTCCGCGAGCTGGACCCCAACGCCTGGGTCTTCTGGCAGCCTGTGGAGGACACGTACAAGCAGGAAAAGGGCGACAAAGGCTGGGGCTCCATCTACGTGGACTTCGACTGCAACTACCAGGGCCGCGAAGGCTTCTCCAACCGCCGGCTCAACGACGGCGCAACCCAGGACCAGGCCAAGTGCAAAGTCCTGACCAACCAGAAGTACAACACCACGCGGAACTTCACCCACTACATCCGTCCGGGCGACTTCCTCATCCAGAACAATGATGCCAAGACCGCCAGCGCCCTCCGCGCCGACGGCAACGGCGCCACGTTGGTCCACTTCAATGACACCCCGACGTCGGAAAAGGTCACCATTGACCTCAGCCGCTTCGGCGCAATCGCACCCGGCGCCAAGGTGACGCCCGTGGTGACCACCAAGTCGCCGCTGGACGATATCGAGAAGAACGCACTCGTCGCCGGCGTCCCCGTCGCCGTCAATGCTGCGGCCAAATCCGCGACTCTCGAGGTTCCCGCCGCCTCTGTGGTGACGTTCGTCGTCGACGGCGTCAGTGGAGTTTCGGAGGATGCCGCGCCTGTGCAGGATGGTCACAGCTATCACCTCAGCGGTGAGGCGAGCGGCAAATACCTGACGGCGCGGGCAAACGGCTCTGCAGCTATTGAAGAATTGGGCACCGATGCCGCTGGTGTCGCTCCGCAAATGTGGACGTTCAACGCCGTGAAAACGGACAACGAGTTTGCAAGTGATCGCCGTTGGGTTCTTACGAACACGGATGGTCGAGTGCTCACGGGCAATGGAGGGGTGCTCAATGGCAGCCAGTCGGGCGCGGCGTCTGTGGCGGCGATGAGCCTGGAGCAAGCCAAGGCCACTCCCTCTGCACAGTGGATAGTGACCACTGAGAACGGCAAACAATGGTCGCTGGTGAACGCAGGCGCTGCTATCGCCCTGCAGGTGTCGGGTAACCAGACTGCGGCGGGAACGTCTGTGGCGCTGGCTTCTTCCAACGGAACCACCGCGACAGCTTCAGCCAGCCCTCATCAAGCATGGGCCTTCACGGACATCGAGGACCTAAAGCTTCTGGGTACTCAGCCACTGGAGCTCAGCACACTAACCGGCATGGCACCTGTCCTCCCCAGCACGGTCACTCCGTTGTACCAGGCAGGCCCGGGCAAACCACTGGCCGTTACGTGGTCCACGGTGGATCCCACCGCGTGGCAGAAAGAAGGGAAGGTCACGGTCCGCGGTTCCGGCGTTGATCCGTACGGGCAGGTGTTCGACGATGCTCTCCTGACCGTGACTGTTGGGCAGTACGCAGCAACCGACCCCGCATCCGTGACGGTCGGTGTCGGTTCATCCCTGGCCTCGGTCCAGGCCGCTGCACCTGCCAGCGTCCCCGGCCAGATCAGTGACGGACCGGCCCGCAATCCAATTCCCGTGGTGTGGGACTGGGCGTCCGTGGACGCTTCCTCCCTGCAGTCCGTCGGTTCAGTAACAGTTCCGGGCCAGGCCGGCTCACTGTCCGCAACCCTCACAATTGTGGTTGTGGACAAGGTCGCCAGCAGCAACATCTGCAAGGACGACACCTCCACCACCGCGACCGCAAGCTACACCGAAGGCTCTTACCTCGCCAAGAACACCTGCGATGCCAATTCCTCCACCCGTTGGTCCAACTGGGTGAGCGGCGGCCGCGCCGGCGACAACCTGAGCTACGCCTTCGGCCGCGACTACACCGTGGAATCCGTGACGGTGGCGTCCGCAGAGAAGGCAGCCCAAAGCTTGAAGGTCCAGTACCTGGATGCTGCCGGCGCATGGAAGGACACTTCGGCCGGAATCATCACGGGACTGACAACCGCGACACCTGCCACCGTGCGGTTCGACCCCGTCATGACCCGTGGCATCAGGGTTTCGTTCGTGACCACGGCTTCGTACACCAAGATCGCCGAGGTTGCCATCGCAGGATCACGTTTGGCGGATGCGGGCCTGGCCGACCTCGGCCGGCTGCTGGTGAACCAGGCGTCGGTAGTCGGCTTCGCTCCGGACACCACCGACTATCAGACGCTGACGACGTTGGCCGCTCCCGCCGTCGTCGGCTACCCGCTGGACACGAACGCCAAGGTGACGGTCCAGCAGGCAACAGTGGAAAACCCGACGGCGGTAGTCACCGTGACAGCGCCGGACGGCACCACGAAGGAATACCGCGTGACGGTTTCCACGGGGAAGGACGCGTGCAAGGGCGGCGGATGGAAAACGAGTCCGTCTCCCGTATTCAAGAACCAGGGGCAGTGCGTGAGCTACTTCGCGGCGGGGAGGTAGCGGTTTCTGACAGTTCGGGCCTCCTCCTGCTGGGTGCAGGAGGAGGCCCGACCGGCTTTAAACGGTTAGTCGCGCACCCAGCGGTACGGCGTCGTTGTGGAGACCTTGAGCAGGCCGGAGCGTTCCAGGATGGGGCGCGAGAATTCGGTGGAGTCACTGTGTATGAGGGTTTTGCCTAGTTCAAGTGCCGCTTGCGCACGGCGGGCTGTCAGCGCCCGGTAAATGCCGCGGCCACGCCATTCTTCGCGCGTCGCGCCTCCCCAGATCCCGGCGAAGCTCGTGCCGGGGACCGGCTCCAAGCGGCCGGCACTGACCATCTGCCCTTCAGCCTCGGCCACCCAGAGCTGCATGCCATCTCCCAACGACAGCCGGCGCAGGAGGGCGTCAGCCATCTCATCTGAGACAGGTTCGCCGAAGACCTCGTCCTGCATGGCGCTCATCGCCCGCACATCCGCTTCGTCCGCCACTTGCCTCAGCGACACGCCGTCGGGAAGCGGAACCGGCGCGCTCAGTGCCATCGCTTCGCCGATCATGATGGATTCGGGCTCGTCCTGGACGAAGCCGCTTTCCAGCAACGCCTGGTGCAAACCCGGCGCGTGATCATGCCCGCGGGTCTTCCATTCAACCCGGTTGATGCCAGGTTCGGCCACGTAGTACGCGGTGGCCTCGGCAACGAGCCTCCTCACGCTGGAAGAGTCCACATCGCCCAGGTCCTGGTACGTGACGAAGCCCCGACCCTTCATGAAGGTCACCAAACGCAGGGGTCCGTGCTGGGTCACTTTGAGGGCGCTGGGAGTCTCCGCGTCGGTACGGAGATTCTGGTCATAGGCCACGAGGAAGCGGGCTCGATCTTCGGTTTGGCTCATTCCGCGAGCCTACTGCAGCGGGTCCCCGGCCCAATTCGATGGCTCGCAGCACACAAGACGTCGGGAAACGTCGAACGCGCGGCTAAGCGTCGAAACGGGCGAGCAGATCCCCGGGGATGCGCGTGCCGTCGGGGAATTCGAAGTGGCCCTCCCCTTCCCCGGCAACAAACGTGACACCCCCGTCAGGCGAAGCACCTCCCGTACCGGCGAGGATCACGACGGCGGCGTAGTCGCCGTCGTGCGCGGCGCCCAAGGTCCCCACCCACGGAATGGTGAGCTCCGCACCCATGGGGTGTGCGCCGGAACGGACGAACGTACCTGACGAGTCCAAAGCCAAGCCAAACCCGGGCACAGGAAGCACCGAGCTGATAGCGGACGAGGCGGCGTCCACCGGCCAGCCGCCAAGCCGGAGGGAAGCGCCAGAACCGGCACCGGAAATACGCACCAATCTGAGCTCAACAGCGCCCCGCGTCACCGAAACCACCGTCACCGAAGGGCCAGGCGTGGCAGTCCCGGCCACCCCGCTGCCGTGATCGGGACCGGCGTCGGGATCGGGCTCTATCCAGTGGGCCGTGAACCGTGACGCGCCAACCTGATAGCCGCCTTCTGAGAACGACCCCAGGTACTCAAAACCGGTCCGGTGCGTCAGCCGGCCTGAGGAGTCCACCAAGACCACCGCGTTATCGCGCGACTCCGGTGACAGGTCCGGGAAGGTGTGCGTCGAGTACCCAATCCGCGCGTACAGGGGCGAGTCCGCCACCAAGGCGCCAACCACAGCGTGGTCCGTGGCGTGGTTCCGGATCCGGACAACGCCGTCAGCAACAGTCCCATCCACTTGCCAGCCAGGTGCGGCGATGAGCCGCTGCGTGTCCGAAACCTCCACGGGCAGGGGCGCCTCAACAGCAGTCCACACTGGGTGCTCGGCCGGCAGTGCCAAACCGAGCATCCCCTTCGCCGCCCAATACGGTGATCCAGCACCGGAGTAGGCCTGCTTCATGCCCGCGAATTCGCCGTGCCAGCCGATGGACAGGAGACCATCTGAGGTGATGGAGCCGTGGCGGGCAAAGTAATCGAGCATCCCCGAGGCAGCCCTGCGGCTGAGGCCCGGAGCCAGCCGCGAATGCCCGGACAACTCGCCCACCCAGAACGGCGCCGCGGCCGCAAAACGGTAGATCAAGCTCCGGCCTTGGATGAGCGGGGCACCATTCGCGCCGACGAGGAACGCGGCATCGTCCAGGAAGTCAGCCAGCCGCTCGCCGTCGAGCTTCTTCCGGGCGGCAACGCGCGGATCGTTGGGCGCCATCAACGCCCACAGCTGCGGGTAGACCTGGAATGCCCAGCCGACATAGTGGTCGTAAGCGCGCTCGGGACCATCGGCGAACCAGCCACCGCCCCGGTACAGCGAGTCGTGGACGGCAAGTCCGGCGTCGATGTCCTCGTCGGAATAGCGCCCGCCAACCGAAGCCAGGAAAGATTCCACCACAATCTGGAACCACACCCAGTTGATGGGCGGATACTCCTCACCGATCACGGTCTCGAACCATGCGATGAGCTGCTCCTGCACACGCTCGGGGAGCCTGTCCCAGAGCACGTCGCGGGTCAGCGCCAAGCCAACAGCCAACGACGCCGCCTCAACCTTTGCCTGCCCCAACTCACCTGGCGTCGGCCACCGGTCGGGATTGGCGGGGTTGGTCCCGGCGTCGAGACCCGCGGCATACCACTCGGCGATCCAGGCGGTATTGGCGGGGTCGCCGGCAATCCGGAAGGAAGCCAGCAGGAACGTGCGAGCGAAGGCCTCCAGCGAATCACTCCGCGGGCCGTAACGGCTGTTGGCTCCAGGCAAGTGGATGTTGGCATGGTCCTCAGTGCCAAACCGGTGAGCGGAGCGCAGCAGGTAATCGGCGTACGCGGCCCAGTGCTCGCGGGTCAGGCCTGTGTGGGGCGAAAGCTGGTAATCCAAAGCAGGCAACAGCATCAGAGCGAATCCTCCAACAGGCTCTCGCTGCGCAAGCGGGGCGCTCCCACTGAGGACTCCCGCACGATCAACTCAGGATTCAGGTCAATGCGATGCACAGGGCGCATCCTTCCTTCGGCCAGCCGGGCAGCCATCAGCTGCACCGCCACTTTGCCGACGTAGCTTTTGGGGGGCCGAACCGCGGAGATTGCAGGCTCGGCGAGGTAGGCCACTTCGTCGTCGTAGCCCACAATCGCCATGCTGCCGGGTACGTCCACGCCGCGGTCCACGCAGTGCTGCACGAACGCCACGGCCTGAGTGTCGGAGTGCACCAGCATGGCCGTGGTTCCCGTGGAACGGCACAGCTCCAGAACATGGTCGAAATGCTTGGCGCGGTCCCCGTTATCCAGCTTGGCGGAGTCCTCATGGATGGACTTTTCCAGCGGGATCTTCAACGCAGCAAGGGCTTGTTTCCAGCCACGGACCACATGGGGGCTGGTGGGACTGCTTGAATCCGTGAGGCATCCAATCATGCGGTGCCCTTCCTGCCAAAGATGCCGCACGGCCATGCCCGCCCCGAAGGAATGATCCGTCGCCACCCACTCGAGGCGGTGCGACGGAATTTCCAACGGTGCCCGGCGTTCGGCCATGATCACCGGAATCGGCAAGGCGTTAAGCCAGCGCAGCAGTTCCTTGCCGTGCGCGCCACCCATGTCCGGCGCAACAATCAGCCCGTCAATATTCTGCGTATCCAGCAACGCCTGCACCTGGCGGCGGTTGTCCGCGGCGTCGTACGCGGAGCCACGGACCAGGATGCGAAGGTTTTGTGCTTCGGCTTCGCCACGCGCCCCGGATATGACCTGCGGCCAGTAGTAATCCAAGGAAGGAACCACCATGCCGATGGAGTAGCTGTGCGGCGACGGCCTCCCCGCAGCCACCGAGCGGTCCAACGGACTGGGCAGCGTGGCACCGCCGTGCACGCGGGACACCAGCCCTTCATCAGCCAGGGTGTTCACGTCGCGCCGGATGGTCAGCTCGCTGACGCCCAGCTTGACCGCAATGTCGCGGACGGTGATGGCACCGTGTGCGCGCAACTCCTCCATGAGCCGCTCGCGCCGTTGCAGGGAGAACAGCGATTTCCCGGGTTCCGGGCTTGATTCGTTAGTCATGGGTTGCCTCCACTGTGAGGGTGAACGCGCCGGAAGCGCGGGTGTCTGCGGGCATTCGGAAACGGAGCCTGGTGAGCTTTTCGCCCCAGATATCGCTGAGGAGCGGATCGTCGAGGTGCCATTCGTCAACAAGTACGACGGCGGTGGCCGGCTTCCAGCGCAGGTGCAGCCCCACGGGGCTGCTGACTGTCGGAATTCCGACAGAGGTGATGGTGGCCGTCGCGTCTGTACCGACGCGGACGGTGCCTGCAACCAGGTAGGTGATGTCGACGTCGTGCGTTCCGTCCGTTGGGTGTGCCGGCAGGTTCCAGCGATCGTCTATCACCACGGATCCGGGCTCCCGGTTCAGCAAGGAGGTTCGGATCCATTGCTCAGGGTGGTCCAGACCGTAGGCCGCCCCGAGACCCAACGCCAGGGTGGGCTCCTCGGGGGTAGGTTCCTGCAGAACAGTCGCCGCGAATTCCGCACCGGTTCCTTGCTCCAGCCCGAAGGGGGCGGGGACGCTGTGCCATGCACTCTGCATGGCTCGGATCAGGTAACGATCAGGGCCGAACGTTTGAGCGGTGTACGTGGGCTGGCCGGCATCAACCAGCAGCGGCACTCCATCCACGGCAACCACCACGGAGCCGACGTCACGGTGGTTGTGGTGCTCAGCGTTGTGCCCGCCCTTGGCCGCGAGCGTGAGTCCGTCCGACGAACCCGGGTTCTGGCGAGCCACCATGATCTGCACTGATGGCAGGTACGTCCCCCAACTGGGTGGCAGATCAGGCCGCTTTGAGGGCTCAGAACGGCCTGATCCGCTACTCGGCTGGGTCCGGGAGGTGGGTTGCATGCCGGCGCTGAGTTGGGTGAGGACGCGGCCAAGCCCGGAGCGGGGATCGGGGTCCGGCTCGGCGTCCATGAACACGGCGGCATGGTCCGCGGCAGCGTGATCACCCAGCCGGACCGCCCAGCGGTGCAGCATGTTCCACGGGAGTCCCTGGTGCGCACGTGCCGGTCCATCAGCAACGTTGAGGAACCAACGGTCACCCAAGTGCATGCGATGCGGAAAGGCCACCAGCGCACGGATCACGGGCAAGTCCGGGTTCAGAACCCCGCCGCTGGCTTGCTCCAACACGGCCAGGCCTTCCAGCGCGCGGCCAGCCCCATTCCACCAATAGGCGAAGCCTTCGTCGATGGCACCGTCGGCCGGGATGGAGGCCAGGAAACGGTCCAACCCCTCAATGCAGCGGGCAATGGTCTGGGCCTGCAGCCCAGCATCCTCCACCAGCAACAATGCGGCCACGATGATGTTCGAATGGATCCACGGATTCCAGTTGTGAACATCCCCGTTGAGGCCCAGCCAGTGCCAGTCGAGCCGGTCCAGGAATGGCCGGATCACCCGTTCGTTGGCTTCCGCGCGGAGGCGTTTCCGCAGGCCGGGAGCCCGCTCATCCAGCGCGTCTCCCAGCACCAGGTCCAGCCACGCGAGCTGCGCCACAACCTCCCCGGCTCCCAGGTCCAGGTAAGGGCGGGCACGGTCCGGGACCATTTCGCCGTTGCGGGTGAACACATCGTCATGCGCGGCCCAACTCCACGAGCTCTGCTCGCACAGGAGGTAGGCGCCGTCGATCACCTCATCCAGCCACGACTGGTCCGGGCCGGGTCCAGTAACGGCGGCCATCACGACGGCGCGCGTCAGCCGCTGCTGCCTGCTCGCCACGAGTCCCTCATAGGCCGTGCGGTTTCCGTCGCGAAAGTAGCGCGCGTAGTGGGAGACCAGCGGTTGGGGCCACGGGGTCCCCTTCTCCGTCCCGGCTTGGGCGCGTAGTTCTGAGAGGGGGCGGGCAGCAGCGAGCCGCCATCCGGCGTCGGACGCTGGGCGAATAGCAAGGCGATCACGGGCGCCGCGGAGCGAATCCACCAAGGAGGAGGCGTCGGACTGCGGCCCCCAAGCGCTGACGAGGGGTGGCGCTTCAACGGCGGCGGTGCCGGTTGCCATAGGAATTCTTCTCTCGTTTGTTCGAGTTTGAACGTTTCAGATCAAGCACGATTGAGTTGAATGAACTGTCTTGTTTATGAGTATGTACTGATTATTAGATGTGATGCAACACATAAATCACGGTCGAACAGGCCAACGAAATCCGAAGGGAGGATCCCCTCAATGTCGCTCAAGCCCCAGGCACTGCTGGTCATGAATAGCGGAACCTTTGCTGACCAGTTCGATTCCACGCGACTGGAGCGGCTGGCTGGAATGGTCGATCTCGGCGATGAGCCTTGGACGGATTCCCTGGACGTACCGGAACTCGCGGAGCGCCTGGAAGAGGTGGAAATCCTCCTCACCAGCTGGGGAGTTCCGCAGCTCAACGCTGAGCGTCTGGAACGCATGCCCAAACTTCGGGCTGTTTTCCACTGTGCAGGGACAGTCCGCAGCTTCGTCAGTGAGGAACTCTGGGATCGCGGCATCACCGTCACCAACGGCGCTGACGCCAACGCCATCCCCGTAGCAGAGTTCACGTTCGCGTCGATCGTCCTGGCAGGTAAGAAGGCCCACGTCCTGGCCAACGACGCCCGAACCTTCCGCGCAGACTGGAGCTACATCGGCGATCGCGGCGAGTTGGGCAACATTGGCCGCGTGGTGGGTGTCATCGGCTTCTCCCGGATCGGGCGCCGGGTGGTCCAGCTGGTCCAGCAACTCCAGGACGTTACGTGCCTGGTCAGTGACCCGCACGCCGATCCGTTGGAAGTGGCGGCTGCCGGCGGCACGTTGGTCACGCTGCAGGAGCTCCTGCCAGTGTCCGACGTCGTCACCATTCATGCACCTGCCCTGCCCTCAACCCGCAACATGATCAGCACCGCCGAGCTGCAGTCCATGAAAGACCACGCCACGCTCATCAACACCGCGCGTGGCTCCCTGGTGGACACTGCCGCCCTGGAGAAAGAGTGCGCCACCGGACGAATCACAGCACTGCTGGACGTCACGGAGCCCGAACCGCTGCCCGCGGAATCCACCCTGTATAGCCTCCCCAACGTGATCCTCACACCGCATATCGCTGGTTCACTCGGGACCGAAACCCGTCGGATGTCCGATGCCGCGCTGGATGACCTTGAAAGATATCTCGCCGGCAAGGATCTCCTGGCCCAAGTAGTGCACGCAGACCTTGGCCTCAGCGCCTAGACCCCGTCAAACCCAAAGCCGCAGCCGCGGCAGACTTAATAAACCCCACTAAGGAGAACGCAATGAAGCGCACAACCCTCGCCGCAATCGCCCTTGCGGTGACTGCAGGGCTTGGACTCACCGGCTGTGCAGGCGCAGCCGGCCCGGCCGAGCAACCGGCAGCCAACGGCAAAACCAAGCTGACCGTCTCGGTGTGGAATTACGAGGGCACCCCGGAGTTCAAGGCCCTCTTTGACGGCTACGAGGCCGCCAACCCCACTGTGGACATTGAACCCGTGGACATCCTGGCTGATGACTACCCGCAGAAGGTCACCACCATGCTGGCCGGCGGCGACACCACGGATGTTCTCACCATGAAGAACGTGATCGACTACTCCCGCTACGCCAACAACGGCCAACTGCAGGAGATCAACAGCGTGGTGGACAAGGTGGGCAAGGACAACCTGGCCGGCATTGACGCCTTCGACATGGACGGCAAGTACTTCGCAGCCCCGTACCGCCAGGACTTCTGGCTGCTGTATTACAACAAGGACCTGTTCAAGGCTGCCGGAATTGAAGATCCCAAGGACCTGACGTGGGAGAAGTACACGGAGATCGCCAAGAAGCTGTCCTCCGAAGCGGATGGCAAGAAGGTCTACGGCACCTATCACCACATCTGGCGTTCAACAGTCCAGGCCATCGCAGCAGCGCAGAACGGCGCTGACCAGAACAGCGGCGATTACGGCTTCATGGAGGACCAGTACAACACCGCCCTGGACCTGCAGAAGTCCGGCGCCACCTTGGACTTCGGCACGGCCAAGAGCCAGAAAACCAGCTACCGCACCATGTTCGAGTCCGGCCAGGCAGCCATGATGCCCATGGGCACCTGGTACATCGCCGGCCTGCTGCAGGCCAAGAAGGACGGCAAGACCAACGTCAACTGGGGCTTGGCTCCCATGCCGCAGAAGAACGACGACGGCAAGGTCACCACGTTCGGTTCGCCCACGGCCTTCGCCGTGAACAAGAACGCAACGCACTCCGACGAGGCCAAGAAGTTCATCGAGTGGGCTGCCGGTGAAGAAGGCGCCAAGGCGATTTCCAAGATCGGTGTTGTTCCCGCATTGCAGAACGAGTCCGTCACGGCTGAGTACTTCAAGCTGGACGGCCTGCCCACGGACGAGCTGTCCAAGAAGGCCTTCACGCCGGACACCACCGAGCTGGAAATGCCTGTCAGCGACAAGTCTGCTGCCACGGACAAGATCCTTAACCAGGAGCACGACCTCATCATGGTGGGCGAGCGCTCCGTCAGCGATGGCATCGCCGAGATGGGCAAGCGCGTCAAGAGCGAAGTTCTCGGAAAGTAGCTCCCAGTACCACTCCCCCGGTTCCGGTACCAGCCTCCCCGAGGCTCGGTACCGGAACCGGACCTGAACTCTCCGGATCCTGAAATGGAGGAACGCCCCCGCCCCGGGAGCGGTCATCATGACTACAGAAACAATCACCCAGGCGCCTGCCCCCGTGCAGAGCCGCGGCAACAGGAAGCAAGCCAGGCGTAACACGCTGATCGGCTGGACGTTCATCCTTCCGAACTTCCTTGGCTTCCTGGCCTTCACCCTCATTCCAGTCGTGGCCGCTTTCGCGCTCTCCTTCATGGAATGGACCTCGTTCAGTGCTCCCAAGTGGGTTGGCCTGGCCAATTTTGAGCGCATGTTCGCGTCCGACTCCTTCTGGATCGCCCTGCGGAACACTGTTGTTTACGCCTTGGGCCATGTCCCGCTCACCATGGCCCTGGCCCTCATCCTTGCGATGCTCCTCAACCGCAAGCTCAAGGGAATTGGCTTCTTCCGCGTAGCCATCTTCTTCCCTTACATCACCTCTTTGGTTGCTGTGGCAGTGGTCTGGAACATGTTGTTCAGCCCGGACAGTGGCCCCATTAACCAGTTCCTGGGCGCCATCGGCATTGCCAACCCTCCCGGGTGGACCTCCAGCTCTGACTGGGCCATGCCGGCCGTGATCATCACCAGTGTGTGGCGCGACATGGGCTACTACATGGTCCTGTACTTGGCCGGTCTGCAGGCGATCCCCACGGAGCTGTACGAAGCGGCCGAAGTGGACGGCGCCAGCGCCTGGCAGCGTTTCTGGAACGTCACCATCCCGTCCCTTCGTCCCACCACGTTCTTTGTGGTGGTCATGCTGACGGTCTCCAGTTTCAAGGTGTTCGACCTCATTGTGGTCATGACCAACGGTGGCCCCGGACGGTCCACCACGGTGCTGTCCCAGCTGATCTACCAGGAAGGCATCGGCGAAGGTAAGTTCGGCTACTCCTCGGCCATCTCGCTGGTCCTGTTCATCATCGTGCTGACGGTCACCGTCCTGCAGTTCAAGATCCAACAGCGGAGGGAACGCTGATGACCAACATGGCCGAAGACCTCAAAGCCACTCATCTGAGGGACGCAGCACCCTTGCCCCCAGGCGCCGGCAGCGCGGAAGACCGCCGTCGTACTGACCGCAAGCGATCCCCGCGCGAGCAGAAGAAGCGGACCGCGAACGTCATCATCTACGGCGTCCTGGTGGTCATGGTGGTGGCGCTCATGGTGCCGTTCATCTGGATGCTTTCCTCGTCGTTGAAGGAGAACAACCAGGTCCTCACCGTACCCATCCAGTGGATCCCGCAGGAGTTTGTGTGGAGCAACTACACGGACATCTGGACCCGCATTCCCATGATGGGTTACCTGCAGAACTCGCTGTACCTCGCTGTGATCATCACGTGCCTCCAGGTCCTGACGGGCTCGCTGGCTGCCTACGGTTTCTCCAAGGTCCGTTTCCCGGGCCGCGATGTCTTGTTCCTCGCCTACATCGGCACCATCGCCGTTCCGTGGCAGGCCTACATGGTGCCGCAGTACATCATGATGCAGAACCTTGGCCTGACCAACAGCTTCAACGCTTTGATCCTGCTTCAGGCATTCGGCGCGTTTGGTGTGTTCCTGATGCGTCAGTACTACATGACCATCCCGGACGAGCTCTGCGAAGCCGCCCGCATTGACGGCCTCAGCGAATACGGCATCTGGGCCCGCGTGATCCTGCCCCTGTCCAAGCCGGCCCTCGCCAGCCTGGCGCTGCTCACGTTCGTGAACACGTGGAACGACTACATGGGCCCGTTCATCTACCTCACGTCCAACCGCCTCTGGACTGTCCAGCTGGGTCTGCGTTCCTTCGTGGGCCAGTTCGACGCCGAGTACGCCATGATCATGACCGGCTCGGTGATCTCCGTGATCCCCATCCTCATCATCTTCCTCATCGGCCAGCGCTACTTCATCCAGGGCATCGCGACGAGCGGAATGAAAGGATGAGCTCTGTGAGCGCTAAACCGCGGCGGTGGGCCGGGCCAGGATTCGAGACCTTCGGGAGCATTTTCGGGTTCATTTATACCTTCCTGGCCGGGAACGTCCTGCTCGCAGCGGCCAACGCCCCCTTGGTCCTCAGCCTTTCGCTGGTGGCCGACCCCGCTGCTTCCTGGCCGTTCTTTCTGGCGCTCTCGGTCACTATTGCGCCGTCCCTCGCCGGCATCTTCGCCGCCTTCAAGGCCTTGAACGACGACGGCGGCGCGGTCAAGCCGGTTGCGGCCTTCCTTCGGGGATACAAGCGCAGTTTCGCCAAGGCCGCACTGCTCGGCGTAGGCGCCGTGGCCATGCTGATGTTCCTCGGCGTCGACCTGGCCGTCATCCAAAACAACTCCGCCTCCCTTCCGGGTGCAGCGCTTCTGGTGCCGCTGATTGTCGTAGCAGCCGCCGTGACGGTGACCCTTTCCGTCACGGCGATTGCCGGCGTCGTGCTTCTGCCCGAGGCGAGGCTGAAAAGCATTCTCAAGGCCGCGCTGTACCTGGCCGTTCAGCGCTGGTACCTCAGCTTGGCCATGCTGGTTCTGCTGGGAATCATCGTTTCCGCGGCCGTGATGCAGCCGGTCCTGGGCATTGCCTTGGCGCCGGCACCGCTGCTGTTCGTGATCTGGAGCAATGCCTCGTACGCCTTCCACGCCGCGCTGCGTTCCCCGTAAAACTGTTAGGACCTTTCTTGGACACGTTCGAAATCGGAGATCAGGATTTCCTCCTGAACGATCGGCCTTTCCGGGTCCTCTCCGGGGCCATCCATTACTTCCGCGTGCACCCGGACCTGTGGGCCGACCGGATCCACAAGGCACGGCTCATGGGCTTGAACACCATTGAAACGTACGTGCCGTGGAACGAGCACTCACCTGTTCCCGGTTCGTTTGTTGCCGATGGCGGACTGGATCTGGGGCGATTCCTTGATCTGGTGGCCGATTCCGGGATGCACGCGATTGTCCGCCCCGGCCCCTACATTTGCGCCGAATGGGACAACGGTGGGTTGCCCGCATGGCTGTTCTCGGACCCCACCGTGGGCGTTCGCAGCAGTGAACCGGCGTACTTGGCTGCCGTCTCCGCCTACATGGAATCGGTCCTGGACGTAGTGGTTCCGCGCCAGATCTCGCGGGGCGGCCCCGTGATCATGTTCCAGATAGAGAACGAGTACGGTGCTTACGGCAGTGACAATGCCTACCTGCAGCACCTGGTTGACCTGACCAAGCGCTTGGGGGTGGATGTTCCACTATTCACCTGCGATCAGCCGTTCGGGACCATGATCGAGGACGGCTCCCTGCCTGAGCTGCACAAAACCGGGACCTTTGGATCACGTGCTGATGAGCGGCTTGCCTTCCTGCGGGAACGGCAACCCACTGGCCCACTGATGTGCGCCGAGTTCTGGAACGGCTGGTTCGACAACTGGGGAACGCACCATCACACCACCGACGCCGCTGGTTCCGCCGCCGAACTGGACGCGCTGCTGACCGCGGGGGCTTCAGTCAACATCTACATGTTCCACGGCGGCACCAACTTCGGCTTCAGCAACGGAGCAAACGACAAAGGCATCTACGAACCCACCATCACCTCGTACGACTACGACGCGCCACTTTCCGAAGACGGACAGCCCACGGCCAAGTACTTTGCTTTCCGGGACGTCATTGCCAAGCACTTCCCGGTTCCTGCTGAAGTGCCTGCCGCGCGGCCTTCGCTGACGGCTTCCGTGGTGTCCGTCTCCGGGTCCACGCCATTGCTGTCCGCCCCGCCTGCTACGCAACTGGTTCCCGGCCCGGTTCCGCCTGTTGAAATCACCGGGCAGTACCGGGGCTTCTACCTCTACGAAGTGTTGCTGCAGGGCGGCGGGGTCTTGTCCTTCTCCGAGATCCGGGACCGGGCACAGTTCTTCCTGGACGGAGTGCCTGTGGGTGTACTGAGCCGGGAAGCGGGCGAGCGCACTGTAGTCATCCCCCATGGTGGCCGCCTGCAGGTTCTTCTGGAGGACCAAGGCAGAGTGAACTACGGGCAGAGGATCGGCGAGGCCAAAGGGCTGCTCGGCCCCGCGTTGCTCAACGGCGTGGAGGTAGTGGACTGGGAAATAGGCGCTGTTGACCTGAAGTCACTGGATGCTTTCCATGATGCCGCGCTGCCATTTCCGGACGGCGACCCCGCACACGCTGGCGTGGCCGGTCCTTCCCTCTCCTTTGCCACCTTTGAAGCCGACGGCCCGGGCGACCGGTTCCTCCGCTTGGACGGCTGGACCAAGGGAAATGCCTTCATCAACGGCTTCAACCTTGGCCGCTACTGGAGCCGTGGTCCGCAGCGCACCCTGTACGTTCCAGGTCCCTTGATCCGGGAGGGCGCCAACGAGCTCGCCATCCTGGAGCTCCACGGAAGCGCGACGCGCGAGGTGACGTTCGCCGTCGGGCCTGACCTGGGTCCCGACGAAAAGTAACCCTCTCTCACCTTTCGCACCCAAACCCCGAACCCTCTCTCACCTTTCGCGCCCAAAACCCAAACCCTCTCTCACCTTTCGCGCCCAAAACCCAAACCCTCTCTCACCTTTCGCGCCTAAAACCCAAACCCTCTCTCACCTTTCGCGCCCAAAAACCAAACCCTCTCTCACCTTTCGCGCCTAAAACCCAAACCCTCTCTCACCTTTCGCGCCCAAAAACCAAACCCTCTCTCACTTGTTTGAAGGGAGTAAGAGAGGGTTCGCTGGAAACGGCCGAAAGGTAAGAGAGGATCCACCGGAAAGGGCCGAAAGGTGAGAGAGGGTTCGCTGGAAACGGCCGAATGATGAGAGAGGATACGGGAAAGGGACCGGTTCAACAGAACCGGTCCCTTCCTGTTTGCTTACAAGGCCGCTAGGCCGCGGGCGTCATTAGCCGCGGCAGAGCTCGCCGTACTTGGTGCCGGCTTCCTGGAAGCCCGCTGTGGCCTCTTCAAGCTTTGCCTGATGGGCTTCCTTCTCCGCAGCGTCCTGTGGCTCGTCCTTCGCCAGCTCGTCCAGGTACGCCAGGATTGAGGTGACAACCGGCTTCATGTCAGCGGATGCTACGTTCACGATGGGCCGGACCGCGTTGGCTGCCCGGTTCGCTGCAGTCTGGCCGGGGCCCTGCGGGAAGCTGGGTACCACGACGTTAATGCGGTCGCAGGTTTCCGCGGTGGTCAGCTGCTGCTGGGCGGAACAGGCAGATGCCGAGGCAATGAGCCCGGCAGCGATCAGGACAGTGGTGAGTTTCTTCATGATTCCCTCAGTGGTCGACGTCCCTTTGATTCTAATCAGAGCCTAGGCGAGGCCACGCATTAGGTCTGGCTTGCCCGCCATGGAGTCCGCCGTCAATTCCGTTACAGCGCCGGCGTCCGGGGTGGGGCCGTCCGTCGCGAACCAGTCGCTTCGAAGGCTGCGGCCAGCGTCAGCAGTGCCGTGTCGTCATAGGCGCGGCCAGCAAAAGTCAGACCCACGGGCATGCCGATGTCCGCCATGGTTCCCATGGGCACGGTGACGGTGGGGATGCCCAGATGCCGTGGAACGAGGTTGCCGTTGGCCACCCACACTCCGTTACGCCATCCCAGATCTGCCGACGACGGGTTCACATCCATGTCGGCAGGTCCCACATCGGCCGCCGCCGGGAACAGAACGGCGTCAAGTCCGAGCCCGTCCATCCACTCCTCAAGGTCAACGCGGCGGGTCTCTTCCAGACCGCGCGCACCCTCTTCCAGCAGGGGAATTTCAGTAAGTTGGGAGACGCCGTATTCGCGGACATGCCGGGGATAGCCGGCGATATGGTCGTCGAATCCGGTGTAGCGGTCCTCGAGGGCGCCCTTCGGATGGGGGAAGATCGCTGCACCATCCACATCTGCAAGCCTGTTGAGGGCGGGATCGCCGTTGGCGCGCAGGAAGTCGTCCCACGCCCAAGCTGCGAGATCCTCGATTTCACGTTTGAGGTACTCAGGGCTGACCAGTCCGCGGGTGGCGATGGTGGGCGCTCCGGGACGGTCCCCTTCGTAGTTTGAGACCACGGGGAAATCCACCAGCACAACCTCAGCCCCGGCAGCCTCAAGGTCACGCCTGGCAGCCTCCCACAGCTCAATCACCGAAGCCCGCGTCTCGATACGCTGCCCGGTAGGCCCGCCAATGCCAGGCTTCGCGCTGGTGCCGGCGCCCGGATCTGCGTTGATGTACATGCGCGGCACTCCGAAGCGCTTGCCCCGCAAAGCCAACCGTCCGCCGTCGAGCGTTTCCGGTGCCAACGCCACATAGGACTCCGGCCGGACCTCGGAGGACTTTGGAAGCGGAATCCAGGGCTGCGCGCGCCAGAAATCGCCGCGTATCTCCGCGTCGTCGGCCACGATGACATCCAGCAGTTCCAGCATGTCCGCCATGGTGCGGGTGTGCGGCACCACCACGTCCATGGTGGGAACCAGCGGCCAATTGCCGCGCACCGAGATGACGCCGCGCGAGGGCGTGTACGCACACAGAGCATTGTTCGACGCCGGTGCGCGGCCACTTGACCACGTCTCCTCACCAAGGCCGAAGGCCCCGAAGCTGGCCGCCGTTGCGGTGCCGGAACCGTTGGACGATCCGGAACCAAACGCTGCGGTCAGAAAGTCTGCGTTGTAGGGGCTTTCGGCGCGTCCGTAAACGCCACGCTGCATACCGCCGTTGGCCATGGGCGGCATGTTGGTGAGGCCAATCAGCACCGCACCGGCGTCCCGGAGGCGCTCGATGGTGAAGGCATCGCGCTGTGCCACCAGGTTCTCGAAAGCCGGCGAACCGGCCGCGGCGGTGAGACCCTTGGCCAAGTAGCTGTCCTTGGCCGTGTACGGAATGCCGTCCAGCGGACCCCTTGCCGCGCCCTGTGCCCGTCGTTCGTCCGACGCCCGGGCATCCGCCAAAGCGTCGGGATTCATGACCACCACGGCGTTGAGCTTGGTGCCGTTGCGGTCGTAGGCTTCGATCCGATCCAAGTAGGCCTGGGTGAGCTCCACGCTGGTCACCTCCCCGGCGTGCAGAGCCTCACGCAGACGATCGATGGAGGCCTCAACGACGTCGAAACGAGCCATTACGCTGCACCCCTGGCGAGCTGCGCTCCGCTGAGGCGCGGCTGCTGCTGGGTGATGCAGTGGATACCGCCGCCACGTGCCAGGATGGGGCGCGCATCCACGGTGACCACGCGACGGCCAGCGTAAGCCTCGGCAAGGATCTCTGCGGCCAGCGAGTCAGCCCGTTCTTCGCCGTAGCCACAGGCGATGACGCCGCCGTTGACCACCAAGTGGTTGACGTAGCTCCAGTCCACAAAACCGTCCTCGTCGCGCAGCGTTTCCGGTGCGGGCAGCGGCACAATCTCAAACGGCTTGCCCGCAGCGTCGGTCTGCGTTTCCAGGAATTCCTGGAGCGTGCGGCTGACCTCATGGTCCGGGTGCCCAGGGTTGGTCTGGGAGTGCAACAGGATACGGCCGGGGGTTGGAAGGGTGGCCACCATGTCGATGTGGCCGCGCGTGCCCAGGTCCTCGTAGTCGCGGGTCAGCCCGCGGGGTACCCAAATGATTTTGGTGGCGCCGATGGTGCGGGCCAGCTCAGCTTCAACAGCTGCCTTGTTTGCGTAGGGGTTCCGGCCCGGATCCAGCTGCACCGTTTCGGTGACCAGCACTGTACCTTCGCCGTCCACGTGGATGGCGCCGCCCTCGTTGACCAGCAGTGAGCTGACCAGCTCGGCACCGGACTGTTCTGCGACGAAGCGGGCCATCCCGGCGCTCTTCTGCCACTCGGACCACGCCGGGGCACCCCATCCGTTGAAGATCCAGTCCACGGCACCGAGCACGCCGGGACGTTCGTCGTCCACCACAAAGGTGGGTCCGACGTCGCGCATCCAGAACTCATCCAAAGGCGCCTCAACCTGTTCGATGCCGCTGCCCAGCATGCGGGCGGCGCGCTGGCGCTCGCTGGGGTCCACCACCATGGTGACCGGTTCGAACTCGGCTACCGCATGGGCGACGGCGGTCCAGGCCGCGTAGGCCTCTTCGGCGGAGGCGGCGTCGTCGCCGAGCGTCAGGCCGGGGCGGGGGAACGCCATCCAGGTGCGCTCATGCGGTGCGGTTTCGGCCGGCATTCTCCAAGCCATGGGTGACTCCTTCGTCGTCAGTGCAATCCTCTTGTTGATCGCACGATCAACAATGCTGAAAAGGTAATCTAGACTGGTCCTTGATGTCAAGCACTCCACAGAAGCGCGCGGTCCGGAAGTCGCCGGCAGAACGCGCCGCAGAAATCACCGAAGCCGCCCGCGAGATCGCACTCGAGGCCGGGCTCACCGCTCTTACGCTGCGCAATGTTGCCGCCCGCGTGGGGGTTGCCTCGGGTCTGGTGGCGCACTATCAGCCCAATATGGACGCGCTGGTCTCCAGCACATTCGCCACCATCGTGGCCGCGGAAACACAGGAAGTGGCAGGCTTGCTGAGCCAGCGTCCCGGACCGTCTGAGCGACTTGGCCTTTTGGTGGATACCCTCCTGAACAACAGCCGGCTCGACGTTACGGCCATCTGGGTGGAAGCCTGGACGCTGGGACGCCGCAACGAAACCCTGGCCGCCTCGGTGCGCGAACAAATGGACGCCTGGCAGAAGGTCTTCCAAAGTGTCGTTGAGGACGGCAATGCCACGGGAGCTTTCAACGTTTCCGATGCCGCCGCCGTCGCGTGGCAGATCCTGGGCATGGTGGACGGCCTGAACGCGCAGGCCTTGGTCCGCTGGGACGGCGTCAACGACCGCGGCACACACCTTGCCCGCGCCGTCGAGGGAATGGTGGGGGCAGCCCCCGGATCGCTGATTGCCGGCCCCGGTTCTTAGCCTGCCCTAGGCTGGAGACCATGGCGATCATTCACAAGGCAACCCTGTCCCCGTCCAAGCTCGAACTCATCGCTGACTACCTCCCGAAGCAGCCCTGGTTCATCCAGGATGGCGCGCCGGAGCTCATCGGCGCCTACCGCTTTGACGATCCCGCCGGCGAGGTGGGGCTCGAAACACATGTGGTCGCAGCCGGCGAGCGCATCTACCAGGTCCCGCTCAGCTACCGCGGCTACGAGCTGGCCGGTGCCGAAGAATGGCTCATCGGTACCATGGACCACTCGGTCCTCGGCAAGCGCTGGGTGTACGACGCCTGCGCGGATCCCATCTACATCAAAGCCCTGGCCGCCGCCATCCTCACCGGTCAGGAAGAGGCCCCGCAGTTCGTGGATGGCGAGCCGGAGCCGCGGCCCAGCACGGTCACGGTGAAAGGCAGTGGAAAGCTCGACGGCGACCTCCCCGCCCTGAGTGCCTCGGCGCCGGTATCGGGAAGCGGCGTGACAATCATTGACGCCGGAGGGCTCCGGCTGAAAGTAGCCCGAGTTGTGGACGTAGCGGCGGATGCTTCCGCCAACACGGCCGCGGCCCCGGAGCTCCATACGGAGCTGACCTTGAACGGCAGGTGGGCCGGGCTGGAAAAGCCGGTGGAGTTGGCGGCCGTGGTCCGGGACTGATTCTTGGCGCGGCGGGAACACCTGTTGGCCGCAGGGACTCCGGGCGTAGGCTGGCACACAGGGCCATCTACTCTGTGAGGGGTGCACCATGAACAAAGCACAAAGCATCATTCCCGCCGCGCAGGACCTTGCCCGCGAGTGGGTGACACACGCGGCAGAGGGCACATCGGTACAGGCAGACGCCGTGGTGAAGTGGGCGTTGGCACGGATCAACCATGCCGACGTCCCGTCTGTGGTTCAGGGCGTGATACTCACCCTGACCGGCAACAGGAAAGCTGCCAAGGAAGCGCAGCGCACCGCTGCGCGGGCTGTTAAGAGGGCCACATCGGCACTGAACCGAAACTCCCCGCAACGCCCGTCACGGGTTGGCGCGTTATTCATCGCTTTGGCCGCTGCCGCTCTGGGCGCGGGCGCTGTTCTCGCTTGGCGGATGATGGTTCCCCCGGGCGAGCCGGAACCGGCCAAGCAGCCGGAGACGCATCTGCCCCCAGTCCCCCCGGTTCCGTAGCCACAGCCGGGCGCTCATCAGGTGCCGGGGCCGCTAAGGCTGCCTTGCCCGCTAAGGCGACGGTTCGCCGTCGTGCCTTTGAATGCGTCTCCTCAGCGATCTCCCGGCCAGAAGCCAATAAGCCCCTGAACTGGCCAGCAGGAACCCCACCACGCCCAGAACCACCAGCTGCGTGATAATTCCGGCGATCACCATGACGAAGCCGGCCAGTACAGCCAGGCTGCCAAGGATTGTTCGGACCATGGCCCCGCGTGGGCGGCCCGACGTCAGCCGAAAGGCAAGCTCAGGATCCGCTGCAGCGAGATCCCGTTCCAGCTCTTCCAAGCTCCTGCGTTCTTCATCCGACAACGACACCGGAATTCCTCACCACACGAGCAGTCGGTGCTCAGTCCACCAGCACGTGCGCTGCATGCCGTGCCATGCCTTCATTATCTGCCCGTCAGGGTCTGCTGGCCACTGGTTCCGGCGGTAATGCTCTTACTCCGTGTGGCTGGCCGGGGCGGCTTCGTTCAACATCCGCAAGGCGTTGAGTGTCCGCGGGTATCCGATGTATGGCAGCAGGCTGGTGAGGACCTCGAGCATCCTCGCACGGTCATTTCCGACGTTGAGATTGCCCTGGATATGACCCTTCACTTGGGGTTCGCAGCCGCCCAACGAAACCAGCATCGAGAGGGTGAGCAGCTCACGAGTGGGTACGTCGATGCCTCCGCGGGTGAGGTAGTCGCCAAAGCAGTTGCCGGCGAGGTAGTCCTGGAAGTGCATTTCGTCGTCGGCTGCGGCGGCGCGCATGGCGTCCACCTTGGCGGTACCCGCGATGAGTTTCTGGACTGCGAGGCCCTTCTCTGCGCGGTCTGCCGGTGTAGTGCCGGACTGCCCTTGGAGGGGAAGTTGTACGCCGTGTTCGGTCAGGACCTCGTTGCTTGTGTGCAGGAAGTCGGAAACCTTGGCCATGCCAACATATGGCACGGCCTGGTAAAGGACTTCCTTGACCTGGACGGGAGTCACCCCAACGGTGAGGGCCGCCGTGAGCATGGTGCGGTACTCTCCCAGTGCCTGGCACGCGATGAGTGATGCGAGCTGGACCATAACCCGGGTTCCGGTATCGAGGTTTCCGTAGCGAAGGGTCTCGTCAAAGGCGAAGTTGTTAAAAATCTCCACTAGTTCGGGATCCGTGACAGCGAGTGCCGGCGGCTGTCCCGGGAAAAGTTCCTCGTGGTTCTTGCTGGCGGTTTGGGTGGGTGCCATGGTGTCTCCTTTGATGACGTGGATTAGTTGTGGGTCCGGCGAATGAAAACGCTCGCAACCGCAGTCGCCAGCAGGAGCAATGCCGCGATCAGCAGACTCGTCTGCAGCCCTGGAACGAACCCTGCGGGGCCCGCCAACAGCGCGCCGAAAACTGCCACGCCCACGGCTCCACCGAGTTGCCGGAAAGTATTGAAGACCGCGCTGGCCGTCCCGGCGCGATGAGCTGGAACGCTGTCCAGGACGTGGGCCGTGATGGGAGGCATAGCCAGTGCACCGCCCACGCCGATCGGCACCAACAGCAGTGTGACGGCCAGGAGTGAGCCCAAGGGTGCTGCCAGGAGCATGCCCAGCAAACCTGCCACCATGAGCAACTGGCCAAGGACGGCCGGAACCCGCGGGCCGAACCGGGCAGCCATCCTGCCAGCCACCACATTGCTGACTGCGATGAGGACGGACGCCGGGAGGAACGCCAGGCCGGCCAGCAGTGGGGACAGGCCGAGGTGCTGCTGGAGGAAGAGGCTCATGACAAAGACCATTCCGTACCAGCCAACCATGAAGCTGAATCCCACCGAGAGGGCGATACGTAGCCCGGCCGAACGGAACAGGTCCAGGGGCATCATGGGGTTGCGGACCCGGGCCTGGGCCAGAAGGAAGACGGTGATGGCCACGGCGGCTGCGCCCAAGGACAGCAACACTTGAGGCTCCCCGAAGCCGAGAACCCCGCCCTCGATCAGCCCGAAGATGAGCGCGCCCACGCCAATGAGTGCTGCCACCTGCCCCCACCAGTCGAAGGGTGCGGGCCGGACCGGCGAGGCAGGGACTTTGCCCAGCAACGCAACGGCCACCGCCCCAACGGGAACGTTGATGAGGAAAACCAGCCGCCAGTCAATGGTCGTCAGCAGGCCACCCAGGGTTGGCCCTGCCGCAGCGGCCACGGCTCCACCCAACGCCCACAGGCCTATTGCCCTGGAGCGCAGCAGCGCGTCCGGGAAAGCTTCCCGGATCAAAGCCATCGACGGCGGCAACATCAGTGACGCTGCGGCACCCTGCACGAACCTGGAGAAGATCAGAACCCAAAGGACGGGAGCGAACGCGCAGGCAGCCGATGCCAGGACAAACAGCACCAGACCGAGGGTGAAGGCACGCTTGGCCCCGATCCGATCTGACAGGTTGCCGGCAAAGAGCAATAGGGACGCGAACATCAGTGTGTAGCCGTCCACGATCCACTGCTGGCCTGCCGTGCCGCCACCCAGCTGGGCGCCGATGCTGGCCAGAGCAACGTTGACGATCAGGGCATCCAGTGTGATCACAAAGAAGCCGAGAGTGGACACGGCGAGGGCCACCCGGCTTGTCGATCCTGGAGCCGGGCTGGCCATCTGAGTCGGGGGGATGTGGGTAGAGGTCACTTATCAATGACACCCGTGTTTGGAACCACGTGGGAGAGTCCCTTGTTACAGGGTCCGGCAGTACCTCCCTCGTGTGGCCTGGCCCGGTGACTTACCCAAGGGTGCTAAGCCTGCTTAGGATGGACAGACAGCGCCCTTGAGCGCCGACCCGCACGGACACCTGACGCCCACCGGAAAGATGAATTCCCATGGCAAAGAGAACAGCAAAAAAGACTGCCCTGCCGAAGTCGACAGCCGCGGGGCGGGGACCTGGACGAACGCTGTGGCTGATCGCTGCAGGACTCGTCGCTGGGGTGGCCGGCGGGGTTTTCGCTTTCCGTATGCTGGTTCCAAAGGCCACGACGCCGGAGACCTCGCCTACCGGGCAGCCCGGGGAGATCCTGGTCCGTGAGGAACCCGTGGAGATTTCCACGAGGATGCGGCCGGGCGAATGGACTGAGGAGTCCCTGCAGGAGCACGTGGAAAACTATCGGCAGCAAATCCGGGCCATGGGAGCTCCCGATTCCCAGATCGTCACCAACGTCGAGCGGACCGAACAGGGTGCCGCCCGCGTGGTGGTCAGCTGGGATCGAAGCTAGAGTTTGGCCGCCGTTTCCTTCGCTGCTTCCTGCAGCAGGGCAACAAATTCGTCCTGTTGAGGAAGAACGTCATCACGAAGTCCGGCAACCGACAGTGCCCCGCGCAATGCGCCATGGGAATCGAACAGCGGCACGCCCAGTGCGGCGACACCGATGGTGACGTCCTGGTCAGACACACTGAAGCCGCGTTCACGGATGGTTTTTGCGTCAGCCTCCACTTGCTCTGCTGTGGTGAGGGTGCTGGGAGTGATCGCCAGCAGCGGAGCCGACGCCATGACGCTGTGCCTGAGATGGTCATCCCATGCCATGATGGCCCGCGAGGTTGCACCTGCGTGCGGCGGGAGGGTGCCGCCGGGGTTGAGGAGCAGCAGCGTCACCTTGGTCCCTTTGACCCAATCGAGGCAGGTCACGAGTTGGTTCCTCACGGCGCAGAGATAGACTGTCTGGCCAGTTAGCTCGTTGAGGCGCGCCATGGCGGGACGTGCTGCGGAGACCTCCGGAATCCCTTGAAGCGAAGCACTCGCAAGGTGAAGGATCTGCGTACCGAGTTGAGCCCTGCCATCTTCCCGGATTCCGATCAGTTCCACGTGTTCGAGTGCGTCAAGCAACCGATAAACGCTGGGGCGCGGCATGGAAATTGCCTCGGCGATGTCCACCACACTCATGGGTCCGTTGTCGGCCAGCGCGTTGAGGAGGTCAGCACTGTTGGCCATCACCTTGATGGGTTTCGCTGCCACTAGACGGCCCTGCTTTCCGCGGCTGGAAGATGGGCGTCCGGCTGGATCGCACCAAGTGCCCGGCTTACGGTTGCGGCAGCAGATTGGACCATCGCGACGGGGTCGTAGTCGCCGTGGAACACCCTGTGCGTTTGCCCGCTGATGGAAAGTGCTCCTACAACGGCACCAGTGTGATTGAAGATGGGCGCACCAACACCGCCAATCCCCTGGCCCCAATCACTGTGGGCCACTGCAACGCCGGCGGACGCCGTTTCCGCCAGGAGCTGGCGAAGTTCTTCTGCGTTGTGAGCCACCGGGCCGAACAGATCATCTTCAGGAAGTTCCCTCAAGTAGCGTTCAACCACCTCGGGGATCTCGAAAGCGAGGATGGCCCTGGGGGCGGCCCCCTGACCCAAGGGCATGGATTCGCCCAATCTAAGGTTGTGGATCTGGACATCCAGGCCATCGATTCGGTCGATGCACACAGCCCGGAGGCCGCGCCTGATGCACAAGAACGATGTCTGGCCAGTGGCAGCGTGCAACCTCTCCAGCTCTGGCCGCGCCAGGTCCCGCAGGTCCAGCTGGGCCTCCAGCTTCGCTCCGAGCCGAACAAAATCGAGGCCGAGCCGGGTCTTGCCCCGACGCGACCCGTCCTCCACCCAGCCGATCGCCTGGAGCGTCGAGAGCAGTCTATAGAGGGAGCTGGCGGGTTCGGCCGTGCGCTCAGCGAGTTCGCTCACGGTCAGCTCACCTGCCTCAGCGATCGCGCGAAGAACTGCCGCGGATTTGGTCACGAGATTCATTCCGCCGCTGGGATCCGTTGCTTCCGTCATTGGAACCTCTCACCTAGCGGACACACATCATGACTCACGATACGTAAGGCCCATGACCGATGCAACAACTGCGTCGCCACACAGATAGTTATCAACTAGTGGAACTTGTGTCCGCCAATTGATAACTTGAAGGAACGCGCTCAAGAACAAGCCGTGCACCAGAAGGAGCAGTCGATGACGACACCAACCATTGAAGTAACGCCGGATATCCGGGCAGCCGTCCTCAAGGCCCCAGAGCAGTTCGACACACAGCGACTACGACGCCCAGCGGCAGGGCCGGGCGAAGTTCTTGTTCGGGTCTCATTCACCGGCATCTGCGGCTCGGACTTCCCCATTGTGAGCGGAACCCACCCCCGAGCCACTCTCCCCCTGGTGATGGGGCACGAAATTACCGGCACCATTGAAAATCCGGGGGACAGTGGATTGACCGAGGGCGCCATGGTGGCCGTCAACCCCCTCCTGCCCTGCAACACGTGCGGCGCCTGCCGGAAGGAACTGCGGCACGTCTGCAGAAACCTGAGGCTGCTCGGCATCGATACGCCGGGATCCATGGCGGAATTGATGGCCGTACCGGCCGCGAACGTCATTCCGTTCTCCGAAAATGCCCCCACCAGGGAGGCGGCCCTTGCCGAGCCGCTCGCAGTAGCAGTTCACGCCATTCGAAGGGCCAGGCTCGCAGCAGGCGAGCGCGTCCTCATCTTCGGCGCAGGGCCCATCGGAATCCTGGTCGCCCTGGCGGCCCGTCACGCAGGTGCGGCTGACGTTGCCGTCGTGGAGCCAAGCGTTCGACGCCGGGAAGTAGTTGAGGCGCTCGGCCTCCGGGCGCTCGGGCCAAGTGACGTTCCGGCGGCCAACGAGCACGGCGAGACCGCCTCCGACGTTGTCTTCGATTGCGCAGGGCATCACAGCGTCACCCCGCTCCTGACCCAGGTGGCGCAAGTGCGGGGGCGGATTGTGATTGTGGCCGTGCACCACGGACCGGCCGAGCTGGACCTGCGCGAGCTTGCCTTTGCTGAACAGGAAATCATCGGGGTGCGCGTCTACGAGTCCGCAGACTTCGCCGAGTCCGTGAGGCTGATCAGCCACCGCGAACTTCCCTTGGCGGGAATTCCGATCTCGGAATACCCCCTGGAATCGGTGGCTGAGGCTTTTGCCGAAGCGCGATCAGGCACCGGAGCAGTGAAGGTCCTGGTGAGAAGCCTGCCCTAGTCTTCGACGAATTATCATTATCTGGACAAGCTGTCCGTAAGACGGTAATAATTAAGGCATAGACCTGCTGACACGATCGATGAGGACAATGTCATGTCAAGAACGCAAGCAACCAAGACCGGGACGGCCGAACTCCAGAGGCTCGCAGCCGCTGGCCGCTGGCACGTCATCAAGACCGTGGCGGATGCCAAAGCCGGCCACATCGGTGGCCCGCTGTCCGCTATGGACCTGCTGGTTTCCCTCTACTTCAACGAACTTTCTGTTGATCCCGGGAATCCGCAGGACCCCGCAAGAGACCGTTTCATCCTCTCCAAAGGACATTGCGCCATTGGCCTCTATTCGGTCCTGGCACTCCGCGGCTACTTCCCCGTGGAGGAACTGGCCACTTTCGATCAGGGCGGGTCGAGACTCCAAGGCCACCCGGACATGAAGCTCACCCCCGGCGTGGACAGCTCCAGCGGTTCCCTGGGCCAGGGGCTATCGGCCGGAGCCGGCATGGCAATGGCTGCCAAGCAACTCGGTTCGGACTTCCACACGTGGGTCATGCTGGGCGACGGCGAACTCGAAGAGGGAATGGTGTGGGAGGCAGTCCACACGGCACGTCGCTTCAAGCTGGACAATCTCACAGCGGTCATCGACCTCAACGGACTCCAGCAGTATGGATGGCCCGTCTCCGAAGACGATGACCGGTTCGACCGCTCAAACCCATGGTCCGGCGTAGACCTCAGCGGGGTCTTCACGGGCTTTGGCTGGAACGTCATCAGCATCGACGGGCACGACTTCGACGCAATCCACGACGCCTTCGACCGCGTCCGTGAGCAACGGGGTTCAGGAAAGCCGACCGTCATCCTGGCCAAGACCATCAAAGGCAAGGGCGTGTCCTTTACCGAGGGCACCTATAAGTGGCACAACGGGGTTGCCACACCGGAACAACTGGCCAGCGCAGCCGCTGAACTCGGCCAGGTTTTTAAAGGAGAAGCAAAGTGAAGGCGCAACGCGACGTATGGGGCCAGACGCTTGTAGAACTTGCCAGGACGGACAGCCGGGTTGCAGTGGTGGACGGCGATCTTGCCACGTCCACCAAAGCCGACCTGTTCGCGGACGCGTTCCCGGACCGGTTCTTTGAGATCGGCATCGCGGAGCAGAACATGGTGGGCGTCGCTTTCGGCTTGTCCACACTTGGATTCCGGCCGTGGCTCTCCACTTTCGGAGTATTCCTGACGCACCGCGCTCTGGACCCCATCCGCATGCTGGTCTCCCAGACCGGAGCGCCAGTGAAAATTGCGGCATCCTACGCCGGTCTCCTCAACGGCAGCAGCGGAAAGACCCATCAGGACATTGAGGACCTGGCCATCATGCGTGCGATGCCGGGCATGACCGTGATCGCCCCGGCCGACGCAAGGGAAGCCGAAGCAGCAATCCGATGGGCCGCAGACCACGACGGTCCCGTCTACCTGCGGTTGGCACGGGATGCCGTTTCCGACATTTTCAGTCCCGGCCATGTATTCACACCGGGAACAGTACATGTCTTACGCGAGGGCAATGACGCACTTCTGGTTTCAACAGGTGTCCAGAGTTCGCGTGTCATGGATGCTGCAGCTCTGCTGGCCGAAGAAGGAATCGAAGCCCGGGTGGTTCACGTTCCCTGCCTCAAACCCGTGGATGAAGCTGCCCTGCTATCAGCGCTCTCAGGCCCAGCACCAATCTTCACCATCGAGGAACACAGCATTATTGGAGGGCTGGGCGGGCTGGTGAGTGAGCTGGTTACCAGCACCACGCTGGGCAAGACCGTCACACGGCTGGGCCTTGCGGATGCATGGTCCGAGTCCGCTCCCAACAGTTACCTGCTGGACAAATACGGACTCTCGCCCGCCCGCGTAGCCGGCCAGGTCCGCCACGCGCTGGCCGACGACTAGGCCGAGGGCGCCGATCCCATGAGCAGCCTCACCCACAGAACCATACGCGCCGGAGCCGTCTACCGCGCCCACGGCGCGCCACAGTCAGGGCACGGCCGCAGGGTCCGTCAGCGCCTGCAGACCGTGGTGACCCTGACACCGTCGCCGGTGGTGGACCGGGTCTACTTTTTCGAAGACCTGGTGCCCGGAGCAGTCAACCGGGCGTTCGCCGTCGAGGAGTACTTGGGTGGCAACGGCATCAACGTCGCCCGTACGCTGCGGCTGGCAGGCAACACCACCACCGCCGTCGTCCCTGCGAGTCAGGCAGACAGCTCCAGCCTCCCGCTCCTGCAGGGCGAGGGCGATCTGGTCCGCACGGTGCCCGTCTCCACGCCCGTCCGGGTCAACACCGTGCTGGTGAGTTCCGGCGGGTCCACCACCAATGCCAACCAGAAGCCCGGGCACCTCCCGGAGTCGGAGTGGCGATCGGTCTGTGAAGCTACACTCGACCAACTCCACACCACGGACGCGGACTGGCTGGTGGTGGCCGGAGCATTACCCCGGGCTTCGAATGGACACCCTGTGGATCTGCGGTGGCTGCTCCACCAAGCACGTGAACTCGGAATCAAGGTATGCCTGGATGTCAACGGACCGGACCTTTGCCGATGGGCCAACAGCAAGCTGGTGGACCTCGTCAAACCCAACGTCCCGGAGCTCGAGCAGTTCGCCGGGCAGCCGCTGCGAACGGTTGGCGACGTAGTCCAAGCCGCACGGTCCCTCGCTGACGCGGGCATAGGCACCGTGTTGGCCAGCATGGGCGGGGATGGCCTCATCGGGCTAGGCCCGGATGGCGTCCTGTGGGCCCGGGCGCCACAAACCGCCGTGGTCAACACCACAGGTGCTGGCGACGCAGCACTTTCCGGGTTCCTCAGCGAAACCTGCCTCGAACCCGGAGGGCCCACCGGAGCACACAATCGCAGAGCAGCCTTCACCGAAGCGCTGGCGCGTTCCGCCGCCTGGGGCGCGCTCGCCGTCGGGCGCTCAACTACAGCCTTGGGCAGCCTCGAAGGAGCGCCGGACGTCACCGTCCAAGAGCCGGATCCAACCTTCCGCCTCAGCAACCTCTGAGCCATACAAAAACCAGCAAGGGAGCAACTCATGAACGCACAACAGACAGCCCTGATCACCGGCGGCGCACAGGGCATCGGCGCCAAAGTGGCACATACTCTGGCAAGCCGCGGCTGGCGGGTCCTCGTTGCCGATCTCAACGAGGGACCGGCCAAGGACCTGGCAGAAGAACTGAATTCCTTTTCTCCCGCGGCTTCCCCCCACCTTGGGTTCGGTGTCGACGTGGCTGACGAGATCAGCGTCCAAGCCCTCCTGGGTGCCGTAGCGGGCGAAACTGACCGGCTGGACGGCTTGGTGAATTGCGCCGGCAACATCCTTCGCCAGCCTGCCGAGGAGCTGGACATCGCACAATGGCGGCGGCTGCTGGACATCCATCTGACCGGTTCCATGCTCACGGCAAAGTCGGCATTTCCACTCCTCAAATCGAGCCGTGGCTCCATTGTGAACATCGCGTCAGTAGGATCCACCTTTGGCTTGCCGGGGAGATCTGCCTATGCCACTGCCAAAACCGGGATGCTGGGACTGACCAGGACCTTGGCTGTTGAATGGGGTGTCCATAAGATACGCGTCAATGCCGTCGCTCCGGGTTACGTAAATACGGAGATGGTGCGTAGCGGCTTGCGCAACGGCACATTGAACCAGGAGGTTCTCTTGGGACGGACTCCCCTCGGGAGGCTTGCCGAGCCGGAAGAAATCGCAAGCGTGATCGCTTTCCTGCTCTCCCCGGATGCATCGTTCATCCACGGCGAGGTCATTAATATCGACGGCGGACTCACCATCGACGGCACGTTCAGTTAGCCGCCGCACACCAAAAAAGGCGGCCGGAACATTTGTTCCGGCCGCCTTTTTTGTTGCGTTCACTTGCTGCGTTCACGAGGCATCAGGGTTCGACGGCGATCTTCGGCGCAGCGCCCCGGCCCACCTTGTCGAAGGCAACGGCTATGTTGCTGAGCGGCACCGTCTCAACCAGCAGCTCCCCCAACCCGGGATACATCTTGAGGATGTCCAGTGCCTGCCCGTAGTCCGGGCGGTACGAGCTGTAGCTGGTGATGATGTCCAGTTCCTTCCGCACGGCATCGTTGGCCGCCAACACCGGCGGCGCTCCGTACAGTGCCACCACCACCACGCGCCCTTGGACCGGCAGCTCACGGACAGCATCGGCCAAGGCGGCGGAGGCTCCAGCAGCTTCGATCCACACGTTTGGCTTGAAACCGGGGGGAAGGGTATCCACCAGGTCCAGCCCCAGCTGTTCGGCGAGACCGGCCCGTGCTGCCACGTCCTGGGTCATCCCCTTGAGCACCACGCGGGCACCGAGATACTGGCAGACCACTGCAGACAGTATCCCGATGGTGCCTGGACCACTGACAACTACGGTGTCCTTGGCTGTCACACGACCCCGGCCTGCAACTGCCCTGGCGGCAACTGAGAGAGGTTCTGTCAGCACCGCGGTCCGGGCTGGCACATCGTCGGGTACGGCCAGCAGCTGGGAGGCGGGGATACGAACGAAACGCGCGGCACCGCCGTCGCGCGTCAGACCCAAAGTGACCTTATCCGGGCAGCCGTTCGCGTAGTCAGCCGAACAAGCGGCGCAGCTCCCGCAGCCAGACTGGGCGATGGCCACCACGCGCGTTCCTGGCTTCAGGCCACCGGGGTCATCGCTCTGGACGATCGTCCCCACAATCTCGTGGCCCAAAACGGTACCGCATGGAACCCAGCCGTACCCATCGTCGCCGTTCCAGATGTGGAGATCGGACCCGCACAAGCCACAGTATTCCGTCGCGACGAGCACCTCGCCGGCTCGAAGCCGCGGGGGTTCCTGCATTCTGATCTCGATGCTCCGCTTCTCCATCGAAGAGCGGACAGCCGCGGCTGCGGTCGCGGGGAGGGTGGTGATCATGGTGGTTCCTTCCGGATATGGCAGTTCCCGGCGTGCCAGTGGCGCCGCCGGGAACTGTGTGATGTGGGCAGTACTAGATTTGATCCAGGGGAACGCCGGTGTTGTTCTTCCACTTCAGGACCACAACACTGGATACCGCCGCAACTGCGATGACATAAAGGTTGAAGATCCAGCCACTGCCGATCGAGTAAAGCCAGGTGCTGAGGTAGGACGCTGTACCGCCACAGACGGCCACGCCGAGGGAGATGGAAACGCCGAAGATCCTGGTGCGGTAGCGGGTGGGAATCTGTTCTGAAATCGCTGCCGGCTTGGAACCTGTAATAAAGGCGACCAGCAACAGTCCTGCTGTCTGGGCAACCAGCAACGTCCATGGCTCGCTGGTCATCAGGCCCCAGAGCGGGAACACCGTGGCTGCGATACCCACCAGGGAGATAAGGGTTGTGGTCTTCCTTCCCCAGTGATCCGAGATCCAGCCGGAGACGGGAAGGAATGCGATATAGACCACCTGTGCTATCACGCTCATCACGAACGCCTGGCCCGGGTCCATGCCCCTGACGCCGATTGCATAGATAGCTGCCGAAGTGACCCACGTGTAGTACGTGAGCGTAGATCCAGCCTCATAGAGGAACAACTTCACGCCTGCGGCGAATACCTGCTTCTTGCTCCATGGAGGCGCAGCGCTGCCAGCCTGGGCAACGGCCACATGCTCACTTTCCATCATGCCGCGGCGCAACCACAGTGCAGCCACAGCCAGTAGCGCACCAGCCGCGAAGGGAATTCGCCAGCCCCACTCCATCATTTCCGACTTGCTGATCAGGCCGGTCAATACCGCCATGAAGAACGTCGCCAGGAGGGATCCTGATCCCACTGCGATGAAGACAGTGCTCGACCACAGACCGCGGCGCTTGGCCGGGGCGATTTCGGCGATGTACGCGTATGACGTCGTGGACTCACCTCCGTGCGCGAAGCCCTGGATCAATCGGGCCAGCAGAAGGAGCAGAGATGCCCAACTACCGATCGCCGCGTACGAAGGAATGAGGGCGATCCCCAGGCTCGCGCCCGCCATGAGGAACATCGTGGTCAGCAGGACCGTTCGTCGGCCGAGTTTGTCAGCCAGAGGACCGAACACCAGCCCGCCAATGGGACGCATCAGGAACCCGACGGCGAAGACGGCCAGCGTGCTCAGCAGCGCAGACATGGGGTTGCTGGAGTTGAAGAGGCTGCCGGCGATATAGACCGAGGCGACCGTGTAGATGGTCCAGTCAAACCATTCCAGCAAGTTTCCTACGCCCGTGGCGAGCAGGGATTTGCGTTGTAGGCGCAACCGTTCCGGGCTGCTTTTCGGTTGGGCTGTGTTCTGCTCAACAATCGTCATTGAATGCTCCCGCGTTGGGAAGCCACAGTCTGTGGCTTGACTCGGTTGTGGACCAGGGCCAGTGCAAGGACCGCAAGGTGGCCTGGTTGTGCGCCGGAAGGCTCACGTTCTGCAATTAACATCATCATGCGGACAAAGTGTCTGTCAAGTGATAATTTGATGATGGGTGGAATCAACACTAGACAAGACGCGCCACCTTGAACGGAACATTGCCGGTAGTCCCGGCAGAGGAGGAACGATGGACAGGAATCTTGAGGGCAGAGTAGCCCTTGTCACCGGCGCCAGCAGCGGCATCGGGGCCAGCGTGGTCCGCAGGCTCCTCGCAGCCGGAGCCAAGGTGCATGGCGTAGCCAGGAGGCAGGAAGCCTTGAATGCAGTGAGCCCTGAGCATGTAGCCACTGGCCAGCTGGTAACCCATGCCCTGGACGTTGCCGACACTGCGGGGGCACGGGCCCTGGCGGCGCACCTCGCGGAAACGGATCCCATTGACATACTGGTCTGCGCTGCGGGGACCAACGTCCCACGCCGGCGAATGGCCGAGCTCGACGACGAGAGTTTCGACCGCATCATGAAGACCAATGTCTATGGCGTCTTCACCCTGCTATCCGCGACGCTCGATCAGTTGCGGGAACGGCAGGGCGACGTAGTGATCATCTCCAGCATTGCTGCAAGCTGGCCGGACCACAGCGGGGCAGCCTACGGTGCTTCCAAATCCGCACTGCTGGGCTTGGCCCGGGGCGCTTCGCGCGACGAACACGGCAATGGGATCCGTGTCTGCAGCATTCTGCCGGGCATCGTGGATACTCCCATCCTGGACCTGCGCCCCAGCCCGCCGCCTCGGGAAGTACGGGACTGGGCCATCCACCCGGACGACATTGCAGAAGCGGTACACTGCGCCGTCAGCCTTCCACCGCGAACCAACATCGCTGAGATGAGCGTGGTTGCCACCCGTTTGCAGTCGCTCAGCAACACACAGGCGGCCACCCCGGAGCTCCCGGCCAGCATGCGTAGCTGACACAACAAGGCCGCCCGCCATAATGGCGGGCGGCCTTCCACTACTCCACGGTGACGGACTTGGCCAGGTTACGGGGCTGGTCAACGTCGAGTCCTTTTTCACCTGCAAGCGCCCCCGCGAACAACTGGAGGGGAACCGTCGTCAGCAGCGGCGCCAGGAGCGGCGAAGACCCTGGAACACCGATGACGTCGTCAGCCCAGTGCCGCGCGACACGATCGTCCTCTTCGGCCACCGCAATGACACGTCCGCCCCGGGCCTTGATCTCCTGGATGGTGGACATGACTTTGGAGTGCAGAAGGCTGCTGTGGCGTGGCGACGGCACCACGACAATCACCGGCTGACCTTGATCGATGAGGGCAATGGCGCCATGCTTAAGTTCACCCGCAGCAAAGCCCTCGGCATGGATGTATGCGAGTTCCTTGAGCTTCAGCGCACCTTCCATGGCTACCGGGAATCCAACGTGTCGTCCGATGAATAGCACGGAGGTGGCGTCCCTCAGGTCACGGGCCAGGGCATTGATGCGCACAGCTCCGTCCAGGGTGCGCTGTATGAGGTCGGGAATACTCCGCAACTCCTGGGCCACGTCCTGGGTTTCCGCCTGGAGCGAAGAACCACGCAGTTGCGCCAGGTAGAGGGCCAGGAGCAGGTTGGCTGTGACCTGGGCCAGGAAGGCCTTGGTGGAAGCAACCGCAATTTCCGGTCCGGCCAGCGTATAGAGGACGCCGTTCGATTCGCGGGGAATGGTGGAACCCATCGTGTTACAGATAGACAGGACAACAGCTCCCTGCTCGCGGGCGTAACGCACCGCCATCAAGGTGTCCATGGTCTCCCCGGACTGCGAAATGGCCACCACGAGGGTTCGCGAGTCCAGCATGGGCGTGCGATAACGGAACTCGTGGGCGAGATCCACTTCGACCGGAATCCGGCACCAGCGTTCAATCGCGTATTTGGCGATCTGCCCGCCGTAGGACGCGGTGCCGCACGCAACAATGACGACTTTCCGGATGCTGGCTAAGGTCTCATCGTCGATGCCCAGCCCGTCCAGCCGAACTGAACCGTCCACGTTGATCCGATCCTGGACAGTCCGTCGGACCGCTTCGGGCTGCTCCAACATCTCTTTGGCCATGAATGATGCATGCCCACCCTTGGAGGCTGCTTCAGGGTCCCACGTCACGGCGAACTCGGCCGCCTCTGCGGGCGCGCCCGAGAAGTCGGTCACCGTGACGTCGTCCGCGGTGACGCTGACAACTTGGTCCTGCCCAAGTTCGACGGCGCGCGTCGTGAACTCGGCAAAAGCCGAGACGTCCGATCCGAGGAAGTTCTCGCCCTCGCCAATCCCCACCACCAGTGGCGAGTTTCGTCGGGCGGCCACTACGACGCCGGGGTGATCCGCGTGCACAGCCAGCAACGTGAAGGAGCCTTCCAGCTCCCGGCAGGCGTTCCGCATTGCGACGGAGAGCGCTTCGCCAGCCGCTTGGCGCCCGAGGTTTTCGACGGCGGCGCGGTAGGCCTGCGCAAGCAACGCAGCAGCCACTTCCGTGTCTGTTTGCGAAACGAAGCAGTGCCCGCTGTCCAACAGCGATTGCCTCAGCGAAGAGGCGTTCTCGATGATGCCGTTGTGGATCAGGGCCAGCCGGCCTTGGTCCGCCAGATGAGGGTGCGCATTCGCATCCGTGGGCGCCCCATGGGTGGCCCATCGGGTGTGACCAATGGCAACGTCACCCTGCGGCAGCGGCTCGGCGATGAGCGAGTCAGCCAGCTTGGCCAGCTTCCCCGCTCTCTTCCTGACATGGACGCGACCAGCCGAGTGAACGGCGATGCCCGCAGAATCGTAGCCCCTGTATTCCAAGCGGCGTAAGCCACCCAGCACTACATCAAGCGCACGTTTGCGGTGAGTTTCCAACGAGCCGGCCGGGCCGACGTATCCAACGATTCCACACATGGGTGCCAGCCTAGCCGTTCTTGGAATTTTCTTCCAAAACATATTGATTGGTGGAAAATTCCTGCTATCGTTGTGATCAACACCACCCCCCCCGTTCAGCAGAGAGACTTCCTCTCGATAGAAAGGCCTCGAAATGACCGCTCGTACACAACGGCGTGGAATGACCATCAAGGCGGCAGCATTCCTCGCAGCCGCTGGCCTCACGGCCAGTCTGGCCGCTTGTTCCTCGTCTGCAGCCGACTCCAAGCCACTTGTTGGGCTCATCACCAAGACGGACGACAACCCGTACTACGTGAAGATGCGCGAGGGCGCCGAGAAGAAAGCCGCAGAACTGGGCTTCGAACTCCAAGCCCTTTCCGGCCAGGGACAGAGCGACAACGACTCCCAAGTCAAAGCAATCGAGAACCTGGTCGCACGCGGTGCGAAGGGCATCATGATCGCCCCGTCCGATTCCGAGGCCATCCTCCCTGCCATCAAGAAGGCACGGGACGCAGGCGTATTCGTAGCGGTCCTCGACTCCCCCACCAACCCGGCGGATGCTGCCGACGCAACCTTTGCCACGGACAACTTCCAAGCCGGGGTGCTGATCGGCCAGTGGGCTGCTGCCCAGTTCGCCGACAGGCCCGCACGGATCGCCATGCTGGACCTCAGCCCCGCACAAGTTGCGGTGGACGTACAACGCAACCAGGGCTTCCTGCAGGGATTCGGGGTGGATGTTGTCGACAAGAACAAGATCGGTGACGAGAAGGATCCCCGGATCGTGGGCCACGAGGTCACCAACGCCAACGAGGCAGGCGGACGGGCGGCCATGGAGAAACTCCTGCAGCGGGACCGCACCATCAATCTCGTTTACACCATCAACGAGCCCGCCGCGGCCGGGGCCTTCTCCTCGATCAAAGCCGCTGGCCTGGAAGGCCAAGTCACGGTTGTTTCCATCGATGGCGGCTGCCCTGGCGTCAACGACGTCAAGGCCGGCACTATCGGGGCCACCTCCATGCAGTTCCCTATCAAGATGGCCGGAGATGCGCTTCAAGCCATCAGCGTCTATTTGAAGGACGGAACCAAACCGACCACAACCGACGGCCTTGATTTCACCAATACCGGCGTCACCCTGATCACCGACAAAGCTGCTCCGGGCGTCACCTCTGAACCCACTACCTGGGGCCTGGGCAACTGCTGGGGCTAGGCCGGCACCCAGACCACCGTTCATTGAACAGCGAAGGTACACACAATGAAGTCAGTATCCGCGACCACCGGCGCCCCTGCGCCGGCCAAGACCCCCGACGCCCCCGCCCAACGTAGGGTTGGCGAGCGCCTGGACGATCAGCCTCCCGTTCCTTTCCTCGGCCGGGTCCAGCGCCAAATGCACGCCCATCCCCTCTTGGGGCCAACGGCAGTCCTCATCCTCGCTTGCCTGGTGTTCACCGCGATGGTAGGCCCCCGGTTCATAGATCCTCTTAACGTTTCGCTCATTCTCCAACAGGTGCAGATCATCGGCATGGTGGGCATCGCCCAGACGTTGATCATCCTTACCAGCGGTATTGACCTGTCGGTGGCCGCAGTTATGGTCTTCACCACGGTCATCTCCGGAAAATTGGCAGCCGAAGCAGGCCTTCCCGCCGTCTTGGCCTTGCTGATTGCCTTGGCGACCGGCGCCGCGTGCGGATTCCTCAACGGCATTCTGGTGACCCGTTTCCGCGTCCCGCCGTTCATTTCAACTTTGGGAACGCTGAGTATCTTCACGGCGTTGAACCTGCTGGCTTCCGGCAGCCAAACGATCAAGGCCAACGTCCTTCCGGACCTGCTCCTTTGGCCCGGAGAAACGTTCAAAGTCCTTGGCGCCCCAGTCACATACGGGTCCATCCTGGTTCTGCTGAGCTTCATTGCCATTGCTTTCATCCTCAAGCGCACGGCTTGGGGCGAGCACATCTACGCAGTAGGGGACAACGCAGAAGGAGCCAGGCTCAGCGGCATCCGGACCACCCGTGTCCTGCTGAGTGTGTACATCGTCGCGGGCGTCATCTGCGCAATAGCCGGCTGGCTCCTGATCGGCCGGGTGGGTTCAGTCAGCCCGTTCTCCGGCGAGGGAGTAAACCTGGCCAGCATCACTGCAGTGGTCATCGGCGGCACCAGCTTGTTCGGCGGGCGCGGCAATGTCCTGGGCACCCTGCTGGGCGCCTTGATCATCGGGGTCTTCAGCAACGGCCTGACCTTGGCCGGCGTCGATGTCCTCTGGCAGGTATTCACCACAGGCGTTCTGGTCATCGTCGCAGTCGGGCTGGACCAGTGGACTCGAAAGGTTGCGGGATGACCACTAACCCAGTTTCAACAGTTCAGCCCATCCTCCGGGCGCGGAATCTGGTCAAGCGCTATGGCCACGTCACGGCCCTCGCCGGCGCTGACATCACGCTCTACCCTGGCGAAGTCCTGGCCGTCATTGGTGACAACGGCGCAGGCAAATCCTCGTTGATCAAGGCACTGTCAGGGGCCCTCATCCCGGACGAGGGCGAGATCCAGGTGGATGGCGTGACGCAGAAGTTCCGCTCTCCGTTGGATGCCCGCTCCGCCGGAATCGAAACGGTATACCAGCACCTGGCCCTGGCTCCGGCGCGGGACATCGCTGCGAACCTTTTCCTGGGCCGCGAGATCCGGAAGCCCGGCCCGCTGGGCTGGGGCCTGCGGATGCTGGACCACAAGGCCATGCATAAGGAAACGGCCCGGATCATGGGCGACCTCGGCCTGCTGACTATCCAGAACATCGGCCAGGCTGTGGAGACGCTCTCCGGCGGACAGCGCCAAGGAGTGGCCGTGGCCCGTGCTGCGGCGTTTGGCAGCCGGGTGATCATCATGGACGAACCAACCGCAGCCCTTGGCGTGAAGGAATCCGGCAAGGTCCTGGACCTCATTGCGGGGATCCGTGACCGCGGCATCCCGGTGATCCTGATCAGCCACGACATGCCGCACGTATTCGAGGTTGCGGACAGGATCCATGTCCAGCGGCTCGGCCGCCGGATCGCGTGCGTCCAGAAAACCGATATCACCATGAACGATGCCGTCTCCTTGATGACCGGCGCCCAGGCACCGCCTTCCGAACACGATCCCGAGGCCGTCCCCTCTCGATTGGCTGTCCGATGAGCGAAGTATGGACGGTCCGTGCGGATGGCGACGGGCCCGACGTCGGACATCTCACCGAGGCGCCCGATGCCGCGGGCGGCCTCCGCTTCTGGTGGCTCGGCCAAGCGGGGTTCGCCTTTGAATATGCAGGCCGTCGCATCCTCATTGACCCGTACCTTTCGGACAGCTTGGCCCGCAAGTATGCGGGGACGGTGTTCCCGCATAACCGGCTCCAGCCTGTGCCGGTGGATCCTGCTGCCGTAAGGGGAGTCGGTACGGTCCTGCACACCCACGCCCACACGGACCATCTGGACCCGGACACGGTGAAGGCCCTGCAACAGCAGAACCGTCCCCTGTTCGTGGCGCCCAGGGCCCGACGGCAGGTGGCCTTGGACCGGCACATCCCCGAGGACCGGCTCCAGGCAGTTACCGCTGGGGACCGTATTGAACTAGGCGATGGCGTCACGGTCACCGCGGTTCCAGCCGCGCATGAGGAACTCGAATTCGACGCCAACGGGGATTCCGTGTTCCTGGGGTACATCCTGGAAATCGCCGGGGTCCGGATCTACCACTCCGGCGACTGCGTGCCGTACGACGGTCAAGCCGAACTGCTCCGCAACCACGGTGTGAACCTGGCTCTGCTCCCCATCAACGGAAGGGACAGACGCAGGCTGCAGAACGGCGTACCCGGCAACTTCACGGCGCGCGAAGCGGCAGACCTGTGCCAGCAGGCGGCGATTCCCGCCGTAGTCGGCCATCACTTCGGGCTGTTCAACTTCAATACCGTGCCACGCGAAGAAGCCGCCCGGGAACTTGCCGAGGTGGCCGGCGAACTGCAGTGGACCCTCCCCCACGTGGGCCAGTGCTATGTCATCGAGCCTGCCCGACAGCCCGCCGCACAGGTGAAAGGAAACTGACATGGACCTCGAACACGCCCTCCGGCAGCTGCGGATCGTCCCGGTGATAGAAATCGCCGACGCCGGTAACGCCGTCCCGCTGGGACGCACCCTGGCGGAGGCCGGACTGCCGGTCGCCGAAGTCACGTTCAGGACGCCGGCGGCTGCGGCGGCGATTGCCCGCATGGTCCAGGAAGTACCAGGACTGCTGGTGGGTGCCGGTACCGTCCTCTCCGAGGCCGATGTGGACGCAGCCGTCGACGCCGGTGCGCACTTCCTGGTCTCACCCGGCCTCAATGCCGCTGTAGTGGAACGCGCCCGCCGGGCGGGGGTACCAATCATTCCGGGCGTCACCTCACCCACTGAGATCGAGGCGGCCCGGGCGTTCGGCCTACGGCTGCTGAAACTCTTCCCGGCAGAGGCCGTGGGCGGGCTACCGCTCGTGAAGGCATTCGCCGCACCCTACCCGGACGTTGCCTTCATGCCGACCGGCGGAATCACGGCCCACACTGTTGCCGCCTGGCTTCAGGTGCCAACCGTGGCAGCCTGCGGCGGATCGTGGATCGCTACCAAGGCGGACATCGCCGGCCAGCAATGGGATGAGATCCGCAACAAAGCCCGCCAGGCGGTAAGCCTCGCATCCCCCTCAGTGGCGTCCGTTTGACGGCCCACCGAACCATCAAAACCACCTAATACAAGGAGAACCACAATGAGTGAAACATACGTCCCGGAGAACGGCGTGGCCCTTGCCGGCAAGGTCGCCATTATCAGCGGCGCAGCCTCCGGCATCGGCGAGGCCGTGGCACGCATCTTCGCTGCCAACGAAAGCAAGGTCCTGCTGGTGGACATCGACGAAGAGCGCCTGGACAAGGTCACAGCCAGCATCCGCGGATACGGCCGGGGAGAAGTACACTCCATCCTCGCCGACGTCACCGATGAGCAGTCCGTCATCGACCTGTTCGCCTGGGCCAAGAGCAACTGGGGCAGCGTGGACCTCCTGGTCAACAGCGCAGGACGCGACTCCCTCGCCCCGCCGGTGGTCGACGTCACCCTGGACGAGTGGAACAAGACCATGACGCCCAACCTGACCGCGGTCTTCCTGATGTGCCGCGAAGCCTTCCGCATCATGGAGAAGCAGGAAAACGGTGGCCGCATCATCAACATGGGCTCCTCCTCCGCACGCGTCGCCTCCGGCCCCGGCCACAGCCCCTACCGCGCTTCAAAGCACGGCCTCATGGGCTTCAGCAAGAACATCCTGCTCGAAGGCAAGGACAAGAAAATCGGCGTGACGGTCATCAACCCGTCGCACGTGAAGACCCCGATGACCGAAATCATCGACAAAGGCCTTTACGACGGCGACGTCCCCGCCTACATCGACGGCTGGCTGGACAAGAAGGAAATCGAAGAGGGCATCCACGCGAGCTGCATCGAGGTGGACAACGTCGCTGAGATCACCCTGTACGTGGCCACCCGCACCCCGGATGTCACCATCCCGCAGATCGCTCTTTACCCTACCCACAAGGCACACCGCTACGGCATGGAGGTCTAAGCCGTCATGAAGGCTGCCATTCTCAATGGACTCAACGACCTGGAATACGGGGACATTCCGGATCCCGAGCCGGTAGGCGAGAATCCGGTCCTGGTGAGGGTCGGTGCCGTCGGGGTCTGCGGTTCGGACGTTCTTCGCTTCGGACACGGCAAGGCGTACCACTATCCGCTGGTCCTCGGCCACGAGTTCTCGGCGATCGTGGAAGAAGCTCCCGCCGGTTCCGGGCTCAAGCCCGGGGACCGCGCCGCAGTGTTCCCACTGCTGCACCAGCACGGGGATCCAATGTCCGAAATCGGCGAGCACGCGCTGGGAACCGGTTACGACTACTTTGGCTCCCGCCGGCACGGTGCCATGTCCGAGAGGATGTGGGTACCCGAAAAGAGCATCTTCCGGGTTCCCAACCACACCCCGCTGACTCACGCCGCCATGGTGGAGCCTGCGGGTGTCGCCCTGCACGCCATGCTCAAGCTGGACATCCCTACTCACGCTACCGCCCTGGTTATCGGGGCCGGGCCCATCGGGGCATTGGCAGCCCAATGGCTGCGCATCCTCGGATGTTCGCGGGTCCTGGTAGCAGACATTGATGACCAAAAGCTGGAGATCATGTCCGGGCTGGGCTTCGAAACCCTCGATGCCAAGACCGGAGACACCGCCCAGCTCGCCCGGGTCGCCACGGACGGCTGGGGACCACAGATCACAGTGGAAGCCACCGGCAACCCCAAGGCGCTGGTGCAAGCAATCGACGCAGCTTCGGTCCAAGGCCAGGTGGTGTTACTGGGCGATCTCAGCGGCGACCTCCATCTGGCCAAGGCCGAGGTGTCCTCGCTGCTCCGCCGGGAATTGCGCTTGTACGGAACCTGGAACGCCAAGGTGACGCCCAAGGGCCACAGTGAGTGGGACATGGTTATTGCGCATCTGGGCAAGGATCTGAAAGTGGATGAACTCATCAGCCACGTGCGCCCGCTGGAGGAAGCTCCCGGGGTGTTCCGCCAGCTCACAGACCGCTCCATTTGGTACAACAAGGTTCTGTTCGCCGTCGCCGAGGAAGCCTGGGCGGAGGTGCGTGCCCAGTGAAAGCGGCAAGGCTCCACTCGGCCGGCACCATCACGGTGGACGAGGTTGAACGCCCTGTTGCAGGGCCCGGTGACATTGTCATCAAGGTCCGCGCGGCGTCCATTTGCGGCACGGACCGCCGAATCGCCGCCAACGGCCACTTCAAGCTACCGGCAGGAACACCGCGGGTGCTCGGCCACGAGTTCGCTGGCGACGTCGTTTCCGTCGGGGCTGAAGTAGCCGGCTACGCAGTGGGCGACAGGGTCAGCGTCACTCCCAACGTCGGCTGCGGGCGGTGCCAAAGCTGCCTGGTGGGCCTGAACAACATGTGCCCTTCCTACGAGGCGTTCGGCATCACAATGGACGGCGGATTCCAGGAATACGTGCTCATCCCCCGCTTCGCCATCGAGCGGGGCAACGTGTTCCACCTGCCGGACACCGTGGACTATGCCGAGGCCGCCTTGGTGGAGCCCCTGTCCTGCTGCTACAACGCGATCAGCAAACTGGACATCGGGCCGGAGTCCACTGTCCTTATCATGGGCGCCGGACCCATTGGCGCCTGCCATGTGATGCTGTCCAAGTTGTACGGTGCCGCCAAAGTCATCGTGTCCAACAACCGGCAGGCACGGCTCGACTTCGCGGGTTCGGTGGGAGCCGATGTCCTGGTGAACCTGGGCGAGCGCGAGTTGACAGCCGTGGTTGGCGAGGAGACTTCCGGCAAGGGCGTGGACGTGGCGTTGACCTGCGTTTCCAAGCCGGAGGTTCAGGCGGAGGCAGTGGATCTGCTGGCGATGCATGGGCGGGTGAACTTCTTCGCCGGCCTGGGCAAGGCTCAACGTGTTCCGGTGGACACCAACAGGGTCCATTACCAGGGCCTCACGTTGACGGGGACTACCGGGTCCAGCAATTCCGACTACGCGGCATCTTTGCGGCTGGTTGGACAGGGCCGGTTGAACCTCTCGCCACTGGTCACCGAGACCTTCACACTTGATGACATCGACAAGGCCATGGACTACGCAGGATCGGGCGCCGGCATGAAAGCCATGATCCTCTTCGACTCGAAGTGAAGCGCAGCCCGCCCGGGCACAGCGCACGCAGAAACGGACATCTGATGACGAAGAAGTACATCATGGCACTCGATTCCGGGACCACTGGAATCAGATCGATCCTCTACAGCCAGGATCTTGAGATCGTTGGTGAAGCCAGCCAGGAGTTCACCCAGATCTACCCCAAGCCCGGTTGGGTGGAACACGACCCCATTGAAATCTGGAATACCCAACTCGCTGTGGCCCGGCGCGCTACGGAGGCCGCGGGAATCGATCCCCGGGACATCAGCGCAATCGGTGTCACCAACCAGCGTGAAACCACCGTCATCTGGGACCGGAGCACAGGCAAGCCCATCATGAACGCCATCGTCTGGCAGGACCGTCGGACTGCGGGCAGGTGCGACGAGCTGAAGGAGAAGGGCTTCGAGGAGCATGTTCGCTCCACAACGGGTTTGGTGGTGGATGCCTACTTCTCAGCTACCAAGATCGCCTGGATCCTGGACAACGTGTCTGGGGCTCGTGCCCGTGCGGAGGCCGGCGAACTGGCCTTCGGCACGGTGGACAGCTGGCTGATCTGGAACCTCACCGGGGGCAAGGCCCATGTCACGGATTACTCCAACGCGGCCCGGACCATGCTCTTCAACATCAACACCCTGGACTGGGACGACAAACTGCTGGACGAATTGGGGGTACCGCGGATATTGCTCCCCCAGGTCCGGCCCAGCAGCGAAGTCTACGGACACACCTGCGATGCGATCTTCGCCGGTGCCCGGATTCCCGTGGCGTCCGCGGTTGGTGACCAGCAGGCTGCGTTGTTCGGCCAGGCTTGCTTTGACCGGGGCATGGTAAAGGCAACTTACGGGACGGGCGCCAGCCTGGTCATGCACACCGGCGATACTCCGGTGAGCTCGGTCAACGGGATGCTGACCACCATCGCGTGGGGCCTGGATGGGAAGGTGGAGTACGCCCTCGAAGGACTCATTTTCGTTGCTGCCGCCTCCATCCAGTGGCTCCGCGATGAACTCCGCGTCATCTACGACTCTGCGGACAGCGAGTACGCAGCAATGCACGTGGAGGACTCCGGAGGGGTCTACGTGGTACCGGCCTTCACCGGGTTGGCCGCGCCGTATTGGGATCCGTACGCCCGCGGAGCAATCCTGGGCCTCACCCGGGGATCGAGCCGCAACCACATTATCCGGGCCACCCTTGAGTCCATCGCCTTCCAGATCAAGGACGTCATCAACTGCATGGAGACCGATGCAGGCATTCCAGTCTCGGAGATCCGGGTTGATGGCGGGGCGGTCCGGAACAACTTCCTCATGCAGTTCCAAGCCGACATGCTCAACGTCCGGGTCCTCCGGCCCCGGCAGGTGGAGTCAACTGCCAGGGGTGCCGCCCTTCTGGCAGGACTTGCCTGCGGGATGTGGAGCACCAAAGAACAGCTGCGTGAAACCTTCGCCTTGGACCGGGAATTCGTTCCGGACATGGCTGAAGAGAAGCGGCAGAAGTTGTACTCCGGCTGGCAACGCGCTGTTGCCCGTGCCTCCGATTGGGAAGAGCACTAGTCCATCCATTTTCAAGACCTTAGGAGAGCACCACCATGTTGATGCCTGCCACTGAACCCACCATGTACTTCATTGGTGTCACCACCAACCAGTCGTCCATCATGCGCGTCTTCCCGGCATGGGCCGAGGAACTGGGACTCGCCGCAGTCCTGAGGGGAATCGATCTTTCGCCCGGGGCACCGGACGCCGAATACCAGGAAGTTGTCCGGTTCCTGAAGTCCGATCCGCTGTCCCTTGGCTCCTTGGTCACCACCCACAAGCTGGACATCGTCAGTGCAGCCCGCGAGGACTTCGACGGTTTCGGGGAAGACGCCCAGGTGCTGCACGAAATCAGCAGCATCAGCAAAAGGGACGGACAGCTGTGGGGGAACGCCATGGACGCCGTAACCAGCGGCCTGTCGTTGGAAGCGATCGTCCCTGACGACTACTGGCTGGATTCTGCCGCGGAGCTGGTCCTGCTGGGTGCCGGAGGTTCTTCGCTAGCCCTGACGTACTACCTGCACAAACGCGCTTCCGCCGGACTCCCCGTCCCCGCGAAGATTACGGTGACCAACCGCCGGATCAGCCGGCTGGAGGAGATGCAGGCCATGCACACGGGCCTCGGCAGCACGCTCCCCATCACCTACGTCCAGGTGGCTGACGCGGTGGAAAACGATTCGGTGGTGGCTGCGGCCGCGCCGGGGTCCGTCATCATCAACGCCACAGGACTGGGGAAGGACCGGCCCGGCTCGCCCCTCACGGACAACGTGGTGTTCCCGGCCAACGCCATCGCCTGGGACTTCAACTACCGCGGCGACTTGGTCTTCCTGGACCAGGCACGCGCCCAGCAGACCGGGCTCAACGTCCGCGTCGAAGACGGCTGGGTCTACTTCCTCCACGGCTGGACCCGCGTGATCGCCGACGTCTTCGGCATCGACATTCCTACCCGCGGACCGGCCTTCGACCGCCTTTCCGACATCGCATTGAACGTTTCCAAGAAGGAGATCTCCAAATGAGCACCACCCCCGCAGGGACTACCACGCCAACTGAAACCACCGTCCAGGCCGTCGTCACCGACTTCGACGTCTCCACAGGGCTGTCCGCCACCAAGGCACCACTCCAGCGTCGCCTTTCGGCCATGGCCGACATGTATGCAGACCAGGAAGCGGCGGCCGCCCAGGTAGCCAGGGATGACGTCATTGTCTACGAATTCTTCGACATGGGAGTCCCCTCCACCACGGGTGATGTGGCGTACGGGACCAGCATCACGTACCCGGGCAAGGTAGGAGACGAGTACTACATGACCAAGGGCCACTTCCACGAGGTCCTGGATACCGCCGAAATCTACTATTGCCTCAGTGGCCGCGGCTACATGCTCATGGAGAACCCGGAGGGCGATTGGCAGGCCGCGGAATTCACCCCCGGACAGGCCGTGTATGTTCCGCGCCGCTACGCCCACCGCAGCATCAATGTCTCCGACACCGAGCCTTTGGTGACCTTCTTTGCCTTCCCGGGCCATGCCGGTCACGACTACGGCACTATTGAGACCAAGGGATTCAGGAAGCTCTGCGTCGAGCGCGAAGGCAAGCCGGAATTCATCGACAACCCGCGCTGGCAGGCCTGACAGCGATGCCACCGAAGACAACGCACGACGGCGGCACCCGCCGGATTGCGGTGACCCCCCGTTCCATTTCGGACGGGGGTCACCCTGCCTTGCGCCAACTGGAAAAGGCGGGATACGACGTCGTGTATCCCGCCCCGGGTGCGGTGCCCAACGAACAGCAGCTCCGCAGCGCCCTTCCCGGCTGCGTGGGCTACATCGCCGGGACGGAACGCCTCAGCGGCTCGTTCCTGTCCGAGTTCCCTGAACTCAAGGCCATCTCCCGCAACGGCGTTGGGATCGATTCAATCGACATCGACGCCGCCAAACGGCAAGGCATCAGCGTCCTCACCGCTCCCGGCGCGAACTCCCAGGGCGTTGCCGAACTCACCGTCGCCCTCATGCTCTCCGCGGTGCGAGGCATCCCGTGGCACGACCACCAGCTTAAGGCGGGCCAGTGGGCAAGGCGTCCGGGCCGCGAAATTTCCGGCCTCACCCTGGGGCTCGTGGGCTGCGGGCAGATCGGACGCCGGGTTGCCACCATGGCATTGGGACTGGGCATGAAGGTCCTCGCCTTCGATGCGTACCCGCTCGAATCATTCCGCCCGTCCGATGATTTCTCCTGGGGGACACTGGAGGAGGTACTAGGGTCCAGCGCCGTCATCTCCCTGCATATGCCTCCCACAGACGGACCGGTCATCGGTCCGAAGACCATAAGCCTGCTACAGCCGGGCACTGGAATCATCAACACGGCCAGGTCCTCGCTGGTGGACGACGAGTCGGTTCTGGCAGCGCTTGAATCCGGCCAGGTGGCATTTCTGGCCACGGACGTCTTCGCCGCCGAACCACCGGGATCCACCGCGTTGGTGCTGCACCCCAACGTCGTCGCGACACCGCACATCGGTGGATACACTGGGGAAAGCGTTGACCGAGCCACCTGGGCGGCCGTGGACAACCTGCTTCAGGCCCTGGCCAATCAGCAATAGACCGGAGACTGCCACATGACGGAGACCTTCACCGACGGCGGACTGCTGCACCGAATTTCGGCGCGGCTGCCGTATCTTCCGCCGTCGCTCCGTCTTGTGGCAGAGGCCGTGCTCCAGTCTCCCGAGCGTGCGCAGGCCATGACCATCACCGAGTTGGCGGTGGCCGCCGGCGTCGGCGAATCAACCGTCTCCCGCTTTGTGAGGGAACTCGGCGTGGACGGCTACAAATCTCTGCTGCTGGGCCTCGCGGAAGCAACATTCATCTCGAAAGCAGCCACACAGGAGCAAACGTCAGCTTCCGACGTAGTCTATGAGGGCGTCAACCGGGGAGACTCACCCGCCGACATCGTGGGCAAAGTCGAACGAAGCAGCATCCAGTCCCTCCGGCGAACGGGCCAGCGCCAGGACGTGGAGACCATCCAGCGCGCGGTTGACATGATCGACGCTGCGAACACACTTGTTTTCTGCTGCATGGGATCCTCCAGCATCGCCGCCGAAGAAGCCGTCATGCGCTTCACCCGTGCCGGAAAAAAATGCATGCTCTACCGCGACACCACCATCCAGGTCATGCTGGCCACCATCCTGGCCCCGGGTGATTTGCTCATCGGTATCAGCGACTCCGGTCAGAGCACACCCATCATTGAGGCGCTTAACCTGGCGCAGCAACGGGGAGCCGCAACCCTGGCCATTACCGGCGCTGAGGGCTCGCCCCTGCTGGAGCACGCGGATATAGCGCTGTTCACCGCCACGGTTCCCAGCGGCGGTGAACTTTACGGCGAATCCGTCACCAGCAAATGGGGTCAGCTGCTGGTCATCGATATCCTCTACGCTGCCTTTGCCACCCGGCACTACGACGAGACCGTCAAGACCCTCAAGGACACCTACCAAAGCAGCATCCGTCAGTCACGCCGAAGCACGCCGGGTGTTTAGCTGCTCCTGTTCCCAAACATCACGGCCAAGCCGCCACCCATGCCAGCAACTCCTCGGATTCCAGCGAATCACAGAGTGCGTGGGCGAGCGGCCGTTGGCTTGCCGTCTGGGATACTGCGATGACTTTCATACCCGCGGCGCCCGCTGCCGCAGCGCCCGCCTCGGAATCTTCGAAAGCCAGACAATTCTGGGGACCGACGCCAAGGGCATTGGCGGCAGCCAGATAGACGTCCGGAGCCGGCTTGGGACGAGGCACATCGTCTGAGGACACAGTGGCGGCAAATCCGTTGTCGAAATCACCACGACTCAATGCCACGTCCAGAATGCGGCGCGCAGAGTTACTCGCAACTGCGAGTGGAACCTTCGCACCAAGGAAAGTCACGAGTTCGCGAGCACCAGGCATCGGCTTACCGGATTCGCGAACCAGGCGTTCATTCACATCCAAAAGTTGTGTGATGACTGCGTCGGGGTCCGTCCCGGAGCGTTCGGCCATCAACGGGCCAATGCGGCTGGCAGGCAAGCCCACCAATTGGTGCTGGAGGTTGGTATCGAAATACACGCCGAGCTCTCCGCACACAATGCGCTGCGTTTGCACCCAGAGAGATTCCGTGTCCATTAACAGCCCATCGCAGTCGAACACGACCGCTTGCGGACGCCACGAACCAAACGTATCCGTCAAGGTGGACGGAGTGCCTGCGTACCCCACCAGCCGGGTTGGCATGGGTGTCACCGTGCGTCCCCCGACCTCGGACGCCACACCACAACAGCCTGGGACCTTGCCCTGGGCCGTTGCCCGCGGGCCAAGCTGACGACGTCGCCGGCCGCGCCTGCCGCGAAGATGCGGGCGTCCACCGGTGTGCGGCGGCGGGTCAGTTCTTCAGTCAGCTCAGCCACGCGGTACTGCAACGCGGCTACCTGGTTTTCGAGGTCGAGGATGCGTTTGATGCCCTCGAGGGAGACGCCGGACTGCGAGAGACGCTGGACTTCCCGCAGTCTGTTGATGTCATTCTGCGAATATCGGCGGGACTTGCCCGGTGCGCGGCTGGGCGAGACGATGCCCAGGCGATCGTACTGGCGCAACGTCTGCGGATGCATGTCGGCAAGCTCCGCGGCAACGGAGATGACAAAGATCGGCTGATTGACGTCGATGCCCATGACCGCCTCCTTACAACCGGGCCTTCGCGGCCAGATCGTGCCGCGGGTTGGCGTCAGTGGTGGCAGCAGCAAACGCCTTCACGGCTTCTTCGGCTTCCTTGTTCAGGTTCTGGGGGACCGCGACGTCGATAGTCACCAACAGGTCGCCGGTGGCCTTGGACGTCTTCACCCCCCGGCCCTTGACCCGGAGGGTTCGGCCAGCCGGAGTTCCTGCCGGGACGCGCACCTTGACGGTGTCGCCGTCGAGCGTCGGAACGTCGATGGTGGCACCCAGCGCCGCTTCAGCGAACGTGACCGGCACGTGGATGCGGATGTTGTCGCCGTCGCGGTGGAAAAATTCGTGCGGCTTCACACTCACCGTGATGATGAGGTCGCCATTGCCGGCCGGGCCCACGTTGCCCTTGCCGCGCTGCCGGACTTTCTGCCCGTCCTTGATACCGGCCGGAATCTTGACGTCGATGACGTTGCCGTTGCTCTCGCGCAGGCTCACTGTGGTGCCCTTGATGGAACCGGCAAACGAGATGGACGTCGTCGCAGTGCGGTCTGAGCCCTTCTGTGGTGCCCGCTGGAACCCGGTTTGGTTACCGCCGCCGAAGCCGCCGCCAAACAGGTCCGCGAACTCCGGAGGAATTCCCCCGCCGCCCGCAGGCTGACGAGCACCAGGCCCGCCACCAAACAAGCCACCAAACAGGTCCTCAAACCCGCCATTGGCACCAGCACCACCACGTCCAGCTCCGGCACCCGGAGCGAACCGGGCACCACCCATGGCACGGATGGCGTCGTACTGCTGCCGGTCCTCAGGACTCGACAACACCGAGTAAGCCTCGGAAATGTCCTTGAACTTCTTCTCCGCAGCAGCATCCCCGGCATTGGTATCCGGGTGGTACTGCCGGGCTAGCTTGCGGTAAGCCTTCTTGATATCCGCGTCGGACGCGTCCTTGGCGATACCAAGGATCGCGTAAAAATCCTTTTCAACCCAGTCCTGGCTGGCCAAGAGCGTTTCCTTTCAAATCAATAAAAAACGTGCGGCTGCAGTCATCGCGCCTCTGGCGAGCTTACAACCGACGCGGAACCGGATATGGGGCGGCGGTGTGGAGGGCCACCCGTGGGGGGCCCACTGCCACGAGGGTCCCGACGCGAGCTTGCGAGCGTTGGGAGTGGCAGGGGACGGGCACCGCCCCATATCCGGTGAAGCGTCTGCTGGTTACGCCGGAACCGCGACGATCACCTGGGCTGCACGCAGGACCCGCTCACCTGAGCGGTATCCGGAGCGCAGCACCTGGCTGACCGTGTCAACCTCGATGTCTTCGCCGGGCTGCTGGATGAGTGCTTCGTGGATGGTGGGGTCGAATTCGACACCGGTATCCGCGATGCGTTCCAGTCCGTACGTTTTCAGCGCATTCTCCAGCTTGGTGGCGATGGCGGCGAAGGGGCCGTCTTCGAGGTCACCGTGCTGGCGGGCGGCGTCGACGTCGTCCAGCACCGGGAGCAGGGAGTTGAGGACGCCAATGACGGCCATCTCCCCTGCTACGGCACGGTCGCGTTCCACGCGCTTGCGGTAGTTGACGTACTCAGCCTGAAGGCGAAGGAGGTCGTTGCGGAGCTCCGCTGCCTGGGCTTCAGCCGCGGCACCGGAGGCTACCGATTCCTCAGCCGGCACCTCTACCCCGTTGAGGATTTCCTCAGCTTGGGAGAGGGCGTCGCCGTCTGTGGGAGCGGCGTTGCCTTCGGTGGGAGCCGCAGCTTCGCTATCGGGGTGACGGGCCGCACCGGTCTCCGGGTCAACCTTGCGGTTGTCCCGGATAACGGGCTTGCGCGGCTCGTTGCCTTCAGAGTGCTCTGCTTCGTTGCCGTGGTGAGGCATGGCTACTTCTTCGCTTCGTCTTCGTCGATGATTTCGGCGTCAACGATGTCTTCGTCGTCGGCAGCCTTTTCACCGGCGGGAGCGCCTTCTGCACCGGCACCCGGAGCATCAGCTGCGGCGGCCTGCGAGTAGATGGCTTCGCCGAGCTTCGTCTGGGAAGCCTGGAGCTTCTCGAACGCAGTCTTTACAGCGGCGTCGTCGGTGCCTTCCAGCGCGGACTTGAGAGCGTCGACGTCGGCCTTGACCTCGGTCTTGACTTCCTCCGGCAGCTTGTCGTCGTTGTCGGCGATCAGCTTGTCCACGGAGTAGGCCAGCTGCTCGGCGGAGTTACGGGTGTCCGTAGCTTCGCGGCGGGCCTTGTCCTCTGCAGCGTGTTCTTCGGCTTCACGGACCATGCGGTCGATGTCGTCCTTGGACAGCGCCGTGCCACCGGTGATGGTCATGGACTGTTCCGTGCCGGTGCCCTTGTCCTTGGCGGACACGTGGACGATGCCGTTGGCGTCGATGTCGAAGGTGACCTCAACCTGCGGAACGCCGCGGGGTGCCGGAGCGATGCCGGTCAGTTCGAACGTGCCCAGCGGCTTGTTGTCGCGGGTGAATTCACGCTCGCCCTGGAAGACCTGGATGGCCACGGACGGCTGGTTGTCGTCAGCGGTGGTGAAGGTCTCGGAGCGCTTGGTGGGGATAGCGGTGTTGCGCTCGATGAGGTGCGTCATGACGCCACCCTTGGTTTCGATACCGAGGGACAGCGGGGTGACGTCGATGAGGAGAACGTCCTTGCGCTCACCCTTCAGGACACCGGCCTGGAGTGCGGCACCAACGGCCACAACCTCGTCCGGGTTGACGCCCTTGTTGGGCTCCTTGCCGCCAGCGAGTTCCTTGACCAGCTCGGAGACAGCGGGCATACGGGTGGAGCCACCGACGAGGACGATGTGGTCGATGTCGGAAACCTTGATGCCGGCTTCAGCGATGACGTCCTGGAACGGCTTCTTGGTGCGGTCCAGCAGGTCCTTGGTGAGGTCCTGGAACTTGGCACGGGTCAGCTGCTCGTCCAGGTGAACCGGGCCGTCGGGGGTGACGGACAGGTACTGGAGGGAGATGTTGGTGCTGGTGGAGGAGGACAATTCCTTCTTGGCCTGCTCTGCAGCTTCGCGGAGACGCTGGAGGGCGATCTTGTCCTTGGAGAGGTCGATGCCCTTGACCTTGAGCTGGCTCAGGAGCCACTCGACAACACGGTTGTCCCAGTCGTCGCCACCGAGGCGGTTGTCACCGGCGGTTGCGCGGACCTGGATGGTGGAGAAGTTGTCTTCGTCCTTGCCAACCTCGAGGAGGGAGACGTCGAAGGTTCCGCCACCGAGGTCGAAGACCAGGATGAGTTCGTCTTCCTTGCCCTTGTCCAGGCCGTAGGCCAGTGCAGCCGCGGTGGGCTCGTTGACAATGCGGAGGACGTTGAGGCCTGCGATTTCGCCGGCTTCCTTGGTGGACTGGCGCTCGGCGTCGTTGAAGTAGGCCGGAACGGTGATCACGGCGTCGGTGACCTTTTCGCCCAAGTAGCTCTCGGCGTCGTTCTTGAGCTTCATGAGGATACGCGCGGAGATTTCCTGCGGCGTGTACTTCTTGTCATCGATGGCGACGTTCCAGTCGGTGCCCATGTGGCGCTTGACGGAAGCGATGGTGCGATCGATGTTGTTGACGGCCTGGCGCTTGGCGATTTCGCCAACCAGGACTTCGCCGGACTTGGAGAACGCAACGACGGACGGCGTGGTGCGGCCGCCTTCTGCGTTGGCAATAACGGTGGGCTCGCCACCTTCGAGAACAGAGACCACGGAGTTGGTGGTTCCGAGGTCGATACCTACTGCACGTGACATATCTTGTTTCCTTTCAATGGCCGATGTTGGAGATCGCGCCTGGCAACGGTCCGCTGGGCGGTTGACGTGCTGGGAGCCTGCTCAACAATCGGCTAGTTGAGCGTTCTGCACTCAACTGTACTCAGCCTCCGAATTAAGTCAATCCAAAGTTGAGTCGAGTGCGCTCAACTTTGCTTCAAGTGCCCAGGAAAACCCCGGAATCACGCGGCTAAGGGGCTGGTTTCGCCCACGGTGAACTGGCAAACTGGCGCGATGGAGTTCGCTGGATACCTGCCGCCGGATGAGTTCTGGGCGATGAATGACCGCATGGATGAGGAGGTTCGCAGTGGCGCGATCCGGCTCCCACTGTTCTCCATGGAAGACCAGGAAGGCCCTGTGATGCTGGGATCCTGGCAATTGGACGGCAGCGAGGGCTCGGTGTCCCACGGCGACGGTTTTTCGCACGCGGACCCACTGGTGGAGGTGATCACCACCCCCCAGGACTCGCGGGCTTGCCAGGAACCGGTGGCGTGCTTCAGCGGGAATCCCCCACACCCTGGAAGAGCTTCAACGCCAGGACGCAGCCTTTGACGCCCTCATCGCCGAGCGGCTCACTATCACCGTTGACGGCACGCCCACGGACGTAACGCTTTGGCGCGGACTGAACTCATGGCTTGCGGCCGGCACATTCGGCGGCTTCGGCATCGTGATCAACGCCCAACGCAACCCGCCTCCACCGGAAGCCGTGCGCCTCAGCCGGGTGTCCGACGTCGAGCCCTTGCTTCAGGCGCGGCGCGCGGCCATCAAGGCGATACGCGGTGAAGCCTAGGCACCTCAGCGGCGTCAGCGTCAAGGGGCTCGGGCTTGTACACCCACGCCACCAGCACCACGGAGATAATCATCAGCAGGAACCAGGCCAAAAGCTTGTCGATGGAGACCGCCTGCCACCCGTTCAGCTGGTTGGGATACAGCCACGCACGGGACCACGTACCGATGTTCTCCGCGAACCAGATGAACAGCGCCACCAGCAGGAACGACACCAGAATGGGCATCTTGAAGCGACGCCGGAACACCCGGAAGTGCATCACGCACCGTCCGTAGACAAGCACGACGGCGGCCAGCAGCACCCAGCGCGCGTCGAAGATGTAGTGGTGCGAGAAGAAATTCACGTAGATCGCAGCCGCTACAACGGCCGTGATCCAACGCCGCGGGTACCGGTCGAAGCGGAGATCGAACAGCCGGAACACCCGCACCATGTAGGACCCCACGGCCGCATACATGAAGCCGCTGAACAGTGGAACCGCCCCGATCCGGAGGAAGCCCTCGGCCTCGTATGCCCAAGATCCGACGTCCGTCTTGAACAGTTCCATCACTGTCCCCACCACGTGGAAGAGCAGGATGACCCGCAGCTCCCGCAGCGTTTCCAGCCTGAAAGAGATCATCAGAATCTGGATGACGATGGCGGCGAGGGTCAGGAAGTCGTTCCGGGCCAGGGCGGCGTTGTCCGGATACCAGAGGCGCGCAGCGATGATCACGGCAAGCAACGCCGCACCGAACACACAAGCCCACGCCTGCTTCAGCCCGAACACCACAAACTCGGTCAGCCCGGCCCGCAGTCGACCCCCACGGGCATTGTCCAGATACCGGTGCGCCAGATCGTCGATGTATTGCTCAACCGACGTGGAGTTACGCATGGGGAACCTTGGGTTCCACAACAAGTTGTCCCAGGTAGTAGTCGCGGGGCCAATGCCGGACCCGCTGCGGAAGGCGAGGGTAGACGCGACCCACCAGCCGCATGGTCCGCTCGAAGCGCCGCGCCTGGCTTTCGCCCCACGTGAAGCCGAATCCCTCACGGAGATGATCGGGCAACAGCCCGGCCGTAAGGAATCGTGCCAGCGGCATGGCCAGGCGCAGCAGCCGCGGTCCGCCGGCGGGATGGAGCAGGTCCCGGGCCACCTTGAGCGCTTTGTCGTCCGGATACAGTCCGCGCACGCGGGACTCCCAGTACGTTTCAAAGGCGATCCGATCCGCCGGCCACTTGTCCGCGGGAAGCTGCAGTGCGGTCCCTATACGCGCATACTCGCGATAGATGCGATCGGCCGCCTCGTCGTCGAGCGTTCCATGGACGTGCTGGTAGACCGTTACAGCGGTGTCATAGAGGGTGGCCACCACCCAGAGTTGGGACTCCGCGTCGAAGGCACTGTATCCAGTGGAAGCCCCGTCCGGTCCGCGACGAACGGGCGCGTGGGCACGGTTGACGGCGCGGCGAACGGCCTTCAGTTGCTCCTCCGATCCGTAGACCACCGCGTACACGTACGTCATGGTCGCGCGGAGGCGATCCATGGGCCGCTCGGCGAAATTACTGTGCTCGGCCACGCCATGACCCACTTTGGGGTCGGCGATTTGTAGGAGGATTGCGCGGCCCGCACCAGCGAGGAGGACACCCTCCGCACCAATATCAGCCAGTCCACGAACCATCTGAATACTGTAGCGCCCTAGCCTTGGAGCCCCACGACGCCCTGGAGAACGCTCAACTGATGCTCAAAAAGTTCGTCGCGGGCAGCGAAGGTATCAGCGCCGTACTGCCCGAAAACCTCAAAACTGATGGCCCCGAACACCGACGTCCACACCAGGACACCCCGCGCCAATGACGTGTCCGGTGCCGCGAGATTCATCCCGGCGCGAATGGTCGCCAAGTCTGCGCCCAGCCCTTCCTGAATTACGACGGCGGGAGTCACCTCAGCGGCCAAGGCACCTGCGCGGTAGGCGGCATCGAAGATCCCGACGAGGCGGACGATGACGCGCGTGCCGGGGACGGTGGTGCGCTCCCCCGGCGCCTGATACCCGGGCACTGGGCTGCCAAAGAGCAAGGCGTAGCTGGCGGGTTCGCGGACGGCCCATGACCGGACGGCATTGCCAAGGGCCCTGAACTGCCCGGAGAAGTCATCCTCCGGGACGGCATCTACCGCAGCATCCACTGCGTCACCGAGCTCGTTGTACGCATCGATGAGCAGGAGGGTGAGGAGCTCGTCGCGGTTCTCGACGTAGCGATACACGGCCGAAGATACGACGCCTAGATCCCGCGCAACGGCGCGCAGGGAAAGAGCCGCTGCGCCATGAAGCGCCAGATGCTCGCGACCCAGGCGGATGATGTCAGCGATGGTCTGCGTGCGCGCCCGTTCCCGCGGGGTCGGGGGCTTCGCCTTGGTCTTGGCTTTGGTCTGGGCTGCGATGGATTCAGCTGACGTCATGTTCTTAGCATGCCACAACAGAGAGCGCTGCAAACAAACGAGAGCACTGCTCTTGACTTTGATTCACTCGACGGGCATTCTGATTTCAGAGAGCACTGCTCTTGTTTTGAAAATTCCCACCGAACCGAGAGAAGGCACAGCATGTACGTCGTCACAGGAGCAGGACCCGTTGGTTACACAGTTGCCGAACAACTGGCCGAGCAAGGTCACCAAGTACGCGTTTTGACGCGCTCCGGCAGCGGTCCGGAGCACCCACTGGTGGAGCGGATGCGGGTAGATGTCTCCGATCCCCTACGGCTCGCCGAAGCGATGGCAGGTGCCACAGCGGTCTTCCACTGCATCCACGGCTCGGCCTACCGGGCAGCATCATGGGCCGCCGAACTCCCCCGGGCCGAGCAAGTGGTGATGGACGCCGCGGCAGCCGCGGGCGCCGTCGTCGTCTTCCCCGAAAGTCTCTACTCGTACAGTGAACCTGACCGGGTCATGACCGAAGCAGGTCCCCGGACAGCCACCGGCGGGAAGCGCGGCATCCGGACCGCGCTGCTCGCAGCACGGCAGGCGCATGCGGCCAACACCGTCAGCGTTGTTGCCGGCGACTTCTTTGGGCCCCGCGTGAAGATGGCACATGCCGGGGAGCGCATGGTGACGCCCATCCTGGCCGGCAAGGCAGTGCAATTCATCGGGTCAACAAACCAGCCACACTCCTTCACGTACGTCCCGGACCTGGCCGCCGCCATGATCGCAGCAGCACAGCAACCCGAACTATGGAACACCGTGCTGCATGCTCCTACCGGCCCGGCCGTCACACAGCGGGACATGGCCTTAGCCCACGCGGAGGCCGCCGGCGCTGCTGCACCCAAGGTGAGCGCCGTGCCCGGATGGGTGTTGCGAGTGGCGGGCATTTTCTCCACCGATATGCGCGAGCTGGCCGAACTGCTGTACCAGTTTGAGCGCTCGTTCGTGATGGATTCCTCACAGAGCCAGAAGCTCCTGGGCCTCGAGCCGACTCCCTTGGCGGAAGCTGCTGAAGCAACCATGACGTGGTGGCGCAGCGCCGTCCCACAGAACACGTAGGTGCGGAAGGCTAGAGGCCGTCGTCGTAATTCCAGTGCTCCTGCCAGCGCCAATCGATGGGTTCGCTGAGACGCTGGTAGCGGATGTCGGTGGACAGGCGCATGGTGCCGTTGGGGTCGGTGTTGTCCAGGGCCGCGTGGACAACATGCGCCGAGTGGACCACCACGTCACCAACCTCGTAATCGGTCACGAGCCACCGGGCGTCGCGCTCGTCCGCCAACCCGGGGAGATCCGCAGTGATGGAAGCGGCAGGCATCTTCAGCGTTCCCTCACGTTCCTGGGCCATCACCCAGTGGTGGCTGCCCTCAAGGTACGCCAAGCCGCCCCGCTCGCGAGGGCAATCACCCAACGGAATCCACATGGAGAGCACACGATCGCTGCCTTCGCGGAGATAAACCAGATCGTAGTGGGCCTGGGTGGCCGTTCCAATACCGTTGTCACCGGGCTTGGTATGGCGGATGATTTTCCGCCGGTGCAGATGGACGTCATCTTCGAGGAACCAGGCGAACCAGTCGGCAATCCCCTCTGCAGTGCACAGTGCTTGATACTCCGGCCCGGGAACAATGTGGTCGAACAGGCCCCGGCGCAACGCAGCACGATCCACGTCACCGGGCGCCGCAATGCCCGCACGGGGGTCCGTCCCATCCGCGTACACGTTGGCTCCGCTCAACGAGTCAAAGTAGAACTCCCTGAAATCCAGCAACTGGTCCGGGTCCAACTGACCCTTCAAGTAGAGGTACCCGTCCCTGCGGAGCCTGGCCCACAGCGCTTCACGGTCCAATCGATCGGAAGGGGGCACCGGTTCCAGCTCGGCGAGGCGGGATTCCGATTCATCCAGGACGTAGCCATTCGAAGTCAACATAGTTCCCCACCTTGTCAGTGGTGGGCGGCCACGTGAATGGACTCCGATTCCTGAAAACTTGGACTTTTGTGCGGCTTGTCTTGCGGCTTGTCTTGCGCCCCTGGCCGGGGCAGCATAGGCCCATGGACGATTGGTCTACATACCGGCATCCGGCGTCTCCCCTAAGGGATCTTGGCCTGGCATGCCTGGGTGCCGGTGAGCAAAGTGGGATGTTGCCGTCCTTTACCGGACGAACCCTCAGCAGCCACGCCATAGTGCTGGTGAGCGAAGGATCCGGACATTTCACTGTGGGCGGCAGGCGTTTCACGGTCCGGGCTCCTGCGATCATTCGGCTCTTTCCAGGGGTAAGCCACGGGTACGGGCCAGGGCCGATGGGATGGAAAGAGCATTGGCTGTTGTTTACCGGACCTACGGCAAGAGCGCTTGAGGAGTTAGGGTGCTTCGTGAGGAGCCAGCCTCTTGTGCAGCTTGATGGCTCCTCGGAGATCGGCCTGGAGGAGTCTCTTGGACTTTTTGTGGCCCTTCGCGAAGCTCTCCTAACAGGTGGACCGCAAGGAGATCTGGACGCTTCCGTTCTCTGCCAGCGGGTACTGATCCAGACGGGCACGCAGCCCAGTCCTGGTGCCATCGACGCCCGTGAAAAAGACACCAGGCTACTCTCCGCACTTCGCGAAGCGGCAAACCTACCGTTGACGTTGTCCCAGTTGGCCGCCTCGCTCAAGGTCCCGGTTCCTGAACTCCGGCATGCGGTGCAGAGCGCTACCGGTGTTGGCCCCAAGGAGCTCATCATTCAACTCCGGATGCAGCGCGCCCAGTCGCTGCTGGCTGACACGGACCTTCCGGTTCAAAGGATCGCGTCCCTCACCGGCTATGACGATCCCGCTTATTTCAGCCGGCTCTTCACCAAGAAGACCCGCTCCTCGCCAAGCCAGTTCCGCCGGGAACACCGGCGTGCAGAGCGGGCGGAGCAGCACACGTGGGATGTCTGAAATTGTTCGAATCATGGATTTTCTGAGGGTCCACTGAAACGCTGGGTGGAGTGCACAGGACGTCTCCGGAGCGTCCCCCAACAGCACGAATACCACTCTTGGAACACCCCACGGGACACTCAATGAGGAGACCTTCCATGTCCACTTTCGCCATCAATCGTCGTCAATTGCTGCAGACCGGGGGCATCGGCGGACTCGCCGTAGCACTGTCGGCAATGTCCTCCGGCACCGCCCAAGCTGCGCCAGCCAGGACGACCACAGGCGCCCCGCAGATCACCGACCTCGGACCCGCCGTCGTTCAGTTTTCCCTCATGAGTTCGCTGCTAGTGGGCGACACCGTCTACATCGGGTCCCGCAACCTGAACCCCGTACGGGTCATTGGATACCACCTCCCTACAGGCACCATCACGTCACGGACAGACCTCGGCTCGGGGTACAGCATCCAGGCTTTGGCCGCCGACTCCACCGGCCGGTATCTGTACGCAGGTGTGCTGCGCGATGGAATCGATGGGAAGCCCAATCTTTATCGATGGGACCTCAGCACGCCAGCCCAACCGGCCGTTGGTGTGGGCGAGACCGGAGACCGCGACATACGGGCCCTGGCCGTGGCCCCTGACGGAAAGGTCTACGTTGCCGGCGGAGGGCTAACCACCAATGCACCCTCCTTGTGGGAATACGATCCCGCCACGAATGCCATGACCAGCTGGGGCATACCGGACCCCGGAGCCACCATTGCCCAAGCTGTGGCCGCCACTGCCAGCCACGTGTATTTCGGCACGGGCAGCACGCTGGGAGGCGGCAACGGATCAAGTCCCGGCCGCCTGTTCGCCTTCGATCGGACCACCAGGACGTCCACCAACATCCTCCCGGCAGAAGTAGCAACCGGCGTCTCGGTCACTTCCCTCAGCGTCCTGAACGGGCAGCTGGGAGTGGGGGTCAAGGGGCCCGGTAAGTCCGTGCTGATCAACCTTGCCAACCACGCCCAGTACACCATCATCCCCAAGACCGGTGTGATGTTCAGGCAGCTGGGCAACGACGTCTTCTTCGTCAAGGAACCGGGCGTCTGGTCCTACAACATGGTCACCAAGAAGATCACCCAAATCCTCACGGAGGATGTGGGCGCCATGTGGGGCCTGGATGTCTACGGCAGCAAGGCTCTCACAGTGTCTTCCTACGACGTCATTGAGATCGATCCCGTGGCGAAGACCGCCGTCAAGCATGACCTCCAACAAGCCGGGGCTCCGGGCGGACCCCAGCTATGCATGGGCCTTGCAGCCGGAGCGGGCGACGTCTACGTAGGCGGCACCGGAACCATAGCCCGGCACCAACTGGCCACGGACCAGGTGTCCTATCTCCGGGCAACAGGCGAGGCCAAGGACGCTGTGGTCGTAGGCGGTGTCCTCTACACGGGCCAGTACAACTCGCGAGGAATCTACGCCTACGATCCCGCCACCGGGCAACTGCCCTACCAAGTGGCCGCGTTGCCCGCCGGGCAGAACCGCCCCTTGGATGTCTGCTGGGACGCAGTCAACGGGCTGGTCATTGCCGGAGCCCAGAACGACACAGGAGGTGGCGGCTGCTTCGCCGCCTACAAGCCTTCCACCACGCAGGTCATCACCAAGGTCAACCCGATCGATGCCCTCCAGATGGTGCGTGCCGTGGCTACCAAGGACGGAATAGCTTACCTGGGTGGCGACAACATCTACGCCACCGGCCCCCGCAGCACCGTGGTGGCGTGGGACCCCGTGGCAAACCAGGAGTTGTGGCGTCTGGATCCGGGGCAGCCGCAGGGCATTGCGGCGATGGCGATCCATGGCAAATTCCTTTACGGCATGTCCCGCAAGGCTGCCGGTCTGTTCGTGATCGATCTGGATACCCGGCAGGTGGTTCATCGGGGTGACCTGAGCGCGGTGTGCACGGACTTCGGAGCTCTTCAGGTCAGCCGCGGGATTGTCTACGGCGTCTCCGACACCACGGTGTTCCGCATAGATCCGATCACTTTCGCCGTCTCTGTTGTTGTGGCTGACATCAACGGCGGCTGGTACAGCGGACCACACATCACGGCGGATGAGGACGGCTTGCTGTATACGCTGCGCGGCCCGAACCTTGTCCGGATTGACGATCAGCAGGCCATGCAAACCATGCGGCGTTAGCCCCAGGTCAGTAGCAGTAGATGCCGTTCCGAACCCTCAAAACGGCATCTACTGCTACCCAGTTGGGCTTGCTGTGAACAAGCCACCCAGCACCGAGCACGCAGCACCTCGGGCCAGCGCTACAGGATCGGCAACGGCTGCATCAAATGACGGAGGCGGGGTGTTCGCGTGGAGGTACTGACCCAAAAACGCGCGCTTGGTCTGCTCGGCAAACGTTCCCAGATTAGCTTCGGGGGCGAAGCCCACCACCACCTGCTCGGGCCCGAGGACCTTGGCGGCGTTCGCCATGCCAATCCCCAGATGCAAGGCGGCGTCGGCAATCAGGCTGGAATCGGCGTCGGGGTCTATGTGCCGGTTCTGGCCGTTTCGCTCCAACTCCTGCTGCATGCCCCACAGGCTGCCGCGGGTTTCACAGCAATCTTCGGCTCCGCAGTGGCAGGGTCTGGCCGGTCCGGGTCCGGTGATCGCACGCGAATGGGCAAAGCCGCCAGCCGCGCCGTTGAAGCCGCGCTGGATACGGCCTTCAATCACGACGGCGGCCCCCAAGCTGGTGCCGACGCTGAAGATGAGCATTTCGCGACCCTTGAAAACGTCGTCGAACAGCAGACCGCGTGCGTAGGCGTTGACGAAACTGTCCACTACGACCGCCTGCCCCACAGCCTCTTCAAGAAGCATTTGGAATGTGATGTCAGTCCAGCCCATCGCCCCGCTGTGCCGCACCAGACCGCCGGCTTGATCCACCACGCCGGAAACGGCTGCGCCCACCCCGATCAGCCTGGACTCCATCTGCCCGGCCGCGGATCGAACAGCCCGGGCAGCGGCCGCTGCCGCCTCGCCAGGCCCGGTGGATGCCAACGGCTCGCTACGCGTTGCCACCACGTCACCGCGCAAATCGACCACGACGGCGTGTGCCTCCGTGGCGGAAAGCCTCACCCCAGCCGCGAAGACGCCTTCGCGCCCCAGCTCAAGAAGACGCGCCGGACGGCCACCCGTGCTGGGCGCAATCTCGGTTTCCACCAGCAGCCCGGAGTGGACCAGCTTGCCGGTGATCCCGGTGACGCTGGCTGCGCTCAAACCGGTTTGGACCGTGATTTTGGCGCGGGAGACCGGTGCCTGAGTGCGGACGACGTCCAGCACCAGGGCCTCGTTGATCTCGCGGATCAGGGCCTTGCTGCCTGCGCGTGGCTTCATAGCTCGTGGCTCCTGTTGTTGCGTCGCAAGGGATCTCCCCCATTCTGGCATCCGCGGTCCGGATGTCTTCACACTGTCCATTGTACTTACTTTAGTCATTGACAAAAGATATTGAAGCTGGCAATCTCGGTCCCATGAACATCAACAAAGGCGTTGCATCACCCTCCTCGCCCCCCACAGCACTCCGGCTGCGGATCCTGCTGAGCATCCCGGACGCCGAACGGGCAGCGTTCATCACTCCCGAAACCCGCACTGCCCTCAGGGAGCTGGGCGACATCACTGAAATCGCCCCCGCCGAACTCCAGTCCTTAGATGCTTTCGCGGCCGCTGCCGCAGATAAGGATGTGTTCATCACCGCCTGGGGCTTCCCCCGTCTCGACGCCGAGCACTTGGCAGCGGCGCCGAACCTCAAATGCGTCGTCCATGCAGCGTCTTCGCTGCACGCCCTCGTCAGCGACGCCTTCTGGGCCAGCGGCATCCCCATCTCCCAAGCGGGCGCAGCCATGGCACCGGCCGTCGCGGAACTATCACTGACGTTCACGCTGAATCTGCTGCGCCGTGTGCACCTGCTCGATCACAGCCTCCGGACCGGTGCCAGTTGGGACGACGCCCGCAATGTCAGCAGGGCCCGCGAAATCTCTGGCGCCCGCATCGGCATAGTTGGAGCGTCCAGGACAGGACGCCGCTACATCGACGCCTGCTTGGCACTCGGCGCCAAGGTGTCCGTCTACGACCCCTACATTCCCGCGGGAGATCCTCTCGCGGCCCACTCAGCAAGCCTGCACGATCTGATGGCTGGCAGCGATGTGGTGGCTATCCATGCTCCGGCCACCCCGGAAACCGAGGGTCTCATCGGCGCTGCCGAACTTGCCCTGCTTCCGGATGGGGCCGCATTGGTGAACACTGCCCGCTCCACCATCGTGGACATGGAAGCCCTCTACAAAGAGGTCCACTCGGGCCGGATTGATGCAGCGCTGGACGTCTTCAACCAAGAGCCCCTGCCCACGGACAACCCCTGGCGTTCGCTGCCAAACGTGCTCCTCACGCCCCACCTCGGAGGGGCCACCGTGGACTCCAGGCGCCGGGCCGGCGGCATTGTGGTTGACGAACTCCGCCGCTACATCAGCGGCGAACCCCTGGAACACGCCCTCACCCGCACCGACCTCGAACGAATGGGCTGAAAATGCGCAACATTCTCCTGATCCATTGCCACGATCTGGGCCGCTTCCTGGGCACCTATGGAGTGGAGACCGTCTCCACACCCAACCTGGACGCCCTGGCCGATGAATCCACCCTCTTCGAACAGGCCTTCGCAACGGCCCCGCACTGCAGCCCTGCCCGCGCCTCACTGTTCACCGGGACGTATCCGCAGAGCAACGGCGTCCTGGGCCTCACCCACGAGCCGTTTGGCTGGGACCTGAACGAGCCCTCCCAGCACATCGCCTACAGGTTGAAGTCGGCCGGCTATCAGACCGAGCTGGTTGGTGTGCATCATGAATCCCGGGTTCTGGCCGACGACGTGGTGGCCAGCAGGCTTGGCTTCGACCGTGCCCGTACGGGAGGTGCGCGGGACGTCGTCGTGCATCGCGCCACTGACGCACTGCGTCGGATGTCCGGCAGCGACCGTCCCTTTTACCTGCAGGTGGGCTTCACGGAGCCGCACCGCGTGCCGTCCGAACGGGACCGCCCAGGCGTCATGGGGTTCCTGGCCGACGGCGTGAACCCGGACGTCTCCCGGGGGCACACAGTCCCGGCTCATCTGGTTGACAACGACGGCGCCCGCGAGGAAATCGCCGAACTGCAGGGCGCTGTGAAGCACATGGACGAAGGTGTGGGCAGCATTCTCGCGGAACTCGATTCGTTGGGCCTCCGAGACCAGACACTGGTGCTGTTCACCACCGATCACGGCCTTGCGCTGCCCCGCGCCAAATGCACCCTGTACGACGCCGGACTGGGCGTTGCGCTGATGCTTCGCCACCCCGGCAACACGGCATGGTCCGGGAGACGCGTGACAGACATCGTCAGCCACGTGGACGTCCTGCCCACCTTGCTGGAGCTTGCCGGACTGCCCCTCCCGGAAGGCCTCGCCGGTGCCAGCCTGCGTCCGGCCGTCGAAGCAGGAGAGGCTCCGCGAAGCCACTGTTTCAGCCAGTTGAGTTACCACACGTATTACGACCCCAAACGATCAGTGCGGACATCCACGCACAAGCTGATCGTCAACTTCTCCAACGCACCACGCGCCATGGATCCCACCCAATCCTGGATTCACCGCAGCCTGCCGGCAGACCTTGGCGGCCCAACCATCGGCACCAGTCCGGCCCTGGAACTCTACGACCTCACCGTGGATCCAGAGGAACTGGACAACATCGGCGGCCACCCGGAGCAGTCGGAAATCCTCAGGGATCTCTCCGCCACCCTCTTCGACTGGATGCGGGAATGCGGCGATCCCCTCCTAACCGCCCCCGTAGCAGCCAGCCGCCACAAGCAAGCCCTCGACGCGATCCACGAAGCCACCCTCACCCGAAAGTAGTCACCATGTTTACTCGAAAAATGCGCACCACCACTTTGGCCACAGCCGTCATCGTTACCGCGGCTTTGACGCTCACCGCTTGCGGTTCGGCCGGTTCGTCAACGTCCGACGGCGGCCAGGCCACCGGCAAGGTGACGCTCTGGATGTACCCCGTGATCAAGGACGAGACCGCCAGCAAGAAGTTCTGGCAGGACACTGAGGCAAGCTTCGAGACGGCCAACCCCGGAATCGACCTGACCATCGAGCTCCAGACGTTCGACAAGCGGGACGCCCAGATCTCGGCGGCACTTGCCGCAGGCTCGGGACCCGACGTCGTACTTATTACGCCAGACCAAGCAGCCACGTACCGTAACGTCCGCGGGCTCCTGCCAGTAGATAAGGCTGTTGAGCAGGACAAGGACAGCTTCTACCCCGGCACGCTGGAGGCCGCGACGTTCGACGACGAAGTATTCGGCGTTCCGCTGTTCCAGAACATCAACACCACCGCTTACAACACCAAGATCTTCGCGGACGCAGGAGTACCGCTGCCCAAGACCTGGGATGACCTGCGCAGCGCGGCGCCGGTTCTGGCGAAGAAGGGCGTCGCCGTGATGGACTACGCCGGAAGCCCAGAGCAGACGCTCAACCTGTCCTTCTATCCGCTGCTGTGGCAGGCCGGCGGAACGGTTTTCACCGATGATGCCAAGGACATCGCGTTCGATTCCGAGGCCGGTGTTTCGGCACTCCAGTTGCTGATCGACTTGAAGAAGCTCGGTGGGCTTCCCGCGGATGCAGCCACCGATGGCCCCAAAGTTGAAGGTGCTCCGATCGCCACCGGCAAGGCCGCGATGCGGGCCACCACCTCGTTGCCGGAATTGAAGCAGATGCGCGCAGCACTCGGAGCCGAAAACGTTGCACTGGGCGCTCCGTTGCAGGGCAAAGTCCAGGCGACCTACGGCAACCCCGGTTTGCTGGCACTGACCTCCATCAACAAGAAGGAAAACCGGGAAGCCGCCTACAAGGTGATGAGCTACTTGAGCTCGGCCGAGTCCCAGAAGGCCCTCAACGCCGCCGCGGGAAACCTCCCCACCCGGACGGACGCCGCGGCATTAGGCACCGACCCGGACTCCCTGGCCATGGCAGAAGCTTTGAAGACCGCCAACCCCGGAGAGTCGTCACCTGTTGCCCGCCAGGTCATGGGTGCCCTCGCTCCCAACATCCAGGCCGCCCTCCGCGGTGATGTCACCGCCAAAGAAGCCCTTGACCGTGCAGCCACGGAAGCCCGTGGCATCCTGCAGCGCTCGGCATCCTAAGCCCGGCCCCACCACCGATTGGTCACCCCATGTCCATAAACACCCGAACTAGAAACACGCTGGCCGGCCGACATCCCGACTTGACGGCCCCACAGCTCAAGCCTTTCGGGGCCAAGAAAGCCCGCAGCCGCGAGGCGCTGGCCGGCATCCTGTTCGTCCTTCCCACGCTGATCATTTTTGGCCTCTTCAAATTCCTCCCCATCTTTGGGGCCGGAGCCATGAGCCTCACTGAGTACAGCCTCAACGGTGATTTCGAGTTCCTGGGCGCAGATAATTACGTGCGCCTGGCCGAGGACCCCAACTTCTGGCAAAGCCTGCGCGTGACATTCCTGTACGTGGCGATCTTTGTTCCGTTCATCATCGCCGTGTCACTGGCCGGTGCCGTCCTCCTGGACAAACTGGTCCGGTTCACCGGCACCTTCCGGGCGCTGCTGTTTATTCCGTACCTGAGCTCGTTCGTGATGGCCGGCATCATCTGGACCTGGATCTTCTCCACCGACGGCCCGCTCAATGCCGCGCTGGGCAGCCTGGGCATGGGACCCGTTCCCTTCACCTCAGGCCCTCAACTGCTGGTCCTCTTGTCCCTGGCCGTGGTGTCAGTGTGGAAAGGCTTCGGCTACTCCATGCTGATCTTCCTGGCCGGTCTCAAAGCCCAGCCCGCTGAAGTCCACGAAGCCGCCCGCATTGACGGGGCCGGTGCGTGGAAATCGTTCTGGTACGTGACGCTGCCGCTCCTGAAGCCCGTGGTGTTCTTCGTCCTGGTCATCGAGACGATCGTCGGCTTCCAGGTCTTCGACACCATCTACGTGATGACCGGAGGCGGCCCCGCCCGGGCCAGCCACAGCCTCATCTACTTCCTGTTCGACGAAGGCTTCAAGTTCTTCGACTTCGGCTACGCATCGGCAATCGGCGTGGTGCTGTTCGTCATTGTGCTCATCCTCTCGCTCATCCAGCAGCGCTTCTTCGAAGGTAAGGACTCCAAGTGACCGCCACCCTTTCCACTCCAGCTGGTGGACGGCACCCCGCCGGACGTCCCGCCCAAAGCCCCGCCGGGCACAGCCCCCGGCGTCATACCGAGAAGCGCCGCCAGCGCACCCTGACCTGGGTGTTGGCAGTAATCTCGCTCTTCACCGTTGCACCGCTCATTGCCGTGGCAGTGCTGGCGCTCTCCCCCGCCGACGCCCCCACCTTGCCTTACGCGCTGCCGTCGTCGCTGACGTTGGACAACATTGTCCGTATCTTCAACGTGGGCGAGTTCCCTCTCTGGCTCTGGAACTCGTTCCTGTACTCGGCTGTGTCCGTGGTGGTTGTGTTGCTCACGGCATCCATGGCCGCCTACGCACTGGCCCGCAAGAGGTTCCCGGGACGCAACGCGCTGCTGTGGGCCATCATCGCCACCATGATGGTGCCCGTCCAAGCCACCCTGATCCCCACGTTCATCCTCATCTCCAAAATGGGCGGGGTGAACACCCTCTGGGGGCTGATCCTGCCCACGCTGGCCAACGCCCAGGCGATCTTCCTCATCCGGCAGTTCGTTCGGGACATGCCCGAGGAACTCTTCGATGCCGCCCGCATCGACGGTGCCGGCGAGTGGCGGACGTTCTGGCAGATTGTCCTCCCCTTGATCCGCCCCGTCCTGGCAACACTCGCAATCTTCGTCTTCCTGTGGCACTGGAATGATCTCCTGTGGCCCTTGGTGGTGGGCCAGTCGGACGCGGCCAGGACGCTCACGGTGGGCTTGGCAACGTTGAACACCGAGACCGCCTCCACGTCCAACGTCATGGCAGCCACCCTGGTCAGCTTCATACCGTGCCTGGTGATCTTCGCCCTCCTGCAAAAGCACATCGTCGCCAGCATCACGCACAGCGGGGTCAAAGGATGACGTCTGCCGCACCGATCCGTTTTGGGCTCATCGGTGTCGATTCACCGCACGCGCCGTCCTTTACGCGCCTCTTCGGCAACGGCGTGGACGGCGTGGTCCCCGGCGGCACGGTGACGCACGCTTGGAAGGGGGAACCGGCGTCGGACTTTCCGCTGAGCCTCCGCGTCGACGCCTTCGCGGACGAGGTCTGCGGACTTGGGGTCACCCTGTGCGACTCCCCGGAAGCCGTGGCCGAGGCATGCGATGCGCTCTTGATCGTGGCCTCGGATGCACGGACCCACCCGGAGTACTTCAGGCGGGTTGCCCGGTACGGAAAGCCCATTTACGTCGACACCCGTTTTGCGCCGTCCCTAGCTGAAGCGCGGAGCATGCTGGCTTTGGCCGAGGCCTCGGGTTCGTTGGTCCTGGCGGGTTCGCCGAAGCGCTTTGCGCGCGAATTCCGAGCGGCTCTTGGGGCTGCCGACGCGCACCGGGTATCGCTCACTGGACCGCTACCCACTCAGCCTGGCCATCCCGGCTTCTCGTGGTACGGGGTGCATTTGGTGGACCTCGCCGTCGCGTCGCTGGGTTCGGTCGCCACCCGCTCCGGAAAGGTGACGGTCGACGCCGGGCGGCCAGGACCTGCTGCAGGCCAGGTTGCCGTGACGGTCGACTGGGGCGACGGCCGGGTGGCGATCATGAGCGGCGAAGCTGAATGGAACCCGTACACCCGGGGCCGGATTGAAACAGCCGAGGGTCTGGCCACCTTCTCGATCGAAGCCGGACCTCCCATGCTGGTGGGCCTCCTTGAGGACATTGTGGAATCGTGCCGCATCGGCAGGCCGAATGTGCCGCTGCCCGAAATCCTCAGCATCGTGGCCATCGTGGAAGCAACCAACAGGAGCCTCCAAACGGGAGTCCCCGTGACAGTAGGCAGCTAGTTACGCACCCAAAAGTTAGGAAACCCATGGCAGAAATCATCATTGTCCGCGACCAAGCCGAGGCCGGCTCCCTCGCCGCTTCCATCATCATTGGAAAGGTCAGCTTGAATCCCAGTACCGTGCTGGGCCTGGCGACGGGTTCCACCCCACTCTCCACGTACGCAGCTTTGGCGCGGGCCGTCCGTGACCATCGGATCGATGTTTCCGGCGTACGTGGCTTTGCCCTGGACGAGTACCTCGGGGTCCCTCCGCAGCACCCGGAAAGCTACCGCTCGGTCATCACCCGGGAAGTGGTTGAGCCGTTGGGATTGAATCCGGATCAGGTTTTCACCCCGCGCGGAACTGGCGAACACATTGGCCGCGCCGGGGCGGAGTACGAAGAGTTGATCGCGGAGGCCGGGGGCATCGACATCCAAATCCTGGGCATCGGTTCCAACGGCCATGTGGGGTTCAACGAGCCCGGGTCCTCCCTGGCGTCCACCACCCGCATCAAGGCTTTGGCCGAACAAACCCGCAAGGACAACGCACGGTTCTTCGATTCCCCGGACGAGGTCCCCACCCACTGCATCACCCAAGGCCTGGGCACCATACTCAAGGCCAGGCAGTTGGTCCTCCTGGCTTTCGGAGCAAACAAGGCGCAGGCCGTCGCAGCCGCGTTGGAAGGACCCGTCTCGTCCGCCGTGCCCGGCTCAGTGATCCAGCAGCATCCGCGGGCCACGGTGATCATCGACGAATCAGCCGCTGCAGGGCTGGCTCACGCCGAGTACTACCGGCACGCCTGGCGATCAGCGCAGATCTTGAATGCAGTAAGTTTTTGAGCGGGAGCATCATGCTTCCAGACTCGTAAAAAAAGGGGGCCTCACATGGACCACACCGTCCAACCGACACGATGGAAAGCATTTTGGGACAAAGGAGGTTGGTGGCGGGCCATCCTGCTGACAGTCCTCTATATGGCGATCTACCTTGGCGCAGGCCTGGTAATTGGGACAGTCGCGGGCGACCAAGTTGTCGCCGAGGATATTTTCCGCACACCCCAGAGCGTCTTCGTTGGCCTGACGCTGTCCTTGATTGTTGGCAGTGCGGCACTGGCCGCGTTTGTGTACTCCGTGGGCTGGTTCAAACCGCTCTTCGCGCAGCAACCTGTCAAGGGAAGTTGGTGGATGTGGGCGGCGCCGTTGTTCCTGGTCGCCGCCATTGTGTTGCGCTTCCTGGGTATCAACTACAGCAGCTACCAGGCCTCGGTGGTGGTCCTCATGCTCGTCACCGGCCTGCTGATCGGTTTCGCGGAGGAAATCCTCACCCGCGGCATCGTGGTGAAAATGCTGCGGGACTCAGGAAAGTCCGAGTGGGTGGTCATGGTGCTGTCTTCCTTGATTTTTGCCCTGTTGCACTCCGCAAATGCCCTGTCAGGCATGCCGATCGTCACCGTGTTGGTGACAATTGTGTTCACATTCGGCTTCGGCATTTGCATGTACCTGACCCTGCGGGTCACCGGCAACCTGATCTGGCCCATGATTCTCCATGCCCTCTATGACCCCACGCTCTTCCTGTCCACGGGAGGCATCGACCAGGCTGCTGCGGGGCCGCAAAGCCCGCTCGTGCAGCTGGCTGGGCCGGCCAACATGATCTACATCCTGATCGCTTTGGTCGCATTGATTGTGGTTCGAGGAAAGGTGCAGCGCGCGCCTTTGTCCGAGCCTGTATTGAGCTAGTTCCACCAAACAGAAGCGTTCGACGGCGGGTTGCCACCCGCCGTCGAACGCTTCTGTTGCGCTTGCAGTACTTGGTGCGCTGTTAGGCCTGGCTGATGTCGATACCTGTGACCGGGGCGCCCGCTTTCTCGTAGACAAGCGCAACGGCGCCTTTCGAGAAGCCCTGCGGTGGCTGCGCCAAGCGAAAGGCTGCGGGCACGCCGGCTCCGTCGGGGAACAGGCGCTTACCCGAGCCAAACGTCAGTGGGTAGAGGTAGAGGTTCAGCCTGTCCACGAGGTCGGCTTCGAGCAATGACCTGGCGAGGTCGCCGCTGCCGATCACGTGGATGTCCTGGAATCTCTCCTTCAGTGCGGCCACCTCCGCCACCTCGGCCAACGCTGTGGTTCCTTCCCATCCCGGGTCTGTCAGGGTCCTCGACACCACGAACTTTGGCAAGGCGTTGAACGTATCGGCAATGTGGTCACTCTGGTTGGGCCAGAACCCGGCGAAGATGTCATAGGTCCTGCGGCCCAGCAGCAGCGCGTCCATCCGGTCGATTCCCGCGACGATCGCCTCGCCGCTCTCCTGGTCCGAGTACGCCGCCTGCCATCCTCCGAACTCGAAGCCGCCCGAGGTGTCCTCGTCGGGACCGCCCGGCGCTTGATACACGCCGTCGAGGGTGATGAAAAGGTCAACGGAGAGAATTCCCATGGTGTGTTCCTTTGGTGAGTGTCCGGGCATGCTCTTGGATGCGCGCCATCCTAGTCCGGCCACGGTGCTGGCGGGAGGGTCGCGCGGTACTCCGGGTGGGGCTATTCTTCCCGCATGGCCCAGGCAAGCTCACCAGCACGTGCGTGGATCGGGACGGTTCTCTTCTTGTTCCTGGCACCCGGCGTCGTCGCGGGATTTGTTCCGTGGCTCATCTCCGGCTGGCGTTGGTTTGACTGGGGCTCAGCGTGGATTGGGATGCTCTTTGCGTGGAGCGCCATCGCTGCTGGGGTGGCCTTCCTCCTACACGCTTTCGCGTTGTTTGCTCTGCACCGCGGAACGCCCGCTCCTGTGGCTCCCACTGAAACGCTGGTGGTGACGGGCGCCTACCGCTTTGTACGCAATCCGATGTACCTCGCGGTGCTGAGCATCATTCTGGGCCAGGCGCTGCTATTCGGAAGTTGGCGGCTGGTGATCTATGCAGTGATTGTCCTCGCCGCGGTGTTCGCGTTTGTGAAGGGCTACGAGGAACCAACCCTCACCGAGACCTACGGCGAGCAATACCTGAACTACCAACGCAATGTCCCGGGGTGGTGGCCGCGGTTCACGCCGTGGCGGGGGTAACCGCACTCGTTGCCGTACCGCCTAAGTGGGCTCGGCCTGTCCCTCGTCAGGTTCTGCCCATTCGAGCGCAGCGACCAGGTGCCCTTCGTTGGGCAGGGCTTGCTGTTCGGAGGCCGGGAGCTTGTCGTATGTATAGGCGGCGACTGCCATGGGTGAGGTTGACCGCCCGAGGCTGTACCTGACGCTGCGGTCGTTCTTAGTGCCGCAGATCAGGATGCCAATCGTTTCGTTGTGATGCTCCCGGCGAAGCATGTCATCCACAAGGGCAACGTAAAAGTTCAGCTTGCCGGCGTACTCAGGCTGGAACTTTCCTGTCTTGAGCTCGATAACCAACGTGGTGTAAGAAGGGCGTTGCCGTGCCACCGAGTGTTCCGTCAATGCCCTCTCAGTCTTGGCTATCAGAGTCAGCTACAGTTCCCTGCTCAAGCGCGGCGGTAATTGCTTCAGGAGACGGCAAAGCTGCCCTGTCTTCCGGAGGAAGGGAATCGTAAGTGTATGAACTCACGGCGACTGGCTGGGATGACCCGTCAAGTGCGTACCGCACTGTCGGCTCATGCTTGGAGCCGCAAACCAGAATTCCAACCGTGGGAGCCATTCCAGGGAACTTCACCAAGTCGTTGACCGCAGCCACGTAGAAATTCAACTGCCCAAGATGTTCGGGCCTGAATTTGCCTGACTTCAGCTCCACGACCACAAAGCGGTTGGTGGACACGTGAACTAGGAGAAGGTCGATGTAAAAGTCCTCGCCATGGGCATCGAGATGGAACTGCCGACCATAAAAGGCAAAACCCCTGCCGAACTCGGCGAGCGTCTGAGACATCCGCTGGGTCATCGCCTCCTCCATGGCCAGCTCCTCGACTTCCTTGGTCAGTCCCAGGAAATCGAAGACCAATGGATCCTTGACAACACTGCGCGCCAGAGCCGCTCCATCTTCGGAAAGCCGTTCTTCAAGGTTGTTCGGCGCTGCACCGGCTCTGCGGTGTAGTCCAGTCGTGATCTGGTGCTCGAGGACTTCAAGCCTCCAGTTGAGCTCGCGTGCTTGTTCCGCATACCAGTTGCGGATCGCCGAGTCCTTCAGTTTGAGCAGTTCAATGATGTGGCCCCAGGGCAGTCCGCCAACCCGTGCCCGGTCGGTAGGGTCAGACAGGTTCCAAGCCGCTGCAAAATCTTGGTACCCCACGGCTGAGCTGCCTGCCGTTCCAGGATCGTCGAGCCGATCTCCCAGTACATCTGAACCATGGCGTTGCTCGCGGCCTGCTGCGCGCGACTCTGCGCCGAGCTGACGAGCCCCTTCAAGGACACGAGCATACTGGCATATCCGCTGGGCAGTTCAGGTTCAATTTGAGGGACGCCCCTACCTTAGGCGCTGGGTCTGACAGGATACTCCGGGCCGATTGCCCTCGATTAGTCCAAAGGTCTTTGGACTAATCGGAATCACGAACCTGCGCACCGCCATCTTTCCAATAGTCCAGAGAACTTTGGACTATTGGATTCCCCCTACTCCACGTCCTCCCCCGGCACGGTGGACTCCCGGATGATCAGTTTCGGGGCCAGGCTCACGCGGCGGAGGGCCGGCGAAACCGCAGATCCGGTCTTTCCGGCAAGACGTTCCATGCACATGGCGACGGCGGCGTGGCCTACGTCCCGCTTCGGCGGGGCGATGGAGGTCAGGGGCACGGGGGCGAGGTCCGCCACCTCGTCGTCGTAGGCCACGATCGCCAGGTCCTCCGGGACGTCCAGCCCTGATTCCTCGGCGAGGTTAATCAACGTGATGGCTTCCTCGTCCGGGAGCACCAGGGCCGCGTGCGTCTCAGTGCGACGGCAGTCTCTGAGGAATTTCGCGAACTCTTTTTGGTTGTTGCCTGCGCCCACCACTGAACGAACGTATTCCATGATGGGCGCATCAGTTTCGAGCCCCAGCTTGGCTACCATGCGCTCGTGGCTTTCACGGAGCCACGGCGCTGTGGGGCTGGTGGCGATGGCAAGCCCTATCCTGCGGTGGCCCAAGGATGCGAGGTGCTCAAGGGCAAGCTCGGCACCATAGCTGTGATCGGACATCACGGATTCGAACACGCGGCTTGAACGTTCCACGAGCACTACGGGGATTCGCAGCCCGGACAGCAGCTCGAATGTTGGAGATCCGGGTTCAAGGGATCCGGCGGTTGCCAACAGTATCCCGTCCACGGAGTTGGCCACCATGCGTTGGAGCTGCCGGTGCTCGTCCTCCGCGGAGTAGTTGCTGACCCCCAGAATCAGCCGGGCGTTCAATTCCCTGGCGGCTGATTCCGCGCCGCGGATGACCTCCGGAAAGTAGTAGCCCGTGGTCGGGACAATGAGGCCCAGGGTCGCGAGCGGCTGGCGGGATCTCCTGTGAACGGTGTCGCCTGGCCGTTCGGAGGGGACGGGAACGGCGCCGCCGTGGACCCGGCGCAGCAGCCCTTGGGCAGCAAGCTGTGTCAGGTCCCGGCGGATGGTCATGGTGGACAGTCCGGTCTTCTCCGCGAACCCATTGACGGTCAGGGATCCCCGCATTTCAAGCTCGCGCAGAATCTTCTCGTGGCGTTCGCCGCTAAGCATGCCCACCCTCTCCGGAGTCCAGATGTTCAAACAAGCATAGGTGACCGTATGCACGTGCGTTGCGGGGCCCGCTCTGCGCGGTAAATACTCGCCAGAGAGCGCAAAACGGGCCCCGCAACGCCGGGCACCTACCGCCGGGGGTGGTCGTTGATCCGCACGAGGTTCCGGCCCCGCATGGTGTAGAGGTAGCCGTCCTCATCGTTGTTAATGTGCGAGCCGCTGTACCAAGCGCCGTCGATGTCGGCCACCACGGTGGCAACCTCGAAGGTCTTCGGGTCGAAGCGGAAGACGTGGGTGTTGGAAACGCCATACACCGCGCCGCGGTTGGTCACCAGGGCTGCGAAGCCGTAGCTCACCGAGGTGATATCGGCTTGGTGCACGAGCTTGCGCTTGGGAAGGTCTATAACGAACACAGTGCCCTTGCGGGACACACCATAGAGGTACTTTCCCTGCACTGCCAGGGCACTGACTCCGGAATTCTGTCCGGGATCGATCCTCCACAGTTCCTTGCCCTTCACGGGGTCGAAGGCAACTACGGTCCCCGCCCCGCCAACGTCCGGAAGGCCGCCGCCCAAGTAGGCCACGCCGTCGCGGCTTGCAACGGCACGAACCAACTGGGTCTCATCCACCGGGTTCACGAAGAAGCCCTTCTTGCCGGTGCGCGGGTCATACGTCCACAGCGAACCTCCGCCCTCGGTGTCCGCTTGGGTGACTACCAGGACAAGCTTGTTGCTTTCGTCCCAGCAGACGTCCAGGGGCCGGTTTTGCTCCTTGGGAAAGTCGGCCACTTGCGTGATCGGCTTTCCGTTCCGGGGGTCGTAGCTCCAGATGCCCTGACCGCTGTACTGACCTGTATAAAGGGCGCCATCCACAACGATCGCGTCTTTCGCCTCACCCGGAGCGCTCATGTTCGTGACGTGGCCGTCCTTCAGCGAGCGGCATGCAATGACGCCGTTGCCTCCCACATAGACATAACCTGCGCCTGCCGCGATCCCCATCACCGATTGAGGATCAGAGGGTGCGCCAGCTTCGCCGAGGTCGGTGGTCTTGGTGGCGCCGGTTACGGGGTTGATCTCGGCGACGAAGCCATAACCAGAGGTGACCAGCAACTTGCCATCCTTGGAATCGACACCCCAGACTTCCCCGAGGGAGGGGCCCTCAAACGACACGGAAGCGATCGTGTTCGATGCCAGCGAGTAGGCGAGTAGTCCGGTCTCGTTGGCGAAATAGACGTTGTCCCCTATTACCGCGAAACTCTTGGCCACCTTGCCTTCCGAGACCGTCAGTGCGTACGACGAGTGGTTGGCCAGACTGAGAGCGGCCATCTTGGCGTTCTCCAACGATCCTGCGGAGCTGACCACAAGCTTGTCCCCCACCACTGCGAGGTCGCGGATGCTGGGATCTGGCAGGATTTCGGACGGAGTCACGTTGGTGAACTTCCTGGATGCTGTGTCGTAGGCGTAGAGGCAGGCCCGGCTGGCGCCGCTTCCGCCGTTAAGCGTGCTGCCCGCACCGAAGAACACCGTGGCGTCCGTCGCGGCTACGGCGCGGGCCAAGGTTGCTCCCGCATCCGGGATGCCAAGACTCGCTACCTGGCCTGTGGCGGGGTTGTATTCCCAGAGCGCCGGCGCGGTGCTGCTTCCGCCGCCAACCGCATAAAGCCGGCCATTGGGTGCAACGCTGATGTCCCGGACATCCCGGTCTCCGATGTAGCCGATCGCCGTAGCCTTGGTGCCGAGACTGTTGAGGTCCCATCGGAACAGGTTCGGCAGTGTGCCGGTGGACTTCTGGAGGACACCGGCGTAGAGGTACCGGCCTGAAGGATCGGCGGCCAACGTCTGGATGGAGTGGCCGTTGCTGAGTTCGGTTTGGCCGATGACCTTGCCCGTGGGGACGTGGAAGGCAATGATCCGGACCGGCTCCAGGTTGCGGGAACCGATGTACAGAACATCGCCAACCAGCAGGCCGCTCATCAGGGAGAACTGTACGACGGCGGGACCCAGGTCCAGGATTTCCGTCGCCTTTGGCTTGGACCCCAGGAGGGCGGACGCCGACGCCGGTTGGCCGGCTGCCAGCCCGATGGCCGCGGCGAGCGACGCTGCTCCGCCAACTTGTAGGACTGACCGTCTGCTGATGTTCGATTTCTCCATTGGAATCCCTGTTCTTAGGTAATGGCTTTTCAGTAGTCGCCGTTTCGGGTGTCCAGAATTCATAGCAGCGTGGAACTGACAGCGTCCAGCATTTCTGTTCGTTCAAACAGAACTGGCAGCGAAGTTGCACAGTAGATTCCCCAAAGGCCGTCGTGTTAGTCACGCGGCGATGTTTGAAAATGTTTGAAATCTTGTAGATGTTCGAAGCAGCGCGGTTACATGGATTCACCTCATGTGGCCCCAACCACACAAACCTTCTTCGCATCGCAAGTCTTCAAAGGAGAACACCATGAAGCGTCGTCATCTCTTTGCCGGAGTAGCTGGCTTGGCCGCCAGCACTCTGTTGCTGGCCGCCTGCGGTACTGGCCCCACCCCAGCGGCAGCGCCCACCCCCACGGAAGATCCCACAGGATCCATCACCTTCTGGTCCTCGTTGGCAGGCATGGACAAAGTGGCCGAAGCGTTCAACGCCAGCCAGGACAAGATCAAGGTCAGCTTCGAAACCATCCCCAACGGCGCCAACGGTGGCTACGCAAAACTCTCCACCGCCATCACGGCAGGCAACGGCCCCGACGTAGCCACCATCGAATACCCGCAGCTGCCGCAGTTCGTCAGCAACAGCCAGGTGATCCCGCTCGATGGCCTGATCAACAAGGCCGAGACCGTGGACAAGCTCACGGACGAGACCAAGGCTTTGGTCCAGTTCGGTGAGAAAACCTACGCACTTCCGTACGACGCAGCCCCCATGCTCATGTGGTACCGCCAAGACATGCTGGCGAAGGCCGGCGTCGAGGTCCCCAAAACCTGGGATGAATTCGACCAGGCCGGCAAAAAGCTCAAGGCCGTAGCGCCTGACTCCTACCTTGCCAGCTTCAACCCCAACGAGGTAGCGGCGAGCGCCGGATTGGCCTGGCAGGCAGGTGCCAAGTGGTTCGGTACCGAGGGTGACAGCTGGAAGGTGGGCGTCAATGACGAGGCCACGCAGAAGGTTGCCTCTTACTGGCAGAAGCTCATTGACCAGAAGATCGTCAAGGTCAGCCAGGCCTACAGTGACGAGTGGAGCCTGGACCTGGCCAACAGCAACGTAGTTGGCGTGCTGGGTGCCAACTGGAGCGCCACGGGCATCCAGAAGCGCACCGAGGCCAGCGGCCAGAAGGGCCAGTGGATCGCTGCGGAACTGCCGACGTGGGGCAACGAGTCCGGCGCCTTCTATGGCGGATCCAGCTTCAACGTGACCAAGAGCAGCAAGAATCCGGCCGCGGCCGCCAAGTTCGTCGAGTTCCTCACCACCAGCCAGGAAGCCATCAAGGCCCGCGGCAACACGGGCTCCGCTTTCCTTGCCTTCCCGGGCCTGACGCCGGTGGCGCAGAAGGCGTATGACGCCAGCTACTTCGGCAACGACATCTACGAGGTCTTCACCAAGGCGTACGGCACCATCACCCCGGGCTGGCAGTGGGGTCCCAACTGGGACATCACCAACACTGCGCTCAAGGACGCCTACGGCAAGCTGACCACCGGCGGCACCATCCATGACGCCGTGGATACTGCCCAGGACGCCACCGTGGCAAGCCTGAAGCAGGCCGGCCTTTCCGTCAAAGAGTAACTCCGTCACCGAATAGCCACACAGGCAGGGGGCCTCAGGATGAGGCCCCCTCCAAGCTAGGAGAATCCCATGGCCACCCAGGCCCTCACCACCACAGTGCGCCGCCGAGGCCGCGCACTGGCGGGAACCGGCGGAAGGACTGCCGCGCTGTTCCTGGTTCCCTTCTTCGCGGTCTTCGCGATCGCCATGATCGCACCGGTGATCTACTCCCTGGTGCTGAGTTTCCACTCGCAGCAGAAGTCCGGGCTGGGCTTCGGGGAAGCCAAAACGGTCTTCGTTGGACTTGAGAACTATGTGCAGGTCTTCCAGTCCGAAACGTTTGTGGAAGGCATCGCCCGCCTTGGCTTGTACTGCCTGATCTACATTCCCTGCATGGTGGGCGGCGCAGTGGTCTTCGCCCTCCTCCTGGATGCAACGGTGGCCAAGGCGCGCAAGCTCTTCCAGCTCTTGGTGTTCCTTCCCCACGCTGTGCCCGGCGTCATCGCCGCCCTCATTTGGGCTTATCTCTACACCCCGGGTATCAGTCCGCTGGTCCAGGCTCTCCAAGGCGGCGGGATCCAGATCAACTTCCTCGACGCGCACTTGGTTCTTCCGTCCATCGTGAACATCGGCGTCTGGGAGTGGACCGGTTACAACGTCATCATCCTGTTCACCGCTTTGCAGGCTGTTCCCCGGGAAATCCTGGAAGCCGCCCGCGTGGACGGTGCCGGCGAAATCCGCGCTTCCATCAGCATCAAGTTCCCGCTCATCCTTCCGGCGCTGAGCGTGATCATGCTCTTCACCATCATCGGCACCCTGCAACTGTTCACGGAACCGTCCATCATCTCCAAGGCCACAGCATCAGTCACCAGTACTTGGGTTCCCAACCTCTGGGCCTATGACGCGGCCTTCATCCGCCACAACCTCAACCAGGCCGCGGCTGCCTCCATCATCATCGCCGGACTGGCAGCAGTGCTGTCCCTGGCCGTCACCCGCCTTAGCTCCAGGATGAACAAATCATGAGCGCCTCAACTCTCCCCCGCCCCCGCACCACCCCGGACACAGCAACTCCCCGCCGCGCCGGATCCCGTTCCAACCGCACCGGATCCAGCTCCAACCGCGGCGGTGGCTTCGCCAGCAAGCTCACCGTCAACGGGCTCCTGATCATCGGCTCCGCCTACATGGTGGTACCGGTCTTGTGGCTGGTGTTCGCCTCCACCAAGAACGCTGCAGACCTGTACGGCACCAGCGCCTACGCCTTGGGGAACTTCTCCTTATTCGAGAACATCGCCAACGTGGCCAAGCAGGACGGCGGCCTGTTCTTCCGCTGGCTGGGTAACTCCGTGATGTATGCCGGTGTTGGCGCCGTGCTGGGCAGCCTGATTTCGGTGATGGCCGGGTATGCGTTCGACAAATTCCAGTTCCGTTGGAAAGACTCGCTCTTCGGTTTCGTCCTGGTGGGCGTTCTGATTCCCAACACGGCCACGGTGCTGCCCATGTACCTTCTGGCCTCCCTGGTGGGCATGACCAACACCATCTGGGCTGTCCTCATCCCGGTCCTGTGCAACCCCTTCGGTGTGTACCTGGCGCGGGTTTACTCCGCCAGCTACGTTCCTGCCGAGACCCTTGAAGCCGCACGCATGGACGGCGCCGGACCCATCCGGTCCTTCTTCTCCCTGGGCCTGCCCATGATGATGCCGGGCTACATCACCATTGCCCTGTTCCAGTTCGTGGGGGTGTGGAACAACTTCATGCTTCCCCTGGTGATGCTCCAGGACCAGCAATTGCTGCCCGTCAGCGTCGGCATCTCCATCTGGCAGGGCTACTCGGTACCGCAGCCTGAATTCACACCAATGGTCATCACGGGTTCTCTGTTGTCCATCATTCCGCTGCTGGTGGCCTTCATCATGCTGCAGCGTTTCTGGAAGTCCGGCCTCACTGCAGGGAGCGTCAAATGACCACACCATCACTGAACGTCGCACTGGCCATGGGTCCCGGCGTCGTAGACCGTGTGTTTCCGCAACGCCGGCTGGACTCCTTGGCACCCGGGCTGAGGCTCCTCAGCCCGGACCCCATGGAAGATTTCACCTCGCCGCGTTCGCTGAAACTCCTTGCGGAGACGGACATCCTCCTCACAGGCTGGGGATGCCCGAAGCTGGACGCCGTTGCCCTGGCCGCGGCCCCGCGCTTGACCCACGTCCTCCACGCCGGAGGCTCGGTCAAGCATCACGTGGGCGAGGAGTGCTGGGAAAGGGGCATCCACGTCAGCACGGCCGCCGACTCCAACTCCATTCCGGTTGCCGAATACACGGTGGCCATGATCCTGTTGGCCAACAAGAGAGTCCTGCAGATCGCCCGCAAGCTCCACACAGAGAGGGTGGAAATCGAGCCGGACCAGGTGTTTCCGGACATGGGCAACTTCGGCAAGCGGGTGGGCATCATTGGCGCCTCAAGGATCGGCAAGCACGTCATCCGCCTCCTGAAGTCCTACGACGTGAAGGTCTTCGTCTCCGACCCCTTCCTGGACCAGGCCGCGGCGGCCGCGCTCGGCGTCGAACGTCTCAGTCTGGAAGAGCTGGTGGCCACGTGCGATGTGGTCAGCCTCCACGCGCCGTCGCTGCCGTCCACCTACAACCTGATCCACGAAGGGCTGGTTGGGAGCTTCAAGCCGGGCGCCACGTTCATCAACACCGCCCGGGGTGAACTGGTGGATCAGGACGCGTTGCTCCGGCGAATCGAACAAGGTGACCTGTATGCGGTCCTGGATGTCACCACGCCCTGGGTTCTCCCTGCGGACTCAGGCTTCTATACCCATCCACATGTGCTTCTCACGCCGCACCTGGCTGGTTCGTTGGGCATGGAACTGGAACGGATGGCTGTGAGCACCATCGAGGAAGCTGCGCGGGTCTCACGGGGGGAACCACTCCTCCACAGGCTCCACGCGAAGGACCTGGCGTTCACCGCATAACGACGACGGCGGCGACTTAAAGCCCCCCGGCTGGCATACTCAATCCCATCCTTGGATCCGCTCAACAACGGGGGCATGAGTGCCACACGAGAACCACCACCCAGGAGCAGCCGTCCAGCAAAAGACGGCCTCAACGCAGGGACTGAGCACGGCTGAAGTTGCTGAGCGGGTGGCCGCGGGACAAACCAACGCGTTTGTCCAGGACACCAGCCGCAGCGTGTGGAGCATCGTCCGCGCCAACGTGCTCACCCTGTTCAACGGCATCATCCTTGCCTGCTTCATCGTCCTTTTCGCGATCGGACGCTGGCAGGACGCCCTGTTCGGCTTCAGCGCCATCGCGAACGCGGTCATCGGCAGCGTTCAGGAATACAGGGCGAAGCGGGCTCTGGACCGCCTGGCACTGCTGAACGCACCGCATGCCAGGGTGCTGCGTGAGGGTTCAGAGGCGGAGATTTCCCTGGACGATGTGGTGCTGGACGACACTCTGGTCCTGCGGGCAGGCGATCAAGTGCCCGCAGACGGACTGGTAGCCGGATCACGGGGCCTCCAAGTGGACGAGTCCATGCTGACCGGCGAATCCGATGCCGTTGAGAAGAGCGAGGGCGACCGCGTGCTCTCCGGATCCGTGGTGGTGGCCGGCGAAGGCACAGCAGTGGTGGACCGGGTGGGCGCAGATTCCTTTGCGAACTCGCTCGCTGCGGAAGCCAAGCGCTTTTCCCTGGTGGCCTCAGAACTTCGGTCCTCGATCGACCGGGTTCTGAAGTGGGTCACCTGGTTTGTGGGTCCGGTGGCGTTGTTGGTGTTGAACGCGCAGATGATCGCCCAAGGCGGGTGGGCTGAAGCTTCCGCAAGTGGAGCGTGGCGTGACGCAGCGACGGCAACCATCGCCTCCGTCGTCGCCATGGTCCCGCTGGGACTGGTGCTCATGACCAGCATTACCTTCGCCGTGGGGGCGGTGAAACTGGCCCGTCAGCAGGTGCTGGTCCAGGAATTGCCCGCTGTGGAAGGCCTGGCGCGGGTAGACATCATATGCCTCGACAAGACCGGCACCCTCACCCAAGGCGACATCGTATTCGACGCCGCCCATCCCCTCACGGTCCGGCCGGGGTGGGAGTCCGTGCTCGCCTGGTACGGCGTACAGAAGGACGCCAACGCCACAGCCCGCAGCCTCGCCGGACATTTCAATGAGCCGCCCACGGATCAACCGGCGGACCGCGTGCCGTTCTCCTCGGCCCGCAAATGGAGCGCGGTGGTCTTTGAGGATGGAATGTGGATCCTTGGCGGACCTGAGATGGTGTTCCCGGCACGGCACTCCACCGATCCTGTGCTTCAGCAGCTCTCCACCCAGGCCGCAGAATTGGCCACAACGGGCCGCCGCACGCTGGTCCTTGCCCACGGCACACCGACTGACGACGAAACCGTTCCGGCAGATGCTGTCCCCGTGGTGCTCCTGACGTTCAAGGAGAACATCCGTCCGGATGCTGCCGAGACACTCACCTACTTCGCCGCACAGGATGTGGATGTCCGGATCATTTCCGGTGACAACCCACAAACCGTGGCCGCGATCGCCCGCGAGGTCGGCCTGGATGCCCCGCACGGCTTTGATGCCCGCGAGTTGCCGGACGATGACCAGGAATTCCTGGAGGTCATCAACAACAATGTGGTCTTTGGCCGCGTGACACCTGATCAGAAAAAGCGGATTGTGGTGGCGTTGAAGGCTGCCGGCCGCACCGTGGCCATGACCGGAGACGGCGTGAACGATGCCCTGGCCATCAAGGAAGCGGACATCGGCGTGGCCATGAATTCGGGGGCGGCCGCTACCAAGGCGGTAGCCCGGCTTGTGCTTCTGGATGGCAAGTTCTCCCACCTGCCCAGCGTGGTGGCGGAGGGTCGCCAAGTCATTGCCAACATAGAACGCGTCTCCATGCTGTTCCTCACCAAAACCGCCTACGCCACATTCCTCGCCATTTCCTTCGGCATCCTCCTGCTGCCGTTCCCCTTCCTTCCGCGGCAACTGAGCGTGACCGACGGGCTCACCATCGGCATTCCCGCGTTCTTCCTTGCCTTGCTGCCCAATGCCCAGCGTTATATCCCGGGTTTCCTCCGGCGCTCACTCACGTTCGCCGTACCTGCGGGTGTTTCCGTGACGCTGGGGCTCGCCGCGTACGCCCGGCTCGCCGCGAACCTGCAGATACCGGAAGCCGAGATCAGGACCGGGTCCACACTGATTCTGGCGATCATCGGCATCTGGATCCTGGTGGTTCTCTCGCGCCCGGTCACCCGTTTCAAAGGGCTGGTCATCGGGGCCATGATGGTGGGTCTGGTGCTGGTCTATTCCGTGCCGATCGCCCGCGACTTCCTGCAGTTCACGGATCCGACGCTCCCCACGGCACTGCTGGTCCTGGGAACGTCGGTAGCCTGCATCGCGCTGATCGAGATCGTGCGCTTCGTTCACCGCCGCGTTGCCTACCGGGATGCCCAGGAAGCGCTACATCACCGGGTCTCGAAGTAGCGGCGTCCCCGCCCGACCCACAACGGCACCACCACAGCCACCGTGGCGATGGATTGTGAGATCACGGCGGACCAGTCTCCATCAGCGGCAATGATCAGGTCCAGCACGGCGAAGGCCAGGCCCAGCAGCATGACCGCTGTTGCGCCGCGACGGGCGGCCTCGCTTCCCCGTGCCACCCCTGATGCCAGCCCGATCACCAGCAGGCCAAACAGGATCATTCCTGCACCCAGCAAAGTGATGGGCAAAGCGATGCCACCGGACTGCGCTTCAGGGGTGTAACGCAGGAAAATCGTCAGGATCCCCAGAATGATTTGGGCGATGCCGCCGATGTACATCAGCACCACCGAGAACGTCACCGCACCAGGCCGTTTAGGGCTCTCCCCCGTCGTCATGAACTGAGCATAGACGAGCCGCCCTCCCGGCCGGGACCGGTTCAGCCCGGGATAACAACTTTTGTCACACAGTTAACCGCAGATTCATACCGCTCTTGGTCCTGATCAACCCAGGCTTTCTAGCGTCGGGTGAATGGAAAACATCTCACGCAGGTCCCTCATCTCAGCCGGCCTCGGCGCCGGGCTCGTCGCCGCCTTGCCTGGCGCCGCCGTCGCCAGTCCCGCCGTCGCGGTTTCAACAGCGGACGACGCCGGCCTCCGCACCGATCCGTTCACGCTGGGCATCGCGTCGGGCGAACCATGGCCGGACGGCTTTGTCATCTGGACCAGACTGGCGGTGAACCCCGTGGCCGAAGACGGCTTGGGCAGCATGCCCTCCCGCAACGTCGCCGTCGCCTGGGAAGTGGCGGAAGACGCCGCGATGCGCCGGGTAGTAGCCCGCGGCGTCGAACAGGCCAGGATCGAAACCGCCCACTCAGTGCACGTCGAACTGAGAGGGCTCCGGCCTGGCCGTGAATACTTCTACCGTTTCCGTGCCGGACGGCACGTGAGCGAGGTTGGCCGCACGCTGACAAGCCCGGCCCCTGGTGAGACTCCCGCTGCCTTGGCCATGGCATTCGCCAGCTGCGCCCAGTACGAGCACGGCTACTTCACTGCGTACAAGCGACTGGCCGAGGACCACCCGGACCTGGTGCTGCACCTGGGCGACTACCTCTACGAATACAAAAAGGACAGCTACGTGATCGGCGGGGGCAACCCCCGCGACCACGAGGGACCGGAAACCGTCAGCCTCGCGGGCTACCGTCAACGGCACGCCCAATACAAGGCCGATGCCGATCTGCAGGCAGCGCACGCGATCGCACCATGGCTGGTGGTGTGGGATGACCACGAGGTGGACAACAACTGGGCGGACGAGATCCCCGAGAACAACGATCCCGCTCAGCTCAACGACACGACGGAGCATTTCCGGCAGCGCCGTTCGGCGGCCTTCCAGGCGTACTACGAGAACATGCCGCTACGCCGGTCATCCGTTCCCGCCGGGTTCGACATGAAGATCTACCGGACCATCCAGTGGGGCCAGCTGGCCAATTTCCACATGATGGACACCCGGCAGTACCGGGACGATCAGCTCGCAGGTGACGGCTGGCGGAAGAATGTGGCCGAGCGCTTGGCCGAGAACCGCAGCATCACCGGTGCCGAGCAGGAGAAGTGGCTGCTGGACGGCTTCAAGAACTCCACGCAGCGCTGGGACATCCTGGGCCAGCAGGTCTTCTTCGCCGAGCGGGACCGGGACAAGGCGCCGGACATCGACGACGTCTCCATGGACGGCTGGGACGGTTACGCTTCCTCCCGCCGCCGCATCACCCAAGGTTGGGTGGACGCCAAGGTGCGCAACGCCGTCGTACTCACCGGCGACGTTCACCGCCACTGGGCCACCGACCTCAAGGTGGACTACAAGGACCCGGCGGCAGCCGTGGTGGGCTCTGAACTGGTGTGCTCCTCCATTACTTCCACCGGCGACGGTAATGGTTCCACTACTGACCCCACCATGGCGTGGAACCCGCACCTGAAGTTCTACAACGACAACCGCGGCTACGTGAACACGCGCATCACCAAGGACGCCATGACCGCAGACTTCCGGGTGCTGGACTACGTCACCACTCCGGGCGCCGCAGTCAGCACCAAGAAGTCCTTCACCATCACCGATCGCGTTCCGGGCCTCGCCTGATGTCAGCCAAGCAGGTGACAGCAAGTGCTGGCACCTGCTTGGGTTGGCCGTCGTGGGATTATGCGCCGAGAATGAGCTCCGCCGCTTTCTCGCCGATCATGATGGACGGGGCGTTGGTGTTCCCGCTTGGCACGGACGGAATGATCGAGGCATCCGCCACCCGCAGACCTTCGATTCCCCGGACACGGAGCTGCGGATCCACCACGGAGAGGTCATCAACGCCCATCTTGCAGGTGCCGACTTGGTGGTGATAGGTCCCGGCTACCTGCCGCGCGAACTCGCGGAGCTGATCGCGGGACTGGACGCCGGGACCAGGCGTGAACTCGGACTTCCGGAACGGGGCGAAGGCCTCCTGCTGGCCGATCTCGCGGCACAGAACAATGGCGTCCACCAGCGCCTCAACGTCGTACTCGTCGGCCAGGATGTTCGGATCCACCAACGGCGCAGCGGCCGGATCAGCCGAGGACAGCCGCAGCGTGCCGCGCGACCGGGGCCGAACGATCCCGGGCGCAATGGTGTAGCCGTGTTCGGGTGCAGCCCCGCCATCTGTTGGGTACGGGAGGTGGAGGAAGAGTGGCTGCAGGTCCGGCGCTTCTTCATCCGTCTGGTTGCTGTGGGCGTAGAGCTGGCTTTCCAAGAGGTTGTGCCGGCCGGCCACCAGTGGCTCCTGTGCCTCGTAGATATTTCCCGCCAGCAAGTGATCGTGGAGGTTCTCGCCCACGCCAGGCAGGTCCACCACCGAGTCGATCCCTACGGACCGCAGCTGCGCGGCCGGACCGATGCCGGAGAGGAGCAGGATCTTCGGGGAGCCAATTGCACCGGCACTGATGATCACCTCCGCGCCGGCATCCGCGCGGAGCACCTCACCGTCACGGTGGTATTCGACGCCGGTGGCCCGCCCGCCGTCGACGACTATCCGGCTGACCAGCGCGTCCGTGTTGACCGTCAGGTTCGGGTGGTTCAGTACCGGCGCCACGAAGCTCTGCCAGGCACTGGCCCGTTTCCCGTCCTTGGTGGTGGTGTGGTTGAACCCGACGCCGGTCATCTGGATTCCGTTGAAGTCCTCCGTTTCCGTATGGCCAAGCGCCTTGGCGGCGTCCACGAAAGCCTGGGCAGCAGGGTGCCGCCGGGCAATCCGTTCCACGTGGAGTGGCCCGCCCTTGCCATGGAAGTCGTTGGCACCGTCCTCATGGTCTTCGGACTTTTTGAACAACGGCAGGACCTCATTCCAGGACCAGCCCTCTGCTCCATTGGCGGCCCAGGAGTCGTAATCGTTTTTATGCCCGCGAATGTAGATCATGCCGTTGAGTGAGCTGCTGCCGCCCAGCACCCTGCCGCGCGGCCAATAGAGGCTCCGGTTGTGGGCATGCTTCTGGGGCGTAGTCATCACCGCCCAGTCGTTGGCGCCCGTCAGCAGGAGCGGCCAACCCTGGGGGCTGTGGATATTGGGATCGGTGTCCACGGATCCGGCTTCGATGACGTGGACCGTGTGCCCCGCATCCAGCAGGCGACGCACAACAACGCTGCCTGCCGAGCCTGCACCGACCACTACATAATCCGAACGGTGGATGGGGTTTTCAGCCATGGGGTTCCTCCTTGAACGGGCATGAAAGTGTGCCTTCCCCAGCAGTCTGCCGCCCACCGCCGTCGGGATTCTTGACCCGGTGCGCACAGCACTGCGCACCATCCGCACGCTTGTGATGCGGATCACGGCAACGCCGCCAGTCATGGGAGACTGGAGGAGCCGCCACCCAAGTCCCGCAGCGTCATTTCAAAGGAGAGCCGACGTGACCGGTGTCATCGCCAAACAGCCGCGCGAAGAGTTCAACACCACGGCCCTCGCCAGGACCGATCGTTTTGACGCGTGGAACCAGGCCGTCAACAACGCTTTCGTCCCGCTGTCCGTGGTGGCCAGGGACCCAGGAGATTTCGACGGCGGACTCATCAACCAGACAGTCGGACCGGTCTTCCTCAGCGCCGTGTCCGGAACAGCGAGCCATGTCAGCAGGGACCACCGCCAGATCGCGGCAAATGACCCAGGGCTGGTGAAACTGGGCCTCCAGCTGAGGGGCTACTCCGTGGTAGCCCAGGACGGACGCGAAGCTGCGCTGACACCAGGGGACTTCGCCATCTACGACACCACCCGACCCTACGACCTCTACTTCGACGACGCCTTCAAGATGATGGTGGTCATGTTCCCGCCGGAGGCCCTGCATCTGAACCGGAAAAGCATCGCCACTCTCACGGCGTCCAGGGTTTCAGGCCGCCAGGGCCTGGGCTCGCTGACCTCCGCCCTCCTCGGAGCAGTTGCCAAGCAACTCCACGAAGGGGCCGTGGCCGACGCCGCCACCGTTTCGGATGCCCTCATGAACCTGATCTCCGCCGTCTTCGCCGAGCGGGTGCCGCCGTCGTCGCCCCTGTCGCACGAACGGCTCGCGCTCATGGAGCGGATCGAAGCGTTCGTCGCGGGCCGCCTCGGCGACCCTGAGCTGACGGTCAGCGACATCGCGGCTGCGCACAACGTCTCGGTTCGCTACCTCCAAAAGCTGTTCGAAGAACGCCAGGACACCGTGAGTGCATGGTTGCGCCGGCAGCGGCTGGAGAAGTGCCGCACGGACCTGGTGGACCCACGGCTGCAGACGCGACCAGTGTCCGCCGTCGGGATGCACTGGGGCTTCACCGACGCGTCGAGTTTCTCCCGGGCCTTCAAGACCGCCTTTGGATATTCGCCGTCGGAGTACCGCTACTCCTATCGCCCGCCCCAGCACTGACTCAATCGAATGGAGATACCCCTGAAACCCCAGTGACTACGGGCAACTGCGGGGGTAACCTATTCCCAGTTGCATTTATGGATCTGTCCAGCTGGGGATTGCCGTGGGCTATGTGCGTTCGTCGCTGTATGACCTTCTTGGGGTACTTTCCGACGCCGTCGCTCCCCAGCGCGTAAGGTTCGACGACGGCTCGCCCACCGCCGGGGTTCCGCCACCCGACGCTCCGGTCACCGTCCACTCCGTCACGCTCAACCGTGTGGGAAGGTCCCGGCGTGACGGCCCCGTCCTGGACCTCGAACTCAGGGTTGCCGTGGAATGCCACGGGCCCGAACAACTCGACAATATGGAGCACCTATTGCTGGCCGTGGAGCGCCACAGCCAGTACTCCGTGGTGTCCACCGGCGAATTCCGCCCCGAGGAATACTCCGGCGCCATCCGGCAAGGGCTGGGGTTCCTGGTCCGCATTCCGGTGGCCCTTCGCTTCGAAGAGCCTTCCGGACCTCCCGTCCTTGAACCACTCATTGCCAAGACCGGCGTTGCCCGCCGCATCCACGGACGCTTGGTGGATGCCCACAACAAAGGCATCCCCGACGCCTATATCCACGCCCACTCCTCCGCCACAGCCGTTGTCAGCGATGCGACCGGCCACTTTGAGGTCCTGGCCTCGGCGGACGAACTCCAGCATTTTGCCGTGGCTGTACGCGGCACTGAACGGGAAGTTTCTGCCAGTACCAGCAGCCTCCCGGTCATCATTCGGTGGACCTAAGCACCCGCTGACGCGGGCAGGAAAGAGAGCGCAACATGGCGAACTATCAGGCGCCGGGCGTTTACGTTCAGGAAGTGCCCAGCGGCGCCCGCGCGATCGGGCAGGTCAACACCAGCATTGCCGGCTTCGTGGGCGTGGCCCCGGACCAGGACGCGCTGGTGGATGAGTTGCGGGTGCTGGACAACTGGACCCAGTTCGTGGACCAATACGTCGGGAACGCGACAGCGGGAACACCGCTCTCCAACGCTGTGTACGGCTTCTTCTCCAACGGAGGGAGTCGTTGCTATGTGGTGAACATCGGCCCGAACGGCACCCTCACCGGGACGGCGTCCAAGCCCACGGGACTCACGTTGTTCGAGGCCGTGGACGACCTCTCCATGGTGGCTGCACCCGGTTTCGCCACCGCCGAAGCCTACGCTGCGCTCCAGGCCCACGTGGAACATCCGCTGCGCCAGGACCGTATGGCGATCATGGACACGGTTGAGAAAGTGGACGACGTCGGGGCACTTACCCGGGCGGCGACGTCGGAAGGAGACGACGACGAACAGGAGGACCTCGGCGCCCCTCAATCCCCCGGTGGATACACAGCCCTGTACTATCCGTGGATCGTGATGATCGATCCCGTGTCCGGCAAAAAGGTGACGCAACCGCCGTCGGGCCATATTGCAGGAGTGTGGGCGCGCGTTGACGCGACCCGCGGCGTCCACAAGGCGCCGGCAAACGAGCCCATCCAGGGTGCGATTGATCTGGTTCGGCGCGTGAGCCGTGGCGAGCAGGAGGTCTTGAACCCGGCAGGTGTTAACTGCATCCGCTATTTCCCGGGCGAGGGTATCCGGATTTGGGGTGCCCGGACCAAGGCACCCGAGGCCAGCGAATACCGCTACGTGAACGTGCGGCGGCTGACCAACATGATCAAGGAATCGGTGGCCGACGGGACGCGCTGGGTGGTGTTCGAGCCCAATGACCACACGCTGTGGAAGTCGATCCGCCGCGACATCGGCGCTTTCCTCACCAACGTCTGGCGGGACGGCGCACTGCTGGGGACTACTCCTCAACAGGCGTTCTTCGTCAAATGCGATGAGGAAACCAACCCTCCCGAGGTCCGCGACGCCGGGCAAGTGGTCACCCTGATCGGGATAGCGCCAGTGAAACCCGCCGAGTTCGTGATCTTCAAACTCATGCAGTCTGCGGACAACACCAGCGAGACAGAGAGCGCAGGAGCCTGACATGACAACCCCAACGCCTGCCGCCCAGCCGGGCAATGTGGTTGACCCGTACCGGGCGTACAACTTCAAGCTCGTCATCCAAGGCGTGGTCCAGGGCCACTTCACCAAGGTGGAGGGCCTCGGCCTGAAAATCGGCCGCATCCTCTACCGCTCCGGCGGCGAAAACAGCACAGTGCGCGTGATCCCCGGCCAAGTGGAATATTCGCCCGTCACTTTGAAGTACGGGCTCACCGATTCCACCGAAATGCTCCAGTGGTTGTTCAAAGCCGTGGACGGCACAGTGGAGCGACGCAACGTGTCCATCGCAATGCTCAACGACGCCGGATCCGTGGAAGTACGGCGCTGGAACCTCTTGGGGGCCTGGCCTTGCGATTGGTTCGGCGCACCCTTGGACGCCATGGGCAAGGACCTCGCCATCGAATCCCTCAGCATTGCGTACGACCGCCTGGAGCTCGACGATGCCCGCGCTCCCGTCGCCTGACCCCGGGTTTTCCTGGAGGCAGGCCGCTGCACGCCGACTGCGGGACGCGGCTGCCTGGTTGGATCGTGGGCCGCGTGGGACTTTCGAGTCTGTGGGGCCCGATTCCCCGGAAGGCACGACGCCGGTGCGCGCCTTCGACACCGACGACGCACCCGAGCATTGGGTCCGGTTACTCCGCGACGCCGGGCTGGCCCCACCCGTTGCTGGGCCCGCTCTACGCCCTTGGCCCCGTCTTAGGCGCGCACAGCGGGCCCCACAACACACGCCGGCCACGCCGGCCACCTCTGGCCCTTCCCCGGCCACCCCGTCCTCTGGCCCCTCCCCCAAACCTGCCCCCGCAGGCCGAGCCCTTCCCGCAGGCCGAGCCCTTCCCGTTGTGGGGCCCGCTCTGCGTGCTTGGGAGCGCTTGAGCGGCGCAAAGCAGGCCCCACAAGGTGCCCAACGCGTCCAGGTATCTCAGCCCGGCCCATTCCTACATATCCCGAGCTCGCCCGAATCCTCCTCGCCAGATCCAGCTCAGCCTTCCGACCCGCACCCCTCTTCCGGGAACCGGCAATCCTCCGGCTCCCAGGAACCTGAAGCAGGTCCAGTTGTGGGGCCCGCTCTACGCCTCTGGACACGCTCCAGGGGCGCAGAACAGGCCCCGCAACACACCCCCATACCCGTTGTGAGGCCCAGTGAGCGCCCTTTGGCCCGTGCTTGGGGCGCAGAGAAGGCCCCGCAACGAGATCCTGTGCTGAAGCTTCGTCCGGCTCCGCCAAGTTCCCTTCCCCAGGCACCGTCCTTCGTTGCTGGGCCCACTCTGCGTGTTCCCGGGCCCACGAGGGGCGCAGAGCTGGCCCCGCAACGCGGTCCTCGCGAAGCACCACCCCTTGAGGGGCCCACTCTGCGTGCTTCCGGACCCTCGGAGGGCGCAGAGCGGGCCCCACAACACACCCCCCAACGCAATGAACCCCAACGCAATGAACCCCACCGCCACGAACCCGGGCCCCAAGGACACCCCAGCACTCCTAGCACTCCCAGCACTCCCAGCACAGTCGGGGTCCACACGCTCGCTCCGCCGCTCGCCGGGAAGTGGCCAGAGCTCACCCCGCGGCCCACACCCACACAGAGCCCGCAAGCAACAGCCACCGCGCTCACCAACGCCGTAAACCGCCAAGCCCGGCTCTACCAGGAACAGGCGGCGGTCTGACATGGAACGCGTCGCCTTCCTGATCGAGGACACCGGGGAACACCTCGGCTGCCTCCTCAACCCGGAAACCGTGGTGATGCAACGCTCGGCCGGTGTTGAGCCGCGGAGATCCGCGGGCGGCAAGCTGAGCGGCAGCGGGCTGGCGGACGATCCGTTGCTCTTCACCGGTGGCGGCCACACAGAGTTGCGGCTGGATCTGTTGTTCGACGTCGACCTCGCGCCGGCGTCGCTCCATGTTCAGGATGTTCGCCAGATGACGCGGCCCATCTGGGCCCTGGCTGAAAACAGTGCCGAGGTGGAGCGTCAGCGCCGGCCGCCGTCGGTCAGGTTCGTGTGGGGCCGGGCCTGGAATGTGCCGGGGATCGTGACGGAGGTGGCGGAGCGCTTCGACCGTTTCGCACCGGACGGCTCACCGCTCAGATCGTGGATGCGCATGGTCTTTGTGAGGGTCGGCCAGGCCGCGGACCAGGAAGGCGGCGAAAACTACGAACTCGCGCAAAGACTCCCTGCCGTGGACCTGACGGCACCTCCTGTTGACACACTTCCGGTGGCAGGTGACGGCAGCACGGACAGGGACGCCTTGATGTCCGACGGCGGCGACTTCCTTCCAGAGGTCCCCCCGGCTGAGTTGGGGCGATTGTCCGTGGAAGCGTTCGGCACACCGTTGCTGTGGAAGCTGCTCCTGGAGTACAACAACATCGACGATCCCGCCCGCTTCAACGGACCGCTGGCCGTCCCGCCCATGGGCGAAACACCATGAGGCAAACACCATGAGGCAACTCCAGGGCCTCCCCGAACTCATAGTCACCCTCGGCAGGAGAAGACTGAGCACAGCGGAAACCGCGGCAATCGTCTCCGTCAATGTGCTCAGCTCATTGGCACGCCCGGCGCAGTGCTTGATCAGCTGGCGGCCTGGCCCCGGACGTACAGCCGCAGCCAGGGGCGGAGTGGATCCGGCCCCAGGGGACGCCCTCCGCGTGGAGCTCGGCGGCCACCGGACGCCCCTGTTCGTGGGCGAAGTGACCGTGGTGGAGTACAGCTACGGCTCGGACCTGGGCCAGGAAATCCGGGTCCGGGCCTACGATGCCCTGCACCGCCTCCGGAAACGCCAATTCACCCGGCTCCACGACGACGTGGACCTGTCCGGGCTGGCACGGAAACTCTGTGAAGGCACGGGGTTGGATGTGGTGGGCGGCGGCGATCGGCTGGGCCAGGTGTACCAGTGCGCCCGCACGGACCTGAGTCTCTTGGTGGAGCAGAGCGCTCGCGTTGGCGCCTACCCGGTGGTGCACGACGGCACCCTGAGGCTGACAGGGCTCGACGGCGAAGGCGAACCCTTGGAGCTCACACTGGGGGCATCCCTTCATTCCGCGGAAATCGAACTCAGCCAGGAACCCGCGTATGCGGGCGCCCAAACCAATGGCTGGCGCAGCGAGGACGCGTCCATCCATCACGCCGGGACCACCAACAGCAATGCCAAAGCCCAGGTCACAGCGGATCCGTCCCTGGCCAGCGTCGGTGCGGGCGGCGACCTGAGGAGGGACAACGAAATCCTCGAATCCACCGCGCTCGCCGACGCCCTGGCCAAGGCTGAGCTGGACACGAGAACTGCAGGCCAGGTCACTGGGGTCTTCGTCGCGGAAGGCACTCCGCGCCTGCGGGCAGGCGGCAGGGTCAGGATCAAGGGAGTGGCGCCCAGCATCGAGGGAACCTATCTGATCGCCAGTGCCGCCCATCGACTGGACGGGACCGGCTACGAAACCACCGTCACCACGCGGCCACCCAGCTCCGCCCCGGAGCGCCGCCCGGACGTCATCACCCTGGGGACCATCACCGATGTGGACGACCCCCAAGGCCGGGGCCGCGCCCAGGTGAGGCTCCCGGCGTACCCCGATCTGACAACCAACTGGGCACCGGTCCTGACAATGGGCGCAGGCACAGCCAAGGGATTGGTGGTTCCACCGGCTCCCGGGGACAACGTGCTGGTCCTCCTCCCGGCAACAGATCCCGCTCAAGCCATCATCCTGGGCGGCCTGTACGGCAGCGAACAACCTCCGGACAACGGCGTCAACACCCCTCGCGGGAGCCGCTACACCTTCCGCAGTGCTGACGGTCAACAGATCATGCTCGACGGCGGCGCCCGCACCGTCAGCTTCACGGACGGACACGGCTCGTCCGTGGAGCTCGGACCGGACAAGCTCCGCATCACCTCGGCCACGGATCTGGTCCTGGAGGCCCCGGGCAAGGCCATGAAGATCCGGGCCAAATCAGTGGACTTCGAGGAGGCATAGCCATGAAGATCCTGGTCCAGGAAGCAATCCTGCGATGCGGACACGACGGCAAAGTGGAAAACGTAGCCTCACAGCAATGGGTCCACATCAAGGAATCACCCATCCTGGTGGCCACTGATCCCCAAGGCCGGGACATCAGCATGTGCCCCCACATCGGCATCAACATCACGCCGTGCAACAAGACCATGCCGGTGACCAAGGGCTACTCAACGTTCATCACCATCGGCGGCAAGGCCGTATGCCTGGACACGGTGGAGGGCTTCACTGACGGCACTCCCCCGGGTGCCGTGAAGTACACCGTCCGCCGTCCCGGCCAAACAATGGTGGGGTCAACGGCATGATCAAGGCACAGCCATGAGTACTCCGCGATATAAGTCGGTGGCGTTCATCCACCCGGACTTCGACTCCAGCGCCGGGGTTCCGGGGCTGAGGATCACGCCGGCGGGCAGACTCGCAACGGTGACGGACGCAGCCTCGGTGCGCCAGGCCTTGCTCCTCCTGCTCAGCACCAGGCCCGGCGAGCGCGTGAACCGCCCCACGTATGGCTGCCACTTGTTCCGCTTGGCGTTCGCTCCTGCCGACGACACCACCGCCGGCCTCGCCATCCACTACGTGGCGAGGGCCGTGGAGCAGTGGGAGCGCCGCATTACTGTCTTGTCCTTGGACGCGGCCCGTTCCCCCGAGGATCCTGAAGTCCTGGAGGTCCGGCTGCGGTACCGCGTCCGCACCACGCAGCTTGAAGATGAGATCGCCATAGCCCTGCCCGTGGAATCCGGAGGTGCAGCATGAGCCTTCCCGTGCCCAACCTGGACGACCGCAGCTTCGCGGACCTGGTGGCAGGCGCCCGTGAACGTATCCAACAGCTCGCTCCGGAGTGGACCGACCTCTCAGTGCACGATCCCGGCGTCACCATCATTGAGGCCTTCGCCTACCTCACCGACACCCTCATGTACCGGCTTAACCGTGTGCCGGACAAGCTCTATGCCGTCTATCTGAACCTGCTGGGCACGTCCCTCTGCCCGCCCAGCACGGCCGAAACCATGCTGGAATTCAGTCGAGCCTCGGCAGCAGGCACAACAACAGCCCAGGAAATCCGTATCCCCCGCGGCACCCAGGTCAGTTGCCCGCCCGGCGTTCCGGGTCAGCCCCAGCCCGTATTCACGACGACGGCGGCAGCCACGTTGGAGTCCGGCAGGACCAGCGTGCTGGTCCCGGCAGCTGATGTCACCTTGTACGACGCCGTACTGATCGGTACTGGTACCGGCCGCCCCGGCCAGAGCCTGGTGATCCCCAACGCACCGATCGTTTCCGGCGCAGGCCTGGCAGTCGCCGTCGAGGTTCCGGCAGGGACGCGGCTCAGCAGCGGTGAGGCTGTGTTGGTGGACGGGAAGCGGTTCCGGTATTGCCAGGAGGTGGAGGCGTTTGCCGACGCGAGGCCCGGCGAGGTGCCGGTTCGGATCGACCGGACTGCCGGCGTCGCAATGTTCGCTTGGTGGGACGAAGAGTCCACAGGGCGGACGGACCAAAGCCAGGTGCCGGCCCCTGGCGCTGAGGTCCGCGCGTGGTTCCGCAGTGGCGGCGGTGCCGGCGGCAATGTCGGGGCGGGACAGCTGACGGTGCTGCGCTCGCCTGTCCCGGGGGCCAAGGTCACGAATCCGGAGCCCGCTACCGGGGGACGTGACGGAGAGTCACTGGAGAACGCCCTCCGGCGTGCTCCTCAGGACTTCCAAGCCCGCGACCGCGCCGTGACCGTCCGCGACTACGAGGTCCTGGCCCGCCGCCACGGCGGGGTGGGCCGCGCGCGGGCGTTCACCCGCAAGGATCTGTGGGCGTTCGCGAAGCCGGGGGAAGTGGAGATTGTGCTGGTGCCGTTCGTCCCCGGAACCCGCACAGCCGCCCATCAGCCCCTCCGGGCAGCGGAACTTGCCGCCCAGTCAAGGGACGAAGTGCGGTTGGAGGTGGAAAAATACCTGCGCAGGCGGTCCACGGTGGGCGCCGATCCCGTGGTGCGCTGGGGTCTCTACAAACAAGTGGTGGTGGACGCCAGGATCGTTGTCCGTCCCGATGAGGATGCCGAGGCCGTGAAGGCCAGGATCGTGGGCCGGTTGTCCGAAGGGATCAGTCCGCTGAGCCCGGATTCATCGAGCTACGGATCGGGTTTCGGCAAGCCCCTCCGCGTGTCCAATCTGTACCGTGCCATGGAGGAAGCCGAGCCCGGCGTGCAGTACGTGGATCGCGTCCGGTTGGAAGTGGACAAGGTTCCGGACACCGACGCCATGTCCTTGGTGCAGGCGGAGGGCCAGGACAGCACCTGGTTCGTGGCGCAGGACGGCATGCTGTTCCGCACCACCAACGCCGCCGACGGGTGGGAGGCGTGTGCAGAATTCGGGGACACGTCAGAGGGCGGCACGGACGAGGAAACCGTCCGCGCAATCGCACCGTTCCTTTCGCCGGCACCGGGCCGGGCGGGCCCCGAACGGCACCCTGGCATGGTGGCGGTCAGCACTGTCGCCGGAAACGGATCGCGGATCTACATCAGCGAGGACCTGGGGGAATCCTGGCGCAAGGCAGCTGAGCTGGGCTTCGTGGTGGCGGATTTGTGCTGGGTGGACCGTCAAGGCGAGCCGCTGCTGCTGCTTGCCGGCGAGCGCGGGCTCTACGAACTTCCGGTCAGCCGGGGTGCCATCCCTGTGCAAAATGTGGTGGACACTTCCCAGCCGGATCGCGGCTTCTACGCCGTGGATGCCTTGGTGGATGTCCGTGGGAGGACCGGCGTGGTGGTGGCCGCGGAGGCTTCGGCCGGCGTCTGGCTCTCCCCCGACGCGGGGACCGCCGGCAGCTTCAAACAGGTCAAGGCGGCCGGCGAGGACATCCGCTGCATGACAGTGCAGTACGACGGCGGCGCGAGCTACGTGTGGCTGGGCCGGGCCGTCCCGGAGGGCACCGGTACGGGATGCCTGCGGCTCAAGATCGACGAACTGGGACGCACGGATTTCGATGAGTCCTTCATGAATGCCTGGGAGCAGTTCAGCGCGGGCTGGACCGGTGGCAGTTGTTGGGGTGTGCACGTCATGGGCAGCGCCGCGTATGCGGCCACACAAAGCGGAGGGGTCCTCCGTTTGCAGCTGGGCCAGGCATCGGCGCACTGGAGCATACCGGATGTGAACTGCAATCTGCCGTTGCGGGACAGGACGCGGTTTGAGCCCGTCCGCGGGGTATCAGGGGCCGTCCTTCCTGATGGAGGAGCTGTGGTCCTCGCGGCAGGTCCCCGGGGGATCTATCGCAGCAGGGACGATGCCCTGACGTGGGAAAGCTGCACGCGACGGATGGTGGACGATGTTGTGACGCTTCCTGATACCTGGCTGTTCTGCTCGGGTGACCACAGGATCGAGGTGGTCCACGGCAATGGTTGAGCCAACACGCCCGCCGGAGTCCATGCTGCTCAAGGTCCTGCCCGAAGTATTCCAGGTGGCGGCGGACACCAGCGCCCCCATGCAGGCACTGCTTGCCGTGGCTGAGGACATGCATCAGCCCGTCCGGCGGGTCTTGGACCGTCTCCATACCGTCCCGGACCCTGGGCGGGCACCGTCGTCGTTGGTTCCTTTCCTGAGCCGCTGGGTGGATCTGGATTGGCTGACCCTGCCGGGCGCGGAAGGTGCGGCCGGAGGTTCCGGCACTCTGCCGGTCGCCCGCCAGCGGGACCTGATTGCCGCTGCTGCCCAGCTCTCGGCGCGGCGGGGAACGGTAGACGGGCTCACGCGTTTCCTGCACCTGGCCACGGGAGTTCCGGGTTTCGACGTCGAGTCCGTGCCGGGCGCGTTCCACATCAAAGTCACGGTCCCGGCGGAAGCGGCCGGGCAGGTGGAGCTGGTGCGGCGGATCGTCAAAGGCGTGAAGCCCGCGCACGTAACGGACCAGGTCCTGGTGCGCGCCGATGAATAAGGTGCGCGCCCATGAATAAGGAGAACCGGACACCCATCCTGGTGGTGATCGCCTGTGGGGTGATCGCGCTCCTGGTGCTGGTGTCTGGGGTCAGTTGCGGCGGTGGGAACAACGACGCCGCTGCGGACTGGCAGGGCGGGTTCGCCGACGCCGGCAAGGGCGCCAGGCTGACCGCCGCGGATCTCTCAATATCGGACGGTTCCTGTTCTGCCTCGGACACCCAGCTGGTGGTGACGGGGGCGTGCGTTGTGGACGTCAAGGAATTCGGCGGCGGGCTGTTCTCCTTCGGCCCGCCCACCAAACGCGCCCGGCTCGCTCCGCAGCAGCCCGTCACCGTGTCCCTGTTCATCCAGGGAACCCGGGCGGAACAGGACTCCGGCCCCGGGAAAACGGTGGACGTCACCTTCGGGACCTCGGGCGGACAGCTGGGCATCACGTGCCGGGTCATTGGACCCTGCGTGCTCCAGCTCCAGGAAGCCGGAGGCTGAGATGCATCGAACCACCCCGGATACGCGTGTACCCCACTTCTGCGTCGTAGGCCATCTACGCGTCAGCGGTTCCACAACGGCCCATCCCACCGCCATCCCAGGAGTTGCGCCATGACCACCATCACCATGACCTTGAGCTCCCCCGACGTTGTCCTCAAAGACGGCAAGGGCTCACTCACCGCGTCCGTTACCAACGGCTCCACGGATCCAGAACGCGTGGTGCTCGGCGCGTTTCCCGGGCAGGTGACCACTCCGCCGTCGAAAACTTACACCACCATCCCCAACCCGCTGCGGACCATCGCTGCCGGGGCCACCGAACAATACGTCGTCACCTTCGATACCGCTGGTGCGTCGGCAGGCAGCTACCCGGTGAAGCTGATCGCCTACTCCGCCGATGACGCACCGGAGGACTACGCGGACCAAGCCCACGTGGTGATGCTGACGGTGCCAGCCGCGGAGGCACCTAAACCGCCGACGCCTTTTCCGTGGCTGTGGGTGATCATCGGCGGGGTGGTGCTGCTGGCCGTGGTCGGGTTGATTCTGTTCTTCATTTTCAAAGACGCCAACGTGCCGGATGTGAAGACCAAACCGCAGGCGGAAGCCGTCAAGATCATTGAAGACGCCGGATTCAAGGCCGCAACCACAGAGACGGAAAGCACCTCCACAGCAGGAACCGTGGTGAACCAGAACCCCGCAGGCGGCGACAAAGTGGGCCGCGGAAGTACCGTGAACCTGGAAATAGCCGTACCGGTGCGGCCTACCGTCCCGAACGTGCTGGGCCAACGAATCGAGGACGCACGGGCGGCGTTCCAGGCGGCCAAACTGCAACTGGACTTCACGCAGGGTTCCCAGTGCTTCTCCTCAGCGTTTGAACCCCTCTTCCGCCCCTGCATTGTGGTGGGCGTGAATCCTGACGTCGGCAGCAAGGTCAACGAGAATGCGCTGGTCCTGGTGCGGACTGAGCCACGGCTGAGCCCCATCTTCGACCCCCTGCCAAACATTTGCATGACCAACCCGCAGGCGTGCGTGCTGAGGTTGCAACGGTGAGACGTGTTTGCCCGCCGTGGGCGGTGACGTGAAAAGATCAACCATGCGTCCGATGCAGCACTCCAGCAAACTCCAGAACGTCCGCTATGAACTCCGCGGTCCCATCCTTCAGGCTGCCAAGGCCATGGAGGCCGAGGGGCACCGGATCCTCAAGATGAACCTCGGGGACACCGCGCCGTTCGGGCTGGAAGCGCCGGAGTCCGTGGTGGTGGACATGATCCACCACCTCCGTGGTGCGCAGGGATACAGCGATTCAAAGGGCATCTTCTCCGCCCGCACGGCCATCTCGCAGTACTACCAAACGCGCGGACTGATGACCATCGGCGTCGAGGATGTCTTCATCGGCAACGGCGTCAGCGAGCTCATTTCCATGACCCTGCAGGCCTTCATGGAGAACGGCGACGAAATCCTCATCCCGGCTCCGGACTACCCGCTCTGGACTGCCGCCGTGACCCTCACAGGTGGCCAAGCCGTGCACTACCTGTGTGATGAGGACCAGAATTGGTGGCCGGACATGGCCGACGTCGAAGCGAAGATCACGCCCCGCACCAAGGGCATCGTGATCATCAACCCGAACAACCCCACCGGCGCCGTGTACCCGCGGCACATCCTGGAGCAGTTCGCCTCCCTGGCCCGGAAGCATGACCTGGTGCTGTTCTCAGATGAGATTTACGAGAAGATCCGGTACGTCGATGCACCCCACATCCACACCGCCGCAGTGGCCGAGGACGTGTGTGTTCTGACATTCAGCGGCCTGTCCAAGGCGTACCGCATGCCCGGATACCGGGCTGGTTGGGTGGCTGTCACCGGCCCCCTGACCGCAACCGCCGCCTACCGGGAGTCCCTGGAATTGCTGGCCTCGCTGCGGTTGTGCGCCAATGTTCCAGCCCAGCATGCCATCCAAACCTGCCTCGGCGGATACCAGAGCATCGAGGCCCTTATCCGGCCCGGCGGCCGGTTGCGCGAGCAACGGGACCTGGCATGGAAACTGTTGACGGCCATCCCGGGCGTCAGCTGCGTACCCGCTGCGGGCGCCATGTACCTGTTCCCCCGGTTGGACCCGGAAATCTATCCCATCGCCTCGGATGAGAAGTTCGTCCTGCAACTACTCCAGGAACAGAAGATCCTGGTGTCCCACGGAACGGCCTTCAACTGGCCCACGCCGGACCACTTCCGCTTTGTGATCCTGCCTGCCGTGGGAGACATCGAAGAGGCAGTCCGCCGCATTTCCACTTATCTTGCTGCGTACAGGAACCGTCCCGCAGATGCGCCCTAAGGTGTCACACTTTCGGCGTCGGATCCGACATCCCTGATGTAAGGCTCCATCACCGAAGGGAAACATCATGCCCCGCATCAACATCGGCCGCAGCAACAAGCTCGGCTACGCCGCCGTCATCGGGCTGGAAGGCTACGCCCGCAAGTCCGTGGACCCGGACTTGTACGAGCTCATCAAGCTTCGCGCATCCATCCTCAACGGGTGTGGTTTCTGCGTGGATATGCACGCAACGGACGGCGCAAAGCGTGGGATTCCGGCCCGAAAACTGCATGCCGTGGCCGCCTGGCGGCATTCGAAGGTCTTCTTCGATGCCCGCGAACAGGCCGTTCTGGCTCTGACGGACGCCGTGACGCAGCTGGGCCCGGAGACAGTCACCGACGACATTTGGAATGCGGCGGCCACGCACTTCGACGACAGCCAGATGGGTGGCCTGATCCTGGCCATCTCCACCATCAACGTCTGGAACCGGATTGCCGTGAGCACGCAGATGGAGCCACCGGTGGATGAAAAGAACCCGGTGGTCTGAAAGGTAGCGTGGATGGCATGACTCTTGGGGTGTCGGCCACGGTGGCGTGGCAGAGCGAACGCAACCGGCTTCTGGGGATCGCGTACCGGATGCTGGGCGACTTTGGCCATGCGGAGGACGTCGTCTCCGAGGTTGCGATCGACGCCGTGCGGCAGGAGCGTCAGGCGGAGGTCACGGTGGATTCGTGGCCGGCTTGGCTGACCACCGTGTGTGTGCGCCGTTCCGTGGATCGCGTGCGCCAGCTCGCAGCCGTGCGGGAGGAGTACACGGGCCCGTGGCTGCCCGAACCGGTGGATACTTCCAGTCTTCCGGAGGAGACGGTGGCCAACAGGGAGCTCTTGTCCTTGACGTTGCTGCACCTCGCCGAGCAACTGGCTCCCGAGGCAAGGGCCGCGTTGGTGCTTCACCGTGCCTTCGGGATGTCCGCCCCGGAAATCGGCGACATCCTGGAAAAGACGCCTGCCGCCGTGCGCCAGCTGATTTCCCGAGCCGAACGCCGCCTGGAGATCGATCCCGAAGCGCCTGTTCCCCGCGCCAAGGACCGCGCTGCGTTGGAGAAACTGGTGAACGCCATTGAACAGGGCCAGATCCAGACAGTCGTAGCCATGCTCGATCGCGATGCCGTGCTGTGGGCCGATGGCGGCGGAACGGTCAAGAGCGCCATGAACCCGCTGTTCGGTGCCGTGAGGATCGCGCGCTTCTTTACGGGCATCCTCGGCAAGGCGGCCGTTTTCGATCCGATGCAGCCAGTCAGTGCCCACATCATTGAGGTCAACGGAGGAGCGGCCCTGGTGCTCAGGCATCACGGCCGCTCCGACATTATGGTGATCAACACCTGCCCGGACGGGAGCATCCGGGAGCTTCGTCAGCTGTCCAACCCGGACAAGCTGACGCGGCTTTCGCTTTGAGGCACCACGAAGTAGCGGGAAAGCTGCCCACTCGCCGGAAACTTCCGTACGAACTGGCAGGCTTCCCGCGAACCCGCGGCGCTGGAGGGTGATCTAGTCCCCCGCCGAGCCGCTCACCCGCAGTGCGTTGATGATCGCCGGGATGGACGCAATGAGCATGATCAGCGCCCACACCAGTGCCACCACCACGGTGATCAGCGCCCAAAACTGGTCCCCAATGGACACCAGCGGCCCGGGCAAGAAGCCGTGTATCAGCCCCAGGATCACTTGGAGGAGCACGGACACCACCAGCAGGACCACCAGGCCAGTGACTTTGAAGAACTTCGGCTGGCTCAGGATCAGCAGCACGGCGAAAACGATCTTGAGCACCAGCAGCAGGCCTAGGATCGCCGCAGCCTGTCCCTTGGGAAAGCTCCCCCACAGGGCCAGGTAAGCGATGGTCCCAAACGGCGCAGCCACGAACAGGCCGATCATCAGGAACAGCTTGGCGAGCGCCAGCATCGCCGTGAGGAACGCTGCAATGACCCAGAGCAGTGTCACGATCAGCGTCGCGAGCCCTTGGATCCGCCCGTACGTTCGCAGGTCCATGATGAGGCTGAGACCCAGCATCACCACGGTGAACAGCAGCAACCCGTCCAGGAACGCCAGGAATCCGATCCCGGCACCGGGCGGATCGGCATCCGCCCGCTGGGTCTTGAGGAACACGTCCAACGGCACACCCAGTTTGTCCGCCTCGGCCGCCGAAACGGGGTCGACGGCGGTCTGGCCCAGCAGGAGGGACATGCCCACCTCGGCCAGGACTACTACGGCGAAGACCACGAGTGCCGCGTAGAACAAGGGACGGCGTAGTGCATCCGGGTCAGGCCCGCTGCGGAACCCCTCACGAATGGACCACGCTGCGGCCATGGCTCAATTGTGGCACCGGGATCACAGAGCACAAGATGTCTGGTCGCTTCCAGCCCATCATTGGCTCCGCTCAACGCGGCCTGCCAGCAGTTGTTGGGCGTGACCGCGGCAAAGATGGGCCATTGCTGCGGAAGGTTTAGGTCAGGACGCCACAGCACCCCGACGCCGGAGCCGCGCCACCAGCGTGGCGGCGAGCAACGCCGTCGTGATCTCCAAGCCGATCACCAGCAACAGCCCAGCGGCGCCGGAAGTATCAACAGCGTTCGACGCCGGCCTGCCGCCGTGGGCGTGGCCGGCACCACCCGCTCCGAACAGCAGGACAGCATGCAGGGCCACCATGGCAAGGGCGGAGAGGGTCACTTGGTGGAGCGCCCCTACCCGGCTGTGGCGCCAGATGTGAACTGTGCAGGGGACGCAGACGGCCGCCAAGCCGATCATGAGGATCCCCAGCCAGGCGCTGTGGTGCCCCGAGGCCGCGAGCCAGAGGTGCACCAGGCATGAGACGGCAGTGAGCGCTGCGCAGATCCGGGGATGGAGGACAGGCCCGGCTGACCGGACCCGTCCCGCCGTCGTGGTCATTACGTGTCCCGGAGCGGTTCTAGTGGCAGTGCCCGGCGGGTTCACTGTGTTCACCGGCAGCGGCGCCGTGTTCACCGGCAGCGGCGCTGTGTTCACCGGCAGCGGCGCTGTGGCAGCTCGAACCCGAGGCATTGGCCGGCACATCCAGTACGGGGCTGCGGTCGAAGAAGCCTTCAGGACGGAGCTTGAAGCCAACGGTGTCCACGGGCATGATCGGCCAGTCCTCCACACGCGGGAAGTGTGTCAGGCCGAAGGTGTGCCAGAGGACGATGTCCTGGCCGTCGATCTCGCGATCCTGGGCAACGTAGGCCGGCAGGCCGGCTCCGCCGGAGTGCTGGTTCACGAAGTCGCCCGTGGGGTAGCGTTCCTCCTCCGAGTAGCGGGTGACCCACACGTCCTTCGTGGCGAAAGCCGCACGCTTGGCAATGGATGAGCCGGGATCGGCCAGCAACGTGGGCTGGTTCTCGGAGTGGAGTTTGTAGCCCACGGGCTCGCCCAGGCGGTTCTTCGACTCCGGGTTGGAGATGATCCAGGTGCGGCCAGCGCGCGCGTTGGCTTCCCGCACGGCCTCAGACTCTTTCGCCAGGAGTGTGCGCTTGCGGGAGAACGCGTTGCCGCGCTCGTTGCCTTCGCCCATGGCCTGGCGGACCACGTCTTCTTCCTCCACGCGGTTGGTGAAGCCGTCAATGGCCATGTCCAGGCGGGCGCTGAACAGGTGCTGGTGGAAGGGCGCGCCGAGCCCCGGGGCGAGCTGGGAAATGTTGTCCGAGCCGCCTTCCGGGAACGCGCTGGTGAAGACCACTCCTGTGGCCTTGGCTTCGAATTCAATGGTGCCGTCCAGGTAGAGGTACCAGTAGAAGCCGTAGTCGTAGTTGCCGATGGTGGTGAAGAAGGAGATCACCAGGCGGCGGTTACGGCGGGTGTAATTGATGCCGGTCCAGAGGTCGGAGTGCTTGGACAGGATTCCCCAGTCTTCCTCGTGCATGCAGATGCCGTTGCGGATTTCGCGGGGGTTGCCGAAGGCGTCGCTGATGACAGGACTGAGGTAGGTGATGTCGCCCAGGCAGTCGCAGCCCAGTTCAAGTGAGTTGGCGTATTGGCCTACGAGGTATTCGCCGGTGTCGAAGTAGTTCTGCCAGGACCTGATGGGCGAAGGGTCACCGTACGGCACCACCATTTCGGCGATGGAGGCGCGGTTGATGATGGGCCTGAGCCGGTCGCCGTCCTGGAAGGCCAAGTTGTGGAGGACAACTCCTTCGCGGACGTCGAACCCTACATCCACACTCCACTTTTCCCATTCGACGTGGTTGCCACCCGTGACGGTGAAGCTGGGGCCTTCAGGCTGTGTGATGCTGATGGGCTTCTGGGTGGTGCGGAGCGGGCCGGTCAGTTCAGGGTCCGTGTAGTTTCCGTGCTCTGCCGGGATGGGCATCACGCCCAGATCGATGACCTGGGTGACTTCCTTGTTGACCACATCCACATAGGCTACGAGTCCGTCCACGGGGTGGGCCCAGGCGCTGTCTTCGGGGAAGTCCTGCACAAACGCGAGGCCACGGAGGATGCGCCGGCCCTTTTCGTCTTCATACTCGAAGACGCCGGCGGACAGTGGAGCAACGCGGACCTTCTCTACGTCCAGGTCCCGTACCTCGAGCGCGGCGAGCCAACGCTCATCGGTGGCGAGGAGCGTCTCCACAACCTCGAATTCTTCCTCCAGCACGGGGAGTTCACCGGACACTTTGGTGTCCAGTTCTGTTGCGGAGAGGATTTCGCCGCTTGTCACCGAGACAAGGACATCGGTGGGTGCGCCGCCGGAGATGTCGTGGAGGAAGACGCGGAAACGGCGGTCCGGCTTTGACTGGCCACGGGCCGGGTCTACCAGCCCCAAATAGGCGATGCGTTTCTCGGCACCAAGGTGGCCGGCGGCCTGCAGGATTCCCTGCACCTGGGAGATTTCGGCGCCCGTTGCCAGGGCGTACTGTGCTTCCTCAATGGCGGTGGCGTCGGTTGCTGTCTCAGTTGCTGTGGGCGTCATGGCTGCCTCTTGTCCGGGACCTATGATGGGTCAGGATTTATTTTCTATAGGTGTAGAGAATAACCAAAACGTAAGATGGGTCACAAGACCTGTCCGCCATTTATTTTTTCGGGAGCCCATCCAGTGCCAAAGATTGTGGACCACGATCAACGACGCCTCGAACTGGTGGACGCAACCTGGCGGATCATCGCGAAGCTTGGCATGGAGGGTGCCACCATGCGGGAAATTGCCGAGGAAGCCGGCTTCGCCAACGGCGCCCTCAAGCCCTACTTCCCCACCAAGGACCTGCTGCTCACGTCTGCGTTCGGGCACGTGTTCAACCGCACCAACCAGCGCATCGCCACCATGACGGAGGGCCTTTCCGGTGTCGCGGCCCTCCGCGCGTTCTGCGCCGAAGTCCTGCCGCTGGATGAGGAACGTGTCAACGAGGCCCGGATCGTGATCCCGTTCTGGCAGAAGGCACTCAACGACGCTGACATGGCCGCCCTCCACAGCGAGTCCATGAGCCAGTGGCACACCACCATCACAGCTCATTGCGCAGCAGCGCGGGCGGCCGGTGAGATCGCCACCCCCATCGGGGACGCCGCCGTAGCCGATCACCTGCTAAACATGATGCTCGGTGCGCAGATCGTTGTGGCGTTGTCCCCCGCCGAGCATTTCTCGCAGGACCTCGCGGGGCAGCTGGATAACTACCTCGCACTGCTGGCTGGCTAGCTAACTCGTGGCGCCCGACGCCACCACGCCCACGCCCAACCCGGCGATCACGCCGCTGCTGACACGCTCGACGGCGGTGCTCACCTTGGGACGCTTGAGCCACCGCATCGCTTTGAACGCGACGACGGCGATCATCGAGAGATACGCGAAAGCAATGACAGCCACGACCACGCCCAGAATCAAGGACGTGCCCATGGTGTCCCCACCGTGTGGGATGAACTGCGGAACCACGGCCAGGTAAAAGAGTCCCACCTTGGGGTTGAGCAGCGTTGACAGCGCGCCCGCACCCAACGCAGAGAGCCGACTGTACGGGAGAGGCGCCTCCGCGGCAGAGCCGTCCACGCCAGCTTTGGCCGCCTTCCGGGACTTGATGAAGGAGGAAACTCCCAAGTACAGCAGGTACAGGCCACCGGCGATCTTGACCCATCGGAACAGCTCCGCAGACTGCTCCAGGATCGCGGCCAAACCAACGCCCACCAGCGCCGCCCACATAATCGCGCCCGCCGCGGAACCTGCCGCAGCAGCGATTCCGGCGCTCGGCCGATTCAGGGCGATGCGCAAAACCAGGAAGGTGTCCGGACCGGGCGTTACGGACAGGACCAGGCACAGGCCTGCGAAGGCAGCGAGGGAAGCAAGAGTCACAAGGTCGATTATCAGGCAGGACGCCCGGAACCGAAAGCGTTCGCTTCCCGTCAAGGGCTGTTCGTTCAACGACAAGGCCGTCAGGGGTGACCCCGACCACACTGGAAACATCGCCGCGTGCCTCACTGGCCGCCAAGACTTACTACCCGAGCGGAGTACCAATGGAGACTTACGACGCCCTGCTGGCCTCGATCACACCAGCCAACGGCCAGAACAGCCGCACCATCCTCGATCCCGCCACGGGCGAGGCTGTGGGCCAAGCACCCGTTCACACCGTCGAGGAACTCGAAGCCGCCATCGCAGCTGCCACTGCCGCCCAGCCAGCGTGGGCTGCCTTGGGCCACGACGCCAGGTCCGCCGCGCTGATGAAGGCCGCCGACGCCGTCGAACGTTCCGCGGAAGAACTCGCCCAACTCCTCTCCCGCGAGCAGGGCAAGCCGCTGAACGGCCCCAACGCCCGCTTCGAAGTGGGCGCCTGCGCCGCTTGGCTCCGCGCCACCGCCGCCACACCGCTGGATCCTGAAACCGTGGTGGACGACGGCGAAACGCGAGCCGAACTGCACTACCGGCCCATCGGCGTCGTGGGTGCCATCGGTCCCTGGAACTGGCCCATGATGATCACCGTCTGGCAGATCGCGCCGGCATTGCGCATGGGCAACGCCGTGGTGGTCAAGCCCTCCGAATACACCCCGCTGTCCGTCCTGGCACTGGCTGCGATCATCAATGAAGAGTTGCCCGAAGGCCTGCTGTCCGTAGTCTCCGGTGGCCGCGACGTCGGCGAGGCACTGGCCTCCCACGACGCGATCGGCAAGGTCATGTTCACCGGTTCCACCGCCACGGGCAAGGCGATCATTCGCTCCTCGGCCGACACCGTCAAGAGGCTCACCCTTGAACTCGGTGGCAACGACGCCGGCATTGTCCTGCCCGACTCCGACCCCAAGGCGATTGCCGAGGGCCTGTTCTGGGGCGCGTTCATCAATACCGGCCAGACCTGCGCCGCCCTCAAGCGCCTGTACGTCCACGAGTCCCAGTACGAGGCCGTGATCTCGGAACTGACTGCCGTCGCTGCAGCCATGCCCATGGGCAACGGCCTGGACGAGAACAACGTGCTCGGCCCGCTGCAGAACCGCCAGCAGTACGACATCGTGGCCCGGCTGGTTGAAGCCGCCCGCGACTCCGGTGCGCGCATCCTGATCGGCGGGAACCCCGACGCCGAGCAGCCCGGCAACTTCTACCCCACCACACTGGTGGCCGACATCGACAACGACAACCCATTGGTGGCCGAGGAACAGTTCGGTCCGGCCCTGCCGATCATCAAATACAGCACCGTTGACGAGGCAGTGGCCAAGGCAAACGCGCTCGACGTCGGACTGGGCGCCTCAGTCTGGTCCTCCGACCTCAGTGCCGCGCGCGAGGTCGCCTCCCGCATCCAGGCCGGAACAGTATGGATCAACAAGCACGGAGCCGTGGATCCACGCATCCCGTTCGGCGGCGCCAAGCAATCAGGCTACGGCCTCGAGTTCGGCGCCGAAGGCCTCAAGGCGTTGGGCGTCCCGCAGATCATCAACGGCTAAACCCCTGTTGCGCCTTACCAACTGACTGGCATTAGTGGTTGCTATGACTCCTCATTCCAACCACTAATGACAGTCAGTTGGGTTCTTCGGGCGTGTGGCGAGCGCTATCGCGAGGATGATCAGGCCAGCTCCGGCGACGGCAAGGTAGTCAAGGGAGGTGTGGAACCTGGCTACGATGGCGGCGCCGACGGCCAGGACTCCCGTCCCGGCCAGGAGGGGTCGCCGCGCGCTGGCCGCCCACGCGATGACCGCGATGCCGAAGTACGGGCTGTAGTTGAAACCCAGAGCCAGGTCAGCGAAGAAGAACCCCACGGCTACAAAGCACATGAGTCCGGCAGCGCTGGTCCTGTGCGCCAATTGCCGGGAATAGACGTAGACAGTCAGGGCCGACAGCAGGCTCAACCCATGCACCGCAATCTGCCAGGGCAACGGCACTTGCCCGAGGTCTCCCATTGCGCCTGAAAGCAGGACTGCCCAGGCAAAGGTTGCCAGCACCATCACTGTGCTTGCAAACCTTGAAATTCTGTGCTCATTGAAAGCCGTCGCGTGCTCTCGGTGCACGTTAACAGTGGTCATCGTCGGTCCCCCATCCTTGTCCTGAACCTAGAGAAGGCGGCTCCCGCTTGTCCAGTCACAGGATGGACGCGGTTGGGTCACTGGGGGCTGCGCGTGTAAGCATGAGCACCATGTCCCAGAAGATTGCGTACCAAGGTGAGCCGGGAGCCAATTCGGATCTCGCGTGCAAGGAAATGTTCCCCGATCTCGAAAGCGTTCCCTGCGCGAGCTTTGAGGACGCGTTTGAACTCGTCTCCACCGGCGAGGTCGATCTGGCTATGATTCCCATCGAGAACTCCATCGCCGGACGAGTGGCCGACATCCACGTCCTGCTTCCCCAATCCAAATTGCAGATCGTCGGAGAATACTTCCTGCCGATCCGCTTCGACCTCCTGGGAATCCCGGGCAGCACCATCGAGGGCGCCACAGAGGTCCACAGCCACATCCACGCGCTGGGTCAGTGCCGCCGGATCATCCGAGAAGCCGGCCTCAAGCCTGTCATCGCCGGTGATACCGCAGGCTCTGCCCGTGAAGTCAGGGACTGGAACGATCCCCGGAAGCTATCCCTCGCCCCGCCGCTTGCCGCCCAACTGTACGGACTGGAGGTCCTGGCCTCCGGCGTCGAAGATGACCCCACCAACACCACGCGCTTCGTTGTCCTGGCCCGTGAACGTGAGCTTCCCACGAAGGAAGAACTTCCGGGTCCCGCGATCACCAGTTTCGTCTTCCGGGTCCGCAACGTCCCGTCCGCCCTCTACAAGGCCCTCGGGGGTTTTGCGACCAACGGACTCAACATGACCAGGTTGGAGAGCTACATGGTGGGCGACGAGTTTGCCGCCACGATGTTCCTCTCTGACGTCGAAGGCCATCCTGAGGACGCACGACTCCGCCGAGCACTGGAGGAGCTGGAGTTCTTCACCACCGAGGTGCGGGTCCTCGGCGTTTACGCCGCAGATGGGTATCGCGAACGGAACACGGTCAGCGCCTGACGTTTCAGTCTCCCGCCACCTGCGGTGCGTCTCTGAGTACAGGATTGCGTGAATACATCCTAATCTGTACTTTGGTCATATGGAGACACTCACCCATGCGCCAGTGTTGGCCCGCTTTGGCTACGCCGTCTCAGACCCCACCCGCGCGCAAGTTCTGCTTGCCCTCGCTGAGTCGCCGTCGTACCCGTCTGACTTGGCAGACTCTGTTGGGGTGTCGCGTCAAAGCATGTCCAATCATCTGACCTGCCTGCGCGGTTGTGGTTTGGTGGTTGCCATTCCTGACGGTCGGCGGACGCGTTATGAATTGGCCGACGCCCGATTGGGCCACGCGATCAAAGACCTGCTGGGTGTGGTGTTGGCCGTGGATCCTGCCTGCTGCGCGCCGGACGGGACCTGCCTGGCATGAACACCCCCTTGCTCTTACTGACAGCGGATCGCCGGCTCGTCCTCATGCGTCGCATCCGGCTGTTCGCCGCCGCGACCATCACCTACAACGTCGTCGAAGCGGTCGCAGCACTCTGGGCTGGTGGCGTTGCGGACTCTTCAGCACTGATTGGTTTTGGGCTGGACTCTGTTGTGGAAGTCGCTTCCGCGGTGGCCTTGTCCTGGCAGTTCTCCGCCAAGGATCCCGAACGTCGCGAACACCTGACACTGCGCATCATCGCGATCTCGTTCTTCGCACTGGCAGCGTTCGTCACTGTGGATGCAGTCCGATCGCTCACTGGTGGCGGCGAGGCCCAACATTCCACTCCCGGCATTGTGATAGCGGCTTTGAGCCTTGCGATCATGCCGGCCCTGTCCTACTTCCAACGCCGGGCGGGCAGGGAACTTGGCTCCAAAACCGCAGTGGCGGACTCCAAGCAGACACTGCTCTGCACGTACCTCTCCGGCGTGCTGTTGCTCGGCCTGATACTGAACAGCACTCTGGGGTGGTGGTGGGCCGATGCCGGCGCTGCACTGGTGATCGCCGCCATCGCCGTCCGTGAAGGCGTGAACGCCTGGCGAGGCGACGTTTGCTGCACAGCGCCCAGCGCGGGTACCCCGCACCATGCAGTTGCGGCAGATGACTGCTGCCAGCACTAAAACAAACACCCCGTCGATTCGACGCAGCCACCCACCGCTACCAGGAAAGTAATCAGCCCCGATGACACAAGCACCACCACGCCCCCAGCCCGTCGACACCGCAAAGAAAGTACGCACCATCGTGTGGATCCTGATCGCGGCGGTTGTTGCAGCGGGGGCCATCTGGTTCGCGATTTTCACGGCTACAAAACCAGCTCCCAGCTCCGCTGCGCCGGCGGGCGGAGCACAGTTGGTCCGCGAAGACAGTCACCGGATCACCACCCCCACCACGGAGAAGGCGCAGCTGGTGGAGTTCCTCGACTTCGAATGCGAGTCCTGCCGCGCCGCTTACCCGTTGGTGGAGGAGCTGAAGAAGGAATATGGGGACCGGATCACGTTTGTCCAGCGCTACTTCCCCCTCCCCGGACACAGAAACTCCGGAACTGCCGCGCTGGCCGTTGAAGCCGCGACCCAACAGGGCAAATACGAGGCGATGGTGGCCAAGTTGTTTGAAACACAGCCTCAGTGGGGCGAAAAGTCAGACTCCCAGGCAGCGACCTTCCGAATTTACGCACAGGAACTCGGCCTGGACATGGCGCAATATGATGCAAGCGTCGCGGACGAAAAAACCCAGGCACGAATCCGGAAAGACGCCACTGACGGCAACGCACTTGGCGTCACAGGCACCCCGACGTTCTTCCTCGATGGCAAGAAACTCACCTTGGACACCGAGGAACAATTCCGCCAGCTGCTGGACGAAGCCGCCAAATAGGGGCTTCTACGGGCTGGTGGATCAGGACTGGCCGGATAGCGTCAGGGTAATAAGCACGATGTTCAGTCCGACGATCAACGTGGCGCTGGTCCAGCCAGCGACTTTCAAAGCCGTGGAATCCGTGTGTATACCCATCACGTCGCGCTTGCCAGTAAGACGGATTAGCGGGATCAAGGCGAAGGGGATGCCGAAGCTCAGAAGCACCTGGCTCAGGACCAAAGCCAGGGTCGGTTCGATGCCCGCACCCAGGATGATCAAGGCCGGAATGAGCGTGATTACCCGGCGCATCAGCAGCGGGATACGGACCTTCAAAAGGCCGCCCATGATCGTGGCACCGGCATAGCAGCCTACTGAGGTCGAGGCGAGGCCCGAGGCAAGCAGCCCGATGGCGAAGATGACGCCGATGGCCGGGCCCAGAGCCGACGTGACTGCGGCGTGTGCGCCGGCTATGGTGTCTGTCCCCTCGATGCCACGCAGGCTGGACGCTGCGAGCAGCAGCATCGAAATGTTCACCACACCCGCCAACAGCAGTGCACCCACAACGTCGAAGCGTGTTGCTCGGATCAGCCGGGTCCGAACGGCAGGGTCCTCCGAAAAACCGTGACGATCACGGGCCAAGGCGGAATGGAGGTATATCGCATGGGGCATCACGGTAGCCCCAAGCATGCTCGCAGCCAGCAGGACAGTGTCCGTACCCTCGAAGCGGGGCACCAAACCTGCCAAGGCACTTCCAGCATCCGGCGGGTTAACGAACAACCCCGACACAAATCCGATGGCAATGACGCCCAGGAGCACAAGGATCGCGTACTCGAAGGACCGCTGCCCGCGTTGTGACTGCAGGGCCAGGAGCAACATGGACGCCACGCCAATGATGACTCCCCCGGCAAGCAGCGGAAGCCCGAAAAGCAGGTTCAGTGCCACAGCACCACCAATGACCTCGGCCATGTCCGTGGCGCCCGCAACGATCTCAGCCTGCGCCCAGTAGAGGCGCCGCCGCTTAGTGCCCAGCCGCTTCCCCAGGATTTCCGGGAGGCTCATTCCCGTGGCCAGGCCCAATTTGGCCGATTGATACTGCACAAGAACAGCCATGGCATTGGCCACCACCAGCACCCAGACCAGCAGATACCCGTAATTGGCACCGGCAGTGAGGTTCGCCGCTACGTTGCCCGGATCTACATAGGCAATGGCGGCTACGAATGCCGGGCCCAGCAGAAGGAGCCGCGACCACGCCCTGCGGGGCGCACGACGGGTTTCGAGTGTTGGCGCAGCCATGGTCATCCTCATCATCGGGGCATTCTGCTATGAGGATAGCGGAAAGTTAGGCATGCCGAAAACTACTCTTTAGGTGCCCCGACCGTTCAAGATAGGTTCGGGCGCGCGCAGGCCTTAGCCTGAACGGCCATGTGTCAATCCCGTGGGAATACCGATCAGCACCGGCTCGGGAGTTGCGCAGCACCCCTCCGCCGCCTCCACCAGCCCAGGTACTTCACAGCTGGAAACGGCGTCGACTGAGCACACACCTGTTTCGGGGAGCTCAAGGTGAACGGCGTCTGCCGCCGCGTAGTCCCTCGCGAGTGCCGCAGTGACTGACCGGACCTGTTCATAGCCCGTTGCCAGCAAAAAGGTAGGTGCACGCCCGTACGACTTCATGCCAACGATGTAGAAGTCCTTTTCCGGATGGGCGAGCACTTTGGCACCATGGGGTGGGACGGTGCCGCAAGAGTGGAACTCGGGGTCAATGAGCGGACCGAGTTCTGCCGGAGCTTCGACGGCGGGGTCCAGATCAAGGCGGAGCTCGCTGAACATGGTGAGATCAGAGCGGAAGCCCGTACAAGGCACGACGACGTCCGTCACCAAGGTGCGCGCGTCGCCGGAAGTTACGGTGACGCCTCGCTCTGAGTCTGTCAGCTTGCTGATACCGAAACCCGTGTGCAGTTCTATCCGGCCTGCGTCCACTAGCCGGCGAAGCCTGGATCCGAGCTGTCCGCGTGCAGGCAGACCATCCGCATCACCGCCGCCGTAGACCTTGTCCGGAGAATCTCCCCGCACAGCCCACAGGATGCGCGTATCCGGTTCCTGTTTCGCAAGCTCCGAAAGACTGATCAATGTGTTGGCCGCAGAGTGCCCTGCTCCGACCACCAAGACGCGCCGGCCAGCGAAGGTAGCGCGGTCCCGCCCGGCAACGTCCGGCAACGGTGAGGAGATCCTGCGCGCTGCCTGTTCTTCTCCTATTGCCGGCAGACCGGACGTTCCCAGGGGATTTCGGGTGGACCACGTGCCGGAGGCGTCGATGACTGCTGACACCGTGTAATCGCGCAATTCCCCGGTAGATTGCTCAACGCGAACAATAAAGGGTGTTGTATCCCTGTGGCGCACATGGGTCTTATCCATGCCCTGACGGGTGACGGCCAGGACCCGGGCGTTCGTGTGGAGCCGGGAAGCGAGCTCCGGTGTTGCTGCCAAGGGAGCCAGATAGTGATCGATGATTTCCCCGCCGTAAGGCAAAGCCGTCAGCCGAGGCGACTCCCAGCCTGTCGGCGTGAGCAATCGGACTGCTGCGGCGTCGAGGTTGAAGCGCCACGGAGAGAACAACCGGATGTGGCGCCACTGCTCCATGGCGGCACCCGCGGTGGGGCCGGCTTCGAAGATCGCCGGCTCCAGTCCGCGTTCGAGCAGGTGGGCTGCTGCGGCTAATCCGATAGGGCCCGCGCCGATGATGGCCACGGGAAGGTTGTCATTCATGGTTAATCGTTCCTCCGCTGGGAAATTCCTGGAAGTAAGTGGGCAATTCTCAGAAGTGGGTGGGCTCTTCGACCAATGCGGTTGCAATGCTGTCTGCATCGTCCAAGGCAGCCAGATACCGCTCGGCGTCCAGGGCAGCCGAGCATCCTGTGCCCGCCGCTGTAATGGCCTGGCGGTAGCGGTGATCCACGGCGTCGCCGCACGCGAAGACACCGGAGAGGTTGGTCATAGTGGTTGGCGAGGCCACCTTGATATAGCCCTCGGCATCGAGGTCAATCTGGCCTTCAACCAGTTCCGTTCGAGGCACATGACCGATTGCCACGAAGATTCCGGTTGCTGCCTGCTCCCGCGCTTCGCCGGTCCGGGTGTCCTTGAGCGTCACACCGGTGACCTTGGTGTCTCCGTGGATGGCCGTGATGGCAGAATTCCAAGCGAACGTGATCTTGGGATTGTCCTTGGCACGCTGGGCCATGATGCGGGAAGCGCGGAGCTCGCCCTTACGCACCACCACGGTGACGGACTTTCCGAATCGCGTCAGGAATGTCGCTTCCTCCATTGCGGAGTCTCCGCCGCCCACCACAATGATGTCCTGCTCGCGGAAGAAGAAGCCGTCGCAGGTGGCACACCAAGACACGCCATGCCCGCTAAGTTTCTTCTCTTCCGGCAGCCCGAGCTCCTTATAGGCGGAGCCCGTGGCGAGAATAACTGCAGGAGCCTCGTGAGTCTCGCCTGCTCCGGTGACCACGCGCTTGAGGTGACCTTTCAGATCAACCTCTGTGACGTCGTCGAACACTATGCGGGCACCGAACTTCTCAGCTTGCTCCTGGAGCCCGTCCATCAGCTCAGGGCCCTGTATCCCGCCAGGGAACCCGGGAAAGTTCTCCACTTCCGTGGTGTTCATGAGGGCGCCGCCGGCAGTAACTGAGCCGGCCAGAACCAACGGGTTCAACCCCGCGCGGGCTGCATAGATGGCCGCTGTGTAGCCGGCAGGGCCGGACCCGATGATGATGAGTTGTTCGTTGCTCATGGGACTCGCTCCTGGTGGTCGAATTATTTGGCAGCAGGGGTCAACGATGCGATCAGGTTCTCGATGCGTATTTTGATGTCGTCGCGAATGGGCCTGACAGCGTCAACTCCCTGTCCGGCGGGATCTTCAAGGACCCAGTCCTCGTAGCGCTTGCCGGGGAAGTAGGGGCATTCGTCACCGCAGCCCATGGTGATGACCACGTCCGATTCCTTGACAGCCTCTGTAGTGAGGACTTTGGGGATCTCGGCCGACATATCGATACCCACTTCAGCCATGGCTTCGACAGCAGCGGGATTGACCTTGTCCGCGGGCTGGGAGCCAGCAGACCGAACCTCGATGGCACCTTGGGAGAGAGTGGTAAGGAACGCAGCGGCCATCTGCGAGCGCCCTGCGTTGTGGACACAGACGAAAAGGACGGAAGGCTTCTTTACGGAATCGGTGGTCATGAATTTCCTCGAAGGTCAGGCAGCTATATGGGTGCGGGTGAAATAGCGCTTGCGTGCCCAGAGGGCTACATACACAAGTGCAACAAGGACGGGTACTTCAATCAAGGGTCCAACAACACCAGCCAAGGCCTGACCTGACGTGACACCGAAGGTTCCGATCGCTACAGCGATGGCAAGCTCGAAGTTGTTGCCCGCAGCGGTAAACGCCAAAGTCGTGGTCTTGGCGTACCCCAGATTCAGCAAGCGGCCAACGAACATTCCGGCACTGAAGACCACAACGAAGTAGACCAACAACGGCAAAGCGATGCGAAGGACGTCCATCGGCTTGGACATGATGGTCCCGCCTTGGAGCGCAAACAGGAGCGTGATGGTGAAAAGGAGTCCGTAGAGCGCCAAGGGACCAATCCTTGGCAGGAAGTTCTTCTCGTACCATTGGCGACCATTGGCTTTCTCACCGATGACGCGGGTGAGCAGGCCAGCGAGCAGCGGAATGCCCAGGAAGATCAGCACCGAGAGCGTTATGGCCCGGAAGGAGAAGTCAGCGGCCGTGGTGGGAAGTCCCAGGAGGGATGGGAGCCACTGGAGGTAGAACCAGCCCAAAGCCCCGAAGGCGATCACTTGGAAGACGGAATTAATGAACACCAGAACGGCGGCAGACTCACGGTCCCCACAGGCGAGGTCGTTCCAGATCATGACCATGGCGATGCAGCGGGCCAAGCCCACAATAATCAGTCCGGTCCTGTACTCCGGCAGGTCAGGGATGAACACCCAGGCAAGGGCGAACATGAAAGCCGGAGCCAGCACCCAATTGATGACCAAGGACGTAACCAGCAGCTTTCGATCAGCCAGCACACGGTTCGCTTGGTCGTACCGCACCTTGGCCAGGACCGGATACATCATCACCAGAAGGCCAATGGCGATAGGCAAGGAGACTTCGCCGATCTTCAAGGCCTCCAGCGCGGTATTCAGGCCGGGAATCAAGCTGCCCAGCAGCAGACCCAGCGCCATTGCCGCGATGATCCACACCGGCAGGAACCGGTCCATGGCCGGGAGTTTCCCAGCGGCGTCATGGCTGACGGCACTCCGCCGAGTCGGGGTTTGCGTTGGGGTGCTCACTGAACTCCAGACTGTGTTGTGGTGTTGAAAAGCCCATACATTGATGAACTTCGATATGAGTATGTCCAGCTATATCGATGATTGTCAATGTGTGTGCATAATTGATCCATGAACTCCGCGGAAACACTTGAGCCGACAGCAGTGGACGCGGAAGTGTGCTGCGAGCCGTCGGTGCAACCATCACTAGATGACTACGAGGCACAGCTCAGGGCATCGGTGTTCAAAGCCTTGGCAGATCCCAACCGCCTGCGCCTGTTGTCCATCGTCAAGGGATCCGAAGGGGGCGAGGCATGTGTGTGTGATCTCACCCAGCCCCTGAACCTCGGGCAGCCGACGGTATCGCATCACCTGAGAATCCTGGTCGACGCCGGACTCCTCCACCGTGAGAAGCGCGGCACGTGGGCGTACTACTCCTTGGTCCCTGGCGCCATAGAGCGAACCACCGGCCTTTTGGCGAGCTTGTGACCAGCCAGGCCGCAACCAGTTCACGCCCCAGTGACGCCAAAGGTGTCCGGATCCGGCCCATGACGACGCAGGACTGGCCCACCGTCAGGGAGATCTTCACCGCTGGGATCGAAACCGGACACGCTACTTTCGAAGCGGCCGCACCGGACTGGGAGCACTTCGACTCCACCCGCCTCAAAGAGCACCGGTTGGTAGCTGAAAAGGAGGGCAGGGTGCTGGGCTGGACCGCAGTATCGCCGGTGTCCTCGCGTGCCGCCTACTCGGGCGTCGTGGAGCATTCCATCTACGTCGCGGGGGAAGCCCAGGGTCTCGGTGTCGGCAAGAGCCTTCTCCGGTCACTCATCGCCTCCACCGAGAATGCGGGTATTTGGACTATCCAAGCCAGCGTTTTTCCGGAGAATGCGGCCAGCCTCCGGCTCCATGAGGCAGAAGGATTCAGCGTCGTAGGCCACCGGAACCGCATCGCCCGCATGCCGCACGGGCCGCTCGCCGGACAGTGGAGGGATACTGTCCTGATTGAGCGCCGATCTCCCGCAGTGGACTGAGTCCCGAAATGACCACCCTGCCAGGCCCCGTCAGCTGGACCGCACCAGGCAAGGGCGTGTGGGCAAGGAATTTTCGGCTGGGTGAGTGGCTCCCGGACCCGATGACACCGCTGTTCGCGGACTGGCTCCTCCCCCGGATTGAGACCGGATTCCTCGACGGCATGGAGGAAGATGTGCGGGTGCGGGTGCCGTTCAGATACGGCTCAGTAAACGGTTGGTATTTCAATTCTCCGCCCATTCCCAAACCGAGGACCGTGGTGCCGCTGATACTTCGCAGCCGGGGTCGGCTGCCGTGGTTCCTGGTCAACGTCATTCTCAGAACCTCCAGCAACCCGGCCGCTGCCCACCGGACGGTTCTCCATGCGCTGGAGGTGAAGTGGCGGGAACAGTTACTGCCCACGTACCGGAACATCGTGAGCGACGCAGAGCGGGAAGTCGGGACGGCTTCGCCCGCCAGGCTTGTCGGATTGGTGGACGCCATCAGTCGGCAGGCCGGGATGCACCTATGGTCCCTGGCCGTTGTGGGCGGGTCTGCCTGGAAAATGGAATCTGCGCTGGCCGGCTTTTGGCGCAAGGAACTGGCCGGACCCCTCAGCGGGATCCCCGAAAGTCGACTCGGCCATCAAGTGCTCCTCCGGGGCTTGACTGGAACCCCCGCAGAGCCGTGTCCACATGCCGTCTATTCCCTCGACTGGTACCACCCGATTGCCAGTGAGGTGGGAGGGGCCGGTCTAACAGTGGCCGAGGAGTCCGGGGCCGACGTGGCTTCAGCCCTGAATGAGCAACGGTCCCAGGCCGAAGCCGCAGCCCGCAGTGTGCTGTTTGACTCCCCGGGGATGCTGACGCGTTTCGACTCCCTCCTCACCATGACCCGGTATTACGCTGCCGTGCGGGAGGAACAAGCCCTGCATCTGAGCCTGGGGTGGCCGATCCTTCGCCGTTGCGCCCAAAGGCTGGGTGAGCACCTCGTCTCCACCGGTGCCATCGCAGATTCCCAGGACATCCACTTCCTCACCCTGGACGAGATGTTGGGCGGGGTCCACCACCAGGGACGGGACTACCGCGCACAGATTGACCATCGCCGCACCATCTGGCATGACCAACGGAGGTTGAATGCACCCCTGATCATTGGTGAGCCGGTGAGGTTTGGAGGCGAACCGGGACGGATCGGAAGCGACCCTGTGGCAAACGCTGTGGAGGCGGCCAGAACTTCTTTCGAGTATCCAGAGAACGCCATCATCGGCCATCCGGCCAGCACCGGGCGCGCCAGCGGCAAGGTGCGCGTGCTGGAAAGGCTGGAGGACGCAAGCAGCTTCCAAGCAGGCGAAATCCTGGTTGCCCGCTCCACCGCTCCGGCATGGACTCCGCTCTTCGCCAGGGCAGCCGCTGTGGTCACGGACGGCGGAACCCTCGCGGCACATGCCTCCATCGTTGCCCGCGAGTATGGAATCCCCGCGGTGGTGGGGACGCGCGACGCAACCCGACGCCTGCATACCGGTCAACACGTGACCGTGGATGGTGGCGCGGGCTACGTCGACACAGGCACCCCGCAGGGCTGAGGATTACCGCCCCACCGAGGCCTCTTCCTCCTCGCGCGGCGCCACCGGGGCCGCAGAGGACCCACGCCCCAGCTTGCTCGGCCACCAGATTTTGCTTCCGATGTCATACGCCAGCGCAGGTACCAGCAGCGAGCGCACCAGCACGGTGTCCAGAAGCACACCGAATGCCACAATGAACGCGAGCTGGACCAGGAACATGATGGGAATGACGCCCAGGGCTGCGAACGTGGCGGCAAGAACCACGCCGGCGGAGGTGATGACGCCGCCGGTGACAGCCAATCCGCGCAGGATCCCTGGCCGCGTTCCATGCTTCAGCGACTCTTCACGGACCCGGCTCATCAGGAAGATGTTGTAGTCCACGCCCAGGGCCACCAGGAACACGAAACCGAACAGGGGGACAGTGGCATCTGCGCCGGAGAATCCGAAGACCCCGTTGAACACCCATGCGGAGACACCCATCGCCGCCCCGTAGGACAGGACCACGGACAGCACCAGCAGCACTGGTGCCACCACTGAGCGCAGCAGGAGCATCAGGATGAAGAGAATCACCACCAGCACAATGGGGATGATCACCACCAAGTCGCGTTGTGCGGTGGTGTTCGTGTCCAGCGCGGTCGCCGTCACTCCACCAACCAACGCCCCGGAATCCACGTCGCGTACAGCCACCCGCAAGGACTTCACCGCTTCCTCGGCCTCAATCGAGTCCGCCGCAGAGTTCAGGGTGGCATTGATGAGCACCTTGCCATCGCGTACGGCCGGCTCAGCGGGAGTTCCGGGAGCACCCGTGATGGGCACATTGCCTTCAGCCAACAGGTAGGCGTCCCCTACGCCGTCGGCAGTTCTGACCTTGTCCAGAACCTGCTGCGCGGCACCTTGGGAGGCGACCACGACGGCGGGGCTGCCGCTGCCGGCATCGAAGTGGCGCGCCAACGCGTCCTGGCCGTCCACGGCGTCGGATTGGGAGAGGATGACGTCCGTTTGCGGGACGCCGTTGGCTTTCAACTGCAGGACTCCGGCGGATGCCACCAGAAGCAGCAGGACAGACGCTACCCAGACGACGCGCGGCCGCTTGGATACCAGAGTCCCGATGCCGCGCCACAGACCCTCTTGCCCTTCAAGTCCGGTGACAAGCTCGGGTTCGCGTTCGTCGTCGGGCAGGAGCTTGGGCCGGAATGGCCAGAAGGCTGCACGGCCCAGCAGCGCCATGAGCGCGGGCAAGAGCGTGAGGGCGGCGAAGAGGGAGCAGAGGATACCGGCCGCAGCCACAGGGCCCAGCGCCTTGTTGGAGTTCAGGTCGGAGAACAGCAGGCAGAGCAGGGCGATGATGACCGTCGCGCCCGAGGCGAGGATCGGCTCGAATGAGGCCTTCCACGCTGTCATGGCGGCCTGTGTGCGGTTGGTGGTGTGAGTGAGGGCCTCACGGAACCGCGCCACGTACAGCAGCGCATAGTCGGTGGCCGCGCCAATCACCAGAATGGACAGGATGCCCTGGCTTTGGCCGTTCAGCTGGATCCACCCCAATTTCGCCATCCCGAACACCAGCAGAATGGCCGCACACAGGGCGAAGACGGAGGTGAACAGCACCGCCAATGGCAGCACCACGGAGCGGTAGACCAGCAACAGGATCAGGAACACTGCGCCCAAGGCAACAAGCAACAGGATGCCGTCAATTCCGCCGAACGCATTGACCAGGTCCGCGGTCAGGCCTGCAGGGCCCGTCACGAAGGCGTTCATGCCGTCCGGAGCGCCTGGCTGGACGACGTCGCGCAGTTCCTGGACTTTCGCCCGCAACTCATCGGAGGACGCCATGGGAACGATGAACTGGACGGCCTTGCCGTCTTCGGATGGGATAGGCCCGACGACGGCGCTCCCCAGCTTGAGTGCCTCAATGTCGGCTTTCAGCTGGGCTGCTTCGCCCAGTTGTGCCGGGGTGAAGGCGGCATCGTTCTCCACAATCACCACGGCCGGAATCTCGTCGGAATCCCGGAACTTGGCCTGCCAGTCACCGGCTTCCGTTGCTTCGGCACCGGCGGGAAGGAAGGACGCTTGGTCGTTGGAGGAGACTTCGTCCAGGCGCCCGAACGTTGGGCCACCAATTCCTGCGATGCCCAGCCAGGTGATGACCAGCACCACGGGCACCAGCCAGCGCAGCCAGAACGGTACTTTCTGCGGGTTCATGAGTCCTTCTTCAGTGGGGAAGCGTGAGGTCTTTATTCCACCATAGATTATCTCTATCATGGAACTATTCCAAGAGTGAGTGGATACTGATGCCGGATTCCCCGGTTGCTGGGAGTAATATCCGGAAGGCAGTAAACACAAGACCACGCTGGCAGGAGGGCGGACATGTCGGACCCAACAGCCCCGCGACCTGACATCAGCGGCCCTCCATCCAGCCAGCCCGGATCCGGCCGCCCCCAGACTGCCGCTCCCCAGGAGCTGGTGCGGCTCCTCCAGGACTTCACGCTCGAAGCCAACCACTACGTGGACGCAGCCGGCGGCCGGAACGACATGCACCGCACGGACCTCAATGCCCTCGCGGTGATCATGCGCCATTCCGCTGCTGGCAGGGTGGTCACGCCGGGCGTCCTGCGCACCGAACTCCGGTTGAGCTCCCCCGCCACCACAGCCTTGGTTGACCGGCTGCATGCCTCCGGGCACGTGGTCCGCGAACGCCTGGGCACGGACCGTCGGCAGGTCCAGCTGCAGATGACACCCAAGGCATACCGCGACGGAAGTGCCATGTTCATGCCGCTCGCCATCCGCATGGGCCAGGCCATGGCCGCTTACAGCGCCGAGGAACTGGAGCTTGTCACACGGTTCATGACCGACATGGTGGAAGCCACCCTCGCCGCGCGTGAAGAAGCCTCACACAAGAGCGACTGACGGCGCTCCGCCTAAATCCACGTTCCAAGTTGTAGCGTTTCCCTATGAACGCGCAGCAGCCTGAAGATGTCTACACGCACGGACACCACGAGTCGGTTGTCCGGGCCCACGCCTCACGGACGGCCGAGAATTCGGCCGCGTTTGTCATACCTCATCTCACCCCCGGAATATCAGTCCTCGACGTCGGCTGCGGACCAGGCAGTATCACGTGCGACTTCGCGGGGATGGTTGCGCCCGGGCATGTGATCGGCTTGGACCGCTCGCCGGACATCGTTGCGCAGGCCACGGAGCTGGCCACCGAGCGTGGCGTGGACAATGTGTCCTTCCAAACCGGCAATATCTACGATCTTGACTTCGAAGACGAGTCCTTCGACCTTGTTCACGCCCACCAGGTCCTGCAACACCTCACCGACCCCGTGGCTGCACTGCGTGAGATGCGCCGCGTGGCCAAGCCCGGTGCCATCGTGGCTGTGCGTGACGCAGATTTCCACGGCATGAGCTGGTACCCCGAGGTCCCGGAACTCGATGACTGGATGCAGCTCTACCAGAAGATCGCGCGCCGCAACGGAGCAGAACCCGACGCTGGCCGCCGCTTGGTCTCCTGGGCCCAGCAGGCAGGATTTACCCAGGTGGCTCCCACCAGCAGCAACTGGCTCTACGCCACCGCCCAGCAACGTGCGTGGCAGTCCAGGGTGTGGAGCGAGCGGGTGTTGCACTCCGCCTTCGCCGAGCAGGCGTTGGAGTACGGCTTCGCCAACGAGGCCGACCTCGCCCGGATAGCCGCCGGCTGGCACCGTTGGGGAGCCACCGATGACGGCTTCTTCCTCATTCCCAACGGCGAGGTGATCGCCCGGGCCTGAGGTCTTCAAAGAGGGGCCTGAACTTTTCAAAGAAAGTTTGCCCCACCATGTAGAAATGCCCGCCGCAGTTCCGACCCATGAGTGAAAGCACCCACAAAGGGCGCTCCTCACAAGGAGTTTGAGATGAAATACATGATCATGATGTTCGGATCGGCCGAGGGCATGATGGAGACCGCAGACCCCGCATGGATCCAGGAAATGATTGGGTTCATGATCCAAATCGACAAGGACCTCACTGAGTCCGGAGAGATGGTGTTCAATGCGGGCCTGGCCGACGGCAGCACCGCCAAGCTGGTCAAGCAGACCCCGGACGGCGTCATCACCACTGACGGCCCCTTCGCCGAATCCAAGGAGTCCCTGGTGGGTTACTGGGTGGTGGACGTGGCCAGTGAGGAACGCGCCGTGGAGATTTGTTCAAGCATCGTGAAGTACGCGCAGGTGGTTGAGCTCCGCGCCGTCCAGGAAGCTCCACCGGAGGTTTAACTGGATTCGTCGCCTACCGCACGTTTAGAGGACCTGCTGCGCACCTTGGCGCCGCAGGTCCTCGGCGTGCTGGCGCGCAATCACGGCCAATTCGATGCGTGCGAGGATGCCGTCCAGGAAGCCCTCCTCGAAGCTTCCCAACGGTGGCCAACCGCGTTGCCGGACAACCCACGAGCATGGCTGCTGGCCGTCGCCAACCGCCGCTTGGTGGATTTTTATCGAAGCGAAAGCGCACGACGAGCACGGGAGGAACGTGTTGCGTCAACAGACTTTCAGTACAGCTCCGTTTCAGAAGCGGACGACACCCTCACCCTGATGTTCCTGTGCTGCCATCCTGCGCTCTCCGCGCCGTCACAACTCGCATTAACGCTCCGGGCAGTTGGAGGACTCACGACGGCGGAAATTGCCTCCGCCTTCCTGGTCCCCGAAGCCACCATGGGACAGCGCATCAGCCGCGCCAAACAAGGGATCCAGAAAGCAGGAGCCACGTTCAGCATGCCGCCGGCTTCCGAGCGGAAGGCGAGGCTCGGCGTCGTACTTCACGTCCTGTACCTGATCTTCAACGAAGGCTATGCCGCGAGCTCGGGGCCGTCGCTGCAGCGTGAGGAGCTCACCACCGAAGCCATCCGGCTGGCGCGCCTGTTGGTGGCCGCTGCGCCACGCGAGCTGGAGGCCACCGGGCTGCTGTCGTTGATGCTGCTCACGGATTCCCGCCGTTCCGCCCGGGCGCTGGCGGACGGAATGCCGGTGCCGCTGGCGGATCAGGACCGGAGTTTGTGGAACAGGGAGCAGATCTCGGAGGGTATCGGGCTGCTGTCCTCCGTCCTCGGGCGGGGTACCGCCGGGCCGTATCAACTTCAGGCGGCCATCGCTGCCGTGCATGCGGAAGCGCCGTCTGCTGCCCAGACCGACTGGCCGCAGATCCTGGCCCTCTACACGGTCCTTGAGGCCGTGGCTCCCAGTCCTGTGGTCACGCTGAATCGCGCGGTTGCCGTGGCCATGGTGCACGGGCCCGCTGCGGGGCTTGAGTTGTTGGCCGGGCTTGATTCTGCACTCGGGAAATCGCATCGTCTGGACGCTGTGCGTGGGCACCTTCATGAAATGGCGGGCTCCTTGGTGGAGGCGCGCGCCGCCTACCTCGCCGCCGCCAAAAAGACGGGAAGCTTGCAGGAGCGGCGGTACTTGATGGGTAAAGTGGCGGGGCTCGACGAGCGCTGACCCCATATAGTCGAACCCATGGAACAGCGCATACTTGGCAAGACCGGCCGATCCGTCTCCACCGTGGGGCTGGGCACCTGGCAACTCGGAGCGGACTGGGGTGACGTCACCGAAGAGGACGCCGTTGCCGTGCTGGAAGCCTCGGTCCAGGCGGGCGTGAATTTCTTCGATACCGCCGATGTTTACGGTGATGGACGCAGTGAGGAAATCATCGGCCGCTTCCTCCGCGCCAACCCGGATCTGGACGTCACAGTAGCCACCAAAATGGGGCGCCGCGTGGACCAGATTCCCGAAAATTACGCCCTCCGGAACTTCCGCGCCTGGACAGACCGTTCGCGGCGAAACCTGCAGCAGGACACCCTGGACCTGGTGCAACTGCACTGCCCACCCACTGCCGTTTACAGCAACTCCGAGGTCTACGATGCCTTGGATACCTTGGTCAGCGAAGGGGCCATCCGCAACTATGGCGTCAGCGTCGAGCGCACGGACGAGGCACTGGAAGCCATCAAACGCGGAAACACCGCCTCCGTGCAGATCATCCTCAACGCTTTCCGCCTCAAGCCCCTCGACGAGGTGCTGCCAGCCGCCAAGGAAGCCGGCGTGGGCATCATTGCCCGCGTGCCACTGGCCTCCGGGTTGCTGTCCGGCAAGTACACGGCAGACACAGAATTTCCCGCCGACGACCACCGGAATTACAACCGCGACGGCGCCTCCTTCGATGTCGGCGAAACCTTCTCCGGCGTCGACTTCGCCACCGGCGTCAAGGCCGCCCAGGAGTTCAGCGGATTAGTCCCCGACGGCGTCACCACCGTTCAGGCGGCCCTCGCCTGGGTCATCGCTCAAGACGGCGTCACAGCGGTCATCCCCGGCGCCCGTTCGGCCGAGCAGGCACGGGCCAACGCCGAAGCCGGAGATCTGCAGGTGGTAGGGGCTGGTTTGGCTGATGGAGTTCGGGACATCTACGACCGCTACTTCCGCGAAGCGATTCACCCTCGCTGGTAGCCTGCGGGCCGCCGTCGAGCGTTCTGTTTGTTGCGGGCGTTACCAGCCGCTGCGGGTCGGCGTGTGTCCCTTGCGGGCTTCCTCGGTCATGGACATCTCTGCACGCAGGCCGAGGAGCCTGATGGGACGGTCCGGTTCGATCTTCGCTGTAAGATCCAAAGCCTGCGCCAGGACTTCCTCGCGGTCGAATGACTCGGGGATCTTCCTTGCGTAGGTTTTGGTGAAGAACGGCTTGTAACGGACCTTGAGCGTCAGCCCAATCACCGGCCGGCCCTCGGCCGCCACGTCCTCGAGGACGCGGGCGGTCAACTCCTTGATGGCGTCGCTGATCTGGGCGGGTTCTGTCAGGTCCTGCTGAAAGGTTGTTTCGCGGCCATGTGCCCGGGCCACCCACGGAGTGTCATCCACCTCGCTGGAACCTTCCCCGCGTCCCAACTGTGCGTACCAAGGCCCCATCTTGGGCCCAAACTCCGGCACCAGTTCCTGCGGGTCGATTGCTGCAAGCTCCGCCACCGTGGTGATGTGGTGCTTCGCCAAACGCTGCGACACTTTTGGTCCCACGCCCCACAATTCCTTGGTGGGCTTGTCACCCATAACCTCCAGCCAGTTCGCTTTGGTCAGCCGAAAGGTGCCTGCAGGTTTGCCGAAATCCGTCGCGTTCTTGGCGCGGACCAGCGTGTCGCCGATGCCTACGCTGCAATGCAACTGGGCCTGCTCCAGGACAGCAGCTTGGATCTGCCGGGCGTAGGCTTCCGGGTCCTCAGTCTCCACACCCACAAAAGCTTCATCCCAGCCGAGGACCTGCACCGTGGCCCCGGGCTGCGCGCGAAGGGTGGCCATCACGACGTCCGAGGCCGCAAGGTAGGCCTCCTGATCGACGGGCAGGATGATGGCGTCGGGAACTTTCCGGGCAGCGATCCTCAAGGGCATGCCCGAACCAACCCCGAAAGCCCTTGCTTCATAGGAGGCGGTGGACACCACGGCACGCTCGGTGGGATCTCCCCTGCCACCCACAATGATCGGCTTACCTGCAAGCTCAGGCCGCCGAAGTACCTCGACAGCGGCAATGAACTGGTCCAGATCAACGTGCAGCACCCACGGGATTCCGCTCACGGCACCAGTTTGCCTTACGGCGTTGGACTTGGCTGTACCTTCCCCACCTTCTTTGATCCGGGCTGCCGCCAAAAACAACCAGTTCCGGGTGCATTCCGGTTTTCTCGCCGCCAAAGAGGGTGGTGGAGGAACGCGTCCTGAGCATCCGTCTGACCGACATAAGCTGAGGTGTGCAGTTTTCACTTTGGCTGGCCCTGGTTGGTGCCGGCACCCTGATCAGTTTCACTCCCGGCGCCGGCGCCATCTTCACCATGAGCAACTCGCTCAATTCCGGATTCCGGCGCTCTATCTGGGGCATCCTCGGCCAACAGGTGGCCCTGGTCATCCATATCGTGATCGTTGCCCTGGGCGTTGGCGTGCTGGTGTCCAACTCGCCGGTGATCTTCAACGTGATCCGCTATGCGGGTGCCGCGTATTTGGTCTACCTGGGCATCCGGCAGTTCCTGCACAAGCCGGACTTGGACAAAGAAGAGGTTGCGGACAAAAAGAACGAGTCCGCCCTGTCCATGTTCCAACGCGGTATCTGGGTGAACCTGCTGAACCCCAAGGCAATCGTCTTCTTCCTCGCGTTCATGCCCCAGTTCATCAGGCCGGACCAGCCGCTGCTCCAGCAATATGCGGTACTGACGGCCACCGTGCTGTTCATCGACATCATGGTGATGTGGTTCTTCTTCGCCTTGGCTGCCCGGTCTTTCCAACGGTTTACCCACGACCAGCGCGGCCAAACCATCCTGAACCGCATCTTTGGCTGCCTGTTCGTCCTCGTGGGCATCCTGCTCGCAGTCATTCACTAGCCCCAGCAGCGCAGCGGCAAGACGCGGCTGCTACCGTCGAGTCATGCAAGCGGATTGGATAGAGCACCGACGCGCGGACGACGGTGAGCACGTGGGTTGGATGCAGCCCGTAGATGACGGATTCGTCGCCATTGACATGCTCGGACGCCCACGCACCGATGTTGTGGACTGGTTGAGCGCCGAAGAGACTCTGGATGGACTCGGCCTGAGGTACCTCGCCGACCCCCACGAATTACTGCTCGACGACGGCGCGTGGCTGCGGGTGCGGATTGCGGAAGTAACGCCAACGGTGGTGCGGGTGAAGAAGGAAGACTGGGGCGACATGACCGCGCCCCAGATCTACTTCACGGTGCCGAACCCCGTCTCGGAAGCGCAGCTCCGCCCACTATCCCGCTAAATCAGCGTTGCTACGCCGTAGATCCCCGCACCACCAGTGAGCTTTCCAGCGTCACATGTGGTTCGTCCAGCGGCAGGCCTTCCATGAGTCCCCGCAACTGCTCCCCCGCTTTGCGTCCCAGCGGGGTGGCGGGAAGGTGCACCGATGTGAGGCTGGGATTGCTCGTGGCCGAGTAGGGCAGGTCGTCGAAGCCGGCCACGGCAAGCTCTTCAGGGATCCGAACTCCTTCAACGCGCGCTTCCTGCAGCACGCCGTAAGCGTGTGTATCGGTGCCGCAGACGACGGCGGTCACGCCCTCGCGCTGCCAGCCCGGCCAGGCGTCGGCGAACGCGGCGGCGGCAGCACCGACGTCGATGGATGTGCTGATGATGTGCCCGTCGGCGACAGAGAGTCCGCAGCGGGAGGCCTCCTCCAGGAAGGCTTCCCGGCGCAGCTGGAACGTGGCGGTCCCGGTTACGCCGTCCACATATGCGGCATGCGTGTGCCCGGAAGCTGCAAGGTGTCGGGCCAGCTCGCGGGCACCCTGGGCGACATCCAGATTCACGGAGGGCGCAAAGGACTCGAGGCCTGGCGCGTCCAGCAGGACCAGGGGTCCGGCCGCTGAGAGATCTTCCAGGAACTCCGCACTGGGGGCACCGACCAGCAGGCCTGCGGGCCGGAGGGCCAGAAGTTTGCGGACGTCGTCCGCCTGCGGTGACTCACCGGCGTCGGTCACCGAGAGCAACAGCTGATACTCAGCACCCAAGGACTCCCGCACTCCTGCGATCACGTTGGCGAAGAACGGGTTGGAAACATCCGGCGTCACCAGAATGACGATGGAGCTGACCCCGCGGGCCAGTGAACTGCCGATGCTGTCCACCACATAGCCCAGCTCGGAAATGGCTGTGCGGACCCGGGAGATGTTGTCCTCGGAGACACGCCCTTGCGTTTTGCCGTTGGCCACCAAGGACACCGTCGCTGTGGAAACGCCGGCACGTGCGGCCACCATCGCGGCGGTCACGCGTGGAGAGCGGGGCGCGCGGGCATGGCGCCGATCCAGGGATTCCATGCATCGATCGTAGCGTTGTTGCACCGTGCTGACCTGCGGGAAGGCATCAAGCGCTTGACGTATTCATCGGAAGCGCAACGTTAAGCGTTTGACGTAACCTGCAAAGCAGTGCCAGAATTCCCCTGAATGCTTAGCGCCCTGCCCCGGGCAAGTACCTGGCAGGCCCCAATGACGTGGAGAGAAACGTGGATCCCAACACCATGACACCGGCACGCAAGAAGATCATTCTTGACTGCGACCCTGGCCATGACGACGCAGTGGCATTGCTGCTTGCTCACGGCAACCCGGACATCGAGCTGCTCGCAGTGACCACCGTGGTGGGCAACCAGACCCTGGAAAAAGTCACCCGCAATGCCCTCTCCGTCGCCACCATTGCGGGCATCACGGGCGTCCCCTTCGCGGCAGGCTGCGATCGCCCTTTGGTCCGCACCATCGAAACGGCCCCCAGCATCCACGGTGATTCCGGCATGGACGGCCCGGAGCAGCCCGAGTCCGCCATCGAGCTGGACCCGCGCCACGCCGTCGACCTCATCATTGACACCGTCATGGCTCATGAGCCGGGCACGGTCACCCTGGTCCCCACTGCCGGCCTCACCAACATCGCCATGGCTGCCCGCAAAGAGCCCCGCATTGTGGAGCGCGTCAAGGAAGTTGTCCTCATGGGCGGTGGTTACCACGTGGGCAACTGGAGTGCCGTGGCGGAGTTCAACATCATCATCGACCCCGAAGCTGCGCACATCGTCTTCAACGAAAAGTGGCCCGTGGTGATGGTGGGACTGGACCTCACGCACCAGGCACTGGCCACTGATGAAGTCGTCCGGAAAATAGCCAAAATCGGCACCAAGCCGGCCAAGTTCGTCCTGGAGCTGATGGAGTTCTTCAAGAAGACCTACAAGGACGCCCAGGGCTTCGACTTCCCGCCGGTCCACGATCCTTGCGCGGTCGCCTACGTCATCGACCCCACTGTCATGACCACCCGCAAAGTCCCCGTGGACATTGAGCTGCAGGGCAAACTCACCCTCGGCATGACCGTGGCTGACTTCCGCGCGCCCGCTCCGGACGACTGCCACACCTCCGTAGCTGTGGATTTGGACCACAAGAAGTTCTGGGATCTTGTCACCGATGCGATCGTCAGGATCGGCGAACCAACGCACGACGACGGCGCTGCCGCCACCGCTGTTGCTGAGGCCGAAGTCAGTGCCACAGCAGAAGCCATCCTGGCAGGAGAGGCCAAGTAATGTCAGCCCCCGCAGAAACCAAGTCCTCCCGCGGCAACGTCACCGCACTCATGGTGGCCCTGCTGGCAGCCTGCGTGGCCTTCCAGCTCAACGCCTCCATGCTCAGCCCCGCCCTGGTCACCATGGGTAACGAACTCAACACGGACCAAGCCACCATCGGCCTGTCCCAAACCTGGTTCTTCACGGCGGCGGCCCTGTTCTCCCTCTTCCTGCCCCGCCTGAGCGACATCATCGGCCGCAAGAAGATCCTCGTCGGCATGATGCTCCTCATGGCTGTCGGCTCCGTCATCGCAGCCATGGCCCCTGATGTCACGTGGCTGTTTGTAGGCCGCATCATCCAGGGCGTCAGCGGCCCCACGGTGCCGCTCTGCCTGATCATGCTCCGCTCCGCGGTCAGCAACCCGCGTAAATACGGCACCCTCATGGGCCTCATCACGGCCGTCAACGGCGGCGTTGCCGGCGTCGACTCCTTTGTTGGCGGTTACTTCGCTGAGAACTTCGGCTTCCGCAGCATCTTCTGGCTCATGGTGGCACTGGCCCTCGTAGCAACTGTGCTGATCGCTGTCCTGGCCGGCGAGAGCAAACCTGCTGCCGGCACCACCATGGACTGGTTGGGCGTGTTCTTCATCGTGATCGCCGTGGGCGCACTGCTGACGGCCCTGAACGAGGGCTCCAAGCTGGCCACTGCCTTCGACGCCGGTACGTTGACCCTCGCGATAGCACTCACGGTGGTTGCCGCCGTCGCGTTCTTTGCGTTCTGGACTGTAGAGAAGCGCGCAAAGCAGCCCATGGTGGAAACCGTGCACCTGCGCCAGCGCTCCACCTGGGCACCGCTGCTGACCACCACCCTCACCATGACCGGCATCTTCGCGGTCATCAACGGCATCGTCCCGGCCTACGTTCAGGCCGCCGATCCGGGCTTCGGCGTTGGCCCCACGGAAATGTCCCTCATCATCCTCACCCCGTATGCCCTCCTCGGCTGGCTTTTCGGCCCCATCAGCGGCCGCCTTGCACCGGTGCTCGGCTACACGAAAGTCCTGCGCATCGGTCTGGTGGGCAGCCTCGTGGCCTTGGCCATCATTGCGTTCTTCGGCCTCAGCAACCTGCCCATGATGATTGTGGGAACGGCCTTGCTGGGCATCATGTACGCCGGTACCGTCAACATCATGCTGAACGGACTCGGCGTAGTTCTCTCGCCGCAGGGAAACCCGGGCTTCCTCCCGGGCATGAACGCGGGCGCCTTCAACCTTGGCGCGGGGCTGAGCTTCCTGGTTCTGCCTGCCGTGCTGGTGGCCACCGCTTCGCTGAATGACGCCAAGGCCTCCTACCTGACCGTAGTGGTGGTGGGCCTGGCCATCACGTTCGCGGCGTTCGCGGCCTCGCTCCTGATTCCGAAGCCGGTCGACGCCGAGGTGACCGACAACGAAAAGGTGACCGCATGACCAGCGCACCCAAGGCGGGAATCGTCGTCGTCGGCTCCCTGAACGCAGACCTCACCATCTACTGCGACCGCCTCCCCCAACCCGGCGAGACGGTCCACGGCAACGGGTTCGCCGTGAATCCGGGCGGCAAGAGCGCCAATCAGGCGGTGGCTGCGAGCAAGCTTGGCGGTCAGGTCAGCCTGATCGGCGCCGTGGGCGATGACCCCAACGGCACCATGCTCCTGGACTCGACGGCCAGTGCGGGTGTGGACGTTTCCCGCGTCCGACGCTCCGATGCAGCCACCGGCGTCGCAGTCATTTCGGTGGACGCCAGTGGTGAGAACAGCATCATCATCTCGGCCGGCGCCAACGGCACGCTCAGGCCTGCGGACGTTACGCCCGACGCCTTCCAGCATGCGGCCGTGGTCTGCCTCTGCCTGGAGGTGGAGACCGATACCGTAATTGCTGCCGCCCAAGCAGGGCACGACGCCGGTGCGACCGTTCTGCTGAACCTCTCCCCTTACGCTGAGGTGCCGGAGCTTTTGGCTGGCCTGAGCGATGTGTTGCTGGTGAACGCGCACGAGGCCTCGCTGTTCCTGGGCTCGGAAGCAGACGTGCCAGATGCCGACGCAGAGGCCGAGGCATGGGAACCTGTCCGGAGCCAGTTCGCGGACCGGGGTTTGCAGCGTGTATTGGTGACCCTCGGCGCGCAAGGTTCCGTGGTGCTCGATTCCTTGGCGCGCGGCGCCGAGGATCAGATCACGCGCATTGCCCCAACCCGGGTTTCAGCCGTTGACACCACGGGAGCCGGCGATGCTTTCACTGGTGCTGTGGCTGCGCGGCTTGCCGCCGGCGAATCCCTTGCCGACGCCGCCGCGTTTGCCTCGGTAGCCGCCGCATTGGCTGCCACAAAGAAGGGCACGCAGGCCGCGTACCCAACCATCGCAGACGTCGGGAAGCTGCGGGACGCTTAGTCCCAGCGCTGCACCCAACGGGGTCGCAGATCAGGCCGTTCGGAGCGTTGAGAACGGCCTGATCTGCGGCCTGCTTGGGTTAAGCGGACTTGCGGGCTGCGCGTTGGGCGGCGCGCTCCACGGCCTTGCGGCTCAGGGCGCCGTGGCCGGCGAACAGGCGGGGAACAACGAAGTACACAGCTGTGGGAACCACGAACGCCGTCAGGACAAGCGCGCGAAGGACGGGGTGCCACGGCTCCATGATCGGGCCAAGAAGCATCATGCCGAGGGACACGAGCGGGAAGATGGCGAGCCAGGTGATCAGGGCCCTCATATGAACGGAGGGCGCCTTGGGACGGGCAGGCGCCGCAGTGGTGGGCTCGGCGGTGATTTCAGAAGTGGCTTGGGTAGTCATGGCATTCTCCAACCAGATAGTTGCAATTGGCTTGGATTCACCATAACCGCGGCCGCAAACAATTACAACTACTTAGTTGGAAACTGCTAACATGACCCTATGGCGTGGGACACAGAGCGAACCAAGGGGCTGCTGCTTGAGGCGGCCACCTCCGAGTTTTGCGCGCGTGGACTGGCCGGCGCCCGCATTGATCGCATTGCCGCTGAGGCAGGAGTCAACAAAGAGCGGATCTACCAATATTTCGGCAATAAGAACGCGCTCTTTGACGCCGTGATCGTTGCAGCACTCAGCACCCTCATGGACGAGGTTCCCATTGAGGGCAACGGTCCCGAAGCCATGGCGGACTACGCCGGCAGGCTCTTCGACCATCACCAAACGGACGCCACGGCACCACGCCTCCTGTTCTGGGAAGGGCTGGAACGGGGCACCGATGTTGTGGGCCTGCCCAAGCGGATGGCCAACTGCGCATCGAAGGTCAACAGCACCATCGCAGCCCTGCCCGGCATCTCCAGGGAAGACGCCGGAGACCTGCTCATCACCATCGTGAGCCTCTGCGACGCTGCTCCCGTGCTGCCCGCCCTCGACGGACTCATGGCAGGCGGCGGTCCGGATCGCGCCGAAAGGCGACGCGCCGCCGTCGTACGTACCGTTTACCTGGCCGCCGCGGCACTGGCCGCCGAAGCCAAAGCCCCGGCGGCCACCGCATAACTTCCTACTGGGCGCCGGCCTGGTCGAACTCCGAGCGCGCGGCCAGGGATTTCTGCGCCTGGATCTGCTTGGCCAGCATGAGCTGCGCTTCATCACGGATCAAGGTGGGATCGCTCGACGGCGGCACCAGACCTTCCGCTGCGATCTGGGCACGCGCATCGTCATCCACGGCAAAGCCCCATTTGAGGAAGAAGTCACTCAGATCGACTTTCGCGGCTTTGCTCGCCCAGACCACAAAGTTACGCAGCCTGTAGACCTCATCCCAGTAGTCACCCTTCGGCGGGCGCTGCTCCCGGATGATCTTGTGCAATGTTGGCCAGAAATTCTTGAAGCCCAGGCGGAGCTGCTCGAACATCACCAGTCGCTCCATGCCGTCGAACGTGGTCCCGTACACCACCCCGTCGCTGCCAATCATGGGCACGGCTGATTCCCACGGCGTCAGGCCGGTGGTTCCATCCGGTACGTGGAGCCGGGGTTGTTGGCCGTACTTCTTCGCGAAGCTGGCGTTTACGGCAAGGGAGTAGACGTTCACCGTGACCTCAGTGAGCGAGGTGGGCTTGTAGGTCACCTGTTGATGCTGGTGCCCTAGCTCGTGATAGATGCCCCAGCCCCGCATCCGGAGCCCCTCCACCGTCAAGAGCCGATCCTGGATGGGAGGCGGGAACGAGGTATGGCCGTGTGTGGCGTAAGCCCCAACGTTGGCGATCGCCGACGGATACCCCACCAGGTGATACGAATGGGCCTGACGTGCATGAAGGGGGCTGGAACCGTCGTAGCCACTGGTCACATCCTCAATGGAGATCAGATCCTCGAAGGTGGACATCAGCTCAGAGTGGCTCTCGGATCGATACCGCAGCGCCGATGCACGCTCCACGGTGACGGTGGCATGTGCACTGACCAACTCCACGAACGGAGTTGGACGCTCATCGAGTTGCCGCTGGAATTCCAGTTCACTGGTGCGGCCGTAGACGAAGTAGGGCATCGGCTGCGCGGCGGCATCCAGTGTTGCGCTGGCATAGCCGCCGGCTCCGGGCACTTTGTAGTAGATCACGCCACCTCCGGCGTCGGTGATGACGTTCTTCCCCTTCTTCAGGGGATACTCCCGGGGCTTCTTGAACTCCGGGCGGCCATCTGCGTCAGGGGCGCCAACCACGAGCACGGCTTCCGGTGCCGTCAACGCCTTCACCGTCACCGTCAGGGGCGTGCCAGCGGGCAGGTAGAAGCCGGTGGATTGGAGGTTGGTGGTGCACAGCGAGATCTGGAGCCTGTCTTCCTCGGCGACGTGGGAATCCGGCATCGCAGTGACGATTTGGCTGCGCGATTGGCTGGGCCGGGTGTCCGCCATGGCGGGCGCCGCAGCCCACGGCACCATCATCCCGCCGGCAACAACCGCCATGGCCCCCAAGGCGCCGCGCCTACTGATGGCATGCGCCCCCAGGGGAGCCGACCCGGTGTTTCTGGTTTTACGGGAATCAGGGACATGACTATGGCTTTCACTCATGGAACATCCTTATTGTCCGGGCCAGCCACTGTGACCGGCCTCACGGGTTAAAATGAAAGCGCTTACTATCGTATTAAGCAATAGTTTGCTGCTTTAAAAGCCAAATTTCCAGCCATCAGAAACCAAATAGAAAGCGTTTACTACGCACACTCCACACTATGTGACAGATTCGACACCGAAAATGACTTTCCTGTCGAGCCCTCCCCTAGCCAAGGAGGGGTGCCATCAACCATGCTTGCTTCATGTACTCAACGACGAGCCCATACCGCATCATTACGGTCTGCACGGGAAACATCTGCCGCTCCCCTATGGCAGCGCTCATGCTCACCGAAGCCTTCGACGCGGAAGGGCTCGGCCGCCTCGTAGTGGTGGACTCCGCGGGCACCACGGGGTACGAGGTGGGGCACCCCATAGACCCCCGCGCCGCCCGCGTCCTGACGGCCCAGCACATTGCGTCGGAAAACCACATCGCACGCAAATGGCGGCGCGAATGGTTCGCCGAACGGGACCTGATCCTGGCCTTGGACGTAGATCATTTCGGCTGGCTGCAGGAGGGCGCGCCGGACCCCGCTTCGCTGGAAAAGGTGCGGATGCTGCGCAGCTTCGATCCGCACATGACCGGCCGGAGCTCCCTGGACCTGGGCATTGAAGATCCTTGGTACGGCGGCCACACTGACTTCGACAACACGTGGGCCCTCATCAAGGCAGCCATCCCGGGCATCGTGACGCACGCCAAGGCAGCGATCACCGCGGCTGAGAACGCCCAAGCCCACGAGCCCCAGCAGGTAACCTCTATGTCATGACCCCTGCACCCGTGATCATCGCTGTTGACGGCAGGTCCGGCGCAGGCAAGACCACCCTGGCTGTTGAACTGGCAGCCCGGTTGCGGCAGCACCACAAGGTTTCGCTGTTCCATCTGGAAGACATCTACCCTGGCTGGAACGGCCTCATGCCGGGGATTGAGCGCTACGTCGCTACCGTCCTGGCTCCGCTCAGCACCGGCCAAGCCGCCGAGTGGATCAGTTGGGATTGGGAGAAGCACTACGACGGCGGCCTGAACGTCACGTTGCCGGCCGAAATCGTCATTGTTGAAGGTGTAGGCGCTGCGGCGGAGGCCGCCCGTCCCATGCTGGACGCCGTGGTGTGGGTCGAATCCCCCGGCGACGATCGCCGTCGTCGTGCTCTCACTCGTGACGGGAGCACCTACGAACCGTACTGGGACAGCTGGGCTGCCCAAGAGGACCAGTGGCTTGAGGCGGATTCGGTGATCAGCGCCGCAGACGTCCGTGTGCAGAACCGTGCAGACGGCAGCGCCCCGGACCACGTCCTGCAGGCCCTCATGTATCTGCCCTCGCTCGCGGCGATCCTGTCACCGGAGCTCAGCGCGCGGCGTGGCCTCCAATTGCGTGCCGAGCGCCTGGACGCGGCGCCGGACGCTGCCCACCTTTTTGATGCCCTGTACGGCCGCTCGTCGAACGCCGTGTGGCTCGATTCCTCCAACGCCTCGGCCGTGGCCGGCAGATCCCAAGCTGCCGCCCGCAGCCGCTTCAGCATCCTGGCGGACGACGGCGGCACGTACGGGCAGTCCGCCTTCCACCGGTCCGGGGCTACTCAGGTCACGGCCGGATCCGCCACCGTGAGCACGTCCGGACCGTTTTTCCGCTGGCTTGACTCCGTCTGGGGCCGGCGGGCGGTCCGCGCGCCCCGAGGCTACGATTGCCAGTTCACGCTCGGCTGGCTCGGATACCTGGGGTACGAACTCAAACGGGAGACCGGCGGCAATGACGTCCGCTCCGACACCCCGGATGCGGCACTGCTCTTCGCCGGCCGGGCCGTGGTGCTGGACCACCGCGAACACACCGTTTGGCTGCTCGCCCTGGACGCGCCCGACGCCGATGAATGGTTCCGGGAGGCCCGCACCGCCGTCGAAAGTGTTGCAGTCGCCCCGTCTGGTGCTGTACTGCCGGGGACCTTGCTGTCTGGCGCCGTTCCGACGGCGGCCGTCCCCGAATTTGTCAGCCGCGACTCCGCGACGGACTACAAACGGAAAATCGCGGACTCACAACAGGAAATCACGGAAGGCAACTCGTACGAGGTCTGCCTGACAACCACGCTTGAGGCGGCCGCGGGGGACTTCGATCCCTGGGCCACCTACCTGAACCTGCGACGCCGGAACCCGGCACCGTTCGCCAGTTACCTTCGCTTTGGCGAACTGGTGGTCACCAGCACATCGCCGGAACGCTTCCTTCGGATCCTGTCCGACGGCGGCATGCGGGCCGAGCCGATCAAGGGCACCCGGGGCCGGTCTGCTGATGCCTCCGAGGACGCTGCTTTGCGGCACGATTTGGAGACTTCACTCAAGGACCGCGCCGAGAACATCATGATTGTTGACCTGCTGCGCAACGATCTCAGCCACTTCGCCATTCCGGGGTCCGTGACGGTCAGCCGGCTGTGTGCGATCGAAAGCTACGCCACCGTCCACCAAATGGTGAGCACCGTGGACGCGCACCTTCGTCCGGGTGCTCCGCGGGCCGAAGCCGTGGCGGTCGCTTTTCCGGCCGGATCCATGACTGGCGCGCCCAAGATCAGCACCATGGACATCCTCGATCAGCTTGAGTCAGGACCTCGCGGCATCTATTCAGGCGCCATTGGCTACTTCTCGTTGAACGCTGCCACGGACCTCGCCGTCGTCATCCGAACATTGGTGGTAAACCCCGACGGTCCAGGCGGCCGGACGCTGAGCCTTGGCGTGGGCGGAGCCATCACCGCCGATTCCGTGGCGGATGATGAGTACGAGGAAATCCGGACCAAGGCCTTCGGTGTGCTGTCCGCGCTGGGTGCTGACTTCCCTGCTTGAGTTTTTGTACAGCCAACGCCCTCAAGAGCGTCTCTAGAGGGCGTTAGCCGTCCACGAACTACTGGAGCGTGGCCGTCAATCTGGCCACGTTGTCCACATACTTGGCCAGCGGGGGCCTGTCCATCCAGTCTTCCAACATAAGCTCACGGGACACCTCGCGATATGTGGACTCCACAGCACGCATGAGGTCCACGGTTTCGGAGCCCAAAAGCATCACCGAAACCTCCATGTTCAGGGAGAAGGAGCGCATGTCCATGTTGCTGGAACCAAGAACGGCCACTTCGTCATCGATGGTGAAGTGCTTCGCGTGGAGAACGTACGGCGCCCGGTACAGGTAGATGCGCACACCGGCACCCAGCAAGGCTTCGTAGTAGGAGCGCTGGGCATGGTGGACCAGGAATTGATCGCCCTTCTCGGAGACGAAGAGTTCCACGTCCACGCCTCGCTGTGCCGCGGTAGTGATGGCATAGAGCAGGGAATCATCCGGAACGAAGTACGGGCTGCAAATGGAGATCCGGTGCTGCGCCGAGTAGATCAGGGTGTTGAAGAGGCGCAGGTTGTTTTCTGTTGAGAACCCTGGGCCGCTCGGCACCACTTGGGCTGTCACGCGGCCCGGGGCGGGCTTGGTTGGCAGCCGCAACTGGTCCTCAAGGGATTCGTCAGTTTCGCTCAACCAATCCGTCGCGAACACGACGTTGAGCGTTGCTACGATCGGCCCTTCAAGCCGGGACATGAGCTCCACCCACTTGCGGCCAATTTTGTGGTGCTTGGGGTTGTTGTACGAAGGCTCGATCAGGTTCTGCGAGCCAGTGAAGGCAACCTCGCCATCGATCACCATGATCTTGCGGTGGTTCCTGAGGTCCGGGCGACGCCATTGGCCATGGATGGGGAGCAGCGGGAGCATCCGCTTCCACTGGATCTTTCCTGCCTTGAGGCGGCGGATCAGGCGGCGGTATCCCTTGACCCGCAGCGTTCCAATGTGGTCGAAGAGCAGCCTGACCGTGACGCCACGTTCGGCAGCCCTCTCCAGTTCGGTCAGCAGTTCGTCAGTCACGGAGTCGCTGCTCATGATGTAGAACTCGGCGTTGACGTAGCTCTTGGCACCCTTAACCGCCTGGGCCATGGCCTTGATGGACTCTTCGTAGCCCGGAATCAGCTCCACCTTGTTGCCATCGACCATGGGCAATGATCCCAGCCGATGGTTCAACTCGCCCGCCGACTTCACCCATTCAGGCCCGGAGTAGACACTCACAGGATCGGAGAGATCGGAGGTTACAGCGCGGACGCGGCGGTTGACTTCCTCCTGCTGCTCGCGCCTGCGCCTGGACAACTTGAAATTGCCAAAGAGCAGGAACAAGACGAACCCCACCGATGGGATGAGGAACACAGCCAACAGCCAGGCCATCGCGGTGGTTGGACGGCGGTTGCCGGGAATGATGCCCAGCAGGACGATGCGCATAATGACTTCCGCAATGGCCCACGCACCCAGCAACCAGGTCCATTCCTGGCCAAACGGAAAAGGAAAGAGCACCCGACAACCCCCACAATTCAAGAACAACAGTGACCACAGCCTATCCGGCAAAGTCGCCTCCACCGGGTCCGCACTAAGCTGGGAGCATGACTTCACCTGCCCCCACGGTCCTTGTTTTCCTGGACCCCGCCTTCGAAAACGGCCGCATTGCAGACTCCAGCCAGCCACAACTCATGGCTACGGACTTGGGCGCCACTCGCGGCGATGGCGTTTTTGAGTCACTTCTGGCCGTCCAAGGACGCCCCCGTAAAGTCCAGGCCCACCTGAACCGGCTTGTCAGTTCCGCGGCGGCCTTGGACTTGGCCCTTCCGGAGCAGGATGCCTGGCGCAAGGCGATCGACACCGCCATCAACGAATTCCGCGACGTCCACCCCGCTCCCACCCCGGAGGAGGACGAGGTAGTCGTCAAGCTGATCGTCACCCGCGGCGTCGAAGGTGCCGCCAGCCCCACATGCTGGGTCCAGGCTTCGCCGTCCCCCGCGGGCAGTCGCCGGCAGCGGGAGACGGGCATCGACGTCGTCCTCTTGGACCGCGGCTTCGACACCGAAGCCGGCGAGCGCGCGCCGTGGCTGCTGCTGGGCGCCAAGACGCTCTCCTACGCCGTCAACATGGCCGCGTTGCGTTACGCGCACAAGCAGGGTGCCGATGACGCGATCTTCACGTCCACTGACGGCCGCGTCCTGGAAGGGCCCACCTCCACTGTGCTGTTGGCACACCTTGAAACAGTCGACGACGGCGAAGGTTCTGTCAGGACTGTTCGCCGCCTCATCACGCCGCAACATGACAGCGGCATTCTCCCCGGCACCTCGCAGGGCGCGCTGTTCGCCGCCGCCAAGGCTGCCGGCTGGGAGCTTGGCTACGGACCCCTTGTCCCGCAGGACCTGTTCGACGCTGACGCCGTGTGGCTCATTTCGAGCATCCGCCTGATTGCACCCGTCAACCACATCAACGGCAAGGAAATCGGCACTCCTGCCGTGCGGAAACAACTGACCGCCGAATTGAACGAGTTGTTCGCGGGAATCGAGTAACTCACCCGGCTTCGGAGGCATCCGCCGACGGAGCTCCGCTTGGAACCTAGCAGGTGGCAAGTAGAGTAATCGCTCGCGTGACTCATTGATTAGGAACTCTTGGCCTCAACCGAGAGCTGTTTGTGCGTTCAATCGCATTTCTTATCCTCCTTGAAATGGTCATTCGTCATGTGATGAATCTAGTTCTCGTGTTAGTTGGATCACGTCCGGCTGGTACTACTTCAGACTTTGCTGGCTAACTTCCCGGAGGGAATATGGGACTCAGCTCCCCCACAGAAGCCGAAGCATCGGCAACCGAGGCGCACCCCCAGACTGGCGCCTCAACAACAGGTCTTCGCCGGTCCATGGAGGCCCGGCACCTGGTGATGATTGCCATGGGCGGCGTCATTGGCTCAGGCCTTTTTGTTAGTTCCGGCTACACCATTGCCACGGCCGGTCCGTTGGGTGCGGTGTTGGCCTTCCTCATCGGCGCCGTCGTCGTCTACTTGGTGATGGCCTGCCTCGGGGAGCTCGCTGTTGCGTTCCCCGTCTCGGGCGCCTTCCACATCTATGCAGCCCGGACCATCGGCCCGGCCACCGGATTCGCAACGGCGTGGTTGTACTGGCTGTGCTGGGCGGTGGCGCTGGGTTCTGAATTCACGGCAGCCGGCCTGCTCATGCAGCGCTGGTTCCCGGGCGTCGACGTCTGGATCTGGTGTTTCGTCTTCGCTACCGTCCTGTTCACGCTGAACGCCATTTCATCGCGCGTCTTTGGTGAATCGGAGTTCTGGTTCGCGCTCATCAAGGTCGCCGCCGTCGTCGGCCTCATCATCCTGGGTGGCGCCGCGCTGGCTGGCTTCCACCCCCTCGCCGCAGGGGGCTACCCCTCTTTCGGCGAGAACTTCGCAACACCCAACGGGCTGTTCCCCAATGGGTTCACCGGCGTCTTCGTCACCTGCCTGGCCGTGTTCTACGCGTTCTCCGGATCCGAGCTGATCGGTGTTGCCGCTGGCGAGACCGCCAATCCCGGCGCCAACATCCCCAAGGCCATGCGCACTACGGTCATCCGGCTCATGATCTTCTTCGTTGGTGCCATTACCGTCATCGCGGCCACCATCCCCTACGAGAAAGTCAGTGTGGACGAGAGCCCCTTCGTCACGGTCTTTTCCATGCTCGGCATTCCATTTGCCGCGGACATCATGAACTTTGTGATCATCACGGCGTTGCTCTCCGCCGGTAACTGCGGGCTCTTCTCTTGTGCCCGCATGCTCTTCTCGCTGGCTGACGAAGGCCACGCACCCAAGGCCTTCCGCAAGCTCACCAAGCGAGGCATCCCGATGGTGGCCCTCTGCGTCAGCATGCTGGGCGGCCTGGCTTCGCTCATCAGCAGTGTTGTGGCTCCGGCCACCGTCTACCTGGTATTGGTCTCAGTGGCGGGCTTCGCCACGGTGGGAGTGTGGATGTCCATCGTGGCCTCGCACTTCATCTACCGGCGGACGTTCATCAGGAATGGTGGCGACCTTTCAACCCTCCCCTACAAGGCTCCGCTGTTCCCGCTGGTTCCGATCCTCGCCTTCGCGCTCTGTGTGGTGTCGCTGATCGGCATAGCTTTCGACCCCAATCAGGTGGCTGCGCTGCTGTTCGGGGTTCCGTTCGTGGGGGCCTGCTACGCATTCTTCTACTTCAAGTACGGACGACGCCGCTCGCTCAAGAAGGCTGTTGACGCTTAGCCCGGCGGCTTCCTGACCTCTTTTGGTAATGGATCAGCCCTTGGCCAACCAATTGCGGTTGGCCAAGGGCTGATCTGCTGTGGAAGGGCGTTGGGAAGCTTCGGGCAGGCGCCTAGTTCCTGGCCGCGCGGACCGGGTGCTCGCTCAGGATGGACAGCCGGTTGAAGGCGTTGATCCCGATCGCCGCCATGCACAGGACACTGATCTGCCCGTCGCTGTAGTGCTGCCGGGCCTGCTCAAAGAGCTCCGGACTTGGCCTTGACGTACTCATGCGGGTGATCTGCTCGGCAATCTCCATGGCCACCACTTCAGCGGGCTCAAAGAGTTGTACTTCCCTGTAAACGGCCACCAAGGACAGACGCTGCTCGGTCTCGCCATATTTCAGGGCCCGGCGGTGGTGGAGATCCAGGCAGAAAGCGCAGCCGTTAATCTGCGAGGACAGGTAGTTGATGAGTTCCAAGGTGCGGCGCGGGATGTCCAGCCGGTCAGCTTCATCTACGAGTTGCTGGGAATAGTGGCTCAGCGTTGCGTACAGATCCGGCTGCTGCTTATCCAGATAGCCGGCCAGACATGGTTTTGTTTCCTGTTCGGGCATGGTTGGAGCCTAGCGCACCCCGAGCGCATGCCTTGGGTGAGAGAGCGTCCACCCAAAACACGCGAAAGGTGAGAGAGCGTCCACCCAAAACATGCAAAAGGTGAGAGAGCGTCCTACTCGGGGGTGTCGGCGGCGAGGCGGATGCCGTTCTCTGCCAACCACACCGGGTTGAAGGCCTTGCTGAGGTAGTTCGTGCCGGCGTCGGGAGCTATGGCAACCACCACCGAACCGTGAGGTGCGGCGCGGGCCACCCGCAGGGCAGCTGCCACCGCAAGCCCCGACGATGGGCCCAGCGCGAGCCCTTCCTCGTCGAGGAGCCGGTGGACGGTGGTGTAAACCTCGTCGTTGGGGATGCGCAGGAAACGGTCCACGATGGTGCGGTCAAAGATCTTGGGCCACTCGGCCTGGGGCCAGGAGTTGCCCACGCCGTCCACCAGGATCTCGCCAGGGTGTCCGCCACTATAGGCCGAGCCGTAGGGGTCCGCGCCCACCACTTCCACGTGGCCACCGGGCCGCGAGGCAGCCGCACGTTCCTTCAAGAAACGGCCGTTGCCACTGATGGTCCCACCCGTTCCGATGCCCGCAACGAAGTGGGTTACCAAGCCACCGGTCTGTTCCCAGATCTCGGGCCCGGTGGTCTGGTAGTGCGCGGCGGGATTGGCCGGGTTGTCGAACTGCATCGGCCGCCACGCGCCCGGAGTTTCGGCAGTGATGCGCGCGGCCACGGCCCGGGCATTCTCCGGCGACTCAGACGGCGCATTCCAATCCGTCAGGATCACCCGGGCACCATAATTGTGGAGCGCCGCGAGCTTCTCCTGGGAAATGGTGTCCCCGGTGACCACCACAACCGGATGCCCGGTCAGGTGCCCGATCAGCGCGAGCCCAATCCCTGTGTTTCCGGAGGTGCTCTCCACGATGGTGGCGCCCGGCTGAAGTTCGCCGGACTTCTCCGCAGCCCGGACCATACTCAGTGCGGTACGGTCCTTGATGGAACCCCCGGGGTTCTCGGACTCAAGTTTAATGTGGATTGAGCTGCCCAGGCCCCGGCCCAGTGACTCCAGCTTCACCAGCGGGGTGTTACCCACTTTGTCCAGGACCGAGGCGTCCAGACCGTCCGGCACCGGACCTGCCGCGTGCAGCCCGTGCTTGCGGATCGCCGTACTCATCTTGATGCCCCCGTCTCCACTGCTTCCTCAGCCACAGCACTCCTCAGCACAGCCCGCGCCCGTTCCACCAGATCCGGTGCCGACGGCCGCTCTGCCAACACATCAGCCAAACGACCCACGACGTCGCCTGTCCCCCTCCCGAGCGGCTGCGCGGCCCCCGCTTCGAGCAGCAGGTACGACGCCGTCAGGGCTTCAATCGCCAGGAGTTTCTCCAAGGCCTCCACCGATTTCTCCAACTGCTGCAAGGCAAGCGGCGCCAGCGTTGAATGGTCCTCGACGTCGGCCGAGAGGGTTGGGGCGCCAAGGGTCGCAGGAGCTGCAAGGAACTTGAGTTCGGCCAGGAGCCCAGCGGCGGAGTACCAGAGCAGCCCGGGCAATTCTTCTTGTGCCAGGCCGGAGTCCGACGATCCGGCCGCTTGCAAGTGTTTAGCCCGGATAGCCCGTTGCGGCGGATACAACTTGGCAGTGCGCCGTTCACTGGAGATGCCCACGTGCGCCACAGCCAATCGCAGGCCTTCAAACGCCAAGGCCAGTTGCATCGGCTGGAAGTTCCCGCCTGAGACCATCAGCCCTGACTCCACATCGGCCAAAGGGTTGTCACCCCGGCCGTTCAGCTCCACCTCCAAGGCCACGCCAAGTTGGGCAACGAGTGCACGGAAAGCCCCGTGCGTCTGGGGCGCGGCCCGGAATGACAAAGCATCCTGCACCGATACCTCCGGCCGGACATCTTCCAACCACCCGCCGCTCAACAGGCGACGAACAGCAGCGGCCGAGTCCCGCTGACCGTCCACCGCCTTGGCCGCTTGGATGGCCGGCGAGAACGGGCTGAGGTTCCCGCCGCCGTCGTACCTTGCGATGGTCTCCAGCGAGAGGGACAGCGCGACGTCGGCCAGTTCAGCCAGGTGCTGCAGCCGCACCAAAGCGAGAGTTCCTGCCCCCACCGAGTAGGCGTTGGCGCTGACCAGGGCCAGTGCTTCGCCAGGTGCAAGGACCAGCGGCTGGAGGCCGGCCTCAGCGAGCGCTTCGGCGCCCGGAACCAGGTGTCCGGCGGAGTCGAACGCTTCGCCTTCACCGATGGCAACAGCAGCGACGGCGGCAAGCTGGGTCAGGTCGGATGACCCCACCGAGCCTTCGCGCGGGATGGCGGGAAAGACGCCACGGTTGAACAGTTCGGCATAGAAGCGGGCTGTCTCCGGGCGCACCCCGGAGCCACCGCGGCTAAAACCGATGAGCCTGGCCAGGATCACGGATCGGGCAGTGGCACGGTCCAGATGCGAACCGACTCCGCTGTTGTGATACCTGACCACCTGGACTTGATACGTCAGAAGGGACTTTTCCTCCACAGCGGTGTCCCTGCCAGAGCCAAGCAAGGTGTTCAGCCCGTAGACCCGCTGGCCCAAGGCGGCAGCTTTCTCCACCACCTCCCGAGAGCGCGATAGCAAAGACAACGCATCTTGGTTGAGTTTCACGTGAAACGAAGGGTCAGAGGCGGCCCTCGCCACGTCCACGGCGCGCACAGGTGCCACACCAATCGTCAACGGCTCGGCAACAGACATCAGAAGTCCAGAAGATTCTGTCGGAACCCACCGTTCCCGTAACTCTTCCTCAACAGGCCGCGTCGCCGAAGTTCGGGGGTGAGCTTGTCCAGCACACCGTGCACGGTGACCGGATCCACAAAGCCGGAGAACAGGAAGCCATCGCCTCCCACCTCAGACCCGGTGGACTCCAGGTAATCGGCAATTTCACCCACCGTGCCAATGATCGAGTCCCCTGCGCCGCCGCTGCGGGCCTGCAGAATCTGGCGCAGGGTGGAGCCGGGAGGCGCGGCCTTGGCGAAGTGCTCCAGGGTGCCCTGGTTGCTGTTGGTGCTCAGCTCGGGAAGTGGGGCATCGAGGTCGAACTGCTTGAAGTCGATCACGGAAAGGTAGGAGATGGAGTTGAGCTGGCTGTCGATGTCGCGTTGGGTAAGCTCCCTGCGTTGTGCCCGCAATTCCTCGGCCTCTGCCGCAGACCCAACCACGGTGGGCTTGAGCACAAAAAGCACCTTGACGTCGTCGGGGTTCCTGCCGGCCTTGGCAGCCTCGGCACGGATCGAATCCCGGTAGGACTTCATACCGTCAACGCCGCGGGCCAAGGCAATCGCCACATCCGCATGTCCGCCAGCGAACGCCTTCCCCCGGGGCGAGGCACCGGCCTGGACCAGGACCGGTTCCTCCGGCAGCGGTGCCGTGTTCAGTGGGCCCCGAACCTTGAAGAAGTGGCCCTGGTGATCGATCGGATGCACTTTGTTGTGGTCCGCGAACACCCCGGCGTCCGCGTCCTCAAGCACCGCGCCAGGCTCCCAGCTCCGCCACAGCCGCCTGACGACGTCGACGAATTCCTCCGCTTTCTCATACCGCAGGTCGTGTTCGATCTGCTGGTCCAACCCGTAGTTCTGCGCGGCCAAATCGCTGCCGGACGTCACCACATTCCATCCCAACTGCCCCTCCGAGAAGTGCTGCAGGGTAGCCAGGAGGCGGGCGGCCGTGAACGGCGGATAGAACGATGCACTGACCGTGGGCACAATCCCGAGGTGCTCCGTGGCGGAAAGGAGGTACGGGACCAAAGCCAACGGATCATGCTTCGGAGCGAAGGACGCATGCGCCAGCGAAACCTCAGCCGTGCCGCCATACGTGTCCGGAACGGTCAGCGAATCCTCGATGATGAACAGGTCCAGGCCGGATTGCTCAAACGCGCGCACGGCCTCCTGGTACAGGGCAGGTTTCTTCCAGTCATAGCCCAGGCTGTAACCCGGAGTTCCCCAACCCTGGACTCCGAATCCGTGGCCCACAAACCATCCAAAATGAAGCATGGGCTTGAGTGTAGAACTGCTCTGTCCGTTCACCGCGACCTGATTTCATGCGAAGTTACAGGGGGTCGTACTGCGTCAATTATGCTCCCGGGGCGTCTTATTTGGAGGGCTACTCCAAGAACCGCCGATTACGCAACATGACGACGGCGATACCCCCGCCACATGCAGCTCAACGGTCGTGGATGTTACGTTTTTCTTGAGTAATGAGAACCAGCGCAAAGCCCTGACTTGCTGGTCGGCAACCCTCTCTCCGGCGGGGTGCCTCAGGTGACTACTCGGCGTATCGACAACTCGAACTGCAAGCGTGACTGAGGAGCACCAGCAATGCCTGAACCCACTGAAGAAAAACTCTCCTACCGCCTGATTACAGGCCCGGACACCCGTGATTTCTGCGAGCGGATCCACAACGCCCTCGCCGAAGGCTACGTGCTCCACGGCAGCCCGGCCGCCACGTTCAACGGCACTGACGTGATCGTGGCCCAGGCCATCGTGCTGCCCGCCGCGATCGCCAACGCAGATGCCGCTGTGGCCAACGCCGTTGACCAGCTGGAGAACGACGACGAAGAAGCATTCGAGGGCCACGCATGAGCTACGCAGGTGACCTGACCCCGCAGGATGCGTGGGCAAAGCTTGAAGAAGGCGCCATTCTGGTGGACGTCCGCACCGAGGGCGAGTGGGCCCACATCGGCATTCCGGACACCAAAGCCACCGAGAACGATCCCCTGTTCATCCAGTGGAACCTCGCCGGCGGCATCCCGAACTCCCGGTTCATCGAGGACCTGCAGCAGCAGGCCCCGCAGGACGACAAGGTGGAGCTCGTGTTCATCTGCCGCTCAGGCCAGCGCTCCGTCTCGGCCGCTATCGCGGCAACGCAGGCCGGCTTTACCGCCTACAACGTCCTGGAGGGCTTCGAAGGCGAACCGGACCGCTACGGTGAGCGCACCGTGAATGGCTGGAAAAACCGTGGCCTGCCGACGAACCTGGGGACCGAGTAAGTGACTTTCAATCCTGACGCCGCCGGCTGGAGCCCTGACACCCAGGCCGTCCGTGGTGGCCTTGACCGCACCAATTTCCAAGAGACAGCTGAGCCCGTCTTCCTGAATTCCGGCTTCGTCTACGAATCCGCTGCTGCTGCCGAACGCGCTTTCACCGGCGAGGACGAACGCTTTGTCTACTCCCGCTACGGCAACCCGTCCGTGGCAACGTTCCAGGAGCGGCTGCGCCTGCTCGAAGGAACCGAAGCGTGCTTCGCGACGGCGTCCGGCATGTCTGCCGTGTTTACCGCCTTGGGTGCCCTGCTGGCTGCCGGCGACCGCGTTGTTGCTGCACGCTCCCTGTTCGGCTCCTGCTTTGTGATCCTCAACGAGATCCTGCCGCGCTGGGGTGTGGAGACCGTTTTCGTAGATGGACCGGACCTGGAGCAGTGGCGTGAGGCCCTCTCCGAACCCACCACCGCTGTGTTCTTCGAGTCTCCGTCCAACCCCATGCAGGAGATCGTCGACATCGCGGCCGTCAGCGACCTGGCGCATGCCGCCGGGGCGACTGTCGTCGTCGACAATGTCTTTGCCACTCCCCTGCTGCAGCGCTGCGGTGAGCTCGGCGCTGACGTGATCGTGTACTCGGGCACCAAGCACATCGACGGCCAGGGACGGGTCCTCGGCGGTGCGATCCTGGGCACCAAGGAATTCATTGACGGCCCGGTCAAGCAGCTCATGCGGCACACAGGACCGTCCCTGTCAGCGTTCAATGCCTGGGTCCTCACCAAGGGTTTGGAGACCATCGGGCTGCGGGTGAACCACAGCTCGGCATCCGCGTTGAAGATTGCGGAATGGCTGGAGCAGCAGCCTGCCATCAGCTGGGTCAAGTACCCGCTGCTGAAGTCCCACCCGCAGTACGATTTGGCCGCCAAGCAGATGAAGGCCGGCGGCACCGTGCTGACCTTCGAGCTGCTCCCCTCCGCCGGACGATCCGCCAAGGACTCCGCATTCGCCCTGCTTGACGGCTTGCGCGTCATCGACATCTCGAACAACCTGGGCGACTCCAAGTCACTCATCACCCACCCCGCCACCACCACCCACCGGGCAATGGGTCCCGAGGGCCGCGCGGCGATCGGGCTCAGCGACGGCGTGGTCCGTTTGTCTGTGGGCCTGGAAGATGTGGACGATCTCATCCTGGATCTGGAGAAGGCCCTCAAACAGGTCTAACCTTGCTGCCATGAGCGGGAAGTATCCCTATCGCCGTGCCGGAGCGGTCATCGTTGCCGGCACGGTGGTGTGGTTTGTGGGAATCTCCCCCGTCAGCCGTGTTTATCTCACCCCGGACGCCCAGGAACGGCTGCGGATGCTGCTGGCCGGCCAACGCGGGTGGATCCTTGGGCAACACCTCGCAGCCGCGGGAACCGTAGCAGTGCCGGTAGGTTTCGCGGCGTTCGCGCGGGCTGTCCCGGGCAAGGACCCTTCGAGCGGACGGGCAAGGAAATGGGCTCTTGCCGCTGCCGGGGCGTTGCTCGCCGGAGCCCCGTTGTTTGTGTACAGCCTCTCCCGCCGTGCCTCTGACCTGGAGCGCTTTGCCGATTTCCGCGGATCCAACGCGCCCTTCCTGATGTACTCCGCGTTGCATGTCGTGGCCTTGGGCGCCTTGGGTGGGAGCCTTCTTTCCTCACCTGCCAAGCGCTGGATCGGTTGGACCGCCGCGGCCAGCGCTCCGCTGTTCGGCGGCATCCTCCTCGCCAAGAAGGACATCCCGCCGCTGGTGTTCTACCTGGTTGAAGGAACCACCGGGGCCTACCTGATGACGTGGGAAGAAACCAAAAACTAAGGCCGCCGGACCCGCGTCAGTGTTGGCGAGGGATCCCTGCGCGCATCGGCCGCGGCACCCTGCACAGTGACTCTCGCTGCGTGCCCAACCACCGCTGCCAAGGCTTCATGGTCCGGCGGACTTCCCGGCGGGTTGTGCCGCCTGTTGTTGTAGCGCACGGCAGCTGCACGTTGTTCAGTGGCCCCGTTTCCGCGCTCCAGAATCTCAGAGATACCCGCCTTGACGAGCTTGAGCTCGCCTTGGTCGTCCAACACTGGACTGAGGTAATCCACCAGCGCCCACACCACATCCGCGGCCGGCTGGGGCCGGAAATCGCCAAAATCCAGCAAATCTCCCCGCAGCCCTGAATTGCTGGCCTGCCAACTCGCCATCCGCAGGAGTGCCGTGGGCACGGCGGTGGGCTCAACGCCGTCGAGCATTTCCAGGGAAGCCGTCTCCACCAAAGCCCGCACCAGCACGGCAATCAATGCGGCGTCCTCGGATCGGAGGCAGACATCAGCCACGCGGACCTCCACGGTGGGATGGTTCCTGGAGATCCTGGCATCGAAGTAGATCATCCCCTCATCCAGGATCACTCCCGTTTCCAGGAGGCGCTTCACGATGCGACGGTAGGCGGTGAGCGAGCCGAAAACAGCCGATGGGCCTGACGTTGGCCATCTGTTCCAGGCCTGCGTCCGGTAGCTGTCGAAGCCGGTGGGGAGCCCGCGCCAGTACGGAGAGTTGGCGGTGAGGGCCGTCAGCACAGCCAGTTTGTCGCGGATATGGTCCAGCACCACCACCCCTTCCTCGGGTGACTCCACCGCGGTGTGTACATGGAATCCACAGGTCAGCTGCTCTGTGGCAATGATCCCGAAGCGGTCAAGCATCGCGGCATACCTGGGATCCGGGGTGGTGTGCGTGGTGGAGGCCAGCGGGGAGGTAGCGATCGCCGCCACCCGGGCACCATGCTGGCGGGCGGCCTGGTTGGCCATGGCCCTGCCCCGGCGGACCTGCTGCAGGAGTTCGGTGTAGCTGTGGCACGGGCGGGTCTGGGTTTCGATCTGCTCCAGTTTAAGTTCGTGGCTCAGACCCGTTCCGGCGGCGGGTTCATCATGATCGGCGAGCAGCGCATCCGCGAGAGCAAGAGGCCCGCCCGTCACAGGATCGACGATGAGCAGCTCTTCCTCAACCCCGAATGTCCGCATGCTCCATTTTGCGCCCAAGGACCCAGTGAGGACAGAGCTGCACCCGGCGCTGAAATTCTGCTGGATCACCGCCGGGGGAACCAAGAGGAAAGCCTGGGATGATGGGCTTCCTCTTGTTGTGCAGGCCGATGATCCAGCAGAAATTCCGGGTCCTTGTCCACATAGAGCAAAGTCCCAGCTCTGAACACCTCCACATCGTGGCTGGCTGGCTACATGGACACCTTCGAATTCCTGATGTCAATGGGTGGAGTGGCAAGGGCCGGTCTCCTCAATCAATACGGCCATGCTCCGGCTGAGCTCCGAAAAATTGGTGCGTACCAACCCCGGCATGGCATTTGGGCCCTACCGTCAGCCGACCAGGAGTATCTCTTGGCGCTGGTGAACAACGGACAGCTGACCTGCGCCAGCGCCGCGGTCCGCTATGGGCTTTGGTTGAAGGACCCACCTGTTGGACTCCATTTGGCAACCAAGCACAACAGAGGCCGGGGGTTTGTCCGGCACAGTGGGCTCCGGCTGGGAGCCGAGGCTCTCTTGCCTGTTGCTTCCGTGGTAGACACCGTTATTCACGCGCTGACCTGTCTTCCGGACGTTGATGCCATTGCGGTAGCACAGTCGGCGATGCAAAAGCATGGAGTTGTCAGGGGCGTCCTGGAAGGTGAGCTGCGGGCCAACTACTTTGGGAACGCGAGGAAACTGCTACGGATGGCCGATGGTTTGTCCGAGTCCGTTCCGGAGATCAGCGCACGGCTGCTCTTCGAAGCACAGGGACTCTCATTCCGACGCCAAGTGCGTATCTCCGGAGTGGGCCGGGTGGACGCGCTGATTGACGGGTGGTTGATCGTGGAGGTCAACGGTTATCAATTCCACAGCTCACGGGCCGCATGGCGAAAGGACATGGATAGATTGAACGCCGCTCAGGCCAGGGGTTACCAGGTGTTGTCCTTTGCCCCGGAACAGGTGTGGAATTCCCCAGATGAGGTGATGGCCCAGATTCGCTGGCTCCTGGCACAAGGTAATCCGCACGCCCGGCGCTGAGAATTCTGCTGGATCATCGCCGGGGGCAATAGGAGGAAAGCCCGGAATGACGGGCTTTCCTCCTATTGCGCGGGCGGATGATCCAGCAAAAAAGCGTGGAGCCTAGTCCTGGAAGTACTCGATCTTCGCGCCGATGGTGTTCAGGCGCTCGGCCAGGTCCTCGTAACCGCGCTCGATCACGTAGATGTTGCGCAGCTCAGACGTACCCCGGGCAGCCAGCATCGCCAGGAGCAAGCAGGCTGCGGGGCGAAGTGCGGGCGGGCAGCCGATTTCCGCGGCGCGCCACTTGGTTGGCCCGTTGACGTAGATCCGGTGCGGGTCCAGGAGCTGTACTTGTGCGCCGAGCTTGTTCAGCTCCGTCAAGTAGATGGCGCGATTCTCGTAGACCCAGTCGTGGATCATGGTCTGCCCCTCGGCGTTGCCCGCAATGACGGCGAAGAACGGCAGGTTGTCAATGTTGAGGCCCGGGAACGGCATCGGGTGGATCTTGTCCTGGGGGGCCCGGAGCTCGGATGGTTTGGTGGTCACGTCCACCAAGCGGGTACGCCCGTTGCGTGCCGTGTATTCGCCGGAGATCTCCAGATTCTGGCCCATCTGCTCCAAGGTGGCGAGCTCGATTTCCATGAACTCGATGGGGACCCGGCGGATGGTCACCTCGGAGTTGGTGACAATGCCCGCAGTGATCAGGCTCATGGCCTCGATGGGGTCCTCTGAGGGGAAGTACTCGATGTCCACGTCGATGGCCGGACGGCCCGTGATCTTCAGCGTGGTGGTTCCCACGCCTTCGATGTCAACGCCCAGGCCCTGCAGGTAGAAACAGAGGTCCTGGACCATGTAGTTGGGGCTCGCGTTGCGGATGACCGTTGTACCTTCGCGGTGCGCGGCGGCCATGATGGCGTTCTCGGTGACGGTGTCGCCGCGCTCGGTCAGCACGAAGGAGCGGTCGTGGCCATCGGCGGGCGGAGCAGTGACGGAGTAGAAACCGGACCTGGCCTCCACGGACAGGCCGAACTGGCGCAGTGCCTGCATGTGGGGTTCAACGGTGCGCGTTCCCAGATCGCAGCCACCGGCGTATGGCAGCAGGTATTCGCTGGTCTCGTCCAGCAGCGGACCGAGCAGCATGATCACGCTGCGGGTACGGCGGGCCGCGTCCACATCCATGGATTCGAGGTCCAGGACCTCGGGCCGGCGGATGCGGAGGTCGCTCCCGTTGAGCCAGGTGCACTCGACGCCAATGGACGTCAGCACTTCAACAATCCTGTTGACTTCTTCGATGCGCGCAAGCCGACGCAGCGTGGTGGTACCCCGGTTGATCAAGCTGGCGCACAGAAGGGCCACGCCAGCATTCTTGCTGCTGTTGACATCCACCTCGCCAGACAGGGTGCGGCCACCCTCCACCCGGAGGTGGGTCATTTGGGGTTTGCCCACTTTGACGATCGATCGGCCGAAGATCGCTTCAAGGCGTTCGATCATCCGGAGGCTGAGATTCTGTTTGCCCTGCTCCATCCGGGCGATTGCGCTCTGGCTGGTTCCCAGCTCAGTAGCCAACTGCCCTTGCGTCCAGCCTTTTTCACCACGGGCGTTGCGGAGCAGAAGGCCTACATGTTCGGCGGTAGGTTGCGTCATACCCAAGAAATATCACAAATGAGTTAGAAGTCGCGCTCAAAACGCCGTTACAGCGGCAAACATCACAGTGGAAGCATCCTGCGTGATATAAAAACCCGACGCCGGTCCTAGTCGGGGGCGTGACGAGAGCAACAGCCGTACCTAGACCCGCCAGTACCCCAGAGCATCGATACGGTGCTTGTCCACGCCGAGTTCCTTGCGCAGATGTTTGACGATCGCACGCGTACTGGAGGCTTCGCAGGCGATCCAGAAGAAGTCCTCACCCACTGAAACAGTGTCCGCCGTGAGCGCACTGCAGACCTCCTCCACCAACGCAGCACCATCGCGTTTGCGCGGAATCCACGTGACCACGTCCTGACTGGACGTCCGCACTGTGAGTGAGGGGTCGGCGTCGTGCTGGTATTCAAGCCAGGCTGTCACGGGAGCCGCGCCGTGAGCGGAACGCTGCCGTTCATCCAGGAGGGAGTTGATGGCCGGGATGGACGCGGGATCCCCCACCACCCAGATCCGGCGCGGAGCGGGCTGCGGGAACGTGAAGGAACTCCCTTGGACCGTGGCGTCAATGGTGTCTCCGGGTTGCACAGAACGGGCCCAATCTGCGGCGACCCCCTTGTGCATCGCGAAGTCCATGCTGAACGTCCCGGCGGTCGGGTCGGCGTCCACCAGAGTATAGGCGCGCTGGTGGGCCTTGCCGGAATCGTCAAACCAGAGCCGGATCCACATGGTGGGATGCAGGCCGCTGCGCTCCAGGAGCCCACCATCGCGCACGTGGACGCGGAGGAAATCAGGCGTGATCTCCTCCCGCCCGGTGACTTCCAAAGTGAAGTCCTTGGCACCCATCACTTTGAGGACGACGCCCTCCCAATTGCGCTTCAAGCAACACTCCTTCACGAACGGCCACGATTTGTGAACCAGGCCAAAGCCATTTATCTTGAGCTTAAGTAAGCCTAACCTAAGCTCGAAAGCGGCCTGAGATTATGACGCCTGCCCCGACGCACCATCCCGCCCCGGCAGGCGGCCCCGGCACGTACCGTGATCAGTGGGGGATCCCGCACCTGTGGGCCGAATCTGCCGATCAACTGGCCTTCCTGCAGGGCCACAATGCCGCCAGCGACCGGTCATGGCAGATCGAGTTGGAACGCTGGCGTTCAGAGGGCCGCACCGCTGAAATACTCGGTCCCGACGCTGTGGTCTGGGACAGGTTCGCCCGGCAAGCCCGGCTGGATGACACCGCGCGCCGCTGCTTCGAAAACCTCGACGACCCCACTCAACGCTGGTGCGGGCAGTACGTGGCCGGGGTCAACCAAGCGTTGGCAGAGGGCCTTCGGGGCGGCCCTGAGTTCGACGCGTCCGCCAGCGCGCCTGAGCCGTGGAATCCCTGGACTCCCTTGGGCGTCTTCCTGGTCCACCACGTCCTGTTCTCCACTTTTCCCAACAAGATGTTCCGGGCTCACGTCGCACGGACGTTGGGGGATGACGCCGTGGGTTTGTTCAGCATCGAGGCCCCCGTCTGGTCCGGCAGCAACGCCTGGGCGGTCCACGGTTCAAAAACAGTTAGTGGCCTGCCGCTGATCGCCGGCGACCCCCACCGCCTCATGGAACTCCCCGGCGTGTACCAGCAAGTGCGGCTGGCGTGCCCCGAATTCGACGCGATCGGGTTCGCGTTTCCTGGTGTGCCTGGATTGCCGCACTTCGCCCACACCGGCCACACCGCCTGGGCCATCACCAACGCCATGGCCGACTACCAGGACCTCTTCGAAGAAGAATTGCGCCGGGTCAGCGACGCCCACGGCAACCACGTTGAGGCGCGGGGAGCAGAAGGCTGGGAAACCGTCGTCGTGAGTTCCGAAACCATCACCGTCCGCGGCGGGGAGCCGGTGTCCGTTGAGATTATTGAAACCGCGCGTGGTCCGGTCATCTCCGAAACGCCCGACGGCGGCGCCTTGAGCCTGCGGTTTCCCGCCCGGGTTGAGGGCCGCTTGGGATTCGAAGCCCTCCCCGCACTGCTGCGGAGCCGGAACGTCTCCGCAGTGGAGGCCGCGTTCGATGCGTGGGTCGAGCCGGTCAACAGTGTGGTCGCCGCGGACGATTCCGGGGCTGTGCGGCACTTCGTGGCCGGGCTGGTTCCACAGCGGAATCCCGCCAATCGCCGGCTTCCGGCGCCCGCCTTCTCAGCCCGCCATGCCTGGGATGGCCAGTACGTCGTTTTGCCCCGCACGGAGGTCCAACAGTTTGCCGTCAGCGCGAACGACCGCGCCGCAGGGGGCGGCGACCCCGTGGCCATGGAGTTTGCACCGGCACACCGGGCATTGAGGATCCGGGAGCTGCTGGAATCCACCCCCACCGGGGCGTTGACGCTGGAGCACATGCAGGCCATCCACACCGATACGCTGCTGGGTCCTTGGCCGCTGTTCCGCTCGCTCCTCGCCGGCCTGGACGCTGACGATCTGTCCCCGGAAGCCAAAGAGCTGCGCGCCCCACTGCTGCGCTGGGATGGCCGGATGGACGCCGCCAGCCGGGAGGCCGCCGTCTTCGCCGCATGGCGGGGTGCACTGGTCCAACGGATCGCCCGGCATTCCGCTCTTGCACCACTGGCCGAACCCACCGGATACTCCCCCTTGTTCGGACCTTGGTTGTCCGTGGCTTCACGGATCGGATTTGCACTGGAGACGCTGCTGGCGCGCGGCCCGGAACTTGGCATCAGCGTCTCCGTGGAAGCCGCAGCGGCCTTGGAGGTGGTGGCGCTGGAGGAAGCCCTCCTCGACGGAGCCACTTGGGCGGACCGGCACCAGCTCCTGGCCGTTCACGTCCTCCCGGGCAGCCTGGCCGATGCAGCACCCACTGCCGGCCTGAGTGGAGATACCGGATGCGTGCTCTGCACCGAAAGCCTTCCCGGCGTGGATGACCGAAGTTTCCGCGGCCCCGTGGCGCGCTATGTCTGGGACCTGTCGGACGTGCGCAACAGCCGCTGGATCGTCCCCTTCGGTGCGGCCGGAAGGCCCGGACACCAGCATTTCTCCGACCAACTGCCGCTCTGGACCGCGGGGCAGCTTGCCTCTGTGGTCACGGATTGGTCCGTTCTGATCAAAGACACCCCGTAGTACATCCCGTTCGCAGTACCAGTCCCCGAAGGAAACCATGACTACCACCACCCAGGACTTCTCTGTCCGCACCACCGTCTACTCGGAAGAACTCGAAAGCTGGGGTGCCTTGCGTATAGTGCCGCTGATCCCCAGCGAGGACATAGGCCTCATCTATGAGTGGGTCACCCAGCCTCGCGCCAAGTTCTGGGGAATGACAGAGCATTCCCGCGAGCACGTCCAGGAGATCTACGAATTCCTTGACTCACTGGAGACCCACCACGCGTTCTTGGTGGTGCTCGATGGTGAGCCGCTGGCGCTGTTCCAGACCTATGAGCCGCTGCACGATCCCGTGGGCGAGGCATACCCGGCCCGCGAAGAAGATATCGGTATGCACCTCCTGTTGGCTCCAGCCACCCGGCCCATCCCGCACTTCACACCGAAGCTCGCAACATCGCTGATCAAATACATGTTCTCCCTGCCGGGCAAGGACCGGATTGTGGTGGAACCGGATTCCCGCAACGCCAAAGCACTCCGTCGCCTGGAGGCAACCTGCTTTGAGTTGGGACCCATCATTCAACTTGCCGAAAAAGAAGCCCAGCTGGGGTTCCTGACGCGGGCAGGATTCGACGAGATCCAGGAGCAGCGGGCCGTCTGAGCCCACCTCACGCACGGAGGCGAAGTGCCGCCGGCGGCCCCCAACGCTACCGGCGGCACGTCTTGGTGCCCAGCTCTTGGCGCAGGAGCGCTAGCGCCAGACGAAGCTCCAGGTCCCGGCGCCCACGGCCGTCAGGACGGCACCGGCTGCGATGAGCAAACCTCCAAGGACCACCCAGGCATCCAGCAGCGAGTACGTGGATTCGCGCGCCCACGTGCGTCGACCGCCGCCGAAACCGCGCGCTTCCATGGTCACTGCCAGTCGCGATGCCCTCCGAACAGCCTGAACCAGAAGCCCGAAACTCTGGCCGAGCGTAGCCTTCAGCCTCTGGAACGGGTTGCCTTGGGATCCCACCCCCCGGGCACGGCGTGCCATGCCGATGGTCTGCCACTCTTCGGCCATGAGGCCCACCAACCGCATGGCGGCCAGGGAACCCAGGACAAACCGGTGCGGCAGCTTGGCCTTCTGCGCCAGGGCATCAGCCAAATCGGTGGGATCAGTGCAGGTCATCAGGAGGATCGCCGGGAGGGCGATCGCCAAGCCGCGCAGCATGAAACCCAGCCCCAGCTCAAGGGAGCCTTCGCTGATGGACCAGAGGCCGACGTCGAGCAGCACAGCGCCGCTGTCCGCCGCCACGATCGCCGTGCTCCAGCCGCCGATCGCCGCCGCGATGATCAGCGGCCACGCACGCTGCCACAGCAGCCGAAGGGTGAGACCGGCCAGCGGGAACAGGGCCAGCTCGGCAACAATCGCGGTGGATGCGGAGACCCAATCGATGGACAGGGCCAGCACCAGCGATATGAGGAAGACGGCCACAAACTTCGCCAAGGGGTTGGCTTTGGTCAGCAGGGCATGGTTTCCGCCGAGGTTCAGTTGGTTCCTCACACGGCACCTGCTTCCTGGCGGTCCGGCTGGGCCCGGGCTGCTGGATCCAACCGCAGCTCAGTCCCGCCAAGCACAGCGCTGAATTCCTGGTCGTGGGTCACAGAGACCACGGCCGTTCCGGCGTCCAGGAGCTCTGACAAGAACGAGGCCAACTCTGCCCAGGTGTTGGCATCCTGGCCGAACGTTGGTTCGTCAAGGACAAGGATTTTGGGATGCGCGGCGAGCACCGTGGCTACAGACAACCGACGTTTCTCACCACCGGACAGGGTGTAAGGGTTGGCATCCACAAGGTGGGTGAGCCGCAGCCGCTCCAGGAGCTCGTCCACGCGTTCTCCGCCGTGGCCAAGATGCTTCGGACCAAACATGAGCTCGTCCAGGACCTTGCCCGTGACGAACTGGTGCTCCGGCTCCTGGAAAACGGTTCCGATCCGGGAAATCAGCTGATCTGCTTTCCATCTGAACGGGTCAATGCCCGCACCTTCTGAAAGCTCGACGGCGGCGCTCACCTTTCCGTCCACCGGCGCCAGAAGGCCAGCCAACGTGAGCGCGAACGTGGACTTCCCAGCACCATTCGGACCCGTAATGGTCAGCGCCTGGCCTGCCCTGACCTGTGCACTGATACCCGTTTGAACAGGAATCGGCGGGATGGTCTTGAAGCCCTTCCTGCGCGGCTTCTCCCGCGAAACCGACAGGTCCTGGGCCGCCAGGAGGAGTTGCGCCGCAGGGGTTTCGTTGCTGCGCCTGCGTGTTGCAGGGACGTATCCGGGAACCCAAACACCGGCTGCCATCAACATGCTGCGGGCCTCGGACAGCACTTTGTCCGGCGGGCCGTCCAAGAGGACACCAGTGCCTGAGCCTGTGCCCGATCCTGATCCTGCGCCTGCCGAGCCCGGCTGCAGGACCACAATCCTGTCCACTACGTCCTTCCACACGGACACCCGGTGCTCAACCACCACCAGCGTGGCGCCCGTCTTGTCCAGGCACCGGTTCACGGCATCGCGGACTTCCAGCACGCCTGCAGGATCGAGGTTGGCTGTGGGCTCGTCCAGGAGGATCAGCCCCGGCCGCATCGCCAGGATGCCGGCAAGGGCAAGGCGCTGCTTCTGGCCGCCGGAGAGTGCCGCCGTCGGGTGATCCAGCGCCAAACCTCCGCCAGCCGCCGTACGCAACCCAACGTCGTCGAGCGCTTCATGGACGCGGGCCCAGATCTCGTCCCGCGGCACGGCCAGGTTCTCGGCGCCGAAGGCGACGTCGTCACCCACACGTGAGAGGACCACCTGGGTTTCGGGGTCCTGCTGCATCAGGCCGGCGCGGCCACGCTGCTCGCGGGGAGTAGCGCCGTCGATCAGCAGGGAGCCTGTCTCGTCGGAGTCGTCTTCCTCGTCTCCCAGCACGCCCGCCAAGGCATGCAGGAGCGTCGACTTGCCGGCACCCGAAGGACCCAGCAACAACACCCGTTCGCCGGGTTCGATCCGGAGGTCGAGGCCCTGAATGGCAGGCTGGACCCGGCCGGCATGCCGCCAACCCCAGCCCTCGGCTGAGATGGCGGCGGGCCTCACCGTGCCGCTCGTGGTGGACGGCATCAGCTGAAGACTGGCTCCGAAGCGGCCTTGCGCGACGCGAAGGAGCTCAGGACGCCTGTCTTCGCCAGACCACGGGTGGCGACCCAGGACAATGCGCCTGCGATGATCGCGCCGGAGATGGTGGTGAAGGTGATGTAGGCCAGCTTGTCGATTGCCTCGTAGGCGATGTTCCAGCCCCACGGCAGGAAGGAATCGTTAAGGCCGCAGAAGAGGCCCGCGCCCGCACCGGCAAGGAGTGCCGTGGGCAGGTTGAACTTCTTGTAGCGGAACGCGGCGAAGATGAGCTCTGCACCGAGGCCCTGGAGGATGCCGGAGATGAGCACCGTAGTGCCGTACTGCGAACCCATGATGAGCTCGCCGGTGGCAGCAACAGCCTCGCAGAACAAGGCTGCGCCGGGCTTACGGATAATAAGCATGCCCAGGACCGCCGGAATCATCCAGCCACCGGCAATCAGGCCGGTGAGCGGCGGATACGTCGCGTTCATGGGAATGGATACCAGCGCGGCACCCTGGGACCAGGCCCAGAAAATAACGCCGCCGGCGATGGCGATCAATGCCGCCACCACGATGTCTACTACGCGCCAGTTATAACTGGTCTTCTTCACGTTTACCGTGGTCATTTTTCTGCCTCCTGAGGTACAGGAGGGGAAAGTGCTACCCGGATATCCCAGCCGGCCTGCGCCGCCCGGATCCGGACACTCTGAGAAGCTCGACTCCCTTGCGCCGGTACTAACCGGATCAGGTTCGAGGGTCTGCGGCTGTCCGCACTCTCAGCGCCCTCGCGTCTCCTGCATCGCTGCAAGGTCCGACGGCGGCGCTCCCCTGTCGTTATCAATCTGCCCTGATGGGCGGGTTCAGTTTACACCTGCGGGCGTGGCGGGCGCTGCTGTCCAGTCACAATCGCTTTCCGGTGCTTGCCGGGGGCGTTGGGGGCACGTTGCCGGGCGCCTTGCCGGGCGCCTTGCAGGGCGCCTTGCGGGGCCCACATTGCGCCCCAAACCCACCCCCAACCACGCACACCAGACCCCACAACCCCATCGGCACGCGTTGCAGGGCCACTCTGCGCCCTAAACCCACCCCCAACCACGCACACCAGACCCCACAACCCCATTGGCGCACTTTGCAGGGCCCACACCGCACCCCAAACCCACCCCCAACCACGCACACCAGACCCCACAACCCAACAGCACACCGTGCAGGGCCCACACTGCACCCCAAACCCACCCCCACCCACGCACACAAGGCCCCACAACCCAACAGCACACCGTGCGGGGCCCACACTGCGCCCCAAACCCACCCCCACCCACGCACACAAGGCCCCACAACCCATCGTGGGCACCTTGCAGGGCCCACACCGCACCCCAAACCCACCCCCAACCACGCAGACCAGGCCCCACAACCGGACCTGAGAGAATGATCCAGCAGAATCCACGCGGCAAAGGGGCACATTTCTCATGACGGACCTACCCAAGCAGGAGTTTCCCAACCACACCCCTGTGGCGGAGCCGCGCCTTGCCGCCAGCGTAATCCTGCTTCGCGACGCTCCCGGGGGCCTCGAGGCCTTTGTCCAGCACAGGGTGAGCACCATGGACTTCGCCGCTGGAATGGTGGTGTTCCCGGGAGGCCGGGTGGATGCTGCTGACAAGTCCGGCTGGGACTACCCCACGGAACTGCTCCAACGCCACGTCGCCGACTGGCACCAGAGCTCCATCGGGGCGGACGCGAACGTTGCTGCAACGAGCGCCGGAACCGTGTTGGCGGCAGCAATCCGCGAAGTCAATGAGGAGGCCGGGCTGAGCATTGACGCCGACAACCTCCGTCCATGGGCCAACTGGATCACCCCCACGGACATGCCCAAGCGCTTCGACACCTACTTCTACGTCGCCAAGCCAGCCCCAAGGGCTGAACCCCAGCACCAGACCACTGAAGCCTGGAAATCATTGTGGATGCCGGTGGACGGAATTCTCGCTGCCGAGGCCGCCGGAACGCTGAAACTGATGCCGCCCACGTACTTCCTGCTGAAGGAAATCGCTGGGTTCACCTCAGTGGAAGCTGTCTGGTCCGCCCCGCACACGGTGGTTCCCGTCCTGGCGCCGGTGGGTTCCCTGGCCGCTTTTCTTAAGGAACGGGAAAGCCGCCGCTGACAATGCCGGCCAGCCTTTACAGCTAGGCTGGGCACATGAATCTCTTCCTCAAGCTACTGGGTACCGGAGTGAGCCTCGGAGCGGGCTTCGTCGGAACCAAACTCGTCAACAAAGGGTGGGAAAAAGCCACCGGCAACAAGCCACCCACAGGCAACGATGACATGGAGACGAGCCTTCGCTCGGCCCTGACCTTCGCATTGATTTCTGCGTTTGTGAGCACCCTTATCCAGGTCCTGGCCAACCGCGGAACGCAGCGCGCAATCGCCCGCTTCGCCAAATCCCAGGACATCGTCTAGGAAGCACCCGGACAACAGACAAGCGCGGGGCCACTGAGGTGGCCCCGCGCTTGTTTTGCTTCACCAGCCGTTCGGGTCGCACCAGCCGTTCGGGTCATGCAATCAGTTCAGCGATCGTCCCCGGGTTCTTGCCCCGCGGCCGCCCTCTGGACGACGGCCTCAAGTTCATCCTTGGTGAGCATCTCTCGGTGGCCGTGCTTGGTGCGGTAGGCGGAGCGGCCAACCATGTGGGCGGAGACGGGTGCCGTCAGCAGCTGGAAGATCCACGCCACCAGCAGGACCGGCCACACCCACCAGGTGCGCATCTGCAGACCGATGGCGGCGAGCATGAGGAACAGCCCAAGGACCTGCGGCTTGGTGGCAGCGTGCATGCGGCTCATGAGGTCAGGGAATCGAAGCAAACCGATGGCCGCTCCGAGGGACATCAAGGCACCTACCACCAGGAACACGGCTGTCACGGCATCAATGACGGCATCCACGCCCGTTGCGTCAGGACTCATTGTTCTGTTCCCTCCGCTCAGCAACGAACCGGGCAACCGTGACCGAGCCGATGAAGCCAATCACGGCCAGGGCTACCAGGAGCATGAGGTTGTTGAGGTGGTGGTTCAGCGCCATGTCAATCGCCAGTGCGGCGCCCAGGATGGCCAGCAGGACATCGGATGCCAGCACGCGGTCCAACAGGGATGGTCCGATGGCGATGCGAACAATCGCGCCTGCCGCAGCAAGGCTAAGGATCACTGCCGTGACAATAAGAACGATTTCCTTCACAGCGTTGCCCCTTCCATTCCGGGACGCTCTTCAGCTGTGAGCGCCTCGACTTCCTCGCGCGAGCCCATGATGCGGATCAGGCCCGCTTCAATGTTCTGGACTTCCTGACGGATCTTGTCGATGTCAGCTTCTTCGTAGATATTGAGCGCGTGCAGGTAGAGCGTGGACGTCGATCGGTCCACTTCCACCACCAGTGAGCCCGGGATCAGCGAGATGACATGACCTGTTGCCGTCACCATGAGGTCGGAGTGGCTGCGCAAGGGAACGGCGACGACGGCGCTGCGCACCTTGGGCCCTTTGGTAACAGCCAGGAACAGCACGGCGAAGCTCGCTGCCACCACTTTGGCGAGGAACATCAGGGCGAAAGGAATGGCCCGAAGAATGTTGAACCTGCCGCTGAGCTCCACTGGCGGGAGGTAGAAGAACTTCGCCACCAACACCGCAATCAGGGCACCGAACAGCAGGTTGCCGGGGCTGAAGTCCCGCCACAGAGCGCCCCAAACAATGACCAGCCAGATGAGGAGCGGGAGCTCAGTGCGGAATGAAATCGGCTTGCGGCTCATTTGGCATCTCCCGTCTGCTCTTCAACTGTTTGTGCAAGCGGCGGCACCTGGACGGAGTCACCCAACACTGAATGGATGTAAGCCGAGCGGTCAAGCATGATTCCCGCAGATCCGTCGGCCACCCGGAAGAGCGGACCGGCGAAGACAGTCAACGCGACGCCGAATACCACCAGTCCCGCTGTCGAACCGACCATGGTCCGGGGCAGAACGCCAACACTTCCCTTGGCCAGAAGCACAGGATCCGGGTACTCGGCGTCTTCGGGCTTGCGCCAGAAGGCCCTGTTCCAAACACGCGCGATCGCCAGCAGCGTCAACAGGCTGGTGACCACACCGCCTACCACCAGCGTGATGGCCAGTGGTGTCCCCAGTTCCACGCCAGCCTGCAAGAGGCCCAGCTTTCCGAGGAAGCCGGAGAAGGGCGGAATGCCCGCAAGGTTCATGGCTGGAATGAAGAACAGCAGCGCCAGCAGGGGTGAGAGCTTGGCCAAGCCACCCAGCCGGTCAATGGACGAACTGCCGCCGCGGCGTTCTATGAGACCTGTTACCAGGAACAAGCTGGTCTGGACGGTGATGTGGTGCGCTACGTAGAACACTGCGGCGCCCAGGCCGGCCACGGAACTCATCGCGAGGCCGAACACCATGTAGCCGATGTGGCTCACCAAGGTGAAGGACAGGAGACGTTTGATGTCGCTCTGGGCCAGGGCACCCAAAATGCCCACCACCATGGTTAGTAAAGCCACCACCATGAGAGGCACGTTCAGGGTGTCCCCTGGGAAGAGGAGCGTCTCTGTGCGGACCATGGCGTACACGCCAACTTTTGTCAGCAACCCGGCGAACACGGCCGTGACCGGGGCCGGAGCGGTTGGGTACGAGTCAGGGAGCCAGAAGGACAGGGGGAAGACTGCCGCCTTGATGCCGAAGGCTACCAACAGCATCACGTGCAGGAGGTTTTGTGTACCTTGGTCCAGTTCGGCCAGCTTGATGGCCAGATCTGCCATGGTGATGGTTCCAGTCGCCCCGTAAATCATGGCGATGGCAATGAGGAACAACACGGATGACACCACGGAAACCACAACGTAGGTGACTCCGGCCCGGATACGCGGACCTGTCCCGCCGAGGGTCATGAGGACGTAGCTTGCCGTCAGCAGGATCTCGAAACCAACGTAGAGATTGAAGAGGTCGCCGGTGAGGAACGCGTTGGATACTCCCGCCACCAGGATCAGGTATGTGGGGTGGAAGATTGAGACCGGCGCTTCATGGTCGCCGTCGGCCATGCCCTGACCGGTGGCGTAAATCAAAACCGCCAGGCTCACCACGGTGGAGACCACCAGCATGAGCGACGAGAACTGGTCCACCACAAGGACAACGCCCCAGGGCGGCAGCCATCCGCCCAAGGTGACGGACGTGGTGCCGCCATCCCACACGGACATCAGGAGCAGGCACTCGAGCAGCAGGGTGGCACTCAGGATGCCAATGCTGACCACCCGCTGGGCACTCTGGTGCCGGATCAAAAGGAAAGCCAGGGCAGCACCCAGAATTGGCAGGAGGACAGCTAGCGGCGACAGGTTTGCGAGATTCACGCGCTGCCTCCTTCCTGGGTTGTTGCCGTTTTGGGGGTCTCGGTGGAATCCGTGGTGTCCCGTTCCGCAGCGCTGGATGGGGTGATTGCGAACTCCGAGGTTTCCAGCGGCACAATGGCGTCATCCTCGGCGTCGAAACTCGGCGTCTTCGCCACGCGGACGTCCTCAAGGTCGTCCTGGATCTCATCCTGCCGGGCCAGGACCCACGTGCGGTAAATGATGCCGAGCATGAAGGCCGTTACGGCGAAGGAAATGACAATCGACGTCAGGATCAATGCCTGCGGCAGGGGGTCGCTGTACGCCTCAGGGTTTGTTTCCTTGGTGAACAAGGGCGCAAGGCCGGCGTAGCCGCCCGTGCTCAGGATCAGAATGTTGGTGGCGTTGGCCAGCAACATCAGGCCAAGAAGCACGCGCGTCAGGCTGCGTTCCAGGATCAGGTAAATGCCACAGGCGTAGAGCACACCCATGATGATCAGCAGGGTCAGGTTGATGCTCATGCGGTACCTTTCCCGGACGCAGCGGATTCGGCGGCTTCTTCAGCCAGCACGGAATGGTCAGCGGCATCTTCTTCTGCAAGGGGTGCGCCCTTGCCCTCAAAATGCTCGTCGATTTCGGCACCCAGGCTGCGGAGGACGTCAAGCGCCAATCCCACCACTACGATGTACACGCCGATGTCGAAAATGGTGGACGTGACGAACTTGATATCACCGAACACAGGCAGCCAGAACTCGATAATGGCGCTCTGGAACACCTGGCCGCCCAGGAAGAGCGGAACCACGCCGGACGCTGCCGCCGTCGCAAGTCCCGTCCCCAGAAGGGTTCCGGCGCTTACTGTCGCCGCCTCGCTCAACTCGAACCGGCCACCGGCCAGGTAGCGGATGGTCAGCGCCAGGCCTGCCGTGAGGCCGCCCGCGAAGCCGCCGCCGGGGAGGTTGTGTCCGGCGAGGAGGAGGTAGATGGAGAAGACAATCATCGAGTGGAAGATCAGCCGGGTGACCACTTCGAAGATGATCGAGCGTCGCTCCGGGGCCAGCGTGCGGCCCGCCACCAGCCAGGCGTCACGGGTGACGTCAGTGAACTTCTTGGCCACCGCCAGTGTGGCTCCGTCGCGGGAACCGCGGTCGACGCCGGTGCGGCGCCCCACGCTGCCTTCAGGCACGGCGTCGGCGGTCTTGATGCGATCGCCGCGGCTGCGGACGAAGATGAGACTGGCAACACCCGTGGCGGCGATCGCGAGGACGGAGATCTCCCCGAAGGTGTCCCAGGCGCGGATGTCCACGAGCGTCACGTTGACCACGTTCAGGCCCCCGCCGCCTTCATAGGCCAGCCGCGGGAAGTCGAGTGAAATGGGGGTGGCGACGCGGGCTCCCATGGCATAGATGGCCACGAAAATCATGGTGACGCCAAAAGCTGCCCCGATGATCACGCGGATCACCCTGAGCCTGCCTCCGGTCCGGTCCCGCAGCTCCGCGGGCAGGCTGCGCATGGCGAGCACGAAGGCCACCAGCACGATGGTTTCCACCAGCATCTGCGTCAGGGCAAGATCCGGAGCGCCCTGCAACGCGAACATGAGGGCAATGCCGTAGCCCGTAACGGACACCATGAGCACGGCCAGGAAGCGCTTGTTGGCGCGGACCGCAGCCAGCGCGCCCACCACGATTCCGGCGCCCGCCACCAACTGCAGCGGAGAGTTGGGGTCAATGAAATAGATGCCTTCCGGCAATGGCTTGTTCGCCATGATCAGAGCCGTAGCCGGCACAGCAAACGCTACCGTCAGGATTACTGCCAGGTAGAAGTACAGCGAACCACGCTGAGTGCGGCCCGTGACCCACACGGCAACATCGTCCAGGGCACCAATAGTGTGCTGGTACGCGCGGTCGCCATCCACCCAATCCGGAACCAAGCCCTGGGCTCGGGACACGAGGTTACGTCCGTAGAACATTGCCGCACCGGCCGCGAACGTGATGGCTGTCAGCCCCAGCGCTGGGGTGAGGCCGTGCCACAGAGCCAGGTGACCGGCGTCGACCGCGTCCGGGCGGTCGGCGAACAACGCCGCATAGGGCTGGATCCAGGTATCCACAGGCGCCGGCCACAGGCCGTACACGATGGTCAGCACGCTGAGGATAGCCGGGGCGGCGAGGAACGCAGGCTTGATGGGCTTGAACGGCGTGGGTTCAACGCCCGGCTTGGTGGCGAACGCACCCCACATGAAACGGGCACTGTAGGCGAAGGTGAGGATGGAACCGATCACCAAGCCCACCAGAATCCAGATGCCCCACGCGGGAGCATCATGGCCCGTGCCGTAGTGGACGAAGGCCTCGAACACCGACTCTTTCGCTACAAAACCGGCCAACGGCGGCACGCCAGCCATGGAAGCGGCGGCAATTGCAGCCACAACACCCAGGGCACGTGACGAGCGGAAGACGCCGGAGAGTTTACGAATATCGCGCGTCCCCGACTGATGATCGATGATGCCCACCACCAGGAACAGCGCGGCTTTGAACAGGCCGTGGGCCAGCAGCAATCCGAGCCCGGCCAGTGCAGCATCAGGACGGCCGAGCCCCACCACCATGGTCAGGAATCCCAACTGGCTGACCGTGCCGTACGCGAGGATCAGCTTGATGTCCGTCTGGCGAAGGGCCCTGTAGCCGCCCACAAGCATCGTAGCCAGGCCGAGTCCCAGGACCACCGGCAGCCAGAATTCCGACTCCGAAAAGCCAGGCGCCAGGCGCGCAACGATGTAGATGCCCGCCTTCACCATCGCTGCGGCGTGCAGATAGGCGCTCACAGGCGTGGGGGCTGCCATCGCTCCAGGCAACCAGAAATGGAACGGAACCAGCGCCGACTTGGTCACCGCACCTGACAGGACAAGCACGACGGCGGCAGTCACCGCCCCCTGCATGGGTCCGGTCATGAGCGTCCCGGCTTGGTCCAGGATCGTCGAGATCCTGTAGGTACCGGCGGCCTGCCCGAGGATGATGAGGCCTACAAGCATCGCCAGACCACCTGCCGTGGTGACCATGAGCGCTTGCAGGGCCGAGCGTCGTGCCGCCAAACGCGTGCGGGCATAGCCGATCAGCAGGTAGGACAGGATGGTTGTGAGTTCCCAGAAGATGAACAGCATCAGGAGGTCATCGGAAGTCACCAGGCCGAACATGGCGCCGGCGAAGGCCAGCAACTGCGCTCCGAAGCCCCCGAGGTCCGCGTCCTTGTTCTTGAAGTACCGGGCGCAATAGACCAGCACCAGGGACCCTACGCCAAGGATCAGCAGGGACATGACCCATGCCAAGGGATCCATCCGGAAGGCCAGCTCAAGTTTCAGGCTTGGAATCCATGGCAGAACTTCTTCTATGCCACCACCGGAATATACGGGTCCGTACTGGAAGAGCAACCAGATGAATGCGGCCGCGGGGACCGCTGCCAATGCGTAGAAGGCGTTCCGGCCCAGTTTGCGGAAGATCAAGGGCGCCACAGTTGCCGCTGCAAAGGTGATGGCGAGAACTGTGATCACTGTTATCTCCGCAAAGTCAGGAACGAATTGTCAAAAGTTGGAGCAGGCGGTCATACGTTGGGTTCGGTTTACCTAGTTTATCAAGGGGGACAGACAGTTTTTGGCCACTTTTCCGAAGGACCCGTGACGTTTCAATCGGTGTTCTCCACAACGCGGTCTGTCATCTGCACGCTGTTCCCTCCGCCCCTATAGCATTCAAGCTATGAACGCGGCCGCAGTCCCCGAAGCCTCCCACCCCACATCCGAGCTCGCCTCTGGCCCCGTCGCCTCCAAAAAGGGACAAATCCTTGCGTGGGCGTCCTGGGACTGGGGTTCCGCTGCCTTCAACGCGGTCATGACAACGTTTGTTTTCACCGTGTACCTCACCTCCAATGCCTTCGGCGGAGAAGATGCAGCCTCTGCAGCCCTCGGAGCCGCCCTCGCCATCGCAGGGCTGGCCATCGCGCTGCTGGCTCCCGTGACAGGCCAACGCTCTGATGCCGGAGGACGCCGCAAGCTGTGGCTGGGCGTCAATACGGCCGCCACCGCGGTACTCACGGCCTTGTGCTTCTTCGTGTTCCCGCAACCCGAGTTCCTGCTGCTCGGCGTTTGCCTCATCGCTTTGGGCAACGTTTTCTTCGAGTTTGCCGGCGTGAACTACAACGCCATGCTGGCCCAAATCTCCACTCCCAGGAACATCGGCAAGGTCAGCGGCTTCGGATGGGGCATGGGGTATCTGGGCGGGATCGTTGCGCTCCTCCTGGTGCTGCAGCTGTTTGTCCAGCCTTCTTTTGAGTGGTTCGGAGCATCAACACAGGACTCCCTGAACATCCGGCTGGTAGCCGTCTTCTCGGCCCTCTGGTTCTTTATCTTCGCGCTCCCCGTAATGTTCGCCGTTCCCGAAGTCTCCGTAAGGAAGGACACCGCTTCCCTGGGCTTCCTGGCCTCCTACCGGTTGCTGATCCGCCGCATCGGCGCCATCTATCGAACCAGTCCGCACACCATCTACTTCCTGCTCTCCAGCGCTATTTTCCGTGACGGTCTGGCTGCCGTGTTCACCTTTGGTGGGGTCATCGCAGCAGGTACGTTCGGTTTCGAGCTCAAGGACGTCATCTTCTTCGCCATCTTCGGCAACGTCGTGGCGGCCGTCGGGGCCATCATTGGTGGCTTCCTGGATGACAGGATCGGCCCCAAGGCCGTTATCATCATTTCCCTGGTGGGCCTCCTGGTGGCAGGTACGTTCATCCTGGTCCTTGGCAACGGCGATTACGTCTTCTTGGGAAATGAGTGGCCAGGTGCAGCAACTTTCTGGATCTTCGGCCTGCTGCTGTGCCTGTTCGTGGGGCCGGCCCAGTCATCCTCGCGGGCCTACCTGGCCCGGCTTGCACCGGACGGCGAATCGGGCGAACTGTTCGGCCTCTACGCCACCACCGGGCGGGCCGTCAGCTTCCTGGCTCCCACCCTTTTCACGCTGTGCATCGCCATTGCGGCACCTCTTGTTGCTGAAGGTGAAGCGCAGCGCTGGGGCATCCTCGGGATCATGGTGGTCCTCTTGGCCGGGCTCTTGGTGATCCTGCCGGTTAAGCCTCCTGCCAAAGTGGAAATAGCAGTGGTACCAGAGCGTTAACTACATAGGACTGGCTAGCATGAACGCCGTACCAGACCCATACAACAGAGTTAGGGTGTAGCAATGAACGTGGATGAGACTGAACTTCCGGGCCTCGGGATCCGCAAGGATTTCGTCACGGCTTCGGGCCGTCGCATCGGTGTAGTGGAACTTCGGGAAGGTGAGACCGAGCTGTTCGTCTCCACCTGGGATGACCCGGACACCTGCCAGGCCTCCATCCCGTTGACCGCCGATGAAGCGTCCACCTTGGGGAATCTCCTGGGTGGCCAACATATCGCCATGCGCTTGGCGGAAGAGCACCGTGAAATACCTGGCATTGTCACCCGACAGTTCTCGATTACGCCGGAGTCCCCCTTCGTGAACCAGCCCATGGGCAAGGCGCAGATCCGCACCCGGAGCGGTGTGTCCATCGTGGCGATCATGCGCGAAGGCGAGGTTGTCCCGTCGCCGGCACCCGACGTCGTACTTCACACCGGTGATTTGCTCGTAGCGGTCGGCACGCAGGAAGGTCTTGACTCGGCAGCCGGCATCCTCCGCAACGGCTGACCGGAATGGATCCGCTCGCACTAGCCCTCGTTGAACTGGGGGCCGTCGTCTTCTGCCTCGGTCTCCTGGCTCGATTAGCGGGCCGAATCGGCATGTCCCCCATTCCCCTGTACCTCGTGGGCGGCTTGGCCTTCGGTGCCGGCGGATTCGTCAAGCTGGACGGCATGCACGAGTTCGCCCATCTCTCCGGCGAAATCGGCGTCATCCTCCTCCTGCTAATGCTTGGTCTGGAATATACGGCGTCGGAACTCGTCACCGGGCTGCGACGGTCGTGGCAGGCCGGGGTTCTGGACTTCATCCTCAACTTCATTCCCGGGGCCGGCATAGCTGTGCTGCTGGGCTGGGGACTCGTGGGTGCCATCGTGATGGGCGGCGTCACGTATATTTCGTCATCAGGCATCGCAGCCAAGGTCATTACCGATCTAGGCCGCATCGGTAACCGTGAAACGCCTGTGGTCCTGTCCATCCTGGTTTTCGAAGACCTTGCCATGGCCATCTACCTCCCGATTCTCACCGCCATCCTTGCGGGCGTCGGGTTCCTTGGTGGATTACAGACTGTGGGCATCGCGCTGGCCGTTGTCACCGTGGTGCTGGTCATCGCCCTCAAGCACGGTCACCGGGTCTCGCAAGCGGTTCACAGTGAGAACTCCGAGGTCTTCCTTCTGAACGTCCTGGGGCTTGCCCTGCTGGTGGCCGGTATCGCCTCTGCCCTGCAGGTGTCCGCCGCCGTGGGCGCCTTCATGTTGGGCATCGCCATTTCCGGTGCGACTGCCCACAACGCCACCCGGATCCTGGAACCGCTGCGGGATCTTTTTGCCGCCATCTTCTTTGTGGCCTTCGGGCTGAACACCGATCCCACGTCCATTCCGCCAGTGCTCGGGTGGGCCCTTGTGCTGGCTGTCCTGACGTCCGCCACCAAGATGCTCACGGGGTTCTGGGCCGCCAAGCGGGCCGGGATCGCGGTACCGGGCCGTTTCCGCGCAGGTGCCGCCCTCATAGCCCGCGGTGAGTTCTCCATCGTCATCGCGGGATTGGCTGTTGCCTCCGGCGCAGTGCCCGACGAACTCGCTGCACTCGCCACGGCATATGTACTCATCATGGCCATCCTGGGTCCGCTGGCCGCTCGCTTCGTGGAGCCCGTGGTCAAAGCCTTCCGGCGAACCCCCAAAGCTCCCCCGCGAACCACCGAACGCGCCCCGGCTTAGCCCTCGGCAAAGAGAAGCAGCCCCTCGGCGCGACGCAGCAAAGAGGCTAGATGGACGTCCGGTGGAAGTTCTGGTGGCTGCGGCTGGCGGTGGGGCCGCGCTGGCCTTGGTAGCGGTTGCCGTATTCACCCGAGCCGTAAGGGTGCTCGGCCGACGACGTCAGCCGGAAGAAGCAGAGCTGGCCGATCTTCATGCCGGGCCACAGCTTGATGGGCAGGGTGGCCACGTTGGAGAGTTCCAGCGTTACGTGACCGGAGAAGCCGGGGTCGATGAAGCCAGCCGTGGAGTGGGTCAGCAGGCCGAGGCGGCCCAGGGAGGACTTCCCCTCAAGTCGGGCAGCAATGTCGTCGGCAAGGCTGACCGTTTCATAGGTGGAGCCCAAGACGAACTCGCCGGGGTGCAGGATGAAGGGCTCGTCGCCTTCCACCTCCACCAGCCGGGTCAGCTCAGGCTGTTCCTCGGCGGGGTCAATGTGGGCGTATTTGTGGTTGTCGAACAGCCGGAAAAACCGGTCAATCCGGACGTCCACGGAAGACGGCTGCACCATCGCGGGGTCGTACGGCTCAAGAACAATCCGTTGGGAGTCTATTTCGGCACGTATATCGCGGTCAGAGATCAGCACAGCATCAAAAATACCCCATGCCTCCAACACCGCATGCATTGTCCGGGCCGCCCCGTGGGACTATAGTTCCCGGACATGTAGAACCGCGCCCGTACCTGGGGGCAACGAGCATTCGCGGGGTAATTGTGAAAAAACTGGCAGTGCCGGCCGCTATTGTGCTGGCCGGAGCGCTGGCCCTTGGCGTGGCCGCCTCCAGCCAGATCCTGCCGGCCAACGACGCAGGCACGGGTGGCCTGCCCTCCCCCTCTGCCGGCGTCCCGTCCGGTCTGGCGGCACCGGAAGAGAGTACGACGACGGACCCCGCACCGTCCGCGGGCACGCCCGCGCCCAGTGACGCTTCCCACCCCGCCACGGTGCCGGCCCTGGAACCGGGAACTGAAATTGAAGCGCCGAGTAGGCCCATCGCCGTAGATCCGGTCATCGAGACACCGCCGCCTGTGCCGAACATTGGGCCGTCTTGGGGGCCGGATGATCCCTCGGCGGAAGGCACAGAACCAGAGGCACCTGGCACCAGCGCCCCGGCCGTTCCCGATCCCGTGGAGCCGGCTCCCCCGCAGCCTGAGTCGCCGGCCGCAATCCCGACGCCGTCAGCACCCGCCGCGGGACCAGTTCCGTCGGGCACGCCGTCGGGCACCCCCTCAGCCTCGGCCTCAGCAACAACCACCCCGAAACCCAGCGTCACACCTACACCCTCGCCCTCAGCAACAGCCACCCCGTCGCCCACCGTCACACCCACGCCCTCGGCGTCAGCCACCCCGGAACCCAGCACAGCCCCTGCACCAACGCCCACACCGTTCCCCGGCAAGACCCCCAGCAGCGATCCGAACCTCGACAACGGCGCCCTGGCACTCCTGCCCGACAGCAACAGCGCCGCAATCCTCACTGTGTTCAACGCGATTAACAGTTACCGCGCGTCCCTGGGCCTGGCACCCGTGAAGTACCACGCAACGGTGGCCGGCCTGGCCCAGGAGTGGTCCAACAACATTGCGACACGTGAGGTCATCCAGCACCGCGCCAACTTCTGGACAGACCCGCGTGCCCTCAACCCGAACAACGGCGCAGGCGAGGTCATCGCTGTGCGCTGGGACCGGGACGCGGCGCAGCTTGTTGAGTGGTGGAAGGGCTCGCCCGGCCATGATGCCCTTCTGCGCGATCCCCGTTTCAACGTCATGGGCATCGGCATCACCTACACGGACGGCAACTGGCAGACCACTCCCAACCGGTACACGCTCTGGGGCGTGGTGAATTTCTTTGGTTACACCACTCTCCCGGCCGGCACCACCAACAGCCCGGGTGGAACAGTGACGCCGCCTACGGATCCGGTGGCCGTTTGCCAGCCCGGCGACAAATACCAGCCGCCAACTGTGAACCTGAGCGCCGCATCCATCCGCAGCGCCGCTGATCTTGTATCTGTCAGCTCGGACGGAACCGTGTACTCGTACCAGTCCTTGGGCAACGCGAAGTACGGCGCGGCCCGCAAGATCGGGATTGGTTTCACCGGACTCAAGGAGTTATTCGTTTCCGATTGGGATCGTGATGGCGTTTTCGATCTCATCGCCCAGCGCACAGATGGTGCCCTTTTGGTGTACCCGGGCCGGGTGTCAGGCGGTTTCGGTTCCCCTGGGGTCCTGGGCCACGGCTGGCAGTCGTTGAACATCGCCGTCGGCAACTGGTGTGCCAATAACCGCCTGCCACAGATCGTCGCCATGGATGCGTCGGGTGGGCTCTGGCTGTATAAGAACGCCGGTATGACGTACATCCGTTCGCAAGCCGCTATTGGTACGGGTAACAAGGCCATCCGCCTCAGCATGGTGGATTACAACGCTGATGGGTTCCAGGATCTCCTGACCGTGGAACCGAATGGCTCCTTGCGCTTGTACCGCGGCAGCGGCCTGGGCACTCCCAAGCAAGAGGCAAGGCCTGTGGTGGGCGCGGCCTGGACGGACTACTCCGGTCTGCGTTCCTTGCAAGGCGTCACCGGGTCAGGCACCACGGGCGTCGCCGGACTGGGAACCAACGGGGTTCTCGAATACTGGGATCTCACCTCTGGAAGGCTAACAACGCCGGTAACGGTTGGCGGCGGGTGGAGCGGCTTCAAGCTCGCCCAGTAGTGCTCACACCCTCGCCCAGTAGTGCTCACACCACCGAGCGCGACTCCATGACGGTTTTGAGCTGCTCCAGCTGCGCCACTTCGGCTTCCATGGTCTTCTGGATCATGGCGTTCATGAGCTTCTGAAGGCCCTTGGGATGGTATTCCAGGGCGAACCTGAGCCGGGTGGTCTGGCCCTCGGTGCTGAGGTAGTAGCCCCCGGTGGGTCGGGCCGGTCCCGCCACCACGGCGAAACGTACTTCCGCGCCTGGCCGGGCCTCGGTGATCTGGAAGTCTGCGGCAATGGGGCGTCCGCCGGGACCGATGATTGTCTGCTGGTAGAGCGCGCCTTTTTGACCACGGTTACCGGAGCGGAGTGAGATGCTGCGGATCCCGGACCGCCAGAGGGAATTGTTCATCCCGTCCATGAGAAATCCGTAGACGGTCATGGCGTCCCTGCCTATCACCACTTCGTAGTCTGCGAATGCCACGGAAACCTCTTTCGGCGTACGGTCCAATGTCGTAGCCCGGTTCCCCATACGCTGCAGCTAACATCTTCAGAATAGTCAGCGGACACCTCCCGGCACACCCAACTGACCAGCCTTGACCGAATGGTTATCTGGCGCTTCACAAAAGTCACGGCTGACACAAACGGCCCTGCACGGTAGAGTGCCCCAGGCTGGCAAAAACCGAATTGGGGGCGTTATGCGGGTTCCGGAACATCAATCTTTTGCAGGAAAAGCTCGACGACGGGTGGCAGCGTGCGCGGTTTTCCTCGCCGTTGCGGTGGCTGGCGGCTTAATTTCCGCGGTTCCGGCCTCGGCCGTCGCAGCACCTGTTTCCGCCCATGCGGCCCTTGCTGAAACGGCCGCCACGTTGGCCGTTCCCGCTACGGTGAACCCGCTGCCGAGCGTGGATCCCATTGGTGATCCCGCCAGCTTTTCGGTCCTTGTCAACAAATCGCGGCCACTGAATCCGGCGGGCTACGCGCCGTCGGACCTTATCAACGCGCGCGGCTCGGGTCAGTACATGCGCGCCGAAGCTGCCGCGTGGCTCAACGGTTTGTTCCAGGGAGCAGCCGATGCCGGTACGGGCGGCTTGTCGATCGTCAGCGGATACCGCTCGTACGCCCAACAACAGCAGGTCTATTCGTATTACGTCAGCATTTACGGCCAAGCGTACGCAGACACCATCTCGGCCCGGCCCGGTTACAGCGAACACCAAACCGGCCTGGCCATGGACATTGGCAACGCGGCCGGAAACTGCGGGCTCAGCACGTGCTTCGGCGATACTGCGGCGGGTAAGTGGGTTGCCGCCAACGCGCACAAATACGGCTTCATCGTCCGCTACCCCAACGGTTACACGGGCACCACGGGCTACAGCTACGAGCCTTGGCATTTGCGCTACGTGGGCGTTGCCCTGGCCACCGATATGAACAGGCGTGGCTTCCCAACCCTGGAGCACTACTTCGCCGGCAATACGGCGGCCGCGGCCAGCATCAAATCCGGCGCTGACCTGGTGGCCGCTGACGCTTCAGGGCGCTTGTTGCGCTACCCCGCGACGGCGGCGGGTGGCTATTCGGGAGCCATCCAGATTGGCTCGGGCTGGACAGCCTTGAAGCAGGCTTTCGTGGTGGACTGGGACATTGATGGCGTGTACGACATCCTTGCGCAGTGGAACAACGGAAGTCTGGGTGTGTATCGAGGCCTTCCGGGCGGCGGTTTTGCCGGCCAGGTTGTTGTGGGCAACGGCGGTTGGGACCGTATGACCATCACCGTGGGTAAGTGGACCCACGCGCATGGCCGGCCCGGCGTCGTCGGATACTTCCCCGATGGAGTGCTGCGCTACTACCCCAACACCTTTGGTGGCGCCCTGAGTGCACCGCAGGTTATCGGCAAGGGCTGGAACGGCATGGAGCTCACCATTGCCGACTGGGAGGGCGACGGCGCCAACGATATTCTGGCGCGGACCCCGTCCGGTTCCCTGATCAATTACCGCGGCGACGGTTGGGCCGGCTTCTTCGGGCCGGCCACCACCGTGGGAACGGGCTGGCAGTACATGCGGGTCCTGGCCCCGGGCTTCGGACTGACCGGCGCCGGGACACGAGGCATCACGGCGCAAACGGCGGACGGCAACCTCTACAACTATGGCCTCGGCCGTGGCCAATGGACTACGTACGGCCAGGTGGGCTCCGGATGGAACAGTTTGAAGCTGTTCAAGTAGGCCGGCTCCTGCCAGCGGTGTGCCTGTCATGAGGGCCGCCGCAACTGCGCTAAGCTAGGACTCGCTCGGTGCAATTTTGCCGGGCAGTGCGGGCGTAGCTCAATGGTAGAGCGCTAGCTTCCCAAGCTCGATACGCGGGTTCGATTCCCGTCGCCCGCTCCACGAAAACCCCGGATCCAACGATCCGGGGTTTTTTGCGTCCAGGACACAATGTTCGACGGCGCCGCTCACCGCACGGGCCGCGAACCCGTCGACCGGGAGGCCTCCCGAGCCTACACTCGTACGTACATCCACCTATCCGGGAGGTCCTCCAATGACTCTCACCGACGATGGTGAGGCGGGTCCGCTCGCCGTCATCAACCGCCTGCTGGAAGCCACCAACAAGCACGATCTGGAAAGCCTGGCGGCGTGTTTCGCTCCGGGTTACGTCAACGAAACACCAGCCCACCCCACCCGTGGCTTCACCGGCCGGGACACTATCCGCAACAACTGGGAACAGCTCTTTACGGGTGTCCCTGATATCAAGGCGCATCTCCTGGCGCACAGCGTCAGCGGCAGCACCATATGGACCGAACTGCAGTTGAAGGGGGCGTGGCGGGACGGCACACCCCACGAGATGACCGGCGTCATCATCTTCGGTGTGGACGGCGGCATCATCAGCAGTGCCCGCTTCTATCTGGAGCCTGTGGAGAAGGCAGCCACCGTGGACGACACCGCCGATCGAGTGACCCACCGGGTCACGCATGGCCGCCCGGCGGCACAGCCGGCCCAGTGACCCCTGCCACTGACTCTCCCGGGGAGGTGTATGGTCAGGAGTCAGGAGTCATGTCGACTCCGCTCTAAGGGAGCCATCATGGGCGACAAATCACCGCGCCAAACCGCATCGAAGAAATCCAGTAAATCCATCAAGGAAAAACGTGCGGATAAGCGGGCTTCCGAGTCCTCCGCCGCCGAGGCCGCAAAGCCCTCTACCGGCAACAAGAAGTGACCGTGCCAACTGGCCGGCAGAGCATAGGCGTCCTGGCTTCCTCGCTGAAACCCAACGAACAGCGCCTGCCGATTCATCCGCAGCACTTGGAGCGCATCGCCCCGGACGTGCGCCGGCAGCTGCGTTTCGAGTTGGGCTACGGCGAGCGCTTCGGCGTCGCGGACAGCACACTTGAATCGCTGGCAGGTGGTCTTGGCACGCGCCAGGAGCTGATCGCCACCAGTGACGTCATCCTCCTGCCCAAGCCGCAGGCCCAGGACCTCGCCGAACTCCGCGACGGCCAAACCTTGTGGGGCTGGCCGCACTGTGTGCAGGACCGGGCCATCACCCAATTGGCCATCGACAAGAAGCTCACGCTGATCGCCTTTGAGGCCATGAACCACTGGGCCGGAGACGGCGGCTTCGGACTCCATGTCTTCCATAAGAACAATGAGCTCGCCGGGTATTGCTCCGTGCTGCACGCGCTGGCTCTGACCGGTTCAACCGGCGACTACGGACGCAGGCTCAGCGCAGTGGTGATTGGTTTCGGGGCCACTGCCCGCGGTGCCGTCACGGCTCTGAACGCCCACGGTGTCCACGATGTCCAGGTCCTGACCAATCGGGGCGTCGCCGCCGTCGGATCCCCCATCCACTCGGTGCGGATCGTGCAGTTCGACCACGACAGCAATGCCCCTTATCTCAGCGAAGTCATCACCAACAACGGGCGCAAGCCGTTGGCACCGTTCCTCGCGGCGGCGGACATCGTGGTCAATTGCACCCTGCAGGACCCGAATGCTCCGCTGACATATCTTCGGACGGAGGACCTGACGGACTTCAAGCCGGACAGCTTAATCGTGGACGTTTCCTGCGACGAGGGCATGGGGTTCAGCTGGGCCCGGACAACTACTTTTGATGAGCCCATGTTCCGAGTGGGCGGGCACGTCAATTACTACGCCGTGGACCACAGCCCGTCCTACCTGTGGAACTCGGCCAGCTGGGAAATCAGCGAGGCCCTGCTTCCTTTCCTGGAAACCGTGGTGGCGGGACCGGCCGGTTGGGATGCCAACGAGACCATCTCCCGCGCCATCGAAATCCGCGACGGCGTGATCCGCAACCCGGACATCTTGCAGTTCCAGGGCCGTTCCGCGGAGTACCCGCATTTGGCGGCAACAGCGCGTATCTGAGAACGTGGTCCACCGCCATTTGGCGGGTAATTGGGTCAATTGGCCTGCGGTTGGCGGGTGTTGGGCAGACATCGTGGCTGCGAGACTTGTGTGACCTTCCACAGACAATGGAGTCACGAAAATGTTTCACGACACCCCGCCGCGGCCCCCGTTCGATCCTGAGTTGGCAGATGCCCTTATAGGACTCAGGCAAGCACAACCTCCCCTGACCGTTGAGACGTTGCCCCAGATGCGCGAAGCCTTCCGCACCGCAGTGGAGACCGGGGCATTTGGCACGGCCGATCTGACGGTCGGCGGCAAGGTAACAGTGGAGGACGTATCGGTTCAGCGCGGGGATGGCGAACCCGATGTACCTTTGCTGGTGCTCCGCCCGTCTTCCGGCACGGGACCATGGCCTGCGATTTATCACACCCACGGCGGCGGAATGGTGGTGGGCTCACCCCGCACCACGGTCTCCGGCCTCCTGCCATACGTTGCTGAAGGGCTGGCCGTGGTGGTCTCGGTGGACTACCGGCTGGCTCCGGAGGCTCCGGACCCTGCACCGGTAAACGATTGTTATGCGGGACTGGTTTGGGTGGCCGAGCACTCGGAACAGCTCTCGATCGATCCTGGGCAGATCCTGATCACCGGAGAAAGCGCCGGCGGCGGGCTGGCGGCAGGAACTGCGCTCATGGCCCGGGACCGCGGGTACCCGACACTTACCCACCAGATCCTGGTGTGTCCCATGCTCGATGACCGGCTTCAGACACCCAGCAGCAGGATGCTGGAGGGCGAAGGCATCTGGGACAGGAATGACAACCTGTTCGGGTGGACCGCCTTGCTCGGCGAGCGACGCGGCGGCCCTGGGGTTTCACCCTATGCCGCCCCGGCCCGGGTGGAGGACCCTTCGGGGCTCCCCTCGACGTTTATCGATGTGGGGGCAGTTGAGTCATTCCGTGACGAAGCACTCGACTACGCTCGACGCCTGGCCCGGGCCGGCGTGGACGTCTCTTTCCATATGTGGGGTGGCGGATTCCACGGCTTTGACGGGCTTGCCCCGCACGCCGCTGTGAGTCAGGCTGCAACATGGGTGCGGGACAACTACTTCCGGCGTGCACTGACCGCCGGAAGCATGGCCACAGCGCGGTGACTTACACAGTGCGGTGACTTACTCAGCACAGTGACTTACACAGTGCGGTGACTTAACCGGCTCCGTCCCCTGCTGCGGACAGGGACGGAGCCGTTCACTGTGCTCCGTGATTCAATGGAAAATCATGGGGTTGGTGACGTGAGGAGCCCGGATGAGAGAACTTATCGGTCGTCTTGCAGTCACCGATGGCGATGCTGCCAGTGCTTTGCGGGTCATCGCGCATTTCGACGCCCTCTCTGATCAACGTGCCCCAGCCATCTCCTTTCTGAGGGCTGCAGCCGCACTTGCCGATTGTTCGGTTGGCCTACGGGATGCGGCCCAAGGGTTGGCGTCGCGCGTCGCATCGACAGGGTTGGCGTTGCCGGATATACCGGCGGAACTGGCCAGCAGCTGGCCGCGCATCCTGGTTGACCAAAACCGCGCCGCGACTGTTTGGCTGGAGCGTTCCAGCGATCCTGGACCGCTGGATCAGTTGATCCTTGAGCGCTGCGCCCATGGTCTGCGACCACTGCTCCGCGGTGCCGGGCACCAGCGGCCTGACTCCGCGGCTGCCGTGAGAATCGCCTGTGACCGGCACGTGTCCGAGGATGAACGCAGGGCCGCTCTCCGGAGCCTGGGTGTGGGCGAGGCACCCTTGGTGGTAGCCGCCCCGGCCTCCCATCCGCCCACGTCCGGACCTCGCGCACTCATCGGCCCAAGTTGGGCGTTGCTGCTGCCAGGCCACGCCACCGTGGACGACGTCCTTGCGCCGGGCTCAAGGGCTGGCCTTGCCCATGCCGGAGGCGGTGATGTGCCTGAGGCGTGGTTGAACGCGGCGAGGGCGCTCAGCCTCGCTGTTGACGAAAGCGCTGGAGGCCCCCACCAGGTCCGGTTCGAGGACCTTGGCGACCTTGTGGTGTTGGCGGAGGTGGTGGGCAAGGCTGACCTCACGGGCGCAGCGGACGTCCAGACGGTCGAAAGACTGCGTCAATCGCATCCTTGGGTTCCGGCCACCATTTATCAAGTGGTTGGGCACCAGAGCGTGCGGTCCGCCGCTGTGGGGCTCCATGTTCACCACTCCACCCTTCAACAGCGGGTGGAGTGGTTGGAACGCGAACTGGGCTACTCGCTTCGCGAACCTGCGGGCAGGTTCCGGGCCGCCACCGCGTGGACACTCTGGCGTTGCTCCGGCGCGGGAGCCCAGGCCCCCTACGGGGGCCGGTGACCTAAGCTGCCGGTGACCTAAGCTGCCCGTGACTTAGGCTGCCTGCGCCCGGTCCACAATACGCAGCACCCGGCGACGGTCACGCAGGTCCACCTTGAGGTGCAGGGAAGACTTGCGGGCCAGAACGACGGCGACTACCGCAGCTGCGATGGCCGGCACACCGCCGGACACCAGGATGGCCAGGTGCGGACCCAGGTGCTCGGCCAGCCACCCCATCATGGGACCGCCGATCGCTTGGCCACCGATGAGCACCACCAGGTAGAGGCTCATGACGCGGCCGCGGATGCTCATGTTGGAACTGGTCTGCACCATTTGGTTTGCTGCCGTGAGGAACATGAGGCACCAGAAGCCGGCCAGGACCATGGTGACGCTGAACCACACCATGGACGGCATGAGCGAGGATACGCAGAGCATCAGGCCATACAACCCGGCGGACGTCACTACCGAGCGCAACCGCAACTGACGACGGCGGGTGGACGCCACCGCGCCGGTCAATGCACCGAGCGCAACCATCGCGTTCAGCAGGCCGTAGCCTCCGGCACCGGCGTCGTACACGTGGTCCGCGAACGCGGCCAGCAGCACCGGCAGGCTCATCGCGAAAACTGCCACAAAACCTGCCATCAACCATGGCCAGTAAATGGTGGGTTTGCTGAGCGCATAGTTGAGGCCTTCGCGCAGCATGCCCTTTTTTCGGGGTGTCGGCTGGCTGATATGCAGTTGGTCCTTGCGGAGGATCAGCAGCATTGCCACGGTGGAGCAGCAGGCAACGGCGTTCGCGGCGAATGCCCATCCGGCACCTACGGCTGTGAGCAGCACACCGGCAAGGGCGGGCCCAATCAGGCCACCGAGCTGGAAGGTAGTGGAGTTTACGCTGATGGCATTGCGCAGGTACTTGGGGCCGACGAGCTCGTTGACGAACACCTGCCGTGCCGGCTGGTCCAGGACCGTCACGAAGCCCAAAGCCAGTGCGATCACGTAGACGTGCCAGACCTCAACGCGCTGGCTCAGTGAGAGCACCGCGAGCAGGGCGGCCAATACCGCAGCCGCAGACTGGCAGATGATGAGGATCTTGCGCTTGGCAAAGCGGTCCGCAATCATGCCGCCCCACGGGCCGAGGAAAAGCGACGGCATGAACTGCAACGCCACCGTAATTCCGACGGCGGTGACGGACCCGGAAAGCTGGAGCACCATCCAGTCCTGGGCGATGCGCTGCATCCAGATGGCGATCACCGCGATGAAGTGGCCCAGAGCGAAGATCCTGAAGTTGGGGACCTTCAAGGAGATGAAGGTGTGCCGCCAGGGCAGCTTTTCACTCACGACGGCGAGTGGCTGGGTGACGGTGTCCGCGGGCTGAGGTGCGGAGAGGGAATCGATGACGGGCTGGCTGACGTTTGCCGCTGCAGGCGGTGGGGGTGCCAAAAGTAGTCCTCGGATCGAGAGTTTCGGTGGGATGCGTTTAACGCTATGGTTGCCAGCAGCAATTATGGAAGCGTATTGCGCCTATAACTAGCATTGCGGAACGCAATGAGCTGCTTGCAGCACGAGGGGAAGCGGCGCAGTACCTCGGCCCGGCGCTGACCTGCGCCTGAGGAGTTTCGTGTTCGAACCTGTCCAGCTCCGCTCCTTCCTGGCCGTGGCCGAAACGTTGAGTTTCACCAAAGCGGCGGACCGCCTGGGGCTCGCCCAACCAACCGTCAGCCAGCATGTCCGGAAGCTGGAAGCCGCCGCCAAGCGCGTCCTCGTAGCCCGCGATACGCGGGAAGTCAGGCTCACCGATAATGGCGATGCCATGGCCGGCTTTGCCCGCAGCATCCTGGCCGCCCACGATTCCGCCGCCCGCTACTTTTCCGGTTCGGCAATGCGTGGGCGGCTTCGCTTTGGTACCGCGGACGACCTCGCCATCACGGGCCTCCCCCGGATCCTCCGCGAGTTCCGGCAGCTGTACCCGCAAATCAACCTGGAGCTCACGGTCAGCCAGAGCGACCAACTCTACAAGCGGCTCAACGCCGGGCAACTGGACCTGGTATTCGTGAAATGGGTGGCCGGCGCCAAGGAAGGCACCGTGGTCCGGCACGACAACTTCGCCTGGGTTGGCGTCGAGCAGACCGTTTTGGAGCCCGGCGCCCCCGTCCCGCTCATCGCCTACCCGGCGCCCAGCCTGAGCCGAAAACTGGCTATCGACGCCTTGGAAGCAGAGGGCCGGACGTGGCGGATCACGTGCAGCACCAAACAGATCAGTGGTGTGCTTGCAGCAGTCCGGGCAGGCATTGGTGTGGCGGTGATGCCGGCGTCGCTGGTTCCCGAGGACCTGAAAGTCATCACCCAGCGGTTTGGCCTGCCACCCGTGGGGGACGTCGACTTCACCCTCATCCGCAACCCGCTGGCCAACGCCGAAGTGATCGATGCCTTGACGCAGGCCATCATGGGCAGGACCTTGAGTAAATCGACCTAGTGGCCAGATGTGCCCGGCCCGTTAAGGCGACGCCGCCTGGTCCACCACCTGACAAGCCGGAGGTCCGCGAGGACAAATCGTCCATCGGGCAGCGCAGCGCGGATTCGTTCGTCATCGAAAGGAAGCACCGGACGGAGGTCATCGGGAAGCCCGGGGGCGAACGGCGCAGGCTCGCTGACCCCTTCAGCGAGCATCTGCGCTTGGGCCTTCGCCACGAGCGGCACCACCATCGTCCACTCCGTGAGGCGCGCCAGCACCCGAATGGCCCACACCGGGACGGGGACAAACATGGGTTGCCTGCCCGCCACGCGGGCGATCCTGCGTACAGCCGATCCAAGTTCAAGCTCTTCGGCTCCGACAACAGCGACCGTCGGGGTGGGTACGCGACCCTCAAGGGCGGCGATCAGGGTATTGACAGCCTCTTCCACCGGTATGGGTCGAACAGTCCGCTCCCGGTAACCAACCGTTGCGAAAACCGGAAAAGTCCGCACGGCCTTGGTTACGTGATCCACCATATGGTCGCCCGGGCCATAGATCATTCCGGATTTGAGGATCGTGTAGGCAATGCCGGATTGGCGCAGGAGTTCCTCGGCAGCCCACTTGGTCTCGTGATAGGCCGAACCGCAACCGGGCCTGGCCCTGAGGAAGCTCAACATGACGATCCGATGGACGCCCGCCCTTCGGGCAGCCTCTATGACAGCGCGGGTGCCGTCGACGTGGACACGATCGAAGGTCTGATCACCGATCTCCCGGTTGATGCCGGCACAATGAGCCACCACGTCACAGCCACTGAAGGCAGCCGCCAAAGCATCCACATCATTGATCTGCACGCCCGTCCGCCTGGAGACGATGACAGTGTCCTCGCTGTTGAGCCGCTCTGCAAGGTGACGTCCCACAAAGCCCGTACCGCCGGTGATAGCTACACGCATGATCTTGCTCCTTCGCTTATTAGCAATGAAGCTAAACTGTATATAGCCACTGTGCTATATTGCAAACATGGCAGATACAGCATCAGACATCTTCGCCGCACTTGCGCACCCCACCAGGCGGCAGATTCTGCAGGACCTCAAGGATGGCGAGTTGGCCGCCGGCCAGATCGCTTCGAGGTTCAATGCCACAGGTCCCACCATTTCGCGGCACTTGAGCGTGCTGCGCCAGGCCGGCCTGGTCACGGAGCGCCGCGACGCAAACCGCATCATGTACTCCCTTGCAGGTGAGCGCCTGGCCCTTTCAGTCGGCGACTTCCTGTCGACCGTCTGCCCCGAGCAGATAGTGCTGCGTGAGGTCCGGAAACGCACCACCACCCGCCCGACTGCCCCTTTCTCAGAGGCGTGATTCACGGCCGTTATACGCTCACCCAATGGAATCAGGCCCAGCGCCAGGGGCCGGAGCCTGGCCAAGCTTGCCCTCAGGGGCGCCCTCCAGGAGGGGCGCACCCTCGGATTGGAGCGCGTCTTGGTGACGTGCAAAGAATCCAACCCCGCCTCAGCCCGCACCATCGAAGCTTGCGGCGCGCTGGAGAGTGTCCGCCCGCCCCAGAGTTTCCCGCCGGAGCTGGGAGTGACCGAGCCGATCCGTCGATACTGGATAGCTCTGTAAACCAGTAGCGTTCATTTGTGTTCAACAGACGATACACCCTTACTGGGTAAGCGCATTCCCGGTATCCTGTGAAGCATGATCGACCTCACCACTCTGGCTGACCTCACGCCTGGCATTTGCTCCGTCACCCTTCGCTCGCACGGGATCGACGACGTGGTCCGCATTTCCTCGAACGCAGGCCTTGCCGGCATCGAGTGGGGTACTGATGTCCATGTGAGCGATGCTGAATCAGCCGCGCACGCCAAGAGCGCCACGCAAGCCGCTGGGCTGACGGTCCTATCCCTCGGCTCGTACTACCGCTGCGGCGCCTTTGGAGACTTCGGCCGCGTCCTGGACCTCGCCACCCCGCTTGGCGCCCCAAGGATCAGGGTATGGGCCGGGGAACTCGGTTCGGCTGGCGCCAGCCGGGAACACTGGGACGCAGTGGTGAAGGACACCCGTCGCATTGCCGATCTGGCTGCCGAACGCGGAATCGCCATCGCTTTCGAGTATCACGGGAACACCCTCACCGACTCTCCTGCTACCACCCTGGACCTCTTGAACCGGGTTAACCACGCCAACGTCGGCACTTACTGGCAGCCCGCCGTCGGGCTTTCCGATCAGCAAGCACTGGACTCGCTCCACCACGTCCTCCCGCATGTCATGGGCGTGCACTGTTTCTCGTGGGGGCCCGAGGCCGAGCGCTTTCCGCTGCGGAACCGGAAGCTGCTGTGGCAGACCGTTACCGATGTCCTGCGGGGCAATGGCAAGGACATGGACATCATGCTGGAATTTGTGGAGGACGACCTTCCGGACAACGTGCTCAACGACGCCGCCTTCCTGCACACGATCACCCTGGGCGAAGACTAGGCCCACCTTCGGCTGAGCCACGCGGCACAGAGAGCCGTCCACTGCTCCGCGCCCGGCACCCCAACAGCCATGCCGATGCCGTGAACACCATGCGGGAACACATGCAGCTCCGCAGCAACTCCGGCCCTGCTGAGCGCTCCTGCGTAGAGGAGACTGTGGCTGACAGGAACGGATTGGTCATCGGCCGTGTGCCAAAGGAAGGCGGGCGGGGTCTCCGGCGAAACGTGCAGCTCTGCTGACAATTCCTGCAGAACATCCCTGCCTGCATCCACGCCCAGCAAGTTGTCCACAGACCCCTGATGTGCGGAGTCCACCAAGGAAATCACTGGATAGCAGAGGATACTGAGGTCCGGCACAGCCGCGGAAACGTCCAACGCGGTGTCGCCGGTGGACACCGCCACGGACAGGCTGGCAGCAAGGTGCCCGCCTGCGGAAAATCCCAGGACACCCACGCGCGACGAATCAACAGCAAGGCCGTGCCCGCCAGAGCGGATCCACTGCATGGCTTGCTTCGCGGCGGCCAGCGGCGCCGGGTGTCGATGCGGCGCTACCGGATATCGCAGCACGAACGCATGAATTCCCAGCGAGGCGAGCCATTCAGCCACGGGCTCGGCCTCATGGCCGGCCACTTTTGCGTAGCCCCCTCCGGGCAACACCAGCACAGCGGGCGCCACTGCACCGGAACGCCCGACGGCGGGAATGACCGTGAGTGCCCCGGGCGCCGTGATGTGCGGCAGAGTCATGCCTGCGATTCCACCGGCGTTTCCGTGCTGCGGCGGAGCTTGACCACGCCACTGACGGGAGGGGTGTCGGGATCTCCGGCAGCAAGACGCCCGATGTCCTCGAGTGGCAGGTGGACGGTAGACAAGGCCGGCCGGAAGTCGCGCAGGGTTTCAATATCGTCAAAGCCGGCAATCGTGGCATCGCGGGGTATCCAGACACCCTCGGGGCGCAGGGCCGCCGTGACGCCAATGGCCATGACGTCGTTGACGGCGAAGATGCAGAGCCGTTCCGCGGAAGCCTTGATCCGGTCTGCGAGCGCCAATCCGGCCTCGTAGCCCCCGGCACGGTTGAAGCCGGTGCGAATCACCTCTGCAGCGGGCTTCCCGGCGTCGGCGAGTCCGCGTTGGAAGCCGCGGACCCGGTCGTCAGAGGTGTACAGGCCCTCCGGGCCGGCAATGATCAGGAAGTCACCGTGGTGTGTGGCGGCCAATTCGGCAGCAAGGCCGGCGGCGAGTTCCTCGTTGGGGACCTTCACCACGTGGTAACCCTCGGTAGTCGAGGCCCCAACTACCGGGTGGCCAACAACCCCCACGTGTCCGCCATTGCGGCAGTAGCGATCCAACTCGGCGGCGAGCTCGATGTTGCCCTGCTTGTCCTCGGCGCGCACGGAACGCGAGCCGGCGATCACGATGGAATCGGCACGCCGGGCGGCAAAGGCGGCCACTGCCTCTTTCTCGTCCTGCGCGGCGCCGGAAGTGCTGGCCAGCAACACCATGCGGTTCTGCTGGCGGGCTGCTTCCTGGACGCCACGGGCGATGGCCGCGAAGTAGGGATCGGCGATGTCGTGGACAATGAGGCCGATCAAGCCCGAACTGGACTTTGCGAGCGCCTGTGCCTGCGCGTTGGGAACATAGCCGAGCTTGTCGGCAGCTTCCCGGACGCGCTCTGCGATGTCCTCAGCCGGCTTTCGGGATGAGCCGTTCAGGACTCGGGACGCCGTGGCCAGGGAAACCCCGGCCAAACGGGCAACTTCACTCAGTGTGCTGGCGGCCACGGGGGCCCTCCTTTTCTGCAAGCGTCGGGACTGGCGCTAAGGAAATTATGGCAGTTCCCTTCCGATTTTCGGGAAAGCGCTTGCCAACCCGGCGCGCCATGGTGCATGATCGATTGCAGCGGGAATGCGCTTTCCCACATGACATCAGCAAGCACCGGCATCCGCACAGCGACCGGCACACAAGGCACTGGAGAAAACATGGGCTTCGAAACAAAGACGATCCGTATCGCCATGAACGGCATCACCGGCCGTATGGGCTACCGCCAGCACCTGCTGCGGTCCATCCTCCCCATCCGCGACGCCGGCGGCTTCACCCTGGAAGACGGCACCAAGGTTCAGGTTGAACCCATCCTGGTTGGCCGCAACGAAGCCAAGATCCGCGAGCTCGCCGAGCTCCACAAGGTCTCCGAATGGTCCACCGACCTGGACGCAGTCATCGCCGACCCCACCGTGGACATCGTGTTTGACGCTTCCATGACCAGCCTCCGGGCCGCCACCCTGAAGAAGGCAATGCGCGCCGGCAAGCACATCTTCACCGAGAAGCCCACGGCCGAAACCCTGGAAGAAGCAATCGAGCTCGCCCGGATCGGCAAGGAATCCGGCGTCACCGCAGGCGTCGTGCATGACAAGCTGTACCTCCCCGGCCTGGTCAAGCTCCGTCGCCTGGTGGACGAAGGCTTCTTTGGCCGCATCCTGTCCATCCGTGGCGAATTCGGCTACTGGGTCTTCGAAGGCGACGTCCAGGCTGCACAGCGCCCGTCCTGGAATTACCGCAAGGAAGACGGCGGCGGAATGACCACGGACATGTTCTGCCACTGGAACTACGTCCTTGAAGGCATCATCGGCAAGGTCAAGAGCGTCAACGCCAAGACCGCCACCCACATCCCCGCACGTTGGGACGAGGCCGGCAAGGAATACAAGGCCACCGCCGACGACGCCTCCTACGGCATCTTCGAACTCGAAACCCCGGGCGGCGACGACGTCATCGGCCAGATCAACTCCTCCTGGGCCGTCCGCGTCTACCGCGACGAATTGGTTGAGTTCCAGATCGACGGTACGCACGGTTCCGCCGTCGCCGGTTTGAACAAGTGCGTTGCGCAGCAGCGTGCCCACACCCCCAAGCCCGTCTGGAACCCGGACCTGCCCGTCACCGAATCCTTCCGCAGCCAGTGGCAGGAAGTCCCCGCCAACGCTGAACTGGACAACGGCTTCAAGCTGCAGTGGGAAGAATTCCTGCGCGACGTCGTCGCTGGCCGCGAGCACCGCTTCGGCTTGCTCTCCGCAGCCCGCGGCGTTCAGCTGGCCGAGCTCGGCCTCCAGTCCTCGGCCGAGCGCCGCACCATCGACATCCCGGAGATCAGCCTCTAATGACGTCACTGATTCTTCCCACTGACGACGGCGGCACCCGCGAGTACCGCCTCCAGCCCGCCACTGCGTGGGTCAAGCCCACAGCCCCGCTGACTGCCCGCCGCGCCTACGCCGCAGCGCACGTCATCCCCGAGGTCGCTGCGGACAACACCCCCGGCGCCCCGGCGCAGCTCGACTGGGATGCCACCCTGGCTTACCGGCACGAACTGTGGTCCTATGGCCTGGGCGTCGCCGATGCCATGGATACGGCGCAGCGCGGCATGGGCTTGGACTGGGCCGCTACCCAGCAGCTCATTAAGCGCACCGGCGCAGAGGCCGCTTCCGTCGTGGCAGCGGGCAACGCCGCTATCGCCGGTAAGTCCGTCCGCGACCTCGTGTCCTGCGGCGCGGGCACCGATCAGCTGGACATTGCGACGCTCCCTGAGGGTGCGACCGGAATCCAGGCCGTCATCGACGCTTACCGTGAGCAGATCGCCGTCGTCAGTGAGGCCGGACCCAAGGTCATCCTCATGGCCTCCCGCGCCCTGGCCAAGGTTGCCAACGGTGCCGACGACTACCTGCACGTCTACTCGACGCTGCTTCAGGAAGTTGACCAGCCCGTGATCCTGCACTGGCTCGGCACCATGTTTGACCCCGCACTGGCTGGCTACTGGGGCTCCGACGACGTCTCCGTCGCCACCGAAACGTTCCTCAGCCTGATCCGTGAACACGCGAACAAGGTTGACGGCGTGAAGGTTTCGCTGCTGGATGCCTCACACGAGGTCGCCCTCCGCGCCAACCTGCCGGAAGGCGTCCGCCTCTACACCGGCGACGACTTCAACTACCCGGAATTGATCGACGGCGACGAAACCCACCACTCGGACGCTCTGCTGGGCATCTTCGCGGCCATCTACCCGGCCGCTTCGGTCGCCTTGCAGAAGTACGACGCCGGCCAAGGTGCGGAAGGGCGCGCCATCCTGGACTCCACCCGCGAGCTCGGGAAGCACATCTTCAGCGCACCCACGTTCTACTACAAGACCGGCATCGCCTTCATGTCCTGGCTCAACGGCAAGCAGCCCGGTTTCCAGATGGTGGGTGGCCTGCACTCGGGCCGCTCGGTGCTGCACTTGGCCAAGACGTTCGAACTGGCAGACCAGGCCGGACTGTTGAAGGATCCCTCACTTGCCGCGTTCCGGATGTCTGACTTCCTGCGGATCAACGGGGTGGGCGCATGAGTTCCGATTTCTCGCGACTCTCCCTGAACAGCGCCACCACCAAAAAGTGGACTTTGGCTGAGGCCGTTGACGGTTGTGCCCGCGCAGGCATCCCCGCGATCGGGCCGTGGCGTGACCGTGTTGCCGAGGCTGGCTTGGACAAGGCAGCCAAGCTCATCAAGGACGCCGGGCTCCGCGTTTCCTCGTTGTGCCGCGGTGGCTTCCTCACGGCGGCCGACGCCGAAGGACAGGCCGCAGCGCTGGCAGACAACTTCGAAGCCGTCCGCGAAGCGGTTGCCTTGGACACCCAGGAGCTCTTCCTGGTGGTTGGTGGGCTTGCTCCCGGTGAGAAGGACGTCGTCGCGGCCCGCCAACGCGTGGCCGACCGGCTCGAGGAATTGGTTCCCTTCGCCTCTGAAAGCGGCGTCCGATTGGTACTGGAGCCCCTGCACCCGATGTATGCAGCGGACCGCGCACTCATCTCCACTTTGGGCCAGGCATTGGACCTTGCCGCGCCGTACGACGCAAAAGATGTCGGCGTCGCTGTCGATACCTTCCACGTCTGGTGGGATCCGGAACTGAAGGCGCAGATCGAACGCGCCGGGCACGAGAACCGCATTGCCTCCTACCAGGTATGCGACTTCAACCTGCCCATCGCTGCGGACGCGCTGTTGTCCCGCGGCATGATGGGCGACGGCGTCATCGACTTCGCCACCATCGGCACCTGGGTCAGGGACGCCGGATACAAGGGCGACATTGAGGTTGAGATCTTCAACCAGGAAATATGGGATGCCGACGGGGACAGCGTCCTGGAAACCATGAAGCAGCGCTACGCGGAGCTCGTCCTCCCGTTCGCCTAACAACGTGATCCTCCCGCGGATGCCCTAAGCGCCGCGGGAGGATCGCTCCAAAGCCAGCGGGCTCCTGCCAAGGTCACGGCAGGGGCCCGCTTTTGCTGTCCTGTGCCACCCGTAGTCGCTGGCGACACCCGAATCCGGGCGTCGCCAGCCCGTTTTCCGGGCCCAAAGGAAGGTGGGTGGCCCCTGCCGCACGGGCCACCCCAAGAAAAGGCTCGACGACGACGCTGGGTAAGTGCCGCCGTCGGGCCTTCAGCGTGATTGGCTCGTGAACGGTGCGGCCACCACCCACTTTGATTGCTGGCATCGGTGGACACGCCGAATTGTGCGTGTGTCGCGGAGCTTTGAGTTTCAAAGAAGGTGGTGACCGTACGCTCGCTTTTTGTGTCAGCTGTAAGTCCCCGAAGGCGCAGGTGAGATAAGTGGTACACAGCTGAAACATTGCGTCGATGGGAGGAAACAATGGCCACCTACGCTGGTTTTACCTGGACAAAGACGTCCACGAAACCCCTGAAAGGACACCACCATGATGCTCTTGAAGACCCTGAACTTTTTCCTCGACGCCAGCGGCAGCCACAGCGGGCCGTCCGGCGAATCCAATACCGAGCACTCCCCCGCTGTTTCTGTGCGGCTGACCTCCAGCGCCTGGGAGGGCTGGTGGGATGACGCCGATCAGGGTTTCCCCGCCGAAGCCTGAGTCTTTAGCCGGGTTGCAACCCGCCCCAGGACCACTTGGGAATCAGCAGCCCTGCAGGGACATCCTCTGCTGAGTGTTCGTAGCGGGCCATTGTGTTGGTAGTGGCCCAGGCAAAGTAGGCGTGCAGGACTTCCCGGAGGCGTGCCTCCCCCACCCCAACATCGGTCAGAGCCTGGTCGAAACACTCAATGGCCCGGCGGTCCATCTCCTCGTGTGGCCCATTCCCGCTGTGCATCCTCACCACGGAAGTTTCGTCACCGTAGGTGCCCGAGTATAGTGGCGGGCCACCCAGGGCCTCGCTCCAGTAGGCGGCCAGCCGCTCGATGTGTTCGGGGCGCACGCCGTGACGGAAAGCGTGCCCCACCACCTCGTCCGCAACCACCCTGATGTGCCAGGCCTCAGCCAACGACACAAAGAACGCGTTGCCGCCCGCCGCCTCAAACACCGTCTGCATGATGAAACGATGGCACGAGCGCGGTCAGTCGGGGAAGGGCCGTCTCTTCAGGGTGGCTCAGGAAGCTCGCGCAGCGAGCTGCACCCGCGCTTTCGGCAGGCCGATCAAGGTGACCGAGCCGCCGTCGTGCGCTTGAAGTTCAAGCGTGATGCTCCGCGAGCCTTCCTGGGGCTGCACGGCGCTGACCCGGAAAACCTCACCGTTGATCTGGACGCTGTCGCCGTTTTTGATGGATTTGAGCTTGGTGTGGCCCATGACTGAAGTTTCCATTCCGGCTACTTGCCCCCTTGTGTTGTGTTGCCCTGGGTTTCGCGGATTTCCTCGCCACGACGGATATCGGCGTCTTCCTTTTCCTGCAGCTTGTCGCTCTTCTTGGTATCGCGCGGCGGGAGTTGAATGCTTTCTTCTGCTTCAATGCCGCCTTGGAGTTGGCGGCCACGTTCCATTTCTGCGTCGAACTCGGCACCAAACAGCAAGGACATGTTGAGGATCCAGAGCCACAGCAGCATGATGATGACGCCGGCCAGGGCACCGTAGGTCTTGTTGTAATTGCTGAAATTGGCCACGTAGAAGCCGAAGCCGAGCGATGCCACGGAGAAAATCACCAACGCAATCAGCGATCCCATGCTCATCCACCGGAACTTGGGCTGCTTGACGTTGGGAGTGAAGTAGTAGAGCACCGCAATGATGGCCACCACCACGATCACCAGAGCCGGCCACTTGGCAATGTTCCACACCGTCAGGAACGTTTCCGACAATCCGATGGCACCGCCGATGGCCTCCGCCACCGGCCCACTCAGAACCAGCATCGCGGCTGCCAGCGCCGCCCCCACAACCGCCACAACGGTGACCGCAAGCATCGTGCCACGCAGTTTGATGAAGCCGCGCCCTTCGTCCACTTCATAGACACGGTTCATGGCGCGGCTGAACGCGGTGACGTAACCGGAGGCTGACCACAGGGCCACCACGATGCCCAGGACCAGGGCGAAACCGGCCGCATTGGACTTTGTCAGCTCCTCAATGGGCTGCCGCAGAGTGTCAACACCTGGTCCTGGAGCGAACTGCTGCACGATATCCAGCAGTGCGGACGTGGTCTTCCCTGCGTCCCCGAAGATTCCCAGCAGGGATACCAAGGCAAGGAGCGCAGGGAACAGGGCAAGGACACCGTAGTAGGTGAGGCCGGCAGCGGCGTCCGGACATTGGTCCTTGGTGAACTCCCGCAGGGTCCGCTTGGCGATGTACATCCAGGTGGGTTTGGCGAGGTCGTTGGGGCTGTCCGGCTTGCGGGGGTCCTCCGGGGAAGGAGCGGTCCTGGCCTTGGCTGCGCTGGTCTGGGCTGAGTCTTGTGTAGTCATGGGGCACTCGTCCGTGGGGTAGTTTGCGCGAATAACTGACCCAACAATAGTAAGCATGCTGATGATCCAAGGGAAGCGCCCACCCTCCCCTGATGCAAACGCCATCGCCGGGTACCGCGCAAGGCGGCCACCGGGATTTCCGACTACGCCAGCTTGCTGGCCAACAGGAACTCGAAGGGCGACTCAATGACGGAGCGGATTACTTGGCCCGCTGCGCCCAAAAGAGTCCCGGAATGCTCCAGGCCGGACACCGTCAGGCGGCTTGGATCCAGCAACCCCGGCGCATAACGCTCCAGACTTGAAAGCAGCGAGGGCTTGAGCCAGTCCGCCAGCAAAGCGAAGTGGCCACCAAGGACCACGGCCTCAATGTCCATCAGCCGGGCAGAAGATGCGAGCGCAATGCCCAAGTACCTCCCGGCGTCGTGAACGGCCTTGGTGGCCCGGGGATCCTCCGCGGCGAGGGCGCCAAGCAGCAGGTGCGTGCGTTCGCCCAGCGAGCCTGTGGGGGTCCCGGCGGCCTCAAAAATGGCCTCCTGGCCGGCGAAGGTTTCCAGGCATCCCGACCCCCCACAGGAGCAGGCCGGACCTTCCGGGTGTACCACAATGTGGCCAAGTTCGCCCGCCGAGCCGCCGGGTCCGGTATAGAGCTCCGAAGCAATAATGACCCCGCCACCAACGCCGACCTCGCCGGACACGTAGAGGAAATCCGGCTGCCCGGCGCCATACCAAAGCTCCCCGAGAGCCGCACTGTTGGCCTCATTGGACAGCCGGACACCAAGGGGCGCGCCTTCCAGCAGCGACTGCGGGTTGAGTTGCTCGCGCTCCCAATGGAGGTTTGGGGCGGACACCACAACATTCCGCTGCTCATCCACCAGCCCCGGGACCGCCAACCCGCCACCCAGGATGGCGATGTTCTCCGCAGCGGCCGCAGCTTTAACCTCAGCCGTCAGGGCCCCCAGGCGCTCCATGACCTTGTCCGGCGCAAGCCCGCGGTTTCGCGACTCGACAGTCGAATGGAACCGGAGGTTTCCACCCAGATCCACCAGCCCCACAGCGAGGTAGTCAACGTTGATTTCCATGCCCACAACGCCACGGCGCGCACTGAGTTCAAGCCCCTGCCCGGGCCGCCCCCGCTCCCCGTCACGGTAGAGGCCAACTTCAGACACCAGCCCGGACTCCACGAGGTCTGCAACAAGACTGGAGACAGCGGCTTTGGTGAGTCCGGTTCCGGCAGCGAGCTGTGCGCGGCTGGGCTTGGCGTCCCCGGTGCGGGCAATGGAGTCCAGGACGAGCGAAAGATTTCGACGGCGGACATCACCGACGCGGCCGGGCGCGGCTGATTCGTTCACTGGCGTGGGACCTCCCTGCGGATTCGAAGAATTTATGCGGCTTCCATTGACCATGATCCATCATCCCCCATATAGTTCAGATTGAAAACTAATTGGAGGGCTTTTCTTCCAACCTCTTCCCAGTGCTTTGCAAAGGAGCAAATATGACCCCGCAGCCCACCCCGCAGGACCGCTTCACCTTTGGCCTCTGGACCGTCGGTTGGACTGGCGCCGACCCCTTCGGCGTAGCCACCCGTCCGGCGCTGGACCCTGTGGAAGCTGTGCATAAGCTCAGCGAGCTCGGCGCGTACGGCATCACGTTCCACGACAATGATCTGGTCCCCTTCGATGCCACCACCTCAGAGCGCGACCTCATCCTGAAGAACTTCAAGGGTGCACTGGCTGAGACGGGCCTCAAGGTACCCATGGTCACCACCAACCTGTTCAGCCACCCCGTCTTCAAGGACGGCGGCTTCACGTCAAACGACCGCTCGGTCCGCCGGTTCGCCCTGAGCAAGATCCTCCGCAACATCGATCTCGCCGCAGAGCTTGGCGCTGATACGTTCGTGATGTGGGGCGGCCGTGAAGGCAGCGAATACGATGGCTCCAAGGATCTCGCCGCAGCACTGGACCGCATGAAGGAAGGCGTGGACACTGCCGCCGGCTACATCAAGGAAAAGGGCTACGGCCTGCGGATCGCCCTTGAACCCAAGCCAAACGAACCCCGCGGTGACATCTTCCTCCCCACCGTTGGCCATGGTCTTGCCTTCATCGCACAGCTGGAACACGGCGACATCGTGGGCCTCAATCCGGAGACGGGCCACGAGCAGATGGCTGGCCTGAACTTCAGCCATGGCATCGCGCAGGCCCTGTGGGCAGGCAAACTCTTCCACATCGACCTCAACGGCCAGCGTGGCATTAAGTACGACCAAGACCTGGTCTTCGGCCACGGTGACCTCACCAGCGCCTTCTTCACGGTGGATCTGCTGGAGAACGGCTTCCCCAACGGCGGACCCAAGTACGACGGCCCCCGCCACTTCGACTACAAGCCGTCCCGTACTGACGGCTATGACGGAGTCTGGGAATCGGCCAAGTCCAACATGTCCATGTACCTGCTGCTCAAGGAACGTGCCCTGGCCTTCCGCGCAGACCCGGCAGTCCAGGAAGCGCTGGCTACCTCGGGCGTGTTCGAGCTGGGCGTGCCCACGCTGAACACTGGCGAGACCACTGCGGAGCTGCTGGCTGACGCCAGCGCCTTCGAAACGTTCGACGCCGATCAGGCGGCCGAGCGCTCGTTCGCCTTCGTCCGCCTCAACCAGCTGGCCATCGAGCACCTTCTCGGCGCACGCTGAATCACTCCATCACTGAATTCCCGTCGCCGGGACCTGCCAGGACCATTTCCTGGCAGGTCCGGTGGCGGTCATCCAAAGGATTAACGCATGCCTCTCGTAGCCGGGATCGACAGTTCTACCCAGTCCTGCAAAGTGATCATCCGGGACTCAGTCACCGGCGCCTTGGTTCGCCAGGGCCGGGCTTCCCACCCTGACGGCACGGAGGTACACCCGGATCACTGGTGGACGGCGCTACAGGAGGCGATGACGGACGCGGGCGGCCTGGACGACGTCGATGCCGTCTCCATTGGCGGCCAGCAGCACGGCATGGTGTGCTTGGACGAATCCGGCAACGTCGTCCGACCAGCCTTGCTGTGGAACGATACCCGCTCGGCGCCCGACGCAGAGGAGTTAATCCTTGAAGCCGGTGGCGGCGATGCCGCTGCCGGCGGCCTATATTGGGCATCCACCACGGGAACTGTTCCTGTGGCATCCTTGACCGCCACCAAGCTCCGCTGGCTGGCGCGGAACGAACCCGGCAATGCCCGGCTAACGGCCGCGGTCTGCCTCCCCCACGATTGGCTGTCATGGCGCTTGGCCGGCCATGGTCCAGGCACAGGACCGGCATCGTTGGAACTCCTCCGAACTGATCGCTCCGACGCCTCCGGCACAGGCTACTTCTCGGCTGGCACCGGCGAGTACTTGCCACAGGTCCTGGAGCGAACCCTGGGCCACGTCCCAGTGCTGCCAACCGTCGTCGGACCTTTGGAAGCGGCGGGCAAGACCCCTGCGGGCGCCTTGATCGGTCCAGGCGCGGGCGACAATGCTGCAGCGGGCCTGGGCGTCAGCGCCGCAGTGGGTGATGTAGTCATTTCCATTGGAACGTCGGGAACTGTGTTCGCGGTATCGGATGTGCCGGCGCAGGACGCCAGCGGCCTGGTGGCAGGCTTCGCCGACGCAACCGGTAACTACCTTCCGCTGGCGTGCACACTTAACGCGACACGAATTTTCGATGCCACAGCTTCCTTACTTGGCGTGAGCCTGACAGAACTCAGCGATCTGGCCTTGTCCGCCCCGGAGGGTGCCGACGGGCTAACGCTCGTCCCGTATTTTGAGGGCGAACGGACACCCAATCTGCCGGACGCCACGGGATCTCTCCACGGCATCACGGTGTCCAACTACTCACCTGCCAATCTGGCCCGGGCCGCAGTGGAGGGAGTGCTGTGCTCCCTCGCGGATGGCCTGGCGGCACTTCAAGCCCAAGGCGTCTTGGCCCAGCGCGTCATCCTGGTGGGTGGCGGCGCGCAATCGGAGGCCGTCCAACAGATTGCCGTCTCAGCATTCGGCGTGCCGGTCTTCGTGCCAAAGCCCGGAGAGTACGTGGCCGATGGCGCCGCCCGGCAGGCAGCGGGCGTGCTGACCGGGCAGCTCCCGGATTGGAAGCTTGAAGGCTTGGAGCTGACACCCCAGAGTGCTTCCGGGGTTCCCGCGTTCTTGGACCGGTACCGGCGTTACGCTGCGGGGGTCGCGAAAGGCTGATCCGCGCACCGGTGCTCTATCGTGACAGGGTGAGCATCGAACAATCTGCACATCAGCGGCCTCCTGTCATGGAGGATGTGGCCCGCGTGGCGGGCGTCTCGCATCAGACCGTTTCGCGCGTCTTGAACAACCATCCCAATGTGAGTTCCAAAACCCGCGAGCGCGTTGAACAGGCCATCACCGAGCTTGGCTACCGCCGAAACACGGCCGCACGCAGCCTGGTGACCCGACGCTCCCAAACCATTGGAGTGCTGGGCAGCGAGATGGCGCAGTACGGGCCGTCCCATACCCTCCTGGGTGTGCAGCAGGCCGCACGGGATGCCGGCTATTTCGTCAGCGTAGCCGCTTTGCGGGAGGTCACGCCGGAGACCATCAAGGACGCCATAGCGCATTTCATGGACCAAGGCGTGGACGGCATCGTGGTGACGGTCCCCCACCCCGGTACCTTCGATGTCCTTCGGGGCATCACCGCCCACGTTCCGCTGGTTGCCGTGGGATCCGTGGGCGATGAGCAACTGAGCGGTGCCACCGTGGATCAGCGTCACGGGGCCCACCTGGCAGTTCAACATCTCCTGGACCTCGGGCACACCCAGATAGGCCATCTGTCCGGGCCGGTGGATTGGATCGACGCGGCAGCACGCATCGAGGGCTGGCAGGACGCACTCACTCAGGCCGGCTTTGAGCCCGCCACGCTGATCGAGGGCGACTGGAGTGCTGAGTGCGGTTACCGCGAAGGCCTAAGAATCGCTGCGGACCGCTCTGTGACGGCCCTGTTCGTGGCCAACGACCAGATGGCCCTTGGCGTCCTCCGCGCATTCCATGAAGCAGGCGTCCACGTTCCCAACGACATCAGCGTAGTGGGCTTCGATGACCAGCCGGAGTCCGCCTACTTCATCCCCCCACTGACAACCGTGGCCCAGGATTTCGAGGAACTCGGCCAGCGCTGCATCGGGTTGTTGTTGGATCGTCTGGAAAACGGCGACACCGTCTCAGCTGCCACCGTCACGCCACGTCTGGTGGTCCGCTCCACCACGGCGCCCGCCTCAAGTTAGCACCTCCCCCAAGCAAGTAGCGTCATGAGCCCCCGATCCATGCGGACCGCTCTTGACATCAAAGTTGTGAGCGCTAACAATTGCATCAGACCTTCTTCACTTTTCCACCCCGACCCCCGGCAATGAGGCCTTGGCCAGCCGGATGGAGACCCCATGTACAGCTCTCAAGACCTCCCGCTCGATCAGCAGTTTGTCATCGGCGTGGACTACGGCACTTTGTCCGGGCGCGCCGTCGTTGTGCGTGTTTCGGATGGCGCAGAACTCGGCAGCGGGGTCTTCGAGTACCCGCACGCCGTCGTAACAGAAAACCTTCCCGGCAGCGGCCAGCGGCTCCCCGCCGATTGGGCCCTCCAGGTGCCCAACGACTACCGCGACGTCCTGCGCAATGCTGTACCGGCCGCCGTCGCTGACGCCGGTGTAAACCCGGAACATGTGGTGGGCATCGCCACCGACTTCACCGCGTGCACCATGGTTCCGACGACGGCGGAGGGCACGCCGCTGAACGAACTGGAACGCTTCGCTGACCGGCCGCACGCATTCGTGAAACTGTGGCGTCACCACGCAGCCCAGCCGCAGGCAGACCGCATCAACCAGCTCGCCGAAGAACGCGGCGAGGCTTGGCTACCGCGCTACGGTGGCCTGATTTCCTCGGAATGGGAGTTTGCCAAGGGCCTACAGCTCCTGGAGGAAGACCCTGAAGTTTACGGCGCTATGGACCGCTGGGTTGAGGCAGCCGACTGGATCGTCTGGCAACTCTGCGGCAGTTACGTCCGCAATGCCTGCACCGCCGGGTACAAAGGCATCTACCAGGACGGAAAGTACCCGTCCGAGGACTTCCTGGTTGCACTCAACCCGGACTTTAAGGACTTTGTGTCCGCAAAGCTTGAACACAGCATCGGCCGCTTGGGAGATGCCGCGGGCTATCTGACCGAAGAAGCAGCAGCATGGACCGGACTTCCGGCAGGGATTGCCGTGGCTGTGGGCAACGTGGACGCCCACGTCACCGCCCCGGCCGCGAACGCGGTCCAGCCCGGACAGCTCGTCGCGATCATGGGCACGTCCACGTGCCACGTCATGAACGGCGATGTCCTGCGTGAAGTCCCGGGCATGTGCGGCGTGGTGGACGGCGGAATCGTGGACGGGCTGTGGGGTTACGAAGCAGGCCAGTCAGGAGTGGGCGACATCTTCGGCTGGTTCACCAAGAACGGCGTCCCACCCGAATACCACCAGACTGCCAAGGATAAAGGCCTGGGCATCCACGAATACCTCACCGAACTCGCAGAGAAGCAGGCCATTGGCGAGCACGGCCTCATCGCGTTGGACTGGCACTCGGGCAACCGCTCCGTGCTGGTGGACCACGAACTCTCCGGCACCGTGGTGGGCCAAACACTGGCCACCAAGCCCGAGGACACCTACCGGGCATTGCTTGAAGCCACAGCGTTCGGCACCCGCACCATCGTGGATGCCTTCCGCGATTCCGGCGTCCCGGTCAAGGAATTCATCGTGGCCGGCGGGCTCCTGAAGAACACGTTCCTGATGCAGGTGTACGCCGACATCACCGGCCTGCAGCTCTCCACCATCGGTTCCGAACAGGGCCCCGCGCTGGGCTCGGCCATCCATGCTGCAGTGGCTGCCGGGAAGTACAAGGACATCCGGGAAGCCGCCGCCGCCATGGCCTCAGCTCCAGGCGCTGTCTACACACCGATCCCGGAAAACGTGGCCGCCTACGAGGTCCTCTTCCAGGAATACCGGACCCTGCACGACTACTTTGGCCGCGGCACCAACAACGTCATGCACCGCCTCAAGGCCATCCAGCGCGCAGCAATTCAGGGCTCGGCAAGCGGAGCCACCGTCCCGGAAGGAGCCTCCGCATGAGCGCCCTGCTGGAAACCATCGCCCGGGTCCGCAAAGAAGTCTGCGAACTCCACGCCGAGCTGACCCGGTACGAACTGGTGGTCTGGACAGCGGGCAACGTCTCGGGTCGCGTCCCGGGGCACGATCTCATGGTCATCAAGCCGTCCGGCGTTTCCTACGACGAGCTCACACCGGAGCTCATGGTGGTCACCGACCTTTATGGCACACCTGTGCGGGGAATGAACACCGGCAGCGCGGGAACCGTGGACTGGGGCAACCCGGACCTCTCCCCGTCCTCTGATACCGCCGCCCATGCCTACGTGTACCGGCACATGCCAGAGGTGGGCGGCGTGGTGCACACGCACTCCACCTATGCCACGGCCTGGGCCGCGCGCGGTGAGGAAATCCCCTGCGTACTGACCATGATGGGTGACGAATTCGGCGGATCCATTCCCGTGGGACCGTTCGCGCTCATAGGCGACGACTCCATCGGCCAGGGCATTGTGGAGACGCTCAAGAACTCCAACTCCCCCGCGGTGCTCATGCAAAACCATGGGCCTTTCACCATCGGCAAGGACGCCCGCAGCGCAGTCAAAGCCGCCGTGATGTGCGAGGAAGTGGCCAGGACGGTCCACATCTCCCGCCAGCTCGGCGATCCGCTGCCCATCGATCCAGCCAAGATCGAGTCGCTCTACGACCGATACCAGAACGTCTACGGCCGCTAACCCGCCTCAGCCGGCAGCCGCCAGCGCCCCAAACCCCCGGACTACACCCAGGAGCCACGAAAATGCCCAGCGCCACCACATCATCTGCGAACAACACGTCCCTCGAACAGTTCGAGGTCTGGTTCCTCACCGGCAGCCAGCACCTGTACGGTGAGGACGTCCTCAAACAGGTCGCAGCGCAGTCGCAGGAGATTGCCAACGCCCTGAACGCCAGCAGCGACGTGCCGGTGAAGCTCGTCTGGAAGTCGGTCCTCACCGATTCTGATGCCATCCGCCGCACCGCACTCGAGGCCAACGCCGATGATTCAGTGATCGGCGTGACCGCCTGGATGCACACCTTCAGCCCCGCAAAGATGTGGATCCAGGGCCTGGACCTGCTCCGTAAGCCGTTGCTGCACCTGCACACCCAAGCCAACCGGGACCTTCCTTGGGCGGACATCGACTTCGACTTCATGAACCTCAACCAGGCGGCCCACGGCGACCGCGAGTTCGGGTACATCCAGTCGCGCCTCGGCGTGCCGCGGAAGACCGTCGTCGGGCATGTCAGTAATCCCGAGGTCGCCCGCCAGGTGGGCGCATGGCAGCGTGCTTCGGCTGGTTGGGCCGCCGTCCGTACGCTGAAGCTCACCCGCTTCGGCGACAACATGCGCAACGTCGCCGTCACCGAGGGTGACAAGACCGAAGCCGAGCTGCGCTTCGGCGTCTCGGTGAACACGTGGTCCGTCAACGAGCTCGCCGAGGCGGTCCACGGTGCCAACGAGTCCGACGTCGATGCTTTGGTTGCCGAGTACGAGCGCCTTTACGACGTGGCTGACGAGCTGAAGGCCGGCGGTGCCCGCCACGAATCGCTGCGGTACAGCGCCAAGATCGAACTTGGCCTGCGCAGCTTCCTGGAGGCCAACGGTTCTGCGGCCTTCACCACCTCCTTCGAGGACCTCGGCGAGCTGCGCCAACTCCCTGGCATGGCAGTCCAGCGCCTCATGGCTGACGGCTACGGCTTCGGCGCCGAAGGCGACTGGAAAACCGCCATCCTGGTCCGCGCGGCGAAGGTCATGGGCGGGGACCTGCCCGGCGGTGCATCGCTGATGGAGGACTACACGTATCACTTGGAGCCAGGCAGCGAGAAAATCCTGGGTGCCCACATGTTGGAGGTCTGCCCATCGCTGACCGCCAAGAAACCGCGTGTGGAGATCCACCCGCTGGGAATCGGCGGCAAGGAAGACCCCGTCCGCATGGTGTTCGATGCCGACGCCGGGCCGGGAATCGTCGTCGCACTGTCCGATATGCGCGACCGGTTCCGCTTGGTGGCGAACGTGGTGGACGTCGTCGACCTCGACCAGCCGCTGCCTAACTTGCCCGTAGCCCGCGCGCTCTGGGAGCCGAAGCCCAACTTCGCCACATCCGCCGCCGCGTGGCTCACTGCCGGCGCCGCGCACCACACGGTATTGTCCACGCAGGTGGGTCTGGAGGTGTTCGAGGACTTCGCCGAAATTGCCAAGACCGAACTTCTCACCATCGACGAGGACACCACCATCAAACAGTTCAAGAAGGAACTCAACTGGAACGCCGCGTACTACAAGCTGGCCGGCGGCCTGTGAGCACTGAATTCACGCTGAGCGCGGGCGGTTACACAGCAGTTGTGACTGCCCGCGCGGCCGCGCTGCGCGTTCTGCAGTTCCAGGGGAGGGACCTGGTTGTCCCGTTTCCGGAGGGCGGTCCGATCCCGGATTACCGCGGCATCGTTGCTGCCCCCTGGCCCAACAGGATCGCGGACGGCAAATACACGTTCGACGGCGTCGATCACCAGTTGCCCGTCAACGAACCAGAGCGGCAAACGGCCCTGCACGGCCTGGCCTTCCCGCTCGATTGGACTCCAAAAGAGTCCGACGCCGGGTCACTCACGTTGACGTGCACTGTGGGTCCCACGGCGGGTTACCCGTTCGCGCTGGAGCTTTCGGCCCGGTTTGTGCTGGACGACGCCGGGCTTCACACGTCGGTCACGGCCCGGAACGCCGGCAGCATCGCGGCACCCTATGGCGTGTGCCCGCACCCGTATCTCGTGGCCGGATCCTCGCCCTTGGACGAGTGGATCCTGGAGTTCGCTGGTGACTCGTTCCTTGAGGTCACGCCCGACAGGTTGTTGCCCGCTGGTGTTGTGGGCGTGGACGGGCACGCCTACGACTTCCGTACCCCGCGCACCATCGGCAGCACCGAGATCGACCACGCTTTCACAGGATTAACGTTCGACGACGGGCTGGCGCGGCTTTCCGTACGGGACCCGGCGGGCACCGGCGTCGGAGGGTCCGGCGTCGGGATGTCCTGGGACGAAAGCTGCCAGTGGCTGCAAATCCATACGGCTGACAAGCCGGCACCGATTCCGGGCAGGATTGGCCTGGCCGTGGAGCCCATGACCTGCCCGCCGGATGCCTTCAACAGTGGAACAGACCTGATCCGATTGGAACCCGGGGCCGAGCACACAGCATCCTGGAGCATCTACACCGTGTAGCGCGTTCCTGCCCAGTTAGCCGAGGCCGCGGGGGGCAAAAAACCCGGCTTTCCGCGAAACTGCTCGCGGGAACCCGGGCTTTTTGGGGACTAACTGGGCAGGAGCGCAGCTAAGCACCGGCTGTACTTTGGCGGACCACCAGCTCGGGGGTGAACACGACGGACCTGTGCTTGGTTCCGCCGCTTTCCTGTTCTTCCGCGAGCAGCTCGATCGCGGTCCGGCCCAGCGCCTCAGTAGGCTGACGGATGGAAGACAGTGGGACCACCGCAGAAATGGCGAAATCGATGTCGTCGTAACCAATCAGCGCGATGTCCTCCGGAATCCGGACGGTCCGCAGCATGGTCAACGATTGCATGACGCCGAGCGCCAGAAGGTCGTTGGAGCAGAAAACGGCTTCGGGACGCTTTTCCGGCGAGCGCTCCACCAGCTTGTTGCCCACCTGTCGTCCGGCGAGGACGGTCTGCCCGGCGGAGTCGAGTACCTCAATGCTGGCGCCGGTAACCTCCCCCACGGCGCGCTGCGCGCCCTTGAGTCGGCTGGCCACCTGCCGGATGGACGGCGTACCAACAAAGGCCAGACGACGGCGGCCCGTGTCCAGCAGGTGCTTGGCGGCCAAGTAGCCACCTTCCTGGTCGTCCACGGAGACTGAGCTGCAGCGATCGGTGTCCGCGAGTTCGTCCACCAGAACCGTGGGCACGCCGCGGTCGCGGAGCGTATCAATGCGCCCTGAAACGTCGCCCACCGGAGAAATCAAGAGACCCTGTACCCGCTGCTCCTGGAAGAGGTCCATGTAGTGCGCTTCGCGGGAGGAGTCCTGCCCACTGTCCCCTACCAGCACCACGCTTCCCAGGGCCGCAGCGGCATCTTCCGCCGCGCGAGCCACGGAGGAGAAGAAGGGGTTTCCAACGTCCAGCACGATCAGGCCAATGGTGCGGCTTTGGCCGGCGCGGAGCTGACGGGCGGCGTCGTTGCGGACGAAGCCGAGCTCAGCGATGGATTTCAGGACGCGTTCCTTGGTCCTCTGCGAAACCCTGTCCGGATAGTTCAGCACATTGGAAACAGTTCCCACTGCTACCTGGGCGTGAGTGGCAACGTCTTTGATGCTGGCTGTCTGGGACATGCTTTCCGATCTCCGCTGGCTGACGTCAATGTGTTGGAAACGCCTTGACACCCTCCCGTTTACGAGGGTAATTTGAATCGTAACAAATGAAACGATTCAAAGACGAGTAACCCTGGAGATCCGCACATGAGGGTTTGTTTCCGCTCTTCAGTCCAGCCGGAACTGATGGCCGAGTACAAGCAGCGCCACGCCGCCGTATGGCCGGAGATGCTGTCCGCATTGAAAAACGCAGGGTGGAACAACTACTCCCTGTTCCTCGCTCCCGATGGCCAGCTGATCGGCTACCTGGAATGCGAAGACTACGCAGAAGCGCAGGCCCGCATGGCAATCACTGAGGTTAACGCCCGCTGGCAGGCCGAGATGGCATCCTTGTTCGCCAACAGTGACCTCCCTCCAGACCAGGGCTTTGAAATCGTCGAGGAAGTTTTCAACCTTGAGGATCAGCTCGCCGCAGCAGGCGTCACAGATGCCGCCGACCCCACACACATCAATAAGCACACCGCCCACGAATACCTAAAGGAACAAGCATGAACACCACAGAATCGGCCCTGGGCCGTCTAGGGGAACTGGCCATTGAAGTGCCGTCCTGGGCCTACGGAAATTCCGGGACCCGGTTCAAGGTCTTCGGCACCCCGGGTACTCCGCGCACCGTTCAGGAAAAGATCGCCGACGCCGCCAAGGTTCACGAACTCACGGGGCTCGCTCCTACTGTGGCGCTGCACATTCCCTGGGACAAGGTTGATGACTACGCCGCCCTCCGCGAATACGCCGCTGGCCTGGGCGTTGGGCTGGGCACCATCAACTCCAACACTTTCCAGGATGACGAGTACAAGTTCGGCTCCCTGACCTCGTCCAACGAGTCCGTGCGCCGCCGGGCCATCGATCACCACCTGGAGTGCATCGAGATCATGCACGCCACCGGGTCCAAGGACCTGAAGATCTGGCTTGCTGATGGCACCAACTACCCCGGCCAGGATGACATCCGCGGCCGCCAGGACCGCCTGGCAGAGTCGCTCCAGGAGATCTACGCGGGCCTCGGTGACCAGCAGCGCCTGGTCTTGGAATACAAATTCTTCGAACCCGCTTTCTATCACACCGATGTTCCGGACTGGGGAACGTCTTACGCTCAGACCCTTGCACTGGGTGAGAAGGCCTTCGTCTGCCTGGACACCGGCCACCACGCCCCGGGCACCAACATCGAGTTCATCGTGATGCAGCTCCTGCGTCTGGGCAAGCTGGGCTCGTTCGACTTCAACTCCCGCTTCTACGCCGATGATGACCTGATTGTTGGCGCAGCTGATCCGTTCCAGCTGTTCCGCATCATGCACGAGGTCATCCGCGGTGGCGGCTTCGGCAAGGACTCCGGTGTCGCGCTGATGTTGGACCAATGCCACAACCTCGAAGAGAAGATCCCGGGCCAGATCCGCTCGGTCCTCAACGTCCAGGAAATGACCGCCCGCGCCCTGCTCGTGGACACCGCAGCACTCTCCGAAGCACAGCGTGCCGGGGATGTCCTGGCCGCCAACGGCATCTTCAACGATGCCTTCTACACCGATGTCCGCCCGGTCCTGGCTGAGTGGCGCGATTCCCGCGGCCTGCCCGCCGACCCGATGGCCGCGTACAAGGCCAGCGGATACCAGAAGAAGATCAACGAGGACCGCGCAGGCGGCCAGCAAGCCGGATGGGGCGCATAAGCATGACCAGCAAGACTGTTGAAGAGCTGATTTCCCGTTCCAACCGCCTCGGCGCGGACAAGCGGAACACCAACTTCGCCGGCGGCAACACCTCCGCCAAGGGCACCGAGAAGGATCCTGTCACTGGCCAGGACGTTGAACTCCTGTGGGTCAAAGGCTCCGGCGGAGACCTCGGCACGCTGAAGGCTGAGAACCTGGCCGTCCTCCGGCTGGACCGTTTGCAGGCACTGAAGTCCGTTTACCCCGGCGTCGAGCGTGAAGACGAAATGGTGGCCGCGTTCGATTACTGCCTGCACGGAAAGGGCGGCGCTGCGCCGTCCATTGATACCGCCATGCACGGCCTGGTGGACGCTGCGCACGTTGACCACCTGCATCCGGATTCGGGCATCGCCATCGCCACCGCGGTGGACGGCGAAGCCCTCACTTCCAAGGTCTTCGGCGACAAAGTGGTGTGGGTTCCCTGGCGCCGTCCCGGATTCCAGCTCGGCTTGGACATCGCGGCGATCAAGGAAGCCAACCCGCAGGCCATCGGCACCATCCTGGGCGGCCACGGCATCACGGCCTGGGGCGCCACCAGCGAAGAAGCAGAGGCCAACTCGCTCTGGATCATTGACCAAGCCGAGAACTACATCAAGGACAACGGCAAGGCAGAGCCCTTCGGCGCCAAGCTCCCCGGTTACAGCGCCCTCCCTGAGGCTGAAAGAAAAGCCAAGGCAGCCGCCCTCGCTCCCGTGATCCGCGGCTTGGCTTCCACGGACAAGCCGCAGCTGGGGCACTTCAGTGATGACGCCGTCGTGCTTGAATTCCTCGAGTCCGCAGAGCACCCGCGCCTCGGCGCGCTGGGCACCTCCTGCCCGGACCACTTCCTGCGCACCAAGGTCAAGCCCCTGGTCTTGGACCTGCCGGCCGACGCGTCGATCGAAGACTCGGTCAACCGGCTCAAGGAACTGCACGCCGCGTACCGCGAGGACTACCAGGCGTACTACGACCGGCACGCAGACCAGGACAGCCCGGCACTGCGCGGAGCCGACCCGGCAATCGTGCTGATCCCCGGCGTGGGCATGTTCTCCTTCGGCAAGGACAAGCAGACCGCCCGCGTGGCCGGCGAGTTCTACATCAACGCCATCAACGTGATGCGCGGCGCCGAGGCCATCTCCACCTACGCCCCCATCGAGGAATCCGAGAAATTCCGCATCGAGTACTGGGCGCTGGAAGAAGCCAAGCTCGCCCGGATGCCCAAGCCCAAGTCCCACGCCACCCGCATCGCGCTGGTGACCGGAGCGGCGTCGGGTATCGGCAAGGCGATCGCCACCCGTCTGGCGTCCGACGGCGCGTGCGTAGTGATTGCCGACCTCAACCTTGAGAACGCCCAGAAGGTGGCCGAAGAACTGGGCGGTTCCGACGTCGCCATCGGCGTCCAGGCCGACGTGACCGACGAGGCCCAGATTGCCGCCGCCATTCAGGAAGCCGTGCTTGCGTTCGGCGGCCTGGACCTGGTGGTCAATAACGCCGGTCTGTCCATCTCCAAGCCGTTGCTGGAAACTACCGAGAAGGACTGGGACCTCCAGCACAACGTCATGGCCAAGGGCTCGTTCCTGGTGTCCAAGGCCGCGGCCAAGGTGATGATCGATCAGGGCCTCGGTGGAGACATCATCTACATCTCCTCCAAGAACTCCGTGTTCGCCGGCCCCAACAACATCGCCTACTCCGCCACCAAGGCTGACCAGGCGCATCAGGTCCGCTTGCTCGCCGCCGAACTGGGCGAGTACGGTGTCCGCGTCAACGGCATCAACCCCGACGGCGTGGTCCGCGGCTCCGGCATCTTCGCCGGCGGCTGGGGCGCCAAGCGCGCCGCTGTATATGGCGTGGACGAGCAGGAACTGGGCAAGTACTACGCCCAGCGCACGCTCCTCAAGCGCGAAGTCCTTCCGGAACACGTGGCCAACGCCGCGTCCGTGCTCACCAGCAACGAGCTCTCCCACACCACCGGCCTCCACATCCCCGTGGACGCCGGCGTGGCAGCAGCCTTCCTCCGCTAGGACCGACAGTGACCAACGGAACCACCACGGACACCGCCCCGGCACACGCTGGGGCGGTGTCCGCTCCGCAGGCAAACCAGGTATTTGCCGCCATCGACATCGGCGCCTCCTCCGGCCGCGTCATGCTGGGTCGCGTCTCCGCCGCAACGGGCGTCTCCCTCGAGACCATCCACCGCTTCCCCAACGGCGTCATAGAGCTCGACGGCGGCCTCCGCTGGGACTTCGACGCCCTGTTCGCTGAGGTACTCAAGGGTTTGGCAGCAGCCGCTTCCGTGGCGGCCACGAACGGCGAGCACATCACCAGCATCGGCATCGACACCTGGGCTGTGGACTACGGCTTGGTGAACGACGCCGGCGAACTCACCTCGGTTCCGTTCAGCTACCGGGACGAGCGCAGCCGGGCCACGGTGGAGCGGGTCCATGCAGTTATTCCCCCTGAGAAGCTGTACGCCACCACCGGCTTGCAGTATTTGCAGTTCAACACCGTGTATCAGCTCGCTTCAGAACCGAATCTGGACGGTGTGCAGGCTCTTCTGATTCCGGACCTGATCGCGTTCCTGCTCACCGGTGAGCGCCGCACCGAGGCCACCAACGCCTCCACTACCGGGCTGTTCGACGCTGTTGCGGGCGGGTGGGCCACGGGGTTCCTGGACGCACTGGGCCTGCCCAGGAACATCTTCCCTGAGCTCATCCAGCCCGGAGAAACCGTGGGCACACTGTTGCCGGCGATCCTTGAGCAGACGGGCTTGCCAGCGGACACCGCGGTAGTGGCTGTGGGCTCACATGACACAGCCTCGGCAGTGGCAGCCGTTCCCGCGCAGGAACAGCACTTTGCCTACATCTCTTCCGGCACGTGGTCGCTGGTGGGCGTGGAACTGAACAAGCCCGTGCTCACTGAACCGAGCCGTCAGGCCAACTTCACCAACGAACGCGGCGTGGACGGAACCATCCGGTACCTCCGCAATGTTGGTGGCCTGTGGCTGCTCAGCGAGTGCCAGAGGTCTTGGGCTGCGCAGGGATTCAGCCAGTCGCTGCCGGCGTTGCTCGACTCGGCGGCGGCACTGCCAACCGGCGGTCCGCAGATCAACGCTGACGACCCCGCGTTCACGGCGCCGGACAACATGCCGGACCGCATCCGCGCTGCCGTGCGCAACACCGGTGCCGTGCTCCCGGACCGGCCTGCCGCCGTCGTGCGTTGCATCATGGACAGCCTCGCCGCCGGGTATGCCCGGACTCTGGCCGAAGCAGAGCGGCTGACGGGCCGCAGCACCGGAGTGGTGCACATTGTGGGCGGAGGTTCGCAGAACCGGCTCCTCTGCCAGCTCACTGCGGACGCCACGGGCAAAACCGTGGTTGCTGGACCTGTTGAGGCGACCGCGCAGGGCAATGTCCTGGTGCAGGCACGCGCTGCGGGCGTGGTGACGGGCGGATTGGCTGAGCTGCGGGGGCTTGTGGTCGCGGGAACCAGCTTGGAAAACTACGAGCCAGCCCACGAGGTCAGCGGCGTGGCCTCCTGACGCCGCTGACCTCTCGGGCGAACGTCTGGTACGTCACAGCGCCGGATGAGGGTGCCGCGCTAAACTGAACGCATTATGATCCGCACAATGTTCAAGTCCAAAATCCACCGTGCAACGGTGACCCACGCCGACCTCCACTACGTCGGTTCGGTCACTGTCGACCTGGACCTCCTGGACGCGGCCGACATCCTTCCCGGTGAGCTCGTCTCCATTGTGGACGTCACCAACGGCGCCCGGCTGGAGACGTACACCATTGCCGGCGAGCGCGGTTCCGGCGTGATCGGGATCAACGGCGCGGCCGCCCACATGGTCCACGTCGGCGACACCGTCATCCTGATCACCTACGCGGAAATGACCACGGAAGAGGCCCGGGCGTACCAACCCAAGGTGGTCCACGTGGGCAAGGACAACAAGATCCTGCAGCTCGGAAACGACCCCGCGGAGGGCCACACGCCCGGACTCATGCGTCCGCCGCACGCCCTCAGCAACGCAGCGCACCTGAGCTAAGGCTCAACAACAACGCTCGACGCCGGCACTCACTGGGGTGCCGGCGTCGAGCGTTGTTGTGGCGTCCACATAACGGAACTTCCGCCTGAAAACGCTTACTCGGATGCCGTCTCTGGCTAGGCTGGGAACCGTGACCCGCCGAAACCCCACCCGTCCGCTGTCATGATCGGCGTCCTGTCCGGGTTTTTTGTTGTCTGGGCCATCATCCTGGTGGGCATGTTCGTTGGGCGTCGCGGCATCCTGGGTGAGAATGCCCGTTCGGTGCTGAGTTCGCTGACGTTCTTCGTGGCGAGTCCGGCGCTCCTGTTCGAGACCCTGAGCAAGGCCAAGCTGCACGATGTTTTTGCCGCGCCTCTCCTGGTGACCGCGGTAGGCGCCGTCATCACAGGGCTGCTGTTCTTCCTGATCGTCAAGTTCTGGCTCAAACGCAGCATGCCGGAGGCGCTCATGTCATCGATGAGTTCGTCGCTGGCCAACTCGGCCAACCTCGGCATCCCCATTGCCGTGTTCGTCCTGGGCGATGCCAGCTATGTGGCGCCCCTGCTGATTTTCCAGCTGGCGTTCTTCACACCGATGTACTTGATGGCCCTCGATGCCAGCACCAGCTCCCACCGCACCACTCCCCTGCGTTTCCTGTTGATGATCGTGAAGAACCCCATGATTGTGGGCTCAGCACTGGGCCTGCTGGTGGCAGGTACTGGTTTCCAGGTGCCCACGCTCATTCTGGAGCCCATCCACCTCATTGGCGGCGCAGCGATCCCGGCCATGCTCATGGCGTTTGGCATGAGCCTCAACGGATCCAAGCCCCTGCAGAAGTCCGCCGGACGCAGGCTGGACACCTTGTTGGCGAGCGGGTTTAAGTTGATTGTCCACCCGCTGATCGCCTACCTCTTTGCACGCTTTGCCCTGGGCATGGAGGGGCACGCCCTGTTTGCCGTGGTGGTCACCTCCGCGTTGCCCACAGCCCAGAACGTGTTCGTGGCGGCCAACCGCTACCAGGCCGGAATCACCGTGGCCAAGGACACCGTGCTCATCACCACCATCGTGGCGGTACCGGCAATGATCGCCGTGGCGTTGTTGCTCGCGTAGCGCTGTCCCTTGGCCGGGCTACTCCACGTCCGCGCTGGCCAGGTAACGGTCCAGGAGCTGTGCGCAACGGATGAAGCCCAAATGCGAGTACGCCTGGGGATGGTTGCCCAGGTGCGTCTCAGTGCCGGGGTCGTACTCCTCCGGCAGCAAACCCGTAGGCCCGAACAACGCCACCAGTTGGTTGAACAACTCCAGCGCATCGTCCAAACGCCCAACCGCGAGGTAAGCCTCTATCAGCCAGGTGGTGCAGATGTGGAAGCCGCCCTCCAAACCCGGCAGGCCGTCGTCGTACCTGTACCGGAACACTGTGGGCCCCACCCGCAACTCCCGCTCAACGGCCGTCACGGTATCCAGGAACCGCTGGTCCTGGACATCCAGAAGGCCCGATATCCCGATGTGCAGGACCGCGGCGTCCAGGTCCGGACTGTCGTAGGCCACCGTGTACGACGCAGCGGATGAGTCCCAGCCTTCACGGAGAACTTCTTCCCGGATCGTGGCGGCCGTGGGCGCCCAGTCCGCGTGAGGTGAACGGCCGTGGAGCGTGGCGGTCCGCCCAGCGCGGTCCAGCGTCACCCAGCACATGACTTTGGTGTACACATGATGCCGCGGCGGCCGGCGGGCTTCCCAAATGCCGTGGTCCGGCTCGTGCCAGCGGGCAAGTACCGCGTGCGCCATCTGCTCCATGAGGAACCAGTGCTCCTCCGGCAGGAATCCGCGCCGCTCCGCCAGATCGTGAATCAGTTCTGCGATGGGCCCAAAGACATCCAGCTGGACCTGGTGGTCAGCCGCGTTGCCGATGCGCACGGGCCGCGAACCCGCATAGCCAGGCAGGCTTTCCACGATTGCTTCCGTGGACAACGGCGAACCGGTCACGGAGTACAAGGGGTGCAACCATTCCGGGCCGGGGGCGTTGTCCAGGATGCGTCCCAGCCAGCGCAGGAACCCGTCCGCTTCATCCGTGGATCCCAGCGAAACCAACGAGTTCACCGTCATGGACCCGTCACGCAGCCAGCAATACCGGTAGTCCCAGTTTCGCGTCCCCCCGATGCCTTCCGGCAAGGACGTGGTGGGCGCTGCGAGGACGGCGCCGGTGGGCTCATGGACCAACGACTTCAACACCAGGGCCGAGCGCCGCACCAGCGAGGTTTTGATGCTGGGCAACTGCAGCGCCTTGACCCACTCACGTGCTACCTGCCCGACGGCGGCACGCCGGTTGGGTTCGCCCGCCGGGTCCGCGGGTGGCGGCTCAGTATCGCCGCACCGCAGGTTCAGCACGATCGGGCCATCCTGGAGGGAGATTTCCGCGGTTGCCGTGGCGTACTTTCCGTCGCTCGTGATGAGGAACGTGACTCCCGGCGCGGAGAGGATGATCGGATCCGAGGTGCCGATGATGTGCACTTCCTCGCCGCGGGCCTCCATGCTGAACGGCGCATTGGCATAGTCCGGTCTTGGTGCGAACACCACCCGGGCCCTTCCCGTGCCGGAAAGTACGCGGACCAGGCTGGTGATGCCCTCAGGGGCAGGCTCCAGGTAATCGGTGACAGTAACGTCCGCCCAACGGGTCTCCACAATCATGGTGTTGTCCACATAGCGCTGCGCCAATACCGGCGAGGGCTTCATGGGCTCAATGCTGAAGTGCCCCGCGGGATCCCCTCCCAGGATATGGGCAAACAACGATCCCGAATCGGGCAGCGGATGGCTCATCCAACAAACCTTGGCATCCGGTGTGAGCAATGCCGTGGAGCTTCCGTTGCCGATCATCGAATGCCGCTCCAAACCGACGGCGTCCTCGCCAAAAAGCCAGGCCCGCCGCAGTTCGAACAACAAAGCCAGCACGCGCGCAAAGGCTTCCGGGTCCGGAAGGGTGTGTGCCGCCGTCGTATCCCCCGATCCCACATGCAAACCAAGGTCCGGTCCGCGCAGGGTGGCCAGTGCTTTCTCGTCACTTTCGGCGTCCCCCGCGTACAGCGCGGCGCTGACACCGAGCCGTGCTCGTAGCTGCTCCAGCGCCTGGCCCTTGGCGGGCTCCTCGACCGTGAGGTCAAGGACGGAACCGTCAATGATGAAGTACAGCCCGCATTCAATGGCGATCTGCTGGGCCCTGAAAATGACGCGGTCCACTACCTCGGGCGTTGCGGGCCTGGTGTGCACGGCCAGGCCCACCGGCTTGCGAACAATGCTGACGCCCTTCTCGAACCCCACGGCCTCGGTCAGCGCCGTAGCCACCTGCTGGAGGAGCTGTTCCGTAGCGAGGGAGAGCGTGTAGGCATAGCCCATGTCGAACTCCACACCGTGGGACCCCACCAGGTGAACCTCGGCCGGAAGCCTGGACACTGCAGCCAAGTCCCTCAGCGACCTGCCGGAGATGATGGCCGTATGGGTGTTCGGCAAGGCTGCGAGAGCACGGAGTGCCACTGCTGCGCTGTCAAGCGGAAGGGTCTCCGTGGACACGCCCTCAGCGGAGCAGAGCGTGCCGCCGTAGTTGCAGGCCACCAGCAGGCCCGGGACGCGCGCCAGCACCTTGAGCTCTGAGAAGAGCTGAGGCGTAATACCGTTCTCCGCGTCCGACTGCAGGAAGGTCCGGAGCAGGCCAAGCGGGAGCGATTTCATCAACAGTGCAGAGTCGGCGACCGACTGGTTCAAGTGCGTAGGCATGGCGAATCCTTCCGAAGCGGATAGCTACAGTTTCCGCCCGGACGGTTTCGCTTGCATACCTCCCTGATTGCAAACGAGTAAAGCTTTTCCTTGGATTTATGCGGGAACCAAGCCTGCGACGTCCGCCACGAGCTCCACAGACCGCAAGCGCTCCCCGGTGCCGACGCTCTGGTGGGCCACAATCAGCTCATCCGCGTCAGCGTGCTTGGTGAACTCATCAAGGTAGTCCCGGACGACGTCCTTGGTGCCCACGGCAGAGAATTTCATCATTTGGGCGATGTGCTGGCCCTGCGGGGAATCGAGGACCATGTCCGCTTCGTCGTCCGTGAACTCGCGGCCGCCGCCGAAGAACAGCGAGACCCGGGCGCGCTTCACTGCGAGGTGGATAGCCTGTGCCTCGGCATTGCTGTCCGCTGCGGTGACGTTCACGCCGGCAATAACGTGCGGCTCCGACAACTGCGCCGAAGGCTTGAAGTCACGACGATAAATGGCCACGGCATCCTGCAGCGCGGCAGGGGCGAAGTGGGAAGCAAAGGCATACGGAAGCCCCAGTTGGGCAGCCAGCTGCGCGCCGAACAGCGAGGATCCCAGGATGTACAGCGGAACGTTGGTGCCCTTGCCCGGCGTCGCTTCAACACCTTGGATGCGCGTGGGGCCGGTGAGGTAGCCCTGGAGCTCCAGGACATCCTGCGGGAAAGCGTCAGAGGACATATGGTCGCGGCGCAGCGCACGCATGGTGTTCTGGTCGCTGCCAGGAGCACGGCCCAGGCCGAGGTCGATCCTGCCCGGGTGCAGCGTCTCCAACGTACCGAACTGCTCGGCAATGGTCAGGGGCGAGTGGTTGGGCAACATGACGCCACCTGCGCCGAGCCGGATGGAATTGGTGTGCGCGGCCACATGGGCGATCAATACGCTGGTGGCCGACGAAGCGATGGCGGACATGTTGTGGTGCTCCGCGTACCAGACCCGGCGATAGCCCAGCTCTTCTGCCTTCTGCGCCATGGCCACGCTGCCCGCGAGGCTTTCCGCCACCGTCTGGCCCTTCACGATGGTCGCCAGGTCCAGGATGGAAAGAGGAACAGTCACGGGGAAATGCCTTTCAGTACGTTTCGCGGCGCCCGCACGGTTGGTTGCCGGGCACTCTAGCCACAACGACGGCGGCACCCGGCTTATTTCTGTGAGTTGCGTCGCGCGGTGGTTTCTCCAGGTTCCCGGGGTGCTTTTGTGACACCGTTCGACGCCCGATTAACCGCCGTGACCCCCTGTATCCCAGCGTTTCAGGGCGCTTTGACCACCTCCTAAGGGCTACCGGATAGTTGCAGCCACAAGCACGCATCAGACGTCCCGTTTCGGGCAACCCAAGGAGAACTCATGGCACGTTTCGCAGCCAAATCCGGCGTGACCGCGGCCCTGGCCGCCACCGCCCTGCTGGGGCTCGCGGCCTGCTCGGACCCGGGCGCAACGGCGGCGACGGCGCCGTCGGTATCCAGCTCATCCGCCAGCACCACCAAGGAATTCAACCTGACCCCGCAGCAGGACCGCGTCAAGGTGACGGTGGATTCCGCAGCCGCCGCCAAGGTTCCGGACGCCATCAAGGCGGACGGCAAGCTGACCGTCGTGACCACCGGCGGCACACCACCGTTGAGCACGTTCGCCACTGACAACAAGACGCTGATTGGCAGTGAGGTGGACATTGCCTACGCCGTGGGCGAGACGCTGGGACTGCAGGTTGAGGTTCTTCCCGTCGCGTGGGCGGACTGGCCCCTTGGCGTCGAATCAGGCAAGTACGAGGCCGTCCTGTCCAATGTGACTGTTACTGAAGCCCGCAAGGAAAAGTTCGACTTCGCCACCTACCGCAACGACCTCCTGGGCTTCTACGCCAAGTCAGACTCGGACATTTCCACCATCAAGGAAGCCAAGGACGTTGCCGGTAAGCGCATCATCGTTGGCTCAGGCACCAACCAGGAAGCCATCCTGGTCCGCTGGGACGAGGAGAACAAGAAGAACGGCCTGAAGCCGGTTGAGTTCCAGTATTACGACGACGACTCCGCCTCCCAGCTCGCCCTCCAGTCAGGTCGCGCTGACCTGACGTTCGGGCCGAACGCCTCCGCAGCCTACAAGGCCGCAAAGGATGGGAAGACCAAGGAAGTTGGCACGCTGGAAGGCGGCTGGCCGCTGAAGGCCGAGATCGCCTTCACCACCAAGAAGGACAACGGCCTGGCAGTGGCCGCCCAGGCTGCGCTCAACACCCTCATCAAGGATGGCAACTACGCCAAGATCCTGGACCGCTGGGGGCTTTCCTCCGAGGCCATCCCGGCGTCCGAACTGAACCCGGCAGGCCTGCCCAAGAAGTAGGAACCGCTGCGGCAGGGCACCCTGCCGACGTCGAATCCCCGCCGGACATCAACCGGCGGGGATTCTTGCGTGGTGTGGGGCTTAGAAGTGTGCGGGGTCCGTGTTGGCGCCGCAGAGAATCACCGCAACGGTCTCGCCGTCGTGCGGTTTATACGCCCCGGACAACAGCCCCGCGTACGCTGCAGCTGCCCCGTGCTCCACCACGATGCGGTGCTTCTCCCACAGGTCGCGCCGGGCCTGGACAATGTCCTCGTCGCTGACAAGGACGCTTTGCACACCCGTACGGCGGGCCACTCCGAAGCCAATCTCGCCAATCCGGCGGGCACCCAGCGAATCGGCTGCAATGCCGGAGACTGCCACGTCCACCGGCTCGCCCTTGGCCAATGCCGTGTGCAGGGTAGGGACAGTCTCCGGTTCAACACCCACCACGTGCGCCCGGCCTTCGGCGGCTGCCGCAATGCCGCCCATCAACCCGCCGCCGCCAACAGCAACAACGATCGTGTCGACGTCGGGCAGTTCATCCAGCAGTTCCAGTCCCACACCGCCGGCTCCGGCCACGATTTCCGGCTGGTCATAGGCGTGGCAGTAGACCGCGCCCTTCTCCTCGGCGAAGCGGATGGCGGCGGCATACGCCTCGGCATATTCGCTGCCGCCCTGCACTACCTTCGCGCCAATGGCGTACAGCTTATGCACCTTGTTCGCCGGTGCGGATTCGGGAACGAACACAGTGGCTGGCACGCCCAGTTTCGCGGCTGCGTAGGCGTTGGCCAGGCCGGCGTTGCCACCGGAAGCCACCACGATCCCAACCTCCGGATCCAGTTCGCCGTTCTCCTTCGCCGTCAGCAGCCGGTTGAACGCACCGCGGGCCTTGAATGAGCCCGTGTGCTGCATGTACTCGCATTTGAACCACAGGTGATACGGTTCCTGGTTGCCGCTCTCGGCCAAGGGTGTGTGGCGAACCCAGCCTGATGTCCGTGAATATGCGGCTTCTACTTCTTCGCGTGTAACCATGAGGGCGGCACCTTTCGTCGGCTTCATCCTACGGGTGGCGGGAACGCTTCCGCCTCGTACGTTGCGCCGTCCAGGCACACACCCCTCCCGGCACTGTTCTCCAGGACTTAGTTCCCGTTTGCGCTCAAGGCAATTTGCCGTTGCACATGAAACCCCTGATTTCACTGGATCCACCGCATCTTTAATTCGTCGGATCCCAGCATCGATAAAACCGGGTTCTGCACGTGAGTAGACTTACCCCATGTTTATCCTTCTCAGCAGTTTGGGTGCTGCCTGCACTGTATTGGTTGCGGGAATCCTGGCCTGGGCCGCAGTTTCAAAAATTAGGCGGCCATGGACCATGAATGAAGCTCTCACAGGGCTGGGCCTTTCATGGATAAGCTCTGTTCCATTTGCGGCCCGGATTATTCCGTGGGGTGAATTGATGCTCGCCGCATTCCTTCTCATTCTCCCCGGATTCTACGGTTTCCTGGCTGCGTGGCTGACCGTTTTGATCGGCATCGTATTGCTGTGGATCGTGTATCGGGCCCATGTGCGTGTGACGGATGCTTCCTGTTCCTGCTTTGGTACCAAATCCGACGTCACGCGACGCACCATCGCCAGGAACGCGATATTCCTTGTACTTGCGTTGGCAGGTGCCGCCTTGAGACCAGACTTCCTGTGGTTCCCTGAGCGGGTGGTTCCCACCCTGACACTGGCGTTGATGCTGACCGTAGTTGCAGCCCTGGGGTGGACCATGGCCTCAGCGCCGGCGCCCCCTTCCGGCAGCACGTTGATGGTTCCCCGCGTACTCCGTTCGAGCCAATTGGTTTTCCGGGCGGCGAACGGCGACGACGTTGCCCTGAGTGACCATCTGGCTGGCCGCGCCGGCGTCCTCGTCTTCCTGGGAGAGGGCGAGGAGAACGATCTGGCCCTCGCGGAGGTCATCTCCTCAGCAGGGACACTGGAGCCAAACGCAACAGTTGTTACCGTGGCACCCGGCCTGACCCCGGGGGTCACTTTCGCGGACGTCGGTTCAATGGGATCGCGGCTTGCAGGAGTGACCTACTATCCAACCGCACTGCTCGTGGGCAGAGACGGGATCGTAGCGACGGAACCCAGTGACGGTGCCGGGATAGCCGCGGTGACAAGCCTGGTCAGTGCTGTCAGTGACGCCCTGGCTGCCAATAACCTCACAACAAAGGCTTAGTACTTAAGGTGCGCAAGGCTCGCTTGACGTGAGGTGGACTTCCATACTTGAAAGGCCCGGACGAGGTCCTGGTTTTCCGTGCAAAAGCACCCTTCAATCGAGAGGTAGCCAATGGCCACCATTCCCAGCAGTCCCACACGCCGTCAAGTAACCAAAGGTGCAGCCTGGGCTGCACCAGCCATCATGGCAGCAGTCGCCGCACCGGCCGCCAGCGCGTCCACCCTGCCCAGTTGCCCTACGTGCTTTTCAACAGGTTCCGTAGGCGCGTTCACTTCACAAGCCATCGTCGTAGGCGGAAAAGGGACGCTCGCATTTACCAGCGCCTTTAACATCAACGCGATGGGTTGCGACCTTTCCCTTTTTGCACCCACATACACGATTCTCACAACGAGCGCGACGCTCACTATGTCCAATGGACAAACCTACACTCAGACAATCAACCTTGGTGCCGGGCAGGGCACGCTGGGTGCTATCAGCGCCGTATGGGAAAACCTCATCTTCACCGGAATTAGCTTCCCGAATGGCGGCAGCATTCTTAGTGGATATTCCGTAGTACCAAAGAGCATCTGCATCAGCTTTGTTTTCATTCTTGAAGGTCTTCCATTCCTCCTCAAGGTCGAATGCCCACAGACCCTTTGCTGGAACATCAATTCCACAGCTACGGGAGTCGTGGTAGGTGGCCTCGGTACACTCAATTTCACCGGTGCTTTCAGCGCCTGATCAAAAGAATTGGAGCTATTAGCGCGGATACCAGCGAACACGGCAACTGGAATTCCGGTGATCCCGCTTTTTAATGAAATACGAGTATGAGCCTGAACGTCGCATCAGACTCATACTCGCAATCGCTCTGCCGCTCTCCTCGGCTGCTCATCTGTAAAGCGGTCCGCCCCAGAGATTGACAGGCCACTTGATTCGCTGAAGATACGTTCAGGGATCCCATGTAGTCCCCCCTGATGTCCTGACGCCGACGGGCTGGCACAGTCTTCCGGTCCACGCAGACGCCGCTCGCCCTCGAGATGGTCCCGCGCAATCCCGTAGCAGTCTGCATCGCCCTCCATACACTTTGAAACGGAAAGCCGCACCTCGGGACGTGACCGTGCGCATCGCGGTTCCGGCCACCGCAACCACCAGCGAAGTCGTCGTCGTTGTGTCCCACGCCTAGAGACTCTCCAGATCCGGGGCTGGGGTGGCCTGGGCGGCCGAAGCGTCAATGTCGGCAGAGCGCTTGATTGCGCGACGCGCCCTGCGCCGGTCATTGAGAAGGCAAATCCCGATTGCCACAAAGAACAAGAGCAACATCGGTGCAGCAAGATAGAACATGCTCATGGCGTCGCCCCCGGGAGCAGCCATTGCAGCAAAGAGACACACCAGGAAAAGCGTGATGCGCCAGCTCTTGATGAGTTGGACTCCCTTGATGACCCCAGCCAAATTCAGCCCGACCAAGACAACTGGCACAAGGAACGAAATACCGAAGGCCAGGAGGAGTCTCAGGACGAACGCCAAATACGTGGTGGCGCTGATGAAGTTGGATCCACCGGTGGGCGTGAACTCAGTGAGTACCCGCACGGCGTTCGGCAGTACAAGCCAGGCCAGAAGGATGCCGGCGAGGAACAAGGGCACGGCCGCTGCCACGAAAGCCAGAGCCATACGCCGCTCCTTCTTGTGTAACCCGGGCACAATGTATGCCCACAACTGATAGATCCACACGGGGCTGGCAAGGATCAAACCAAGAAAGACAGATACCTGGATCATTAGATCGAAGGAACTGGCCACACCATCGAAGTTGAGAGTGGACGCCCGTCCATCTTTCTCATTGAGGACTTTGATGGGCTCGATCAAAGCGTCCAGAAGCGGCTGATAAACAATGAACGCCAACACAGTGCCGCCAATGACACCGATGCCAGCCCTGAAGAGTCGGGTCCTCAGTTCCTTGAGGTGCTCCAGAAGAGCCATCCGGGCTTCGGGGTTGCCCTTCCGTCCGCTTCCCCTGGCTCCCTGGCCGGCCATGCCGCGATTGGTTTCTGTCACTTCTCTAGACGCGGTCTGCGGTTGAACTGTGCGACGCGGCGGGCTTCGGACCCACCACCGACTCAGGCCCAGGCCCAGGCCCAGACCCAGACTCAGGCGGGGATCCCTCGGCTGTGGTGTCAGCGACCTCACCCTTCATCGTCCGGACGTCGGACCTGAGGATCCGCATCGATTGCCCAAGGCTGCGCGCCAAGATGGGCAGCTTCGGCGCTGCAAAGAGCAACAGAGCCAGGAGGATGATGATGAGGATGTGCCAGCCTTCGAGCTTCATGTGGGAGCCCTTTCTCTATGGATACATCTACAAAGTGCGCTTGAGACCTGATTCGTGTCTCATTTTTGGCGGGCGCCTGCTGGAGACGCTCCTCCCAAGTGGCCGACGCGTCCCTGAAGGTGCCAGGGCCGAAAGTGGCGCCGACGTCGTCGATCCACTGGGCATGTCGCGGTTGCTGGGTCAGGGCACCAAATGAGCTACGTTCCCCATCCGGCTATGGGCAGCTTGCTCTTACGCTGTGTGTGGAGCGCGAACCCTGGATATGGCGACCGCGCGGGGGCTACAGCAGCGTGGCCCCGTAAACACGGCACATTCTCGGTCCGGTTTACCCGTGGGAGAGCCGTGTCCGAAATCGGGGGCCGATGTGGGCTCAACACCGCGTGGCACTGGATCCGGCTGGCCCGTGGCTCTGGACGACAGCGACACGGGCCGGGTGGAGCGTGTGCGTTCAGGCGATAAAGCCGCTTTCGAGACACTCTTCGAACGTCATCGGAGCATGGCCCGTCACGTCGCTGAAGGGCAAACAGACAACTCTGCTGATGTGGACGACGTCGTCGCGGACGCCTTTGCCTCGGTGTTCGAATCGCTGGCTGCCGGCAAGGGCCCGGACACGTGCTTCCGTGCCTACTTGCTCACAACTGTCCGGCGCATCGCCCATAAGGTCAATCGTTCCGGATCGCGGACCCGGCCAACGGATGATCCCTTTGTCTTGGACTCACCGGAAGTCCATCATGATCCCGTCATGACCAGGTTCGAGTCCGCTGCTGTGGCCCAGGCATTCAAAGCCCTCCCTGAACGCTGGCGGGCAGTTCTCTGGTATGTGGACATTGAAGGCATGAAACCAGCTGCCGCCTCGAAGATGCTCGGGCTTAGTGCCAACGGTGTCTCATCGCTGGCACTGCGCGCCAGAGAGCGTCTGAGGCAGGTGTACCTGCAGCAACATGTCAGCGAGTCTGTAAGCGCTGATTGCCGCGAGTATTCAAGCCAGCTGGGTGCCTACGCACGCAAAGGACTCCGCAAGCGATCCCGGGAAAGGGTCCGGCTCCACCTTGAGAAGTGCACGCGGTGCACCGCCCGGTTGCTGGATCTCACCGATGTGCAATCGCCTATGCGGCCAGCTCGCTGGTCACAGCCAAAGCCTTCTCTGCGGCCTCGCAAGAGCTCGCCACCCTCGTCATCCACTACACCATCATGACTCAGGGCCGGTTGCTGCGGCCCTGAGGGCGTACCAGTGCAACCCAGGATTCCAGCCCAGGACCCCATAGGCTGGTGGCATGCCTGATTTCGTCCTCCGCCCCTCCGTGGCTACTGACGCTGCATGGATCGCCGAATTGCGCGCCGTGGTGATGCGCCCTGACCTGGAGCGGTTGCAGCGTTACGATCCTGTTAGAGTCCGCGAGCGCTTCCTGAACGGCTTCCAGCCCGAGCACACGTACATCATCCATTCCGACGGTGTGGACGCCGGTGTGATCGCGCTCCGTCCCGAGCCGGACAGCCAGTGGATTGAACATTTCTATGTGGCTCCGGCGCACCAAGGCAAAGGGTTGGGCGGGGCGGTGCTTCGGCACATCATGGAGAAATCAGCGGACGAACGCCCGTTCCGTCTGGACGTGCTGCAAGGAAGCCCGGCCCGCGGCCTTTACGAGCGTCACGGCTTCGAGCTGGAATCCGAGGACCCGATCGATGTCTTCATGGTGGCCCCCGGACACCCCTGACCGCGCTTCCGGAAGTACGGTAATCTCAACACAAACCTACGCACCATGAGTGCCGGCTTCCGGGGGGAAACAAAATGGGGACATTCCGAGCGCGCGCTCTAAAGCTCGCAACTATTGCAGCTGTGGCCCTGTCGGCCAGTCTGGTGGGTCCAGGGCCAGTCTCCGCGGCGTCCCAGCCGACGCCAGTCATCGACGGCGTTCCTTATGTTGGTGCCGAAATGCGTCGTCAATACAACTATGACTATTTTGGTTGCCGGAACCCTGACGGCAGCGGCGACGCCATTACCCTGGAGTGGTTGCGCGACGGTGTGCCCCTCCCGGAGGAACGGCAAGGGGATACCCTGCGGGTCCTGGCCGAGGACCAGGGCAGCCGCATCTCGATGAGGGTCCACCCGCTCACCCCCGGCGAACCAGGGTGCCCCACCGGCACCCAGTTGAGCGCTGAAACGAAGCCCATCAAAGCCTCCAGCAGGGCCATGGGCTGGACCGGCCGGGGAAACTTCGAACCGCTGGGCCGCACGGCCGATGGCCGGCTCATCCTCTACCCCCGGACTTACACCTATATCAAGGGCGCTTGTGAGGGCGCATGCCCAACGTACCGGGGCCAATGGGACGAACCCGTACAGGTTGGGCAGGGATGGAACATCTTCGACATCGTTTTCTCCCCCGGCGATTTTGACGGCGATGGCTTCAACGATCTCCTGGCCCGGGACTCCGCAGGCCGGCTCTTCCTTTACCCGGGTGACGGTGACGGCGGGTGGCTCGCCAGGGAACAGGTAGGCCAAGGCTGGAACGTCTTTGACTCCATCGTGGGCCCTGGGGACTTCAACGGTGACGGCATCAACGACGTCCTGGCGCGGAATGCAGCCGGAGATCTTTACCTTTATGCCGGCGACGGCAACGGGGGGTGGCTCTCCCCCACCAAGATCGGCCAAGGCTGGCAGGTCATGGACAAGCTCATCACCGCAGGTGACATCAATGGCGACGGACCCGTGGAAATCTACGCCCGTGACAGCAGCGGCCGCCTCTTCCTCTACCCGGCCAATGGCACAGGCGGATGGCAACCGTCTTCCATGATCAGCAGCGGCTGGGGCGTCTTTTCCGAGATCGCCGGCTTGGGAAGTTTCAGCCACTCGAGGTACAACGACCTCGCCGCGATCAACGGCAACGGTGACCTGGTCACCTACTCCTCAGGCGCGTCCACGGCTGTCCTTTGGGGTCCCTACGGACCCGTGGGCAGTGGCTGGAACGTCTTCCGCCAACTTCTCTAGCCTCCGGGGGCTAAAGCGCCTGACCCCACACCGTCAGCTGGAGATTGATGGTGCCGCGGGCAGCGTCCGTGGTGTCCGGCGTGTCATTCTGCTGGATCATTCCGCGCCGCTGGAACGTAGAACCCCGGAATTCCGGGGTCCCAGCCAAGCGGCGCAGGAATGATCCAGCAAAATTAATCAGCCGAGTCATCAGACCTGTACCGGGTCTTCGGACCGCACCGGCGTCTCGAGCCCCAGGTTTTCCCGCAGGGTAGTCCCACGGTATTCCGTCGGGTAGACGCCGCGTTCCTGGAGTTCGGGCACCAGGTGGTTCACGATGTCGTCCAGACCTGTGGGGATGAGCCACGGTGAAATGTTGAACCCGTCCACGGCCCCAACCCGTGCATATTCGGCGAGGTGGTCCGCCACCGCGGTGTAGGAGCCGGTGAAGGTGGCATCGATGCGCGCAGTCTTCGAGGTGACAAACTGGCGGATGGAGAAGCCCTTGTCCTTTGCCTCAGCCCGCCACTGATCGGCAAGTTGCCTTGCCTTGGCACCATGGAAGCCGCTGCCACGGGTCTCCGAGGTTTCCTCCACCACGGGGTCGATCTCCGGCAAGGGACCATCCGGGTCATAGGAAGAAAGCTCCCGGCCCCAGAACTGCTCCAGGTACGCGATGGCCTGCTGCGGTCCGATCTGCAGGCTACGGACCCAAGCCTTCTTTTCCTGGGCTTCCTGGTCAGTGGCTGCCAGGATGAACTCGCTGGCCGGCATGATCTGGACGGCATTGGCTCCGCGGCCCGCAGCCACGGACCGTGCCACGATGTCGCGGCGGAACTCCACGGCGTTATCGAATTTGGGGTGGGCGGAGAAGATCACGTCTGCCTGCCGGGCTGCGAAGTCGCGGCCTTCCGGGGAGTCGCCGGCCTGGAAGAGCACAGGACGGTACTGGGCGCTTCGCGGCAAACGCGGAGTGACGTCCACGGTGTAGTGCTGGCCTTCGTGCACCACACGGCGGGCCGGGCCGGACGGAGTCTCCCAGGAGTCCCAGATGCGCTTGGCGGTTTCCACGAACGCCTCGGCGTGCTTGTAGCGGTCAGCGTGGTCCAGATAGCCACCACGGCGGAAGTTGGCTCCCGTCCAGGCGTTATCCGTGGTCACCACGTTCCACGCAGCGCGTCCACCAGAAACCAGGTCCAGGGAAGACAAGCGGTGCGCGAGGTCTGCGGGATCGTTGTAGGTGGTGTTCTGCGTGGCCACCAGGCCGATGTTGGTGGTCACGGCGGCGAGTGCGGCAAGCATGGTCTGAGCGTCGGGCCTACCCACAACGTCCAAGGCATGCGGGCGTCCGAGGTGTTCACGGAGGCGCAGCCCTTCGCCCAGGAAGAAGGCCGCGAACTTTCCGCGCTCGGCAGTCTGGACGATGTGCCGGAACGACTCGAAGTCCGTCTGTGAGCCTGATTCCTGGGCTTTCCAGATGGTCCCGGAGTTCACTCCTTGGAAGAAGATGCCGAACTGGATCTGGCCGCTCGGCTGGAAAATAGCACGGTTGTGCTGTGTCATGGGGTCCCCTTAATTTCCGGCAGCAGCACTGGCCGCGGCAGTCGTCGAATAGCGGCTTTCCGGGCGCTCCAGCCCGAGCACGTCGCGGAACGTGCCGTCCTGGATCGGCGCACGCAGCGAACCGCGGCGCCTCAGCTCCGGGAGGACAAGCCGTGACAGTTCGTCGAGCTCAATTTCCACAGCGGCTGGGTGGAGACGGACGCCGTCGGCCTCTTGAAGGAGTGAGGCCAGAAGGTCGGTGAGACCGGCCGCCGAGCCAACATATCCCGCACGGTCGCCTTGGAAGGCCACTGAACGTGAGGCCGCAGCCTGCCCACGCGCGTCCAGGACGACGTCGAGCTCCGCAACAATCGCCACGGAGGCACCCAGTCGCGCGCGCACGTCACGAACCTCCCCGGCAAGCAGCTCCGGAGTTGGCGCGCTGACCAGGACAGCGTCCACGGCATCGGCAGGAACCAGGCCCTCGCCCACCAGCGACGCCGGGGCCAACACCGGCAGCTGGCCCTGGAGCGGCCGCGGAATGATGGACGGGCCTTTCACCGAATAGCCGGCCCCGGAAAAGTCCGCCGGGGTTTCGAAGTCCGCGTAGTGCAGCTTGTCGACGTCGATGTAGCGGCCGGTGGCGACATCGCGGATCACGGCGTCGTCCTCCCAGGAATCCCACAGCCGGCGTCCAACCTCGATGGACGCGGCAGCCTCCTGCGCCAGCGCGTCACCTTCAACGAAGGAACGTCCGACGGCGGCGGCAGCCTCGGGTGCCACCGCTGCGGTAGCGATCCACCCGGCACGCCCGCCGGACACGTAGTCCAGGCTCGCCAGCTGCGTGGAGATGTGGAAGGGCTCCGTATATACGGTGTCCACCTCCGGCACGACGGCGATGGTCCGGGTTAGGGGGCTTGCGAAGGCGGCGCGCTGCAGGGCGTTGGCCCGGCCCGCTTCCGGCGCGTCCTTGAAGGTTGCCACGTGGAAACCAGCGGACTCGGCGGAGAGGACGGCGCGGGCAAGGTCCTCATACCCGGCGCCATCGAGTTCAATGGCCAGGAACCCGGCCTTGGCTACAGTGCTCACTTCTGGTCCTGACGTTCGTAGGGGATCTTTTCGCCGGCCTCGATGGCCACCGGAAGCCGGTTTTCGGCGGGCGGCAGCGGGCAGGTCGCGAGATCGGTGTACGCGCAGGGCAGGTTCACTGCCCGGTTGAAGTCGAGTTGCACGGAGCCATCTTCGGCGGGCACCACGGACAGCGAACGGTTGGCCGCGTAGGTGGTCTTGCCGGAGGTCTGGTCGGTGAACAGCACGGAGAGCGAGCCCGGCGCGTGCCCGTTGAACGCGGTCAGCGCCAGCTCCTCGCCTGCGAGCTTGAACCGGATCTCGCCCGGGGCTTCGTAAACGTGCTGGATGCCTTCAACGGCGGCACCCACCGTGGTGGGGCGCGGCGCCTCGAAGGGGACGAACGTCCCTCCAACGGCAAAGGCAGCGTTGGGCGTGTAGGCCGGCGTACCTTGATACTCCTGCAAGAGGGCATTCGATGGGTTCCGCGGCCGCACGATGTACTCGCCGCCGCGCTTGGCAACCTCGATCACGGTGTCGCCGGACACCAGGTTGATCCCGCCGCGCTCCGCGATCGGCCCCAGCACAACCGGCACTCCGACGCTCAGTTCTGCCCCGTCCTGCTGCAGGCTTTCGCCGGGCTCCAGGACAACACGTACGACGTCGTCATCCGCGCTCCAGGTGCCCGGCGCGCCTTCCAGCCGGGTTGCGTCGCTGCTGAGCCAGTGCAGGTGGGTGACGGCGAGGAAGCCATGCGGGTGGGCACGGTGGCGCTCATGCGCGGCATGCCACTCCCGCCATCCCTCGTCAAAGGATTCGAGTGCTGTTTCAGTGTGCGTAGACATGTGCGGTGTCGCTCCTGTTCAAGGCGTGGTCTGCGGTGACTGCTGCTGCTGCGTCCGGCTCGGTGGCACCGGCGAATTCGGGGCGGCCCGCAAAAGGATCCCCGGCTTCCCACAGCGTGGTGGGCGCCGAGGCCCGTACGGCCGGGATGACCTCCAGCGCGAAGCGTTCCAGGATCTCGAGCTGCTGCTCGAAGGGCAGAGTGGTGGGCAAGGAGATCGACTGGAGATCGTGGTTGTACAGCGAGTGGTAGCTGAGGATCTTGTCGATCACCTGCTCAGGGCTGCCTACCAGGGCCGGGCCCTCGGCTACGGCGTGCTGGATGTCCCGAAATGGCGAGTTGTTGCCGGGGACGTTGCGGTTGGCCGTCAAACCTTCATAGACCGGACCGTACTGGCGGATGGCTTCCTGAGTGGTCTCCGCGATGAACACCCCACCGGCCCCGCTGCCCGAGCCCAGGTACTGGTGACGCGGATCATGCCCATGACGCTCATATTCTTCGCGGTAGTGGTCGATCAGGACCTTGTAGTTTTCACGCGGCTGGATGGCGTTGGCCGTGAACAGCGGATCACCCCACTTGGCGGCGAGCGCAGCGGACGTCAGGGTTGTAGCCGAGCCGTGCCAAATCCGCGGCGACCCCGCAAAGGGGCGCGGCGTCGTCGTGGTCGGTTCGGTGAGCGCGGGCCGGAAGCTACCGGACCAGGTGACGCTTTCCTTGCGCCACAACGTCCGCAGCAGTGCGTACTTTTCCGCGAGCAGATCCCATTGGTCATCCAGGGACAGGCCAAACAGCGGGTACTGCAGGACTTCGTTGCCCTTGCCGATCACCAGTTCCAAGCGGCCACGGCTCAGTTGGTCGATGGTGGCGTAATCCTCGGCCACCCGCACCGGGTCCAGGACGGAGAGCACGGTGACGCCGGTCTGCAGGCGGATGCGGTGGGTGACGGCGGCAATCGCGGCAAGGACCGTCGTGGGCGATGACGAGACGAACTCGCCTGCGTGACGCTCGCCCACGGAGAAACTGTCCAACCCGAGTTCCTCGGACCTCTTTGCTGTCTCCACTACCTGGTTCAGCCTGTCAGCGGTGGAGACGATCTCCCCCGTGACCGGGTTCTTCAGGTGCGGGATGATGTCCAGGACCTGGAACTTCATTTGCCTGCTCCGAAGGTGGCCTCGGTGACGGTCTTGGACTCCGGGATGGCTTCCTCGGAAAGACCCCAGCGTTCCAGGACCTTGCCGTAGGAGCCGTCCTTGATGGTGGAGTTCAAGGCATCGGTGATGGCCGGGGCCAGTCCGTTGCCCTTGAGGGTGGTGGCGGCCACCAGGGTCTCGGCCGGCCAGCCGGCGTTAACCTTGCCCACTACCTTCAGGTCATCGCGGGTGTTCTCCCGGTACGTGACCGATGGGTACGGTGCCAGGTTCAGGTCGGTGCGGCCTGAGGAGAGAGCCAGAATGGTATCGGCGTCCGAGGAGTAGTACTGCAGCGTAGCCGGTGCTTTGCCCTTGTCCTCAAGCTCCTTGTTCCAGGCCAGCAGGATCTTCTCCTGGTTGGTGCCGGAACCTACGGAGATCTTCAGACCGGAAATGTCGTCCGAGCCCTTGATGTCGTAACTGGCGCTCTTCTTCGCTTCGAAACCCATGTACGCAGCACGGTAGGTGGAGAAATCGAACAGCTTCACACGCGCTGCGTTGATGCCCACGTTGGAGAACACTGCCTCAAAGTCGCCGGACTGGGTCTTCAGCGGCCAGTTCTCCCAGGACGTTACCTGCAGGTCCAGTTCCAGTCCGAGCTTGTCGGCCACGAGCTGGGCGATGTCCACCTCAACGCCGATCGGCGTCTTGTCATCCGTGGCGTGGAAGGACAGCGGAATGGAACCTGCAGTGGTGGCGACGGTGAGCTTGCCGTCCTTGGCAATGGCCGCAGGAACGGCCCCCGCTGCGACAGCGTCTTTCTCCCCACGGATCCGGTTCTGGTCAACAGAGGTGTTGTAGACGACGCCGTTCTTGGCGGCCTCAGACTCCGGCTTGGCGGCCGACGCCCCGGGATCGGAGCACCCGGCCAACGCAGGAAGCACGACGGCGGGGAGTACAGCGAGTGCCAGGAACCTGGCTTTGGTCTTGCGAAGCATGGAGGGTGTCCTAGATGTTGAAAGCTGGTTCGATGACTTTGGAGAAGAAGCTGCGGGTGCGTTCCTCGCGTGGGTTGGCGAAGATGTCCTGCGGTGTGCCGGCCTCGACAATCTGGCCTTGGTCCATAAAGACCACGGTGTCCGCGACGTCCCGGGCAAAGCCCATCTCGTGGGTCACGATGATCAGCGTTGTGCCGGACTTTGCGAGTTCCCGGATGACGTCCAGTACCTCGTTGACGAGTTCCGGGTCCAGTGCGGACGTGGGCTCGTCGAAGAGCAGAATTTTGGGATCAAGCGCCAGTGCACGGGCAATCGCAACGCGCTGCTGCTGACCGCCGGAGAGCTGGCGTGGGTAGGCGTCGGCACGGTCCTTCAGGCCCACGCGGTCCAGGAGCTCCAGTCCACGCTTCCGGGCTTCGGCTTTGGATCGCTTCTGCGCCACGATCGGCGCCTCGATGACATTCTCCAGGGCGGTGAGGTGCGGGAAGAGGTTGAAGCTCTGGAACACCATGCCGATGTGGGTGCGCTGCTTGAGGATGTCTTTCTCGCGCAGTTCGTGGAGCTTGTTTCCGCGGACCTCGTAGCCCACCAGTTCGCCATCGATGGTGATGTAACCACCGTCCACCTTTTCCAGGTGGTTAATGGTGCGCAGCAGGGTGGACTTACCAGAGCCGGAAGGGCCCACGATCACAGCCACTCCGCCTGGCTGGACGGACAAGGACACACCCTTGAGGACCTCCGTGACGCCGAAGGACTTCCGGACGTTGCTGATGTCCACCTGTCCACGGGTGGCAGGGGCCACTGGAGTCGAGGTAGCCGAGGCGGCGGTCTGGTTTTCAGCGTCAGCCTGTGCCGTCGTCGTGGATTCTTTGCGTGCAGCGATGATGCTCATCGGGCGTCCTTCGTGGGAGAGGCAGCAACATGGGTGGCGAAGAACTTGCGGGCCTTCTGCAAGGGCGTGAGCGGCAGCGTGCGCAGGGCACCCTTGGAGAAGTGGCGTTCTATGTAGTACTGGAAGACGCTCAGCACGGAGGTGATCACCACGTACCAGAGCGTGGCAACGAGCAGCAGCGGCAGTACCTGCTGGGTCCGGTTGTAGATGACCTGGACCGTATAGAAGAGCTCGGAGTAGGCCAGGACGTAAACAATCGACGTTCCCTTGACCAGGCCAATGATCTCGTTGAAGGCGTTGGGCAGGATGGCGCGCATGGCTTGCGGCAGCACAATCCTGGTGGAGCGCTTCCACGCCGGGATGCCCAAGGCGGAGGCAGCTTCGAGCTGACCCTGGTCAACGGAGAGAATGCCACCACGGATGATCTCCGCAGAGTAGGCCGCCTGGTTCAGGGTGAGGCCCAGGACTGCTGCGGCGAACTGGCTGATGAGCGTGGTGGTCTGTGCTTCGAAGAAGCGGACGTCCGTAAAGGGGATTCCCAGGCTGATCTTCTCGTACAGGTAGCCCAGGTTGTACCAAAGCAGGAGCTGGACCAGCAGCGGAGTGGAGCGGAAGATCCAGGAGAACGTCCAGGACACCGAGACCAGCAGCGGTGAAGCGGACAGCCTCATGAGCGCGAGGATGAAACCGAGCACGAATCCCAGCACACCGGAAATGGCAGTGAGTTTAAGGGTCTCGATGAGCCCGTTGACCACCGACTGTGCTGTGAACCATTCGGCCACCACACCCCACTCCCAGCGCGGGTTGGTCACCAGGGACCATGCGATGGCAGCGACGCCGGCAGCAACCAGTACGGTCCCCACCCATCGCCACGGGTGGCGGGCCGGGACCAGCTTGTACTCGGAGTAGTCCGGGGTGGGCGGTGCAGTGTCCGCCGTGGCAGGCGGTGCGATTGCACTCATGCGCCACCTCATTTCAGTTCGGTTGTTGTCTATCGGATGGCTGCCAATCTATGGGCGTGCCAAACCCGCCAGCAAGGCAGCAATTTGCACTTCTTCACCCGGCTTAGCAGGACTTCTCAGGGCTACGCACGGCGTCACAATTGCGTTCATCAAGCGTCAAATGAGTCGTGGTTTTGCGGGTCTTGACGTTCCGTGACGCGTGGTGAACGGCGGTTACCCGCTCCTCGACCCGCCCGCCCGGACGTCCCTAGATTGGACTGCACCAACCACTGTTTTTCAGGAGATCCCATGCCGTCACGAGTACCCGCCCTCGCCTTCATCGGCGGCGGCCCGCGCACGGCCGGCGTCCTCGAACGGCTGGCCGCGAACCGCGCTGACCTGTTTGACGGTCCGCTGCACATCCACGTCATCGAGCCGCACCAGCCAGGGTCCGGGAGGATCTGGCGCTATGACCAGGACCCCGGCCTCCTGCTCAACTCAACGGCCGCTGACGTCACCATGTTCACGGACGACTCCGTGGCCTGCGATGGCCCCACGGTGGACGGCCCGGGTCTTTCAACATGGGCAGCGGGCGTGCTGGATGGCACCATCAGGGACGTTCCTGCGCTGGAACCGCACCTGCTCGCACAACTGCGCTCCCTGACTCCGGCGTCCTTTCCCACCCGGCAACTCCAAAGCAAGTACCTCGAGTGGTTTTTCGGCCGGGCTGTTGCCGCGCTCGGCCCCCAGGTCACGGTGACGGTGCACCGTGACACGGCCATCGGCGTCACAGCCGCTGCCGCTGGCGGGCACGACGCCGGTACGCACCGCGTTCGGTTGGCCTCCGGCGCCGAGGTGGTTGCCGACGTCGTGGTGTACGCCCTGGGCCACACCGACTCGCAGCCGGACCCGGAATCCGTACGTCTCAGTGACTTCGCCGCCAAACACGGTGGGTTCCATGCGCCGCCGTCGTACACCACGGACGTGGACTACTCGGGCGTGAAAGCCGGCCAGGACGTGATCGTCGCCGGCATGGGCCTGGCATTCGTGGACCTGTTGGTGTTGCTGTTCGAGGGCCGCGGTGGCCGCTTCGAGGAACGGCCCGACGGCGAACTGGACTATGTCCCCTCCGGCGCCGAACCCAGGGTCTGGGCAGGGTCACGACGCGGTGTGCCGTACCACTCCAAGATCTCCTCCACTTTGCGCGGCGAGCCGGTTGCCCGCCCGCGGTACTTCACCGCCGAGGCTGTGGAGGCGTTGCTGGCCGAGCACCAGGAACTCGATTTCCGTACCCAGCTCTGGCCGCTCATCGCCAAGGACGCAGGCTACGCGTACTACCGTGAGCTGTTCACGGGTTACCCGGAACGCGTACTGGGAACGTGGACCAGCTTCGAGGCCCACTTCGACGCCGTTGATTGGTACAGCTCCGCCCGGGAAGACCTGGTCAACTTCGCCGTGCCCAATCCCGCACTGCGCCTGGACCTGGAGAAACTGGACCACCCGTTGAGCGGCTGCGCCTTTGCGGACCACCACACCGTCCAGCGCTCAGTGGCCGCCTACATCCAGAACGACCTCAACCTCCGCACCAGCCCGGACCACTCCCAGACCCTGGCCCTCTTCACTGCGCTGTTATTCGTTTATATGGACTTGGGCCGGCTGGTTCCCCAGGAACGGCTCAACGCCCGCTCCCAGCAGACCATCCACGGCTGGTGGCACGGTTTCTTCAGCTTTGTGGACTCCGGTCCGCCGTCTCACCGCCTCCGCGAGATGCTCGCGCTGCACCGGGCAGGTCTCCTGAAGTTCCTGGGTCCTGGCATGTGGGTGCGTGCCGATGATTCCGTAGGCCGGTTCGTGGCCGGTTCGTTCCAGTCGCCCGTGGTGGTTGACGCGTCCGCCTACATCGAGGCCCGGCTGCCTTCAGCTTCGGTTGAACGCTCCGCAAACCCCGCCCTGGCTGACCTGCACGACGCCGGATGGGGCACCGAACAGAGGCTGCTCACCTCCGAAGGCGCGCACTCCACCGGGAAACTCCTGGTCTCCGGGAATCACCAGGTATTGTCCCCTGTTGGTACTCCACAGAACGGATTGTTTGCGGTGGGCCCGTGGACGTCCGGTTGGGGTGCGGGGGCCTTTGCCAGGCCCAACACCAATGCAGCACCGTTCCGGGAGAACGACGCCCTGGCGCGCCGGATCCTGGAAACCCTGACCACTACCCGCGAACTTACCGGCGCCCTGCGAAAGGCCTGACATGACAACAACGCCAACCCTGCCGACGTCGGGCCTTACCGTCCTCAGCCTGCCCATGCGCGATCCCCGCGTTCGTCCGCTCCTGGACGAGCTCGCGGTCGAATACAACACCCGCTACGGGGACCTGTTCAGCAGCGAAGGGGCCGCGGAGGAACTGAACCGCTACCCCGCCGAAGAATTCGCTGCCCCGCATGGCGCGCTGATCATCATTCAGGAAAACGGCGAATCCGTGGCCGGCGGGGCCTTCCGCCGTTACGACGAGCACACAGCAGAGCTCAAGCGGATTTGGACGCACTCAGCCCATCGGCGTCGTGGACTGGCACGCCTGGTCCTGACGGAACTTGAAAACGAAGCGCGCCGCCGCGGCTACCGGAAGCTCTACCTGACCACCGGTCCGCGCCAGCCGGAGGCCAAGAACCTGTATCTGGCCACAGGGTACAAAGCGCTGTTCGACCTCGCCGCGGACCCCGAGGAAATCAAGCATTTGGCGTTCAGCAAGGATCTTGCCGTGCACAGCTAAGCTATGCGCATGGCTAACAAAACCACTGCCGAAAAGCTCGCTACCATCCAGCAGGGGTACACCCTGGAAGGTGCCACCATTGAACTCGGCGCCGCGATCGTAGACGGCGAGATCCACAAGGAAGCGCAGGTCCGGCTTCCGCTCGCCATGATGAACCGGCACGGGCTGGTGGCCGGAGCCACGGGTACCGGCAAGACGGTCACGCTGCACATGATTGCCGAGCAGCTTTCGACGGCGGGTGTTCCGGTTTTCCTCGCGGACATCAAGGGTGATCTGTCAGGGCTGGCCACCCCGGCCACCGGCAGTGAGAAACTCACGGCGCGCACGTCGGCGCTGGGGCAGGACTGGTCTGCGAAGAATTTTCCGGTTGAGTTCCTCTCGCTCGGTGGGGATGGCAACGGCATCCCGGTCCGCGCCACCATTACCTCGTTCGGGCCCATCCTGCTGTCCCGCATCATGGACCTCAACGACACCCAGGAATCCAGCCTCCAGCTGATCTTCCATTTCGCGGACCAGAACAACCTGGAGCTTATTGATCTTAAGGATTTGAGGGCGGTCATCCAGTTCCTCACCTCGGACGAAGGCAAGGCCGAACTCGCCAACCTCGGCGGGTTGTCCAAGGCCACGGCAGGCGTGATCCTCCGTGAACTGGTGACCCTTGAGGCCCAAGGGATGGAGAAGTTCTTCGGGGAACCCGAGTTCGATACCGCCGAGCTCCTCCGTACAGCCCCGGATGGCCGCGGTGTGATCAGCTGCCTTGAACTCCCCACGCTGCAGACCAAGCCCCTGTTGTTCTCCACGTTCCTGATGTGGCTGTTGGCGGACCTGTTCGAGGACCTCCCGGAAGCCGGCGACCTGGACAAGCCCAAGCTGGTCTTCTTCCTGGACGAGGCACACCTGCTCTTCAACGGCGCTTCCAAGGCCTTTCTCGGAGCCATCACCACAACGGTCCGGCTCATCCGTTCCAAGGGCGTGGGTATTTTCTTTGTCACCCAGACTCCCAAGGACGTTCCCGCCGACGTCCTCGGCCAGCTGGCCAACCGTGTGCAGCATGCCCTGCGCGCCTTCACCCCCGAGGACGCCAAAGCACTTAAGGCAACGGTGTCCACCTTCCCGGTGAGCGATTACGACCTCGAAGAGACGCTCACCACTGCCGGGATCGGTGAAGCCGTCATCACGGTCATGAATGAGAAAGGTGCTCCCACTCCCGTGGCCCTCACCCGGCTCCGGGCGCCCGAATCCGTCATGGGCCCCAGCACCGATGACCTGATCCGGAGCACTGTGGCCGCGTCCTCCCTGCTGGCCAAATACGGCACGGCAGTGGACAACGTCTCCGCCTACGAGAAACTGAATGGCCAGGCCGCTGCCCCCACGGGCGAAGCCGCGCCGGGGATGCCGCCGGCGCCCGCCTCTTCGCCGGGATCTTCCTCCGGCTCCTCGTCAGGCTCTTCCCAGGCAGACATCGATGCCGAAGCCCGCCGGATCGAGGAAGAAATCCTCGGAAGGCCCAGCTCGCGGCCCGCATCGATCCCGGAGTCTTACCCGGCTCCTCCGGCCCCGGCTCCTGCCCCGGCCCCGCAGCAGGACGGCATGTTCGGTGACATCGCCGGTGCCCTCGGTGGAGCGCTGGGCGGCGGACTCAAGAGCATGGTCCGATCCATGGGAACGCAGCTTGGGCGCGACCTCATGCGCGGAGTCTTCGGCACATCATCACGGCGCCGCCGTTAGTCCTGTTTCTCTGCAGAAACCACGACGCCGGGTGGCGGCACCGCGTGCGGCCACCCGCCGTCGGGCCTTCTCCAAACGGTGGATATAAGTCAGTCCGGGGTCTTCCTGCACAGTGATTGCTGCCGCGGCAGGTAACGTAAAGGGCGTGCAGTTGAGTCAAGCGTTCGTCAAGACCGCAGCCGGATGGCTGCTCGGTCTGATGCTTGCTGCCGCCGGGGCGATCGTCTGCATCAACTTGGTGAGCTCCTCGGTGGCCAGTCCCCAGCAGCCCGTCAAGGAGTATTTGGAAGCCCTGCAGAAGGGTGAAGGCGAGGAAGCGTTGGGGCTCCTCCGCGCCAAAGTACCCAGTTCCAACGCGGCCATGCTCGATGGAACAGCTCTCCAAACCGCCGCCTCCAAAATGTCCGACGTCAAAGTGGGAAACCCCGAAGCACGCGGCAGCAACCGGATGGCCGTGCCGGTGGACTACACGCTGGACGGCAGTAAGCTCCACACCGAGTTCCTGATGGAGCGCACCGGGACCCAATGGCTGTTCTTCGCGAAATGGGCGTTCGTGCCCACCACGCTGCCCACCATCGAGGTCACTGTGGTCAACGCCAGCGAGGCCACGCTCAACGGTGTGCCCGTGAACATGCCCAACGGCCGTAACACCTTCGCCGTGTTCTTCCCCGGCAAGTATGAAGCGAGCCTGAACGGCACCTACTTCGAGGCCCCCGCGACGTCTGCCTTGGTGACCACGCGCGACGCCGGCCAGGCGCCCCTCAACCTGCAGACGCGCTCCACGAAATCCATGAACGAGGCCGTCGCTGGAAAGGTCCGGGAATTCCTGGACACGTGTGCCGCCCAAGCCACAGAGCAGCAGCGACTCCAGCCGGATTGCCCGTTCTACCATGTCAGCAACGCCCGGGTTGTGGACGGAACCATCAAATGGGAAATCACTGAGTACCCCAAAATCACCATCGAGCCCTTCAGCGGCAAATGGGTAGTGGCACCACTGAACGGCAAGGCCCGCCTGACCGCCCGCGAGATCAACCTCTTCAGCGGCCTGGGCAACGACCTCAGCGTGGAGCATGACTTCAGCTTCACTACTCAGTTGGACGTTGGCGAAGACACGGTCACCGTCACTCCCCTGCTGACCTTCTGACTTATTCTTCCCCGCCCCGTGGCCCAGCCATGTCACGCCCCGCAACTTTCTGGCCCGATTCCCACCCGAGTTCCTTGGATTCCTGGGGATGGACCTCTCTAGAGCCGGCAAAACCTTGCTCAGCGTGACGGCGTCTTGAGCGGTTTCCCCGGGCCAGCACCGCCAAGACCTCCTGAACCATCTCCTCAGGGTTGTGGACTACGTCGGCGTAGTAGTAGCGGAGCACTGTGTAGCCCTTCACAGCTGAGACATTCCCTCGGCGATGGCCCCTTTTAACCTGAGCCCAGTCAGAGTGGTGACGACCATCGAGCTCCACTAGCAACCAGCCCTCCAGAATTAGATCCACGTAGCCCACACCCTCCAGATAGAACTGTGTTTGCACGCTGATCCCCGCCAGCCGGAAGTGCGTTCTGGCCAACGTCTCCAACAGCGATTCCGCTCCGCGGTCCACCCACCCGAGGACAGCCCGGGCTTTGCCGTTCCTTTTGCCCTTCAGACGCCTCAGCAGGAAGTCCACTGTCATGTCACCCCTGCCCACGGCGCACTCCACCATCACCAAGGCCTCCGTCCACGGCCGGCAGCGCAAAGCATGTATCAGCACATCGGCCAGGGACGCGACCGGGCGGTATGGGTGGGCAGGCAACAGCAACCCTCGGTGCTGAATTGCTGCGACTCCGGCATCGCCACGGGCCTGGTACACATGCACGGAATCGCTGCTCGCCAGCACCCAGAGGTTGTAGAAACCGGCAGCACTAATGCACGTAAGCAGCTGACGGTTAGTAACCAACCCGACGTGGGCGGCATCAGCCGAGGCTAAGGCATACACTCCCCGCGCGGGCTGGAGCACTCCTCCACGGCTGGCACGTCTCAACGCTGCGTCGGTGACGCCGAGCCTGGTCATGGCCGGCCGTCTAGCCGCACCCCCTAGACGTCGCAAGGCTTCCTCGGCTTCCATCCCCTCAGCCTGCCGTTCCAGGCAAAGAGCCAGCACTGCACACGTGGACTATGTGGATAATCCGTGGCTCAGGAACGGCCAACGTGGAACTGCTGCCGCGGCATGAAAAGGCCCGGGCCACCCCTTGAGGAGTTCAAACCCGGGCCTTTTCAGTAGCTAAGGCTTAGTCCATGCCGCGGAGGTCCAGTACCAACTCCGATTCGCCGTCGGCCTGCAGGACTACGGGGATGCCCCAGTCCTGCTGGTACAGGTGGCAGGCTGCGTGATCCGGGATTTCGCCGTCCTCCGTCTCGGGACCATCGCAGGCGGCCGCGCGGGCCGTGATGTGAAGGATGCCCTCGGGAACATCGGCGGACAGCTCAAGGGTGCGCAGCAAGCCCACCGAGGTTCCGCCTCCCGAGACCAGCAGTTCCGGCGGTGTGGAGGAGATCTTCAGCTGTGTGGGGTCGCCCCAACGGTCGTCCAGTTTTTGGCCGGTGGGGGCTTTGAACCGGACTGCGAGCTCCAGGTTTCCCGGGGTCACCGGGCTCTTGGGACGGTGTGTCTGGGAGGCACCTTCGTCCACCTGCTGGGCTTCCTTGGGGATGGGAACCAGAACCAGCTGGTGCTTGTTCGACTCCACCACTACCAGCAGGGGCTCGCTGCCTTCCACCTGGACCACCACCACGTCACTCGGCTCAGCGAGGCCCCTCGCCAACGTGGACACGGACTTGGTGGCGGGGTCATACCGGCGAACGGCACCGTTGTACGTATCGGCGATTGCCACCGAGCCGTCGGGAAGCACTGTGACGCCCAAGGGGTGCTGGAGACGCGCTTCAGTGGCATCGCCGTCGCGGAAGCCGAAGTCGAACAGGCCCTTGCCTACAGCGGTTTCCACGGTCACCCCCGAATCGCTGACCACCAGGCGGCGCAGGGATGAAGTCTCCGAGTCAGCAACCCAGATGTTGTGGTCGGCGTCGATGGCCAGGCCGGACGACTGCGCGAACCAGGATTCCTCGGCCTTGCCATCCAACAGGCCCTCAAGTCCGGAACCAGCCAGGATGGAAACTTGGTTGCTCAAGGGATCAAAGGCGAAGATCTGGTGGGTTCCTGCCATGGCGATAACAACGCGCTGCAGCTTCTCGCTCCACACCACGTCCCACGGCGAGGACAGGGAGACCCCTGTGCCCAGACCCAGCGCCCCAACATCGATGGCGTCGGCAGCGAAGTCGGCCTGGCCGCCGTCGTGATGTTCAGACCACGTGCCGGCGCCGGTGTCCGTCACCCGGGCGGGACCGGCGTCGAGCAGGCGCTGTACACCGTTGCCCGCTACCGTTTGCACGTAGCCGGAGCTCAGCGTCACACCGCGCAAGCGGTGGTTGACGGTGTCTGCCACCACGGCGTCGTAGCCCAGCTTCCAAGCAAGCTCGGAGGGGAGCAGAGCGACGCCCTGCGGCTCGTTGAACTGCGCGATTTCCGCCTGTCCGTCCAGGTACCCCTTGGTGCCCGAGCCAATGACTCGCTCCACGGTCTCCAGATCGGGCCGGAGTTCCACCAGCCGGTGGTGTCCCGAGTCCACTACGAGGTAGTTGCCGTTGGCCAGCTGAGCGGCCTTTCCGGGGAAACGCAAAGTGCCCGACGTCGGTACCGGAGCCACGTACGGGCCGTTGCCGCGGTGGAGGGTTCCCTTGGCTTCGTGCTCGGCCACGAGTTCCTCGAGCAGAACGGCCAGGCCATCTGCGTGGCCCTCGCCCGAAAGGTGCGCCACGATGTAGCCCTCGGGGTCAATGACCACCAGGGTTGGCCATGCGCGGGCTGTGTAGGCCTTCCACGTTGCCAGTTCGGGATCATCCAGAACGGGGTGGTGGATTTCGTAGCGTTCAACGGCAGATGCCAGTGCGACGGGATCCGCTTCATGTTCAAACTTGGGCGAGTGCACCCCAACGGTCACCAGGACGTCCGAGTACTTTTCCTCGAGCGGGCGCAGTTCATCCAGGACGTGCAGGCAGTTGATGCAGCAGAAGGTCCAGAAGTCCAGCAGCACGATCTTTCCCCGGAGGGATTCCAGGTCCAGTGACTTGCCGCCCGTGTTGAGCCAGCCGCGGCCCTCCAGTTCGGAGGCCCGGACCCGGAGTTGGGTGCGTACGGTTTCGCTCATCAGCGTCCTTCCAGCTTGGTGTTTGGTTCAGTCTGCCCGGCAGGGCCTGTGGTGGGGCGTTCGGCCGGGGCCGTCCTGGATGGTTGGGCAGTGCGGCTTGCCAGCTTGGCATCGCGGTCAGCGAGCCGGGCAAACATATCGTTGTAAGCACTGAGATCGGCGTCGTTATTCCTGTCCGCTGCACGATCCACCCTGCGGGTCTCCCGTTCGTCCGAGCGGGACCACATCACTGCCACTCCGATTGCCACCAGCAATGTGGGCACTTCGCCGATGCCCCACGCCACGGCGCCGCCAAGTTGCTGGTCTCCAATGGCCGACGGACCCCATGCCCGGCCCAGGTTGCCGAAGTAATCTGCAGCCAGCAGCCCGGTGCCACCCATGATGGCCACGCCGAAGAAGGCATGGAAGCCCATGGTGGCCAGCAGGAGGAGCAGGCGCATTGGGTACGGAGCGCGGCGTGGCAGGGGGTCGCTTCCGATCATGCTCAGCACGAAGATGTAACCGGTCAACAGGAAGTGCACGTTCATGAGCTCATGGCCCACGTGCTCACGCATCGCCAGGCCGAAGAGGTCCGAGTAGTAGAACAGGACGATGGACCCTGCGAAGTTTGCCGCAGCGAACAACGGGTGCGTCACGATCTGCGAGAACTTTGAGTGCACAAACAGCAGCAACCATTCGCGCAGTCCCCGTGAGCCGTGGGCGCCTTCGCCCCTGGCCGGGAGGGCACGCAGGGCAAGGGTTACCGGTGCGCCGAGGACCAGGAAGATCGGAGCCACCATGGTGAGTGCCATGTGGTCCACCATGTGCGCAGAGAACAAAACACGGCCGTAGACAGCCGGCGGTCCCGAGGTGATGTAGGTGAACACCACCAGGCCGATCATCCAGTTCACTGACCGGAACCAGGACCATTGGTCGCCACGCTTGCGGACCTTGACGATGCCCATGATGTAGGTGACCGCACCGAACAGCGCGACCCCCACCCAGAGCCAGTCAAAACGCCACTCGGTCAGCCAGCGTTCCGGAGTGAGCTCAGGAGGGAGCTCGTAGCCGGAGAGAATGAACGACGGCGACGCATCAGGTGCATAGGTGGTGGGCTGCGGCGGTGCCGAGCGTCCCAGCGCTACGGCGAGTCCCGACGTCGCGCCCATCACCAGCAGCTCCACCAAAATCAGCTGCCACAACACGCGGCGGGCAGACATGGAACCGCTCTTGCCGAGCTGCGGAATGACCCACTGGCGGTGCATGAAGCCGATTCCACCCAGCACCAGCGTGGCGAGTGCCTTGGCGACGATGAGTTGGCCGTATGACGAGCCGAACAAGTCTGCGGGGTTGGTGACGCGGATGGCCGCGTTGATGACGCCAGAGGCGAACACCAGGACGAAGGCGAAGCCTGCCAGCGAGGAGAAGCGCCGGAGGGTTTGCCCGGTGATGTCCGGAGTTCCGTTGCTCCGGGAACCCGTGAGAATTCCCGAGAGGACCGCAAGCATGATGATGCCGCCAACCCACGTGGACACGCCCACCAGGTGGAGGCCCAGGGAGTTGATGGCGCCTTCGTGGTCACTGGAGCTTGAAGAGTGACCGATCAGGGCGGTGGGAATGAGCCCGATCAAGGCCAGCAAGAGAGTGAACGCCAGGCCGGTCAAGGAACGGACACCGAAGAGTGCGGTGGTGACCACGGCGGCGATGATGGTGACCGCGAGCCAGGCCTTGCCCGTTTCGATGTCCGTCATGAAATACACCAGCGAGCGGGTGAACTCCGCGTCTCCGGAAAGTGCTTGGCCCGCTACGTCGGCGTAGGTGAGGACCAACACAGCGACCGCCGACAATGTCCATGCCGCCCCTGCTGCAGCGGCAACTGCCAGTGCTCGGGCGAAAGCGGGATGCTCCGGTGCGTCGAGGTCCTTCTCACGGGAGCGGGAGCCGCCGAGGTTTTTGGGCAGGATGCCGACGGCAAAGATCAGGCCGCCAACCACTGTGGCTACGGAAACATTGTGGATGGCCTTCGCGAAGGGGAGGCCCCACCGGACCAACGCGCCCGGGTCCGAGACCTGGCGGGCGGCGGAGGCTCCTGAGAAGATGAGTGCCCCTGCCAGAACCAGGAACAGGGCAGCTAGTCCTGCCAGTTGCCATGGCAGGGAAATCCCCGCGGCTGTAGTGCCTCCCCGCGCTCCCGGCTTGGGAGCAGACGAAGGGGCGGTTGCGGAACTTCTTGCTGATGGCACTTATCCATTGTCCGCTACCGGTCGCCGGGCTGCGAATCGGGAGGGTGCTATGTGCATTACCCAAAGCAGAAGGGACGGCAACCAACAGGTTGCCGTCCCTTCAAGGCGTTCGCCGAAGAGTAATTACTTCTTCTTGGCGACAGCAGCCTTCAGCTTGGAGCCAGCGGTCAGCTTGACGCTGTGGCCGGCTGCGATCTGGATGGTTTCGCCGGTCTGCGGGTTGCGGCCGGTGCGAGCTGCACGGTCGGTGCGCTCAACTGCGAGCCAGCCCGGGATGGTGATCTTTTCGCCGGCGGCGACAGAAGTCTCGAAAACTTCGAACAGTGCATCGAGCACGGAGTTGACTGCTGCCTGGCTGGTGCCAGCCTTGCCTGCTACCTCTGCAACGAGTTCACTACGGTTCTTAGCCATTTACGTCCTCCTGGACTCATACGTTTTTGAGCTTTCAAGCGGAATGCGAGCAAGCCACTGTTCGAAAACTTACCAGCTTGGGCTCTCATGGCCAGCAAATTCCGCGTGTTTCCGCCCCTTTTTGACCAAAATCACCGGATTTTCAAGGTTTTTTGGGGCGCTTTACGCCCTTGGCGTACCCTCTGGCGGTGACCGCGGCCTGTTGCCGGGCGGGGTTAGAACAGAATGCGCTGGAACAGGACGTGATCCTGCCACTCCCCTGCGATCTGAAGGTAGGACGGTGCCATACCGATGCGCTCAAACCCGCACCGCTTCAGGACAGCCTGTGAGGCTGCGTTGTGGACCAGAGTCGCAGCTTGGATGCGATGGAGGCCCAGTGTCTCTGCAGCCATCATCACGACGGCGGACACGGCACCTGACGCTGCACCCTTGCCGGTGCATTCCGCATCAATCCAGTAGCCCAGGTTGGCGTTCAGGAACGGGCCACGGACGATTCCGGTGAGCGTAATCATCCCAATGATTCCGCTTGTGCCGGTGATCACCCAGGGCACTTCGCTGCCCGCTGCATAGAGGTCCAGTTTGCCCCGGATGACGTCCGCCTGCCCTTCCGTGGTGAAAAAGGCGTCATCACGCACAGGTTCCCAAGGCGCAAGGTGGTCACGGTTGCGGAGGTACGCAGCAGCCAGCTCAGTGGCATCTGAAAGCTCCAAAGGGCGCAACTGCAGCTGACCGGTATCTCCAATCGCCGGGATGACATCCAGGCTATGCGTGAGGTTCATCCACAGACTCTATCTGTGGGTCGGCCGCCTCCATGAGCCAAAGGTCGAGTCCCTGATTCCCTTGCCAAACGTGTTGCCTCGCAATAGAGTCCGTAACGACTCCCGCGAGAATGCGCTCCGTTGGATGCTTGGCGATCAACGCCCACCCGAACCTGCTGTTTGTCGATCGTGGGCAACACCTGGGATCGTCAAGCCCGTTTCGTCGCATCTGCAGTTCCTGCCGCGGCAGGCCCCGATGCGACGAGTAACGCTAAGGCGGTTCGCAGTGCGCATTGAACAACAGCTCCAGACCACGCCCCGCACACCTGTATATGTTGCATGGGAGCGATTCGTCCACGGTGAAGACGACCTTGACGGGGTTCGTCCCGAGGTGGCGATTTCCTGGCAACGATCCCGGGACGTCTACCGCATCGACCCCTTCCTTTCGGAAGCACCGAACGCGGTTTCCCCCACTATGTCTTCGCTGGACCAGGACGTGGTGTTCGCGGAACTCGGTTTCTGCGCAGCGGCCATGGCACATGAGGTGGCCAGCGCAGGTGGGGTGGTGACCATCGCGGATGCCAACGGCAGAATTGTTGCCGCTTGGGGGGACAAAAACACGCGTTCGGTTGCCACCGAGGGAGGACTCGCCCCCTGGTACAGCTGGTCCGAGAGCGCGGTGGGAACAAACAGTATGGGAACAGCTCTCGAAACCCGGCGTGCCGTGATGATCAAGCAGTCCGAGCATTGGTTGCAGGCATTCCACAGCTGGTCTTGCGGAGCGATCGCCGTGCGTGAGGTGGTAAATGGCGAGCCTCTCGCTGTCCTGAACATTTCCTGCTGGGGCGGAGATCTCCCTCTTTCTGCAAGGAAGTGGCTGGAGAGTTCCGCCACCCATACACAGAAAAGTTTGCGCCGGCGTGCCCATGACGGGGGAAACGAACTGCTGGCTGCATATTCCCATGCCCGGGGACGATCGAATGAGCCGATGGTTGCCGTCGACACGGCGGGAGCGGTGGTCATTGCCGACGACATAGCGAGCGTGATCCTGGGCGTTCCCGGCAACACCCCAGCGATCGATCCCGTGGTGAGGTGGACCCCACAGCTGCCTCCTTTCATCCATGCGGCCCGCTATGCCACAAAGCGGGCAAATGTGGACCCGGGCTGGACCGGTTCAACGCAGATCTTCACACCGCTCGTCGATGAACCATCATCGATAGGAATCCGCCCGGTCTTCCTGCAGAAGAACTTGATCGGGCACCTGATCTCGTTCGGCGCCTTCGCAGGCGAACACTTTCCACAAGCAGAGACAGGTGGCGTCCTGTTGGGGCACTCCCGCCGAGTTGTCGCCCTCCGCGAGGAGAACCGCATGGTGATGCTGGCAACGTCAGAGGTCACCATGGCCGAAATGGAAGGGAATGAAGTCTGGCTACTCACGGATGAAGGACGCCTTCGGGCAGCCTTGTCCGGCCTGGACAAGCTCGAGCATGATCTTTCAGACACAGGCACGTTCCTGCGTGTGCATCGACAGTATCTGGTCAATCTCAGCCGCATTCGGGAAGTTGAGCGGAAAGAGAAGGGCGAGCTTGTCCTGATTATGGACGATGCGGCGAAAACCGTGGTTCCGGTATCCCGTCGAAACAACCGCGCCGTCCGACGCGCGCTGAATATCTGAGGTGCCGCGGACCATATGAGCTGCCGAACGGCAACGTTCTGCACTTCAGCGGCACTCCCTGGTGAACCGACCGGGCCGCGACATACGGTTGCCCGCAAGCTGCGCCAAGGGAAAAGGATCAAAAGATGACCGTGGGATATGTGGATGCCGGTGCGTCGTCCGACGAATACACGCGCAAATCCAAAGCGCTGACCGCAGACCAGGTATCGGCCCTGCGAGACTCGTTCGCCGCGGATCCTGACCTGAAGCACAAACAGAATGCCATTGTCCGTGTCAGCGTCGATGAGCTCGCGATTGACCATCAGGTGGCCACAGCATTATCCAACAGCATGTCGAACCGTCTGGATGACTGGCGGGTTACTCATCAGAAAAAGACTGGCCGCTGTTGGCTCTTCGCGGCACTCAACCTGCTGCGGTCCGAAGCCCGCGTGAAGCTGAGGGTCAAGAACTTCGAGTTCTCGCAGAATTTCCCGTTGTATTTCGACAAGCTGGAACGCGCCAACTACTTCCTCGAGTCCATCATGCAGACGGCAGACCGCGACGAAGGCGATCGGTTGGTCCAACACCTGCTTCACACGGTCCTCGGAGACGGGGGTCAGTGGAATATGGCCGTGAACATCTTCCAGAAGTATGGAGCGGTACCCAAGTCGGCCATGCCGGAAACGGAGTCCTCGTCCAACACAGGGCGCATGAACTCGATCCTTCGTTCCGTACTGCGCCGGGGTGCCTGGGAGTTGCGCGGATCAATTCAGCAGGATGACGCTGCCGGCCTGGCCCGGGCGAAGAGCCGAATCCTTGCTGATGTCCACCGAATCCTGACGCTGCACCTGGGTACACCGCCCTCAGCCATCGATTGGGACTACACGGATGATGAAAGGACTTTCCATCGGGTGGGCCCACTGACGCCACATGAATTCCTGTCCAAGTACACCACCAGTGACCTTGATAATTACGTTTGCTTGGTGGATGACCCCAGGGCGGAGCACGCCAAGGGAAGCACCCTGACTGTTGAGCACCTGGGGAACGTGATCGAAGCCCACCCCGTTTTGTACCTCAACGTTGACATCGGGGTGGCCAAGCAGTTGGCCCGGGACACTATCCTGGACGGCGAGCCGGTCTGGTTCGGGTGCGACGTGGGACCGCACATGGTCCGCAAGGACGGAATCTGGGATGCCCGGTTGTTCGACTACGCGGGCCTCTATGGTGCTGAGCTGGCCATGGGCAAGGAAGCCCGGGTTCGCTATGGCGAGTCGGCGATGACCCACGCGATGCTCCTTACGGGAGTTGACATTCACGACGGCGGAACGCGCCGCTGGAGGGTTGAGAACAGTTGGGGCGAAGAGGCCGGAGAGAACGGCTTCTTCACCATGGCCGACAACTGGTTCGACGAGTACGTCTTCGAGGTGGTGGTCGACAAATCGCGATTGCCCGCGGAACTGCAAGTGGCGCTCGGAAAGCAACCAACGGTGCTGCCGTCCTGGGACCCGATGGGGGCATTGGCATAGTCCAACGACCCTGGGCGTGGTAGCGGCAAGCCCGGCGACCAACCCTAAAAGGTAGGTTTTACCATCCTTAATCAGCGTGTTCCCCACCCTCCATTGACCGGACCATTAGGCATATAGCTGTAGTTCACTATCGAATGAATGGAACCGTTATGAAGCTTCAAGTTGCTATGGATGTTTTGACCACCGAGGCGGCCCTGCTGCTGGCCGGTCAGGTTGCCGAGTATGTTGACATCATTGAACTGGGCACGCCGCTGATCAAGGCCGAGGGATTGTCCGCTGTCACGGCGATCAAGGAAGCCCACCCGGACAAGATTGTCTTCGCGGACATGAAGACCATGGATGCCGGGGAACTGGAAGCCGATATCGCTTTCAAGGCCGGCGCTGATCTGGTGACTGTGCTCGGTACGGCCGATGATTCCACGATCGCGGGTGCTGTGAAGGCCGCCAAGGCCCATAACAAGGGCATCGTGGTGGACTTGATTGGTGTGGCGGACAAGGTCACCCGGGCCAAGGAAGCCCGGGCGTTGGGTGCGAAGTTCGTTGAGATGCACGCTGGTTTGGACGAACAAGCCAAACCCGGTTTTGATCTGAGCGGATTGCTTCGTGCCGGGGCGGAGGCCCGTGTGCCGTTCTCCGTGGCTGGAGGAGTGAAGGTGGCCACCATCGGGGATGTACAGCAGGCCGGTGCCGAAGTGGCAGTGGCCGGCGGCGCTATCTATGGCGCAGCAGACCCCGCACGCGCAGCCAAAGAACTCCGCTCAGCCATCCTCTGGCGGCCTGTCGCCTGACGAACTTTTGGTACCCCGGCCTGAATGACCCGTTGGCAAAGTCCCTTGAGGGCCGGGGAACCAAACCCGACGGGACCTTACTCACTCGAAAGGTAGCCCGATGCGGCACAGTGCAGATTCTTGTCTTGATAAGTGGATGGGCCGGGAGGCTCTCGCCGAGGCCATGATTCCGGTGATCGGCCGGTTGTACCGGGAAAACAATGTGGTCACCAGCATCCATGGCCGGAGCCTGATCAATAAGTCCACCATGAACATCCTTAAGCTGACAGAGTTGTTTGCGCCGGACTTGATGGCTCATCGGCTCAATGCATTCGAGCGGCACTATACCTGGATCGACCCCCACGAACTCTCCTACTTTCGTGCCCGGATCAGCCAGGCTCCCAGGGACTCCGAACATGGCATTGAGATTGTGCGGACGCACTGCATCACCCCCTAAACACAAGCCGCCGCGGTAGCAGCGCTGTCATTCAAATGTGACGTGCTGTGGAGCATGCTCGATTCGATTGACCAGGCTTATGGACCGAATTAGCGAGACCGCTCGTCCGCGGCTTGCGCCGCATGTCCGCTTGGTGTTTAACGCCGCTCGCCAGCAGCATGCATTGTTGTCGCCGGAAACGGTGTTGGTTCTCAACGCTACTGGGGCTGCCATCGTCCAGCTATGCGACTCGAACCGCACCATCGCAGAGATCAGCGCCGAACTGCGCGGCCAATTCGATCAAGTTGCCGATGGCGACGTCCAAAGCTTCGTGGCAGCACTGGTCACCAAGCACAGCATGGAGGTAAGTCATGGATAAACCCTACGGACTGCTCGCTGAGCTCACGTATGCGTGTCCGCTTCACTGTTCCTATTGTTCCAACCCGCTCCAACTCGATGACTACCGTGATGAGCTCACCACCGATGAATGGCAACGGGTATTTACCGAGGCCGCCGAGCTGGGTGTTCTGCAACTTCACCTTTCCGGCGGCGAGCCCCTTCAGCGTCACGACATCGTTGACCTCGTCCAACACGCCAACCAACTGGGCTTGTACACCAACCTGATTACCAGCGGGCTCGGTTTGTCCACACGTCGTGCGGAGCAACTCCGCGCGGCGGGTCTCGACCACGTGCAGCTGAGTATCCAGGCCGATGACCAAGAGTTGTCGGACCTGATCGCCGGCACCCCCTCTTTCGAACGTAAGCAGGTGGTTGGAAAGCTCGTCAAGCAGCTGGGATGGCCGCTCACCCTGAACGTGGTGCTGCACCAGCAGAACATTGACAGAATCTCCGGCATTCTCGAGATGGCCGAGACGATGGAGGCTGACCGTATAGAACTCGCCAATACGCAGTATGCCGGCTGGGCGGGACTCAACCAGGCCGCATTGCTCCCCAGCAGGGAGCAGCTTGAGCGAGCAGAGGCTGTGGTCCAGGCTGCTCAAGAACGGCTCGGAGACCGCATGGACATCATCTATGTACTGCCCGACTACTACAGCAAATATCCCAAGCCGTGCATGGACGGTTGGGCCCGCCGGCAGTTCACTGTGGTTCCCAACGGCGAGGCACTCCCGTGTCCGGCGGCACATGAGGTGGCCCGTGGCTTGAAGATTCCTCCTGCGAGTGTTCGCGAACACTCGCTTGAGTGGATCTGGGAGGAGGCTCCCCTGTTTCAGCAGTTCCGCGGCGACGCATGGATGCCCGATCCATGCCGCAGCTGTGACCGCAAGGACATCGACTACGGCGGCTGCCGTTGTCAGGCGTTTGCCCTCACTGGAGACGCCGCCCGGACTGATCCGGTCTGTCATCTCGCTCCGGATCACGGACTCGTTGAGGCAGCGCTGGCAGCGGCAAACGACCCCGCACGCCCCACAACGCAGCCCTTGATTCCCAGACCCAAGTGGGCCGCACCAAGCGGTCAACGACGCCGGTACCGGCCACGAACGGAAAAACGCACGTAACGCTGTCATCGACGGTGTTGAAAGGAAAGTCATCATGATTGCACTTCTGGGGCTGGGATTCGCCCTGAGCCTGGACACTTTTCGAACCTCAGTGGTCCTCGGTGGACTCAAACCGTCCTGGCGCACGTCGGTCAGAACGTCCGCAATCTTTGGCCTGTGGGATGGGCTGGCGCCCGTCGTCGGGATGCTGGTTGGCGTCTACCTCAGTACACAGATCGAGGACACAGCTGAGATCATCGGAGGCATCGGCCTGGCCGCTTATGGTTTGTGGATCACCATCAAAGCAATCCGTTCACCAGAGCATGCCGATCTTGACATGAAGACGGCACGGCGATGGTTGCCCGTACCCCTGAGCATCGACAACGTCGCCGCCGGCGCTGCTTTGGGCCTCGCCGGGCATGAGCTATGGGTTGCTCCCATCCTGTTCGCGTTCACCACCTTCGTCGTTTCAGTCGCCGGACACCAAATCGGCCGATCAATCGCCCACTTGATTCCCCGCATTCGTACCGACCTGCTAACAGGGATCCTGTTCCTCCTGATGGCAGTGCTGATGTTCACAGGCGTCGGAGACTTCTGATGTCAGGCAACCACGCGCGTGCACACGGGGCGAACAGCTCCCGGCCACCGTGCTACCGCTGTGGAGAGGCCTTCATTCCAGAGCAGGCCGAGAGGCACACCGCCCCCGTAAAGTGCGGCGTCTGCCCCCGTTGCACCATGGAACCTGCCTGCTACACGTGCAGAAACATGTATTGTCCCTGTGAAATCCACGAACACGGATAGACCCGAATTTCAACAAGTGTGTTAAATGCGAAGGGCCCCGGCCGTGGTGGTCGGGGCTCTTCGTGAATGGTTGTCCGGCGGTGTCCTACTCTCCCACACCCTCCCGGGTGCAGTACCATCGGCGCTGTGGGTCTTAGCTTCCGGGTTCGGAATGGGACCGGGCGTTTCCCCCACGCTATGACCGCCGTAACTCTGTTACCCGTCCCGTCCCCCGTGTGTGGGGGGTGGGTGGGAAATCTTTGGGTTACAACTGTGGTGTTGTTATTTAGTTGTTGGTTCCGGCTACCCGTGGTGGGTTGTTGTTCGGGAACCACATAGTGGACGCGTGCAGTGTGTTGTGTGGTGTAAGTTGTTGG